>NZ_QOVX01000043.1:0-14817 GCF_008365395.1 Neorhizobium sp. P12A | reverse complement strand
ATCGTCTTCTGTCATCTTCGTGCTCATGCCGACCTCCAAATCAGTCGGCACTCCATGAATCAGACTAAGTGCAAGTCAGGAATCCCAAAGGGGCCACATGCGGCAATCCGTCCACATCGCCTAATATCGAAGAGGTTTCCCTATTGATGGCGAAGCGCGCTACTAACCAAAATATCGGCTCGTATGCCAACGCCGACACCAGGACCGAGCGGCCAGACTGGAGGCCTGTTCTTCAGCGAACCGCCAGACCCCGTGAAGGCTCAGGGAGTCGCGAACAGTGTCGCACAGCCTGCGAAAGGCGGCGGGATCAATCCGATAATCCAGTACGGTTGATCCCGAGCTTTCGATCCTTGCTTTCCTGGCGAGGCGGAGAAACTCCGTGGGTTGGCGGCGTCTCACTTGGCAACAGGCGCCTTACCGCCTGGTTGTCGGAAGAATTCATTTGGCAACGTAAATAACTATGCGCTATCGGGGTCTTTTGTTTGCGTTAGCAGCTTCGGTTGTGGGGGCTTTGACAGGGGCTGGGCCGCAGTGGGGCGAACAAGCGATCTATGCTGCATAAATGACAGGGCCGGGGTTATTGCTGCTGACGCTCCTGGCGTCTAACCTCGTCGATCGTGCCGCCTCCGTTGTCGCAAACGTTCTCACTTTGGCGCCCGCCGGTACGCTAACTAGTCTTTGTAGTGCCGCAAGATGCCTAACTAGCTCGAGAGATGCGCGCGGAACCCAGACGACGCTCCGGATCGCGCTGACGAAATAGGCAAAGCTGACGAGACGTGCGGGGCTCGTCTTTGTCGGCCATTCCAACGGCGCGAGCCGGTCGCTGGCTCTGGAAGAATTGGCCTGACCCCAGCCACCCGAGGTCAGCACCAAACCAATTTAGGACAGAATCCTAGTACCAGCCGGGGGGAGGCGGCCGATGCCAATAGCGCGGCCGATATTCGTCGCGCCAGCCGTAGGGCGGGGGCGGCCGATGCCCCCAGTAGCCCGGAGGCGGTCCGCGCCATTCGTTTGGCCGGCAGGAGCCCCAGCGTGTCAAATGCCAACCGCGGCCGCATGCGTAATCCACCTGAACAGCTGCTGGCAGTTGCTCCGAAAGACTCGGGGTCATTTTGCCAAAGAGAGGCATCGCATCCACCGAAGGAGCTGCCATCCCAGCAAGCAGGAGCGCACCTGCAATCAAAGACACTTTCATCCGAAACCCTCCGTTCGATCCTTTCGACATCGATTTCGTCACCTTTTGCATGAATGTTTTCTGAACCGGGTTTCTCGTTTCAGAAAGATTTGTCAGCAGTCAGAAGGGCGCTCACGGACGCCCCTCCTACAATTGTTACGTACCAGTGCGGCGATATCGAAGCCGCTCCTGCTCGATCTGCTCGCCATTGTAGGGCGCGAGCGTTTCGTCGAAACGCGACCATCCCTGCTGCTCGTAGGCCGTGCGCCGCGCTGTTGGATTGACCAAGTTGGATCGTTTGAGAATGGCTTCAGCCTCTGGAGCCATCGCGTCAGTCACTTTCGCGGTGACGAGGGTGCCGCCCCGGCGCACGCCTTCCGCGTAGAAATGCGCATCTCGTTCTGGCACGCCGGAGCTCGTCAGTCCGCCGATGATTCCACCAACGGCCCCACCTGCAACGGCGCCAGCCGTAGCGCCCGCTGCGGTCGCAGCAAGCCAACCGGCTGCGACGACCGGGCCGACGCCGGGTATCGCCATTAAGCCGAGACCAGTCAGCAGACCGCCTGCGCCGCCGACAACCGCGCCGATCCCGGCGCCAGTTCCGGCGTCTTCGGCGGCATTCGAATCTCCGTGCCGCTTATCGGCATTATTGGAAACGATGCTGATATCGCTCGACGGCACGCCAGCAGATTCGAGGTCACTAACAGCGGCGCTCGCGTCCGTGTAATCGTCAAAAAGTCCGGTCACAGTTTTCATCATGGCCTCCTTGCGGTTACTTGCCGACAACATTGCCCTGATAATCGAGGGCGATCGAAACGGCTTTGCCATCCTTCATGCCGGTGGCATTCCAAACCCCCTTGTCGTCTTTCTTGAGATCCTTCACCCCGGTGTAACCTGCTTTTTCGATCCGATCCTTTGCCTGGCCTTCGGTAAAGCTGTTGGCGCCTTCCACTGGGGCGGTCGGATTTTTCGTGTCGGGGGTAGCAACTGCGGGCGTGTTCCCGTTGCTGTTGGCAGCGGGTGCGGTTTGAGCAAGTGCTGAAAGAGCCGAAACGGAGATGAATGCGGCAGCAAGAATGATGTTTTTCATGGTTTCCTCTCTAGCTCGGATCTTCGTAATTGGATCCGCTTGATAAACCCTTTGATGTTTTTTTGGTTCCAGCATCGGACTTTAGCCCGATAGCTGCAGGAGCTGCTTGCATGCCTGATATTGGCCCAGCCGCGGCGGCGAAGCTTTCGCAAACACGCGCAGAGCCTGCATCGGCGCTATGGACGGGCGTGTGGACGCATCTGTCCCCTTTTAGGTAGCGCGCAGGGTGCGTCCGGCGGCCGCCTCCTAGTTCGCTTCAACAGGAAGGATATAATTTGAGCCCGGCATTCAAAAGTCCCTATAGTCCAGCGACCGGGTCGCTTCGTCGATCGATTTCCACAAGACAAAACTAGACGCATGATCAAAACCATTCTTGATATAGTTCTCATGCTCGCTCTCGCTATCGTTTGGGTTCTCGGGCTCGCTGGGGTCCTTGTCGAGATGCCATACCGCCATCTGTGATAACTCGATGACGGCTCCGCAAGCTACGATAGCTATGGCTGATTTTGCTAGCGCAACAGCTGCTGTTGCGGTTTTACATCAGAGTTTTCAAATACCTCTTCGAAATGCGAACTCTCTTTAACATCTCGTTGGCGATGGTAGGAGTCGCGTAGCCTGCCCGCGAGTCGGGGGTTTCTTGAGGATTCTTGCATGAGCCTGCACGTCGATCTCGTTAAACGTTTTTCGAGAAACGCATTGTCCGCTTTTGTGCTTTTGAGTTCGGTCGCTATTGCCTATCAGCCAGCGTCCGGTGCCGATTTTCAGCCTGCTTCGGCCCCTCTCGCCGCCCCCGCGCTTCCCACCGCTGCAAAGATTTTTGATGAATTGCGCTTTGGCTTGAGCGGTTCGATCGAGGATGGTCACGATCGCGAAGACGGCGTGATGCCCGATGTGATGCTGCTGTTCAATCCGTTTGGCTACAATCCCGCCGACGATTGGAAGGGCCAGCTCCTTCATCCGCGCATCCATATCGGCACATCGATCGGCACGACCCGCACGGCAGCGCAGCAGCTCTATGGTGGCCTGAGCTGGACACTGACAAATCCCAACGGCTTCTTCACCGAAGCGGGCTTTGGCGGCGTCGTCCACAACGGCAACCTGACGGACGAAAACGATGGTCCGAAGCTCGGCTGTCATCTGCTCTTCCACGAATATCTCGGCGCTGGCTATAATTTCGACAGCCACTGGAGCCTGATGGCCCAGGTTGCCCACTCCTCGCACGCCAATCTTTGCGATGGCCCGAATGGCGGCATGACCCGCGCCGGTCTCATGGTTGGCTACAAGTTCTAAGTCCGTAGTAGGCTTTGGCCGGCTTCCGGATATGCAAAAACATCGTTGCCAACCGCTTAGTAATTCGTGAGGACTGGCACAAGCCTGCGTTCGCGAATCCGACGAGCCAGCTCGGCTGACAGGGATGCCTGCGCCATCGACGGCTCCGTTGATGATGGAATCCAGATCGTCGAGCCGAGTTCACCCCCCACCCTGTACGCTAGGAAAATTGTTCTTTCAACGCTCGTCTTCGCTGCGGTTACCGCACCGCTGTCACTGACCCTGGCGCTGCCAGCACGCAGGAATTCTATGGCCGGCGCTGGCATGATAATCGCGGCTGGGGCGGCCCTTCGCCTAGTTGCCGGTGGCATTGCCGCAGGCCTGGTTGGCGATTGGTACGGCAATCGAAAACAGCGGCCCCCGCTATTACGCTCCTCCCCCACAATGCTGGCATCAGCGCAAGGCCAATATGATAATGGGTATCACGTGGAAAATGTCCGCGTCTGCAACTGATGCGGTGGTTTCTGGAAAAGGAATATTGCAGCCCTTGCAGCACCAATTATTGGCGGACGCTTCATGCATCCGAGCACTACGCTTCATAAAGCGCATAGAAAATTCGCGCGTACGATTCAGGCGGGTTTATCGGCGCTCGCCGGAGCATGTGAGAGCCGCTTTCTGACCCACAACTGAGCGGGTTGCTCGACGTATCTCCTTGAAAGAACCGCGGCCCCGACGGCGCTCGGGAAAAGGACAATGAAGGGGAACCATGGCTCCCCGCTCAATTCACCGAAAAGGTGGCTCAAAATCAACTTCACGGGCAAGTGCAACAGGTAGAGGGAATAGGAGCAGATTCCCAGTTCCGCCAGCAATGGCGTGGCCAAAGCTCGTGCCCGGCCCGTCCAGGCGGCCCACACGGCGGCGATGAACACCCCATTGACCGAGAAATAGAGGAGCGTGCCGATATGCGCCCAATCCGAACGACCGAAGAGCGAATAAAGAACGGAAAGCACGAGCGCCACCCAGGTCAGTATCGTCGCCCGGCCGGTATTTATCCGGTAAAGCATCATGCCGGCGATGAACAGGTGGCCGAACTGCGGCATGAGCAGAGACTGGATAATCCAGTCGTTATAGAGCCGAAAGCCATATCCAGTCAGGAGCATGAGGCTTCTGAATAGGATCATGATGGCAAGCCAGGCAACGGCAACAAGGTCGATATTCCGTAAGCGGTTGGCCGCAAACACAATGGACATCGCAGCGTAGAATACGAGTTCGTATGCCAGGGTCCAATATGGACTGATGAGATTGGGCACGTACAGAAAGGCCTGTAGCATCGTGGAATTGATGAGGACGGTTTGCCCGGCGGTCCGGCCGGTTGCCCATAAGAATAGGCCGGCTGCCGCGACGGAAAGCCAGTAAGCAGGATACAGGCGGCAAGCTCGGCCTATGGCAAATTGGGAGAGCGAGCGAACGCGCTCCAGCGTCATCAGGATCACCAGCCCGCTGATCACGAAGAACAGTTCGACACC
The DNA here is from genome assembly GCF_008365395.1 of Neorhizobium sp. P12A. Classification (NCBI taxonomy): domain Bacteria; kingdom Pseudomonadati; phylum Pseudomonadota; class Alphaproteobacteria; order Hyphomicrobiales; family Rhizobiaceae; genus Neorhizobium; species Neorhizobium sp. P12A. The sequence continues at coordinate 9,758 of NZ_QOVX01000043.1, read as the reverse complement.
GAGGAGACCATAATAGGCAGGCGTGTCGAGATAGTGATAGGCCACGACACCAAGCGCTGCCAGGCCGCGCAAACCGTCAAGAGCGCGTATGCGCCGAGCTTCGGACCTGGATATAGGCATTGATCACCAGAAAAGGATTAACGCAGATAGGCCAAACAGTCGACCTCAGGCATCGACGGCCTCCGGAGCAACGGGCGGCACCGGGCGCGGCTCATCGATCATTGTGGTGACGACGATATGAGTGACCGTCGTTTCATCGGACTTCACGGCAACGTTGACCTGCACGGCCGAGCGGATCTGGTCTATTCCCTTCCGAGCGGCGTCACGTTCATCGTTGGCCTCGATCAGCGATGTTTGAGTGACTAGATAGAATGGCATGGGTTCCCGCAGAATTTTTCCACCCACGGATCTCGTCCGTAAGGCTACCCAGGTCAAGATGATGGTACCTCTATAACCGGCACTCCCGCGATTAAAAAGAGGCTGGCACCATAAGGGGCCTTCCGCCGTATCTCAGGACAATATCAAACGCGCCGGTACGGGGTTTATGCCGCGAGTGTGCGCACCCTATCGGGCACGTAGGAAAGGCAAAGACGAGCGCGGTGTCGGCTGCGCAAAAGCGGCGCTTGAAACCAAAGAAACCGCAATCAATGAGGGGTTAGTTCTTCAATTCCCCGAGGGGGTCAATTCTTCGCGTCAGTTGACACGCCGTGCTTCGACAGGGGCTTTCCCTAGTGTGTATGCCTACAATTGCGCCACCCCGACGTGGCACCAGATCAATACATATTCGCCTTATACTTGCACACGTAGCTAGGGTCACAAGCCCTTCGTTTCTGGAGAGATCGCGGGACTCGCGCAATTGAGCGACGAAAGCTAGAGCCTACCAATCAGTTTAACGATGTCACCACAAAGCGTGTTGTATTCTACGACGCCTGCTCGCTCGAGTGTTCAATGCGCTTGAACCATCTCGAACCTCCGGCCCGACAATTAGTAAACTCGTCTGAGGGAAACGTCTATGCCAACCGGTACAGACAAGCCGATGGTACTGAGCGAGGACGGCTTGCCTTACCCTGAAGATGGATCGCCCTTTCAGAAAGGCGTCACGGCCGGGACCGCGCCGGTACCGACATTAGGATGATCCTGAGCTAGAAATACGAGAGACGTCAGGGCCTTGAGATGGCCCATGACTTCGCGTCAGGTCCGGTCAAATGTGAAGGATGTCAGCAGCGTCGTGACGAAGTTGCTCGCCTTTTCTTTAACGAGCACCTCTGTCCATTCGTCCGTTCCGCGCAGCCGCAGGTCCGTATAAATGCTGTCGACCGCACCCTCTTCAATGCGTTTGATGTGGTCCATAAAGGCCTGCTCCCCGTCCGCATGATACATGTCCCGAATGACCATCCTCAGGATTTCCTGAATCGCAATCTGCCAGGCCGTATTGATCGTCTGTATCTCACCCGTATTTTCTGTCATGGAAACTCCTGTGAGACGGGATGGCATATCCCATCCCGGAAAGGCTTGGTCGCTCATACGGCAATTCCGCGTCAACCAGCCTGGAGTGTTTGATCGGTCACGTGTGTCGCCGATCCAGGAACCTAAGCCTGTCTTGCTTTGCGATTGGCGTAGCGCCGATCGCGTTCAGCCTTTCGCGCCGCCTCGTCCTCGACCACGCGTGCGATGCGGTTTTTCTCGCGAGCATCGCGCGCTTCAGTCTCGGCTCGGGCTGCAGCCGCCATGGCGGCCTGCTGTTCGGCTGCCTCGGCCACCAGGCGCTCCGACTCCTCGAGCTTCACCCGTTCGCGCTCAAGGCGCCGCTCTTCCCTGGCGCCAGCGATGGCCATACGTTCCGCCTGCCTTGCCAAGTTGGTTGGCTCCGCCGCGGTCTTTGCAGTGCGATAGGCATTCAGGAGAGCAGTCTTTGCATCCGCTGATGCCGTGCGGCGATCGGAGAGTTCATTGTTTCTAGCGTTCTTCAAACGTTTGTCCTTGGATTGTGTTGCCGAAGAGGTCAGCGGGTTTTCGCTCGTCGGGCGAGCAGCGAGGCTGTCGCTGTCGCACGGTCGTGCACTTCTTTTGCCAGCCGTGCTTCGCGAAGCCGCAGGGTCTTTTCCTCGCGGGACCGGGTAAGAGAGTCGAGCTCTTCCACGGCGCTGTTGCGAGCAAAAAATTGCGATTGAACATTGCCGAAAGCAATCTCCGCCAGCTGGCGAGATTTGCTGTGTGTCTGCGTCATATTGATGCCTCTGAGGTAGATGCCAAATCTGGTGGCAATAAAAAAGGCCAGGCAATCTGCCTGACCTCGGTTGGTATCATGCGCTCAACAATGCCAGTACATCCGTGGTCAAAGGAAAGCGGATACCTATTGGCCTTAAGCGGCCTGCAGATTGCAGGCAGACATCTTACCCGACTTGTTGTCGCGCTCCATTTCGAAGCCGATCTTCTGGCCCTCGACGAGTTCGCGCATTCCGGCGCGTTCGACGGCAGAGATGTGGACGAACGCATCAGCGCCGCCATTGTCAGGCTGAATGAAGCCGAAGCCCTTGGTGGAATTAAACCATTTAACTGTGCCAGTGGTCATGATGAACCCTTTCATAGCGATAGAGGAACCACAGCACTCACGCGCCGCGGATGGTGATAACGATTTTTGAAAGGAAGGTTCGTTCAGGGCGCGGTGCCAATCGCACGATAACCAAAGCTCAGCAAGCAAATATCGACGGTGGATATATGGACCAACCGCCGCACCTTGTCAACTTTTAGTTTTCAGGACAAGCAGATTCAGCATATGGTTGCAGTCTCGAACTTTACATCTAGCCTTGATCCCTGTGGCCCGTTCTGTAAGCAAGGCCAAAATTAGCCGGATGTCATGAAGGTGTGGTGCTGATCCAAGGTGGACGTGCTACGGTATTTCAGAGGTATCGTCAACTTGACGAAGCATGCACTTGAATGTGGGATGCTCGGCCATGACTGACCGAGATCCTCTTTACCGCCGGCATCGTTTTCCCGCCGAAATCATCGCCCATGCCGTGTGGCTCTATTTCCGGTTTCCGCTCAGCCTGCGTATGGTCGAGGACATGCTGGCGGCGCGAGGGATCATCGTTTCGCATCAAACGATCCGGCTGTGGGCAGAGAAATTCGGCCGCACCTTCGCCAACCAGATCCGTCAACGTTCGTGCGGCCGGCTCGGCGATAAATGGCATCTCGACGAGGCCGTCATTTCGATCCGAGGCGAGACGCATTGGCTGTGGCGCGCCGTTGATCAGGACGGATTTGTGCTGGAGAGGTTGGTGCAAAGCCGCCGCAACGCCAAGGCAGCCAAACGCCTGATGCGTAAGCTGCTGAAGGGCCAAGGCCGTGCGCCACGTGTGATGGTGACCGACAAGCTCCGATCCTATGACGCCGCAAGACGAGAGGTCATGCCGGGCGTCGAGCATCGATCCCACAAGGGCCTCAACAACCGAGCGGAGAATTCCCATCAGTCAGTGCGACAGCGAGAGCGGGTCATGAAGCGCTTGAAGTCACGGCGACAGTTGCAGCGCTTCATCTCCATTCACGATCCGATTGCCAACCTATTCCACATCCCTCGCCACGACATTTCCGCCAGCCATCATCGCCAACTACGCGCCGCTGCTATGAACATGTGGCCGGAGATCGCTCGCATATAATCGGCAGATTGAGCAGGGAGGAATCCCGTCGCCTAACCGACGTTAAGTTTACGGTGCCCCGCAGCAGCTTCACCGCGACCACCAAAATCCTGGTGTAAGCGCAAGCCTTCTGAAAGACGCTAAAATTTGGATCGCCATTTCAGGCAGACAGACCATCAGGAGACAAAGTCGATCCCTGCCTCACGACATGCAGCTATAAAGGCGGTCCTGGCATCTTCCGGCCCGCAAAGCCCATTCATAGCGTCAAGGCACTTGACCCGAGCCCGATATCGAGCCGGAGAGGATCCTTCGAAAGGCCATTCTTTCATCAAGGCGTCATCCAAGTCTTCTTTCGACGTCAATTCGCGATAAGCACCCTCGCCAGGAAGCCGAATTTGTACCCTCGCAATTTTTGGATTGTCCATGGGTCATCCTCGTACGCCGTGGTAGAGGTGAACGCGGAACGAGATTGCTGGTTCATCGCAGGCGCGAATTTCTGTGCGCCTTCTGAAGCCCAGTCCGTCGCCTTCATTTTAGCGTGCAGAATCTCGGCGCTCCACGGGCTCAAGGCCGAAACGGCCTCACCGCCCGTTCAAGAAGAATCTCGCGGACGCGAAAAAGGCACGTCAATCACAAATGCTTCATATCAGCTCATCGTAAATCGCAAAGCGAATCGACGAGCAGCGGAGTATCTAGGAGTCGCCCTCATGCTGATGGCTCTCACTAAGCCCGTCTGTTCCTACCCCCGGCCAGGCGGGCTTTCTTTCTTCAGCGTTCTTGAAAAGACATGATCAGAACCCTCTTCGATCATAGGGCTGATGATTGCTATCGCTATCGTCTGGGTTTTCGGCCTCGCTTGGGCTATGATCGGAATTGCCGAGGCTGTCGAGCGGAGACTGTGAAATATCAGCGAAAACGAGTCCGGAATCGATGTGATGATCGATCAAGGCGAAGTCTCGGCGGGCGAGCGGCGATCTTTGAAGCGGAAATCGAATTACAGGTTCCCGGCGACATCTGTACATTTGACCGTAAGATCGTGGCCGGCGTCATCAGAATTTCGCTTCGTTTCTGTCGTCGATTTGCTGAAAGAACACGTTGCACGGCCCTGGCGAACGCATAAAGATGCGTTCGCCTGCGATAAGCTGGAATGCACACAGAGTATCTCACCAAATTGTCTTTGAAGCGCGACTCTCGCCCATTGCGCACTAATGCAATTGTACGCCGCTTTTCGCGAGAGCAAACTTGTGACAGCACGGGGCCAATTAGCGGGCCACCGGCGGTCATATACCGCCGGTGCAAATGGTTCATCCTCGCGTCAATAAAGACCAGCTGTCTCCACCGTCTTCGTCTTGCTATCCCGGCGATAGTTTGCTTCGATTGCTTTGCCAGTCACAGGCAAAGCGGCAGGCCGACGCGGCGCGACGGGCTTGACCGCACTTGCACTCGATTTGTGTCCCACATCGCAGTCGCCCGATGACGTCTTTTCCACGCGGGGCTGATCGCTATCATTGCCAAAGTAGCGTAGACGCGTCGTGCAGGTCTTGCCCTCTGATGTTGTGCTTATGATCGAATAGCCGGTCGCTACGCTGGGCAGCTTCCTCAAATCTGCGCTTGGCCCGAGAGGAAAAGCCATACGCATGATTGCTGCTTGCTGCTGGTCTAACGCTGCCGAAATCCGCTCAATATCCATGAGAGGCGACGCGAAGATATCGTCATCAGCGGATACGATATTCCTGCTCGTACCCCCGCTAAAGCTAACATTTGGCGGTTGATCACCGAAGTAGCGTATGTGCTCAACAGAACCGTCTCTAAGACGAACAATCAACTCGTGCGTTCGCTCGGATGCAACCGCACTGCCATACGCCATAAGGGCGATGGCCGAACCCATGAGGAGAATGCAAAGCCTTTCCATAACAATCTCCAGCTCGTGTCAAAAATCAACAATCTCACTTCTCAACCGAAAAGCGCTGCTGCGACCTCAAGGATTTGCCGAACAGCGGCACTTTTGTGGCAAAGCCTAAAAGGATCCGTGCTGGGAGCTAAGGACACGGAAAGTTGATGGCAGCGATGATGATCTCAAGACCAGGGCAGGTGGAGCCTCTCATCACGGGGCCGGAAGCACGCAACTCTCAGCGCGCCGATTACAGTTCGCCGGCCGAGCAATTTCTTGCAGTCACATCATTTGGTCGCTGCGATCGTGGCTGCGCATATAAGAACGTTCGCGACGGCGGGCGACACGGTCGATAAGGCTGGACGCGAAAAGCGCCAATAACAGTAATCCCGGCCCCGTCATCTGGGCGGCATAGATCGCATGTTCGCTCCATTTCTGCTGAGCTCCGATCAAAGCGCCCGCAACTGAGGCGGCCAACGCAAACAACAGGCCGCCCACAGCCCCATCAGCGAGAGCCGTGACCACTGCCCACAAGAGAACGACAAGAAGCGCTGCGCCCCACATACTTACCTCCGCCTGAAATTACCGTCTCTAGCCTTCGAAGAACTGATGATACCCGATGATGGCGAATAGATGCAGGAATCGCCGCTTCCAGTCATCTGCAGGCCACCCAATTGCCATATTATTGCGACGATGAGTGAACGACCCAGAGATTTCAGGACGATCAGTAGCGTGGGCGAGCCACGTAGCAATCAGGAGGGAATCTGCATCAGCGCTAAGGCGATCGCTCCCCGACCGAGCCTGCCACCATCTTGCACTTGCTCGAAGACAGTGCTGGGCGGCTTCACCCGCCCAGCGGAAAGTTCGGACAAAAAAATCGCCAGTGTCTTAGATCTCGGTCTGTGTCGTCTGTCTGGCCTTCGAGGGGTCTCCCGATGGCCGAATCCGTCGATCCTCTCGTGCGCGTGTGACTTCCTTCTTGAGTTTGGGAGCGTCAATAACGCAGCCCTGTTTATAGTCGAAATGCATCCCATCGCCGCAGGTAAAGTCGATCAGGGTGACAGGGATATTCAAAACATGGGGCTCCGCAGCTTGCGCACCCGCACTGGTCAACAGGCTTGCCGTAGATATGGCAAGCGAGAGCGATACTATTTTCCCAGCTTGACGAATGATCGATGTGTACTTCATCGGTGCAACCCTCATCTCTTTCACCCGCAGTCATTGGCAATTGAGCGTCGCGTCGGACGGGTGGTCGCTGTGTGTTGCCTTCCAAAAGATCACGTTGAATAGGATCTTGAGGAGGAGCGACGCTCCTGCAATCAGGTTTGAAATATCTTCCATGGGATCGGCGGACCGCCGTCTTGGAGGTTGATGCCCCATTGCGATCCGGAAGGCAGCGACCTTCTTGCGAAACGGCGATATTGCCTTGAAGGCACTTCCATACGTGCGATAGTTTTTCCTGACGAAAACGGGCTTCTCAAACCACTCCTGTGCCATTGGAACCTCCTGTCTTGGCTGATGTGTTCGTCGAAATTTGAGAGTGCCGGCGGTCAGGGCCGGTCCCTCTGATTTGGTAAAAGACGAATTTCCGTTCAAGGCCCTGACAAGAAAATCGCCGTGGCTCCGCGTCAACGGCCGATGGCTGGCGCCCTCGCGACGATGTCGAGCGACGAATATGGTGATAAAACGCGAAATTACAGGCACGATACGGATACTGGCGCGGGGGCCCACCGAAATTGACGCCGTGTCTCCCGATGAACGTGCGGTACCTAAAATAAAACCGTGGGGCCTCCTATGGCTGGTTGAAGAAGAAAGAACTCGGATTCCTTATCTTCGAGTTGGCACGCAACAATATCTTCGATGCGTGCCGCTCGTTTGACGATCGGTGCATCCTCGGGCCCTAGAGTTTCCAGACCAGCTCCTCGTGAATATTTACCGTTGGTCGCCCTACCGATTCAGCGGGGACGCTTGCGAATTCTGGCCCTGCACAGACGAAAACATGCCGCTTCGGCATGCTTGAGAGAGGGGAGCGAATCTAAAGATAAATTCCGCCGAACAGCGGAGATCGAGGGAGTTGCTGTCACACTTAAACAGTCGATAGGCTCGGGGAGCGGGCGGCCCGAATCCTGGCCGACTCACATCGCTAGTGGACTGCGTGGCTGGCCATCCGGTAGGGATGCACGGCATTGAACTGCGAGATCATGGCCGCCGCCTGCTGTAGCACACGCTTGGGCTAATGAACATCGTCGCGGGCCAACTCGTCGGCATTGATGCGGATTGCCTCCGCCATGTTCGCCGAAAGCACGGCAAAGCGACGGTCGCCCTCAACAAAGGCTTGGCGTGCAGTCCCTTCCGTAGGTGGCACGTTGAAACTTGCTCACATTCCTACGTGTGCAGAGCATGGCGGCCACTCACGCCAACAGTGATCACCCCGTGCCTGGCTCACCGATTCCCACAATCTGTTATAATGTTTGATGGAAACATCGACGTCCCACGGTTGACGGTTTTGCCCGGTCGATCAGAGGGGCAGTCTCATCTGTGACGGAGAAATCCGGGCGGTTTAGATATTACCAACCGTTGAAGAGGAATCTCGCGGACGCGAGAAAGGGACGTCAATCGCAAATGCCTCATATCAGCTCATCGTAAATCGCGGACTGTCGAGCAAAAGCTGTGGGAGATTATGCACGGGCTTGCGCGGAAGAAATTCGCGTCGAGGCAATCGGACGTCCGAACTGCCGGGCGTCGTGAATTTTCGTTGAATATCAAGCTTTAATATCGTAACTCCCTCCGGCTCGATGGTAAGTTCCTAAAACTTCCGTTTCACGATATGTCTGCAACGCTGGATTGGGCAATCTGGCGGAAGGCCGCTGCCAGATTAGATGAGCTCTGGCAGCGGCCTTCTCTGCGGGCGGGGCTCCTTCACCGTCGTCAATCGAATTCTGTTAACCCTATGCGAATGATCAAATCCGTCGTCATAGCAGCGATTGTTATCCTCATTTTCTGGGTCTTCGGACTTGCCTGAACCCTCGTACAGATTTTAAAGGCGCTCGGCTGGCTCGGTTAGGCAGGCGACGGCGCTCTGGCAGCTGGCCGGCGGTCCGTTTCGTAGCATTGTCATGCGCGCTGTTGGCATCCCGATCCACAACAGCTCAAGCACAGACCCTGTGAGCGTCCTTTGTCAGGCACTCCTGATGGAGGGATAGAGTTGCGCCGTCGCTTGCGCGTTTCTGCGCTTGCTCGACTTGTCAGACAAGCGAGCCGCCAATCACAATGAGACAACCGCAGTTGAAAAGCGGAATACGTTGCGCGGCAGAACAGCGTCTCGAAATGTTGCGGGTGAAAATCAGTGGGTTAAGTCTTTGGTAACTCGCCCGTCTTTCGCATATCGGATCTGCTGTCGTCAGATCGCAGGGCGCAGCTGCCCATCAGTGTCGCGAAGTAGAGGTTCAGATCGCTTCCGCGGGACTCAGTGAATCGTAGTCGCGTCCTTCAAGATTGCCAGCAACTTTGCGACACGTCGCTGCGCTATGGGTTTTCCTTTTCACAATGATACCTAGATGAGCAAAAGGCCAGGCGCCGGAATTTCATCGCATTCAATTATGCGGGCCATTCACGCCGAGGCCCCAGTTGCCGCTGCGTGAAAATTCAGTGGCATTTCAGGAGGCAGCCAGTGGCAGATCCCATAGATGCGCTTGTCGGAGCCAAGATTCGTGAACTGCGTATAGCGTCAGGTATTTCCCAGCAGGCCTTGGCCAACGCAATTGGCACCACCTTCCAGCAGGTGCAGAAATACGAAAAAGGCAGGAACCGAATTTCCGCCAGTCGCTTGCAAGCTGTCGCAAGTGCGCTTGGCACAAACCCAGCCGTGTTCTTTCAAGCATCGGACTTATCATCCCCGTCAGATCCACGGCTTTCTGCGGAGGCAATGAAGTTCATATCCTCGTCGGAGTGCATGCACCTTACGAGGGCGTTCATCGCCATAACAAATCCTGCCATCAGGGCGGCGGTCCTGCAGCTCATCGTCGCGATCGCAAACCCAGCGGCCTAGAAGCCGCCCTTTTGCCGCGGCTAGAAATCGAATCCAGTTGGTAACTTGCTACTCGCCCGTTACTAGTACCAGGCCACAGAGATTATGACTCTTTGACAGGGTAAGCTTTGCGGAGTTTTTGGCGGGCGTTTTCGGTTGTGAACATCCATTGGATCTTTGCGCCATGGGCGTTGCGTTGCTGCTC
>NZ_QOVX01000042.1:0-18337 GCF_008365395.1 Neorhizobium sp. P12A | reverse complement strand
GACGCCGAAAATCTGCGCCGCGCCGGGGTATGACTACGATCGGGCTACGCCCTCACTCCGTCACACCCCGGCGCGAGTCTCATCCTGATTGACGCTGAATCTCACTTAGATTGCCGCTACGCATTGCTTTCCCGAGCTCTTGATGCCTCCCGTACCACTGTCGATAGGACGTCTACTAAGAAGGCGCCGGTAGCGCGGCGCCCGACGGCATCGTCCATATCGATCACAAGCGTTCCGTCTTCGCCTAAGAAATACCCCAGGACAGTCATTCCCCGCCTTGCTTTGCTCCCGCCGAACAACGCGCATCGTGATCCGATGGTTGGCATCCTTGCGTCATCGTTGATCGAAGACGTCACGATCGGATTCTGTGCCCTCAACAGCCTTGAAGTCATTGCGCCTCACACGGCCATCTCGATGGCTGATCCAGCTAAAATCGGGTGAGGCCTCGATTGTCGAGGCCTTGCGTCCCATGCCAGGAACGTCGTCTTGCGATCCATAACTGCAATTGAGGCAGCGTCCGTTAACGGTGCCTTGAGCTATTCGTGTGTTGAATTCCATCCATCGCGAAACGGAAAATTGGCGAATTTTGTAGGTAAATCAACAATCTGGCGTTTAGTGCGTGTCAACGCATCGCTTCTATCGATCGGTCGGATATGTCGATATCGGCGTGCCAAAGCTGTGGGGCCAATTGCCCGGGTATCCCATGGCCAAGGACTTGGCGTGACACAGGCTTGGTAGATCACGTATTCAATCTCTGAGGATAGCATTGAGCTGGCAAACGGCCCTTTTTGGGGATACGACCTATTGAAAGGACCGACCAGGGAGATCTTTAACAACCGCGCTCTGCCATGGCGCAGGCAGCGATCCACTCCTGATGGGATATCAAGAGCTACGCTGTGAGCTATTGAAATTACGATTGGAGAACGGAGACGTTTTCAGCCTTCGATTTACCAGTCTTACGATCCTGCCCGACTTCGAAGCTTACCTTATCGCCTTCGCGCAGCGAACCGCCGCGCTGCAATGCGGAAACGTGAACGAATACGTCCTGTCCGCCGTTCTCGGGCGTGATGAAGCCGAAGCCCTTGTCGTCATTGAAGAATTTTACGATACCTGTTGGCATGAGAGACTGCTTTCTGTGCGGTTTAGCGAAATTGCAAGACGGACCCTATCGCGCTCTACCTTTTCCATCAATCGACAAGACGAATTTGTCGTGGAAACAACGCCTTTGCCATGCGTGATCAGCATGAGCGGAATTGCAAGCTGACCTTGCAACTGGAGAGGCGGATGTGGCGCGCGGCCTGCGCGAGCACTATAACGAGTGCCATCGTTGGCAAAAGTTCCATGGCACGCCTCCAGAGTTTCGGTTTGCCGCTGTGAATTTCACAAATGGCGGCTCGGCCGCATCTAAGCGGCGATTGGCTCGTCGAAGGCTTTCAAACGTTGTGCCGTGGCATTAGACAGCTCCGCCCAGATCTGTCCGAGCTGCGCGGCCACGGTAGTAAACGACAATGGCGCGCCCTCGGCCACTATCCTTGCCTGGATCATGTCGAGTTTGAAACGAGTTGACGTTATTTCGGTCAGCAGGCGTGTGCATTGGTCGAAAGACAGGGCAGGGTGAGACAAGATACGGGGCACCGATTGAACTGCGCGCCTGGCTGTATCTGCTTGTTTCGTCAATATATTGTTCCAGTCCATCTTTTACCTCCCGTGCACGACAACAGCATTGAACGACAGGACCGCAGACGCGGTCAATATTGGTGTGCGCAATTCCCCCTGAGATGTGAAGCCAGTCACCGATGACGCTCGGGTTAGGTCGAAAGCAGCGCATTGACGGACGCCATTAACGCTTCTTTTCGCGCAGTGAGCCGGCTGTGCCTTTTCCTCAATCGCCATAAGTATGAAACCGCGCTATGCGGCTGGGCGAGACGAGATATCGCGGCCAGTTCGCATCCATCCTTTCAAATCCCCTACTGCATAAGTCTCCCTGATCGAGCAGATGAGCACAGTGCATGCGAGCGCCCTGACAAGATCGCGGAGTGCCGATCCGTTAGGATTGCTGCATGGGGACAGGAGCATCGGTAGAGCCAGATGAGCTCGAACCGGAAGCCAGTTCATCCGTAACAGGGCCGCGTGCGAGCCGTTTTGTATCATTTTCCTGGACCATGTCAGGCGCCAGGAGGAGCCGCTGCAATTGGTTTTTTGAAAGAGAGGGTGCAAACACGCGCATAGTAAGGAAAACTCCACCAATCATTCGCACATCGTTAGGGGAATCTATATTGAGCTCAAGCTCGGGGGTTGATTTTCCACGGCTTTTTTGTGCGTCGCGGACGTTCGGCTCTATTTTAATCGCGGAGCTTACTGATCGCCTCGTACATAGCAGGCATCAAAGATGCGTGGGACTTGGACGTGGATGGTGGTTCTGAGCAAGATCCTGCATATCCTGATGGCGCAGTTCGCTCGTTCGTATGAGTCGGGGACCCACCATGCTTGATGTTGTTATCGGAAATGTGCGCATTGCAGATCAGCAGTATCCCGTCGACATCGGCCTCAGCGGCGGGCGGATTGCGGCGATTGAACCGCACATCGCCGCCGACGCGCCACGTCGCGACATGTGCGGCCATTTCGCGTTCGGCGGCTTCGTCGATAGCCACATCCATCTCGACAAGGCCTGCATTCTGGACCGATGCATGATCTGCGAGGGTACGCTTCAGGAAGCGGTCCGCGAAACGGCGAAAGCCAAGGCAGGCTTTACGACCGAGGACGTCTATGCTCGCGCCGCCCGCGTCGTCGAAAAAGCCATCGTCAACGGCACGATTGCAATGCGAACCTTTGTCGAGATCGATCCGCGCGCCGGCTTTCGATCCTTCGACGCGATCCGCCAGATCAAAAGGGAATACTCCTGGGCGATCGACATTCAGATCTGCGCCTTTGCTCAGGAAGGATTGAACAACGAACCGGAGACCGCCGAGATGCTCGACCAAGCGCTCAGGTCAGGCGCGGACCTGATCGGCGGCTGCCCATATACCGACCCCGATCCTGATCAACATATTCGCTGGATCTTCGATCTCGCGGAACGACATGACGTCGACATCGACTTTCATCTCGACTTCGATCTCGATCCGGAGAATTCGGCAATTCCCTTGGTGATCGCCGAAACGCGACGCCGCAGCTACGGCGGACACGTTTCGATCGGGCATGTGACGAAGCTGTCCGCGATGCCGCGGACTGCGGTCGAGGCGATTGCCGACCAACTTCGTGAGACCGGTATTGCGGTAACTGTTCTGCCGGCGACGGATATGTTTCTGCTCGGCCGAGGATGGGACCATCTCGTTCCGCGCGGGATTGCGCCGGCTATGCTTCTGGCAGATAGGGGCGTTACGGTTACCGCTGCAACCAATAATGTTCTCAATCCCTTTACGCCCTACGGAGATGCCTCTCTCGGTCGCATGGCCAATCTCTTTGCAAACGCCGCACAACTTTCTACGGATGAGGACCTGACCGTCGCTTTTGATATGGTCACGAGAAGCGCGGCGCGTCTTATGCGGCGCGATCATGGACTGAAGCCGGGAAGCCCGGCGGACATGGTTATTCTCGATACGGACAACGCCTGTTCCGCGATCCGCGAAATCAGCCTCCCACTGGCCGGCTGGAAGAACGGGCGACAGACCTTTTCAAGGCCCAAACCCAGCCTTATGCGACCGGCTCTATAGTGCCGCCAGTCAAATACGACATTTCGTTTGCCGAGATCGCTTCCCATCGGGAAAACTTACACTCGTCGTGAAGCGCCTCAAGTAGTAGGGCCTGCCGGCGGATCCTCTCTTCGGCAATCCATGGTTCGGCAGCTATTGGGTTCGGCTAAGGTGATTCTCGTCGTCGATCAGGACAAGCTGTGTCGGACGACACTCATCCCATGTCCAAAGGACGGGGCAGGTCGGCGTCAAACTGGATCCGTCGGTAGCGGCTATGCGGCATACGCAGTTTACTCACGAACTTACTAAAATCGAACGAAGTGCCGACGGTTCAGCTCCTTTCAAGAGCTTTGCATTCCTTCCATTGGTTAGAAGCTGGCGGGCTTGGCGATGCGAGGGAAATGTGCACGAATTGTCTTTCGTTGCGCTTCTGATCAGATCCCACTCCATTGAAAATCAGCTAGGTCCGTTCTCGTGACCAACCAGCGAAAGGTTCAGCAGCGCCTGCATGGTCTCTCGCCTACCTCATGCCGCAATCTGGCTTGCCAGGTACTTTTGGCTTCCCATGTCAATCAGCCGCGATGTAGATTTCAAATGGTCACGCCTTGACTTTCAATCGGTCGCCTCCATAGTTTCAAACAGTCATCAAAGGAATGAAGGTGTGGCGCTGTATCCAAGGCTCGTTGAGCGACGCGTTGCTGACGCTATGTCAGACACGCGAGTCGTACTGATCGTAGGTCCCAGACAATCAGGAAAAACGACGTTGGCCAAGAAGATGGCCAAAGAGGGGATGGAGTATTATACGCTGGATAATGCGACGACCCTGGACGCAGCGCGACAGGATCCAGTTGGCTTTGTAAGAGGTATGGATCGCGCCATCGTCGATGAAATTCAGCGCGCTCCCGAACTGTTGTTGGCCATCAAAGAAAGCGTGGATACCGATCAGCGCCCCGGGCGGTTCCTCCTGACCGGTTCAGCCAATCTCATGACGCTGCCACGCGTGGCAGACTCGCTCGCAGGGCGCATGGAGGTCGTTCGATTGCTGCCACTTGCGCAAAGCGAGATCAAAACCGCCGGTAGCAGCTTTCTGCGCGACGCCTTTCAAAACGAAGCCAAGGCGGGAGAGCCAATCGTCGGGGACGACCTTATGACTGCGGTTCTGGCCGGTGGATATCCCGAGGCATTGGGTCGCAAAACCTTGAGCCGGAGACAGGACTGGTATGAGGATTATATCCAGGCGATCGTTCAACGCGACGTTCGCGATGTCGCGCAAATCGAGCAGATCGCTCAAATGCCGCGCCTGCTGCGCATTCTGGCAGAGCATTCGGGACAGCTCGTGAACTATTCCGGAATTGGCGCGGCCATCGGGATGAACCACATCACAACGCAAAAATATGTCGGCATCTTCGAGAGCCTGTTCCTCGCTCGAACCGTGCAACCCTGGTTTTCCAACAAACTGAAACGTCTCACGAAGACACCGAAAATACATTTCCTCGATTCCGGTCTTCTCGCATCTCTTCGCGACCTCTCTCTCGACCGCCTCCGCGGCGACAGGGGTCAGTTCGGGGCGCTGCTGGAGACTTTCGTTTTTGGCGAGATTCTTAAACTCGCCAGCGGCGGGCAAACCCGCTTGGAGTTTTCGCATTTTCGTGACAAGCAGCAGAACGAAGTCGATATCGTCATCGAAGATAGAAGCGCGCGGATCGTCGGTATCGAGATAAAAGCGGCAGCATCCGTCTCGAATTCCGATTTTTCGGGATTGCGAATTTTGGCCGAAGCATCCGGAGAACGGTTTGTTTCAGGCATGGTCTTGTATGACCATCATAAGGTGATCCCTTTCGGGGAACGTTTGTCCGCTGTTCCGATATCGGCATTGTGGCGTTAACGCGTGGGAACCTCGCTTCAGCTGCCGGAGCTGCCGAGCGACGCATGAAGTTGCAATGACATTCCGTCAGGCGCCGGCGGCGAACCGAACCGACCTGGCGCCCTACCGGGCGAGACCGTTCGATTTCTTCAGCTGCCTGACGAGATTGTGGCCGCGGCGCAGCGCCGTGAGGAATGCGCCGAGGGCGACGATCCACAATGCTGCAGTCAATAGAAGGCTCGTGCCTTGCAAAGCCGCTTCTACGGCTCCAAGCAAAGCGGCAACGGTCATCACAGCCATCCGGTGCTGCTTTGCCATCGGACCTCCAAAGTCGCTGGGATTGCCGGTTGCGCGACCCAGTTCGCGTACATAGGCCGTCAGGACTGCAAAGACCGCTGCCGCCCAGCCAAGTCCCGGGTTGGCGATGCCGTAGCCCGCTCCGGCAAAGATGAGAATATCGGCGATGCGGTCCGGGAATTCGTTCCAGAACGGCCCGTCGGCTTCTCCCTTGCCGCCTTCCACAGCCACCATGCCGTCGAGCAGATTGCAGAGCAGCCGCAACTGGCAAAACAGCGCTGCCGTGATCAGCAAGACGGCGCGTCCGCCGCCAATGGTTCCGTCCGAGAGCCAGAAGGCGGCACCGGCAAGCGCTGCCATGACCATGCTCATCTGCGAAATACTGTTCGGCGTGACGGACATCGCCGTCATCCGCCTGGCCAGCACTTGAGCCCAACGCGTATTGCGGCTCGCCAGGGGCCGCCTGTCACCCGTTTCCATGCCTACCTCGTCCTCCCCTGACAACGGAAAAGTTGTAAATCGCTGCGTAGCTGCTCGAAACCATCAACGGCACGGCGATCGTCCTGAGGATTTCCGGCGTGCCGCTGAGTACGTGAATGGTCGACAGGAGGGCGGTCGAAGCGAGACAGGCGATCAGAGGTGGAGCCCAAAGCCGGGCGCGTTCGGGTACGCAGCTCGCTAATGCCTCGACGGCCTTCTTCAGGAAAAGGGTGAGACATGCGGAAAGCATGCCCTGCACGACGCCGGCGACCAGCGGCTTCGGCATTGGATAATTGCGGTTGGCGAAGACGGCCCAGCTGCCCATTGCGAAGAAAGCCACCAGCACGTGCACGAGGCTGCTGCCTGCCACCGATTTCAGCAGGGTTCTCATGTCAGCGACCACCAGTAACGGACGAGATGAAAAAAGACCGGCGCCGAAAAGACGACGGAGTCGAGACGATCGATCAGACCGCCATGCCCCTCGATCAGCTGGCCCCAATCCTTGACGCCGCGATCGCGCTTGATCGCCGACATGACGAGGCCGCCAAAGAATCCCATCAGGGTGATGACGAAGGCAAGCGCGCCAGCCTGTAACGGCGTGAAGGGCGTGATCCACCACAGCGCCGCGCCGATCAGCGTGGCACTCGCGACACCGCCGATAAAGCCTTCTACCGTTTTCGACGGCGACAGCCTCGGTGCGATCTTGTGGCGCCCAAGCAGCTTGCCCCAGACATATTGCAGAACATCGCTAAGCTGCACGACGATGACAAGGAACGCGATCAGCAGGACGTTGCGATCTTCATAGCCGGGGATCGTCAGAGTCAGCAACGCTGGAACGTGCGAAGCACAGAAAACGCAGATCATCAACGCCCATTGAACCTCGGCGATACGGATCAGGAAGCGTTCGGTGTCTCCGCGCAGCACGGCTATGATCGGCATGAACAGGAAGGCGTAGACCGGAATGAAGATGGAAAAAATGCCGTATTGTTTTTCCCAAAGCAGCCCGTACTGAATGGGCAGCACCACGAAGAAAGCGGCTGCCAGGGCCCAATGGTCGGCACGTCTGGTATTGGTCAGCGTGACGAATTCCCGAAGGGCTGCAAAGGAGCAGAAGGCAAAAAGCAGCAGCACGCCAATCCGCCCGGCCATGAAGGCGATGCCGATCAGGATCACCATCACCCACCATGCCTTGATGCGGGCGTTCAGATTTTCGATGGCGGCGTTCGTGCCATCGGGCGATAGCCGCTTTTGCAGGACATAGCCGACAACCGACGCGACGCCGAGTAAGGGGAAAATTCCAAGCACCAGATCGATCAGCTCATTGCTCGCCGCGCTCATTCACCGTTCCCCGGCGGCTTTGGCGAAAGAGTTAGCAATGCCGCCCCGGCACGCATGAGAAATGCTGCCTTGTCTTCGCCAGCGCCAATGCGCAGCGCCTCGCCGAATGTCACGGTACAGATGAGCGGGATGGGCACGATTTCCCCCTTCGGCAGAACGCGATTGAGATTGTTGATCCAGACCGGAACCAGATCGATATCAGGCCGTGCTTGAGCGAGATGAAAGAGACCGCTCTTGAACGGCTGCAACGGCGCCTCGGTGAGATTGCGCGTGCCTTCGGGAAAGAGGATCAGCGAGAAACCGGCGTCGAGCGCGGCGGTCATCTGTGCGATCGGGTCCTCGCTGCGCTTTTCCCTGTCGCGCTCGATCAATACGGCGTTGAAGATGTCGCGGCCAATGAAGGCGTTCAACCGGGATTTCAACCAGTAGTCCGCACCAGCCACCGGACGCGTGCGCCGCCGCAGGCGCGGCGGCAGTACCGTCCAGATCAGAATGAAATCGCCATGGCTGGAATGATTGGCAAAATAGACGACACGGCGGGAAGCAACGCCGCTCTCGGGCCAGACTGCTCTGACCGCGGTAATGGCGCGCGCAAACAAGACGATCATCACCGAGACTGGAGTAGCCAGCAGCCTCACCATCGATTTGCCCATTGTTCCGTGCAGGTCGCTCCCCCAAGGCCTTGTCCGAGGGACAATAGGCGCGTCCGGCGGCGCCCGATAGTCCGTCCGGGAAGTCATCAACAGCCGCTGAGTGTCTCGCTAAGGATTTCCCGTCTTTTGCTCTTCTGCGACCAGCTGGCGAGGAGGTCATCGCTCGGGGTTTGAGCTTGCGGTCTCGGTTTCGATGAAGATGCAGGAACGATCGGCGGTCTGCTCCCAGAGGGAAGACGACGCTCGCCCTCCTGCTGACCGCAAGGACAATGATGTTATATCGACCGCAACGAGCCTGCCGCAGGATGGCAAGCTCGGCGATTACATCACCCGAGTGACTTGTCGAAGTCGTGGAGGACGGACGAGGAGAAGACCTCGTCGAAGCGCCAGACGTCGCGAACCTCGCCCGGCGCGCCGTTGGCGTCAGCGACAGCTTCAAATTGCGCATCGACGAAGACGTGCCGAGACCTGCCGCGATAGATAACGTCCTCGGGCGGGGTGCGGTGCTTTGATACCGCTCTTCCGAATCCCTTAAGTTGGGATTGCCACTCTGAGGCCAGAACGCATCCTTGTTCACGCCACAAGTTCGCGGGTCGACGGATCAGATCCCTTCAAGAGCCTTGGCGAGATCGCCGGGCGCCTCGATATGCAAGAGCGAGCAGGAGGATTGTATTTGCGCTGCGCGTACTCATACTCCGAGATAGCTTGATATCGTTCAACCCGCTTGTTGGGATAATTCTGCGTGACGCACATTGAAACTGAAAAGCACGGCGAAATGTCGTGCCAAATCGCGTCCATTGACGAAGAAAATCAGTACAGAGGGACTCTGTTATACAAGATCTTTGAGATCGGCACGATTGCAGGTCCTAGCGTTGATTCAGTACGTGCTCAGTTTCAAGCCATATGCGACATGACGGATGCAGGAGGAATGGTCCGTCATGGAATAATTATGTTAGGCTACCACAACAGAGCTTTCGGCGGGGACGTGTTACGTGTCGACGGGGAAATAATCGGCGAGTGGTCTTCAGATGATGAAGAGTGGTGCCACTTCACCCAAAGCGATGCCACTGAGGTCACACTCAGTGCACCATCGCCCTGGATGCTTCACGACTCGATCTCAGATTGGATGAGTCGCGATAATGGCACCAACGAAGTCACTTGAACCTAGCTCATCTAGCAGAGTTGTCGAATTTTTATGCTGCTTCCCAAACCTGATTCAGAATCTTGGCCGCCAATGCCGCCTTGTCCTGCGGTAGAAACCGACCATAGTGTTGCTGCACGACATCCGGCGTATCTTGGATGGCATAACTTGCCTGCTCGTAAGACCCGGTCTGCTTGAGGATATGGGTAGCGAGAATATCCCGCAGATTGTGCGGCCAATGCGGCAGTAGGCCCTTGATGGCGCCGCGACCGGTGTAGGGATTATAGATCCCGTATCGTTGGATCACCGTACGCCATGCCTCGTAGAATTTTGTCGAGTCGTAGGCAGCGTCGATGCTGGTGGTCTTCACCGTCTTAACGAACAGTGTACCGGGGTCCTTGGCGCTGCCGAGCAACACGCCGCGATGCTTGTCGATATAGGCTTCGAGGTATTTGTAGAGATCCAGCAGGTCCGGCAGGATCAGCCTGAACGGCTACTGGCCGAAGAACGACGACTCGGAATTTTTGAAGGCGACCGACGGGATCAGCACTTCCCAGCCACGTCGCGATCGCTCCAGCGCAATTCACCGCATTTCAGGTCCTCAAGTCGGCGCTCCGATGTGGCGAAATGACCGCGCGGGCAGACTCGAAGCTGGCGCAGGTTTTTCTGACGAAGCCCGAGATGCAAGCCCAGGCGCAAAAGGAGGAAGGAGCGGACGGCTTCGGCTGCCGGCCGCGGATAGCGATCCTCGTCCGGCATGCGTTTCAGGATCTCGTCGGTGATCTTGCGATATTTCGGCGAGGGGACTGTCTGCCTCGAGGATGCACATGATCGGCTCGAACGGATCACGGTGAACGCGCATGACGCGCTGAATTTCCTTTGATCGGTTCGCCGCGTGCCGATGAAACGCGTCGCAGGCGCCGTTCCAGTCGCGGTTCGCGAACTCAATTTCCTCCGGTGCGATAAGCCCTTCGATCGGTCGAACATTCTTCAGGAGCTCCGGATGCTGGCGTATCCAGCCCACCTCCGCGCCGGTGAGAGCTTGGGCGACCATCAACATGTCCTCCTCCCATTTGGTACAGAAGCCGCGCCGCTGTTCACGCCATTGCAGGTACCAATCCCAGACGCCTGGGAAAACCAGGAGGCCAAAGCTCAACTGGCTTAGCGGAACGCCGCGACCTTTGACGATGCCGGCTGGGGAAGCTGCCAGTGCGCCGAACATCAAGCCAAGATGTTCGATCTTCTGGGACGCGGTTTCCTCTCCCCAGACCCCGTTTCGCCGAAAACCGATCGCCGTCAGCGTCGAGGTCTTGAAACGAATGAGGTCCGCCATTTCCATGGCGAGCCGCGGTGGCGCGTCGACAACTCCGGACAGAAGGTCAGGATCGTCGAGCTCTTCGGCAACGTTCTGGTTCGCGTCGACGGCCGATTTCAGAGATCGGGGCGACAGCGAGCCGCCGCCATAAGTGACCCCGGGGAAGCGGATCGCATAACGATGCTTGCTGGCTGCAGCCTGATAACGGCGATATTCGGTCGAGCCGGAAATGATCACCCGGCGCACCCAGTCGAGGATCTCTTCTCGCTTTGTGAAGGGCAGGCTGCTGAAATCATCTGGGAGATGTAATGAAATGCGCCGCTGCTCGGCGGGACTGATATCGCCGAGATCGTGCCCATAGAGCGACCGGGCCTGGTTTGGAAGTTTCGCTTTGAAGTATCCTTCCGACAGTCGATAGCGTGTTTCGATCCGCCGCAGGATGTCGAAGCTCGCAACCGACCGCGGCACGCGCTCGCCTTGGATCCAGGACAGAAGCGTCTTGCTGTCGAATGTCTCGGTCAGGCGAACAACAGCGCGATAAAGCTGCCAATAGCTGTCGCCAAACCGACGCATATGATAAATGAGCGCATCCTGAAAATTCGCCGGATCGTCCGTAGCTTCGAACAGCGCGTCCGGAAACGAGCTGATCGACTTCGGCGCCGGACCGCGTGATGAAGACGTGTCACACGCGAAAGCTCCGTCGGCCGCAGCGCGCTGCGGTTTTCTGGTCGAGGAAGTTGCCGCCGAATTTTTGACCGCCTCAACCTTGCTTGCGCGCGTAGGTAGCTTTGTCGGCGGGACGTCTTCTGCGACCGGCGGTGCCTTCAGCCATCTGAGGATCGCATCCAGTGCCGGTCGCAACTGCTTCTTCAGTTCCGCCGTCATTTCGTCTTCGATCCCACAAGCCTCTCCGATCGCCGCCCAGTCGAGACGGCTGTTCAGGATCGGCGGCCGCTTGCGGTAGATGATCAGGCTGACCAGGTAGGGCCGGATATTCTCCAGCACCCGCTTATGGTGCGATACGTACATCGCAGAATTCCGAAATTTTTCGCTGAAAATGACGTGATGAAAGATCGTGGTTGGGCATGCTCATTCCGTTTCTCTCTGGCACCAGTGCCGAGGGCGAGCGGAAATAAGAGCCCAGATTTAACAAAGCATGTATCGTAGAGACGATCAGCCAGAGGGGCCTGAGTGATTTAAACAACACCGTGAATGATATGTAAATGGATCTTATTTTTGAGAATGATCCTAATTTATATCTTTTCATTTTGACTGACAGGGATGATTTTGGTAGGTCTTCCTCGATTCCAGTGAAGAATGACAGGGAGGTATGATGGCACAGTCTCAGTCAGATGCCCTGCTGGATATCGGACAGCTGCTGAAGGCTACTCGTAAGGGCAGGCAATTGACCCAGGAGCAAGTCGCCGACATCGCCGGCATATCGCGTCCTCGCTATCGTGAGATCGAGGCCGGAAGCAGTGCGGCTCGCACGACGACGCTGATCAACATTGCCCGAGCTCTCGGGCTTGAACTGATGCTCGTGCCGCAGGCGATGGTGCCTGCTGTAGATGCGTTGCTGCGGCCGCATGACGATCTTGATGATCTCCCGGCATTTGTCGCTCATCCGGACGGTGATCTTGGTGTCTAAGGCTTTTCCTGATCCGAGATTCATGTCGTCGCTTGACGTTATGCTGAACGACGTGAAGGTGGGCACGATCGTTCGGACGCCCGGCGATTTCAACGCCTTCAGCTTCGAGGAAAGCTATCGCACAACAGGCGGCTTTCCCGTTCTCAGCCTGTCTTTTCGCGCAGCTACCGGCGGCTTGCGCAAGGACCCAAAACCTGTTGCCAAGGCCTTGCCGGCTTTTTTCGCAAATCTGCTTCCCGAAGACAAGCTCCGCGAGGCGATGGAAAAACACCACGCCGGTACCGTTCGCGCCGGCAACGATTTCGACCTGCTCGTCGCACTCGGGTCAGATCTGCCGGGTGCCGTCCGCGTCGTGCCGAGCGACGGAACGGTTGCTGGTCTCAACGATCCGCCTGTTCCGAAACCGAAGGCTCGGTTTTCGCTGGCCGGCGTTCAGATGAAGCTCTCGGTCATCAAGAACACCGGTAAAGGTGGTGGGTTGACCCTACCGCTTGGCGATGAGCAAGGTTCGTATATCGCCAAATTTCCGTCGACCTCATTTCCCGGAGTGTCGGAAAACGAATATGCCAATCTCGCTTTGGCCGAAGCGGTCGGCATGGAGGTACCAGAACGAGAACTTGTCGAGCAGTCCGAGTTCGAGGGTATCCCGAAAGAGTTCGAGACGCTGTCGGACGGAAAAGTCCTGCTCGTCAAACGCTTCGATCGCAATCTTGGCGGTGAGCGGATCCATATCGAGGATTTCGCGCAGGTGTTCGGCGTCTATCCTTCTCGCAAATATGAAGGAGCCGCCTATCATGATATCGCTGCGGCACTGAACGTTGCAGTTTCGTCAGACGCCGCGCTCGAGTTCGTCCGCCGACTGGCACTGGCTGCCTTGACCGGCAATGGCGACATGCACCTGAAGAACTGGTCGTTGATCTATCGCCAAGCTGGCGACAAACCGCAACTCGCGCCTGTCTATGATGTGCTCTCGACGATCCCCTATATCCCAGCGGACGCCATGGCGCTGTCGCTTGCAGGCGAGCGGCCCTTCAAGGCAATGAATGCGCAGCGATGGAAAGCCTTCGCCAACCGCGCACGTCTTCCGGAAGCCGCGGTTCTAAAGGCGGTGACCGAAACGATCGAGCGCGTGAACGAGCTCTGGTGGTCGCTGCAGGAGCGCGAGGTCGTTCCGGCAAAGGTTCTCGAGCGGATCGATGCTCATGTGCGGCTGATGATGCCGATCCTTGGCACATGTGCGGACTGAACCCTTTAAGTCCAGCAGGGATGCAGCTCAATCCTAGCCAGTGCACCGGTTTTCCTGTCGCATCTTCACGCGTTGCCAGAGACTGTCGTCAATGATCCTGAGTGAGGGCACCTCTTGGACGACATGCATCTCGGCAGCGTTCTCCCGCGAGACCCGACGTTCGGTGGCGGGATTTTTGCGATAGGCGAGGCGGTTGAAGATGATGCGCCCGATGTGGGCCTGGTTGTTCAAAATGCCGCTGCCACGATTTCGATGACCGCGGATTGCGGTATCCTGCCAACGTCGTCCGCGTGGACCGGGCACTCCGCGTGCATTGAGTTCGTCGGCAATCTTGACCGGGCTAAGGCCATCCGCGTATCGCTCGAAAATCCAGACGACGGTTGCCGCCTCATCGAGGTCGATGGAACGGAGGCCGCGCACCGGCTCGCGGTTCTCGTCGAACTCCCGTCGCACCCCGTAGCCGTAGCAGATGCCGCCGGGTACCCGGCCATGCTTAGCGACGGTTTTCATGCCCTCTCGCGTGCGATAGCGGACTTGCTCGACAGCTTCCTGATTGAGGACGGCGCGCAGTCCCAATTCCATCGATGACACCGCTGAAGCACCGTGGACCGTCCAGAGTTCAACATCATGAAACTGCAGAATCTTGAGAATACGGGCGCTGTGCTCCAGGTCGCGGGAAAGGCGATCGAGGGTGAGGCAGAGAAAAACGTCGTATGCACCGGCATTCGACCGAGCCAACGCAGCCTGAATACCTGGTCTCGTTTCGAATGACGAGCCGCTGATGCCAGCATCAACGAAAGTGTCAGCCAGATACCAGCCTTGCCGTTGAATAAATTCTTTTCCGAGATCGAGCTGGGTTTCGATCGAGGCCGGGTTTTGTTGATCTGTTGAGTAACGCGCGTAAAGCACAACGCGCTTGGAGGCATGCATAGTGACCGATCTCCCTGTTTTGATTCGATCGCTATGGTAGATATTGCAAATGGGATTCGGGGTTTTCATTCACCGCACAGATTCGATCTATGACGACAGCCCGGCTGAGCAATATCGGTTTCCGGGCCAATATCTCAGCCGCGTCCAAGCCAGTGTTGGGGACTGGATCATCTATTATGAGCCCCGAAAGGTGGCGGCGACCCGCGGATATTTCGCCGTGGCCAAAGTCGCACAGGTCATTCCAGATCCCAAAGCGCCCGAAATGTATCTGGCTCTGATCGAACCCGGTAGCTACCTCGATTTCGTCAACGCCGTTCCTTTTAGCGGGCCGGATGGCGTGATCGAGCGCGGTGTGCTGAACGAAGCGGGACGGATCTCGGGACGAGCGCAGGCCGCAGTGCGGCCGATCTCAGCGGCAGATTTCAACCGCATTCTCTCTATCGGACTGGCGGAAGATCAACCGGAACTGCCGCGGTCAGGACAAGCAATCGACACGTTGTCGCCGAACGGGTTCTCGGAGGATGTCCAAGCTCCTTTTATGGTCGAGCAGGAGAGGGTGCGGGTCACGGAGCTTTCGTCGCGCATCGTTCGTGATCGCCTATTTCGTCGCTTGATTTTGCAAGCCTACGACAAACGATGTGCGGTGACAGGCTTGAAACTGATCAATGGCGGCGGCCGCGCCGAGGTTGATGCTGCCCATATCCGTCCAGTTGAAGCGAATGGACCAGACATCTTGTCGAACGGCATTGCGCTCTCCGGAACTGCACATTGGATGTTTGATCGAGGCCTTATCGGCTTGTCAGACGATCTTGAGATCCTGGTCTCACGCCATGCAAACGATCGCGACAGTATCCAGAGTCTCATCCACAAGACTGGAAAGGCGATCTCGCCGGCAGCTATTCACGAGCGCCCGCATCCCCAATTTCTACAATGGCATCGTGAGAATACATTCAAACATTAGGATGCCGGTGGTTCATATCCCTTCAAGAGCAAGTCGTGGTGCCTTAGTCGCCGCCGGCGCGAAGCGGATTGAGCATTTCTATGCCGTAAAAGTCTTTCTCATTGTCGGTAACGACAATACATCCATTCGCTTGGGCCGTGGCGGCGATGATAGTATCAAGGCCGCTGCGGGGGCGTCCGGTTGCTTTTCCCTCGGCCATCAATCGTGCCCATATGAGGGCTGCCATTTCGTCAAAGGGGAGGATACGATTGGCAAAAAGACGCTGCGGCCCCTCTTCACCGGCAAACCAGTTCTCGAGAGAAGTTCGCTTTTTGCCGGCGGGCTTTTCCAAAATCCCCTTGTGGATTTCAGCCACAGTGAGCGAAGCGATAAAAAGATCTTCATCAGTCTGATCAGCCATCCATGTCATCAATTCAACCGATGGCTCTGGTTTGGTGATGTTGCTCAGGATATTGGTATCGAGAAGGTAGCGCATTAAAGATCGATCTCACGACCTTCCTCGCGATGACGAGCGATATCTAGGTCCGCGCCAACAAGCGGCGAGCGGCGGAGTGCTGCGAGAATTCCGCCTTTTTGGGGTGGTTCACCATTAATCGTCTCATTCACCGCTGCGCGTAATCTGGCTGATTCTGGGCTATTTTCCGCCAACCGGCGTGCTAGCAGCCTGATGAGGTCACGATCAGCGTCGCGGCCGAGTACCTCGAAACGAGCGAGCCCGCGGTCACTCAAGCGGGCCCTGTAGTTTTGAATTGCGCGGGTCTGGGAGCTAGACATAGTGCCCTCCTGGTTATTCCCGGTAATATAGCTGGAAAGACTATATCCTACAAGGCCGAATCCCCGCTTTGCGAGGCTATGGCCCCGGCAATGTCAGGGTCGACGGTTCGATGCCGTTCAAGAGCGACGCAGGCTTCGTGAATGTATGAGGCGACTTTTCCGTGGTAGCCGTTAGCTGGGGGCATTCAGACTTGGAGAAGACCCGTCGAGAAACCGAAACAGATCGGGCCGGAGTGATCCCAGCCAGCAAATTTGGCAAGATTTACGACGGTACACCTCGCCCGGAAACGCAGCCGCTCTAGTTCTCGTCAGCGCGATAGCTCGTTTGGACCAAGCAAAGATGTTTCGGCGGCCCATCCGTCTTTGATAACGACTATTGAAGCAACTGGGGAAGGGGAAAAAATATGAAAGGACTGACACGTACTGCGATCACGCTTTGGCTAAGCGCTGCCTTTATCGGTTCAGCGGAAGCACAAACAGCAACCAACCTCGCGGTCTTGAAAGGGCTGTCGCCGTTGTCGGTGCTCGGAAAATCCCAGAGTGGAAGAGCAGCATTATCGTCCAACTATACGGTGACCGGTGGCATTCAAACCGGGGACATCAGGCAGTCTACGTTACTTCCCTTCGCCGAACAACAGCAGCAGGCTTTGAGGGACGCGTTCATCACCGATGGCAATCTTGCCGAACTCGCCGACGGTCTGGGGACGACCCTGGGGAGCGCCTACGTCGCACGGGCTCACTATCAGGATCGCGAACATTTCACGAGCATATCGCAGGCATTGGCCGATCTCATTGCCTACACCAATTCGACCACGGGATCGGATTCCAACTCGGGCAAATATTTTTTCGCCAATGCGACGACGGATGGAAAGACGCCGGTCTCAGCAGAAGCGGCCGACATCCTGAAGCAGAACGGCGGAGGCTCGGACGTGTTCGGTGTGAACTACGGTCGACCAGCTGGCACTCCGGGTGCCGACGCCTATGGTGATTCAAGGCCGTTTCAGACGGAGCCGCAAATCCTTCCGATCATCGGCCGCGACTACTTCGGCGCACCGGCGAATAACACAGTCTATAATCGCGGACCGGTCATGAACTTGATCGACAGCCCATCCTTCCCCAGCGGCCATACGACTTACGGCTATATGGGTTCGATATTGTTGGCGGTGCTCGTGCCCGAGCGCTACCCGGAAATGATCACGAGGGCATCAGAGTACGGCAACGACCGCATCATCGTGGGTGCCCATTACGCCATGGATGTCCTCGGCGGGCGCACGCTTGCGACTTATGATTTGGCGCATCTACTCGCAAACGATCCTGCCTATGTCGGGCAGACCCTCAAGGGTGCAGCTGTTATCAAGGACTATCCGGCCGCGCTTTCGGCAGCACGCGCCGACCTGATCACGGTGCTAAAGGCGAATTGCGGCGCCGATATCGCCGCCTGCGCCAAGGACGACACAGGCCGGTTCGGCAATCCGGCGATGAACCAAGCTGCCTACGATGTGACGCAGACGTATGGCCTTCCGGTGGTCTATCCCAACAACTTCGGCGTCACCGAAGACGTCGGCAAAATGACGCCGGAAGCTGGCAATCTGCTGACTGCGGCATTTCCCTCGCTGACGCTGGACGAGGCCAACCAAATCCTCACGGACACGGAAGGTCCGGGCGGCGGCTTCTTGGATGATGGGTCATCCTTTGGCATTTATTCGCGCCTCAATCTCTATGCTGCTTCATTGGCGGCGAAGACGTTGGCCGATCACAAGGCTTCGGCAGCAAAATAGCAATCGGGCATGCCTGACACAGGAAAATAATACTGCGATGCCGACTTGGGCCGTCGCAGGACGCCCGGCTGGCTGCGTCGATTGCAATTTGATAAAACTCACAACCATTGCCGGTGTCATTTCTTAGGCTAAACTCATATTAAGTCCCTTGGCGATTCGATGGGAGCCGAGTAGCAATCGATGGAACAGTCGACTGGCGTTGTTGCCAATGCCTCTAGCCGTG
>NZ_QOVX01000041.1:0-20375 GCF_008365395.1 Neorhizobium sp. P12A | reverse complement strand
GTCGCCGAACCCGATTTGCAGAAGCTGTTCTTGCTCATCGAGGAGAAGGCGAAATCGAAGCTGCGCCGCCAGGTCCGTCGGCAGTTCCAGTTTTTCGCGAACGTGGCGCCCCCAAACCGCCCGATCGACTGAAAATGGTGCTACGGCAGAAGCAGCAAATCCGAAGACTGGAATCTCAGCGTCACCCGCTCGCCAACGGCCGGCGGACGATGATCGATTGGCCATCGGCAAGAATACCGTAGACGTAGCTTTCTGCACCGACCAGCTCCACTGCTTGAACCCGTACCCGTGCGCGAAAGGCGATCACGCTTCCGCTTTCGGCCAACCGAATATCTTCTCGGCGAATTCCGACTGTTGCATTGCTCTGTCGGTGCATCGCGGGTCGATAACACAAAACCATTGGTCATCTGGAGAAGATTCATCGACGGCGATCCGATAAGGTCGCAACGAAAGCCGTGGCCGGCCCTTCATAGAGTTCGATGGGTGTTCCGAATTGCTCGATCCGACCGGCATTGAGAACGACCAGCCAGTCGGCAAGCGTCATCGCTTCCATCTGATCGTGTGTCACGTAGACGCTGAATATCCACCCAGCTACTTTTTGGAAGATTAGCGACAGCGATGCAGCTCGATAGTGTACCGAACTCCCTTAGTTTGACGGGGTTCTTTTGCGAGGCGAATCTAATATTGCTCAGGCTAGGTGCCTTGAGTGCGGTATGTCGCGGCAAATGCATCAGTTCAGAGAAAGGAATGCCTGATGGTAAACAACAAGGGACAAGGACTGCAGGGGAATTACGGTCCGCTGACGTCCTCGATCGTATCAGCGTATGTTGCCAGGCATTTTACGCCGGTGTCTGAACTCGGCAAACTGATCTCCGACATCCATTCGGCATTGCAGGCGACGTCATCTTCGATTGTACCGGCGGCGGCCAAACAAAGGCCGGCGGTTTCCATCAGGAAGTCCGTGCATGACGATCACCTCACGTGCCTTGAGTGCGGCGTAGACTTTAAATCGCTCAAGCGCCATCTGATGACCCATCACGCGCAATCGCCTCAAGAGTACCGCGAGAAATGGCACCTTCAATCTGATTATCCGATGGTTGCCCCCTCATACGCCGAAGTTCGATCGCGGCTCGCGAAGGACGTGGGTCTAGGGCAAAGTCGCCGACGTTCCCGCGGTGCATGAAGCCGCTAACTGTCGATCTCCGTCCACCTGGACGAGTACCGCTTTCTACTGCGCAAAACGGCAGCGAGGCCATGAATTCGCGACCGGCGCTCTGGCCGCCGTCAACGTGCAGGATTTCGCCTGTGACGAATTCTGCTGGCTCAAGCAATACGACGGCACTGGCCACTTCGCTCGCTTTGCGCCAATGCGGCCACGCGGATGGAAGGTGTCCAGCATTTCGTGATGCTCGCTGCCTGGGCAGCCGACATTGAAATAATCGAGAAGGCCTATCCGCCCAAGACTGAAAGCAGTCGATCAGAAAATCGCTTTCTAAATAGGGAGCGCACCAAGGCGGTCTTGCCGCATTGACGGGGGCCGTTCACGAGAACGACCGGTGTGTCGCTCAATGCCGTCCGTACTCGATCAGACGCGCCCCTTGGGTAGAGCTGATCTGAGGTGTTCTGCTTTCCATTCATTAACCCGTTGAAATTCGTCTGATCTGGAATCTACGCGCGTCCAATTCGGAATTTCGAGGCTGTCTAGTTCGGAATATGGCCTCGTCCAAGTCAAAACCTCTTGGAGTTAATGTGGCATTATTGATCAGGACGGCCGGATGGACTTGCTGTCGGCCGTTCCTGCTTCGCTTGCTGCAGTCAACGCGTTTCTGTCATCCAGCCGAGGATGTTCTTCCACAGCCGGCCATAGCCCTCCCATTCACAGAAAGCGGGTGAAAGCCAGTGAGGTCCGATGTCGGACGTCCAGGCCACGGTGCGGCCTTCGCCATGTTTGCCGAGAACGAGCAGGGGGTGTCCGCCTTGGTCGTCCGGAAGGCGCGCCAGCAGTTTGACATCGGAACGTTCGCGCAACTGCACTTCGTTGACGCCGAGAAGCAGGGGCCATTCCCCGTCAAGGCCTGTCACGATGGGATGCTCCGGATCTACGACGACAGGTGTTGAACCCTCCGGCATTTCGACGCGGTCGTCATAGGGAAGGCACGTAACCGGTAGAACGTCTTCTACCGGTGTGTGGCGCCAGCGGGCCTTTCCGTCGATGCCCTGGAAGGAAAAATAGCCGCCGACCATCAGCAGGCCACCCCCCTTTTCAACCCAGGCCTTGATGAGTTTCAGCCTGTTCGGGACTGTCTTCGACTGCAGCCAGACGGTTGGCGGCAGAAGGAGAGAATTGGAGCCGATATCCGACAGGATGATGGCGTCATAGGCGTCGAGGCCTGCCATGTCGAAAGGGAATTTCTCGACAGCCTCGTGGGCGGGCATATAGGTCAGCTCGTATTCGCTGCCTTCAAGCGCCTTTACCAGCGGCTCGGCGCCCAGGTGAAAAGTAACGCTGCCGAATTGGTCGAAGCCTTTGTAGTGAGTAGCGGAGCTCACCCAGCTCTCGCCGACGAGAAGCACTTTCTTGGTCATTGTAATCCATTCCTTCTGAGAATTCCGGTCAGGTCGGGGATTGCTGAATTGGCTTTCAGTCGCGCGGATCGAGTCGATCTCTCAGGCCGTCTCCGAACAGGTTGAAGCCAAGCACCGTCAGGAAAATCGCCGCTCCCGGAAACCAGGCGAGCCAATCCGCCTGATCGATGAAGCTTACGGCATCTCGCAGCATCGTACCCCAGGTCGGTGTCGGCGGCTGCACGCCAAGACCGAGAAACGAGAGGTAGGATTCGGTAATGATCGAGGAGGCAAGCAGCAGCGAAGCCTGCACCAGCACCGGCGACATGGCATTCGGCAATATGCTTCGCAGCATGATGGTGGTGTGGCCGAAGCCGAGCGCGCGATTGGCCTTCACGTAGTCGAGGCTTGAGATCAGCATGGTTTGGGCGCGCGCAACGCGAGCGATCGTCGGCGTGTTGATCACGGCGATTGCGACGATCGTGTTGGGGAGTGATGCGCCAAGCGCGGCGGTGATGCCTAAAGCGAGGAGAATGCCGGGAAAAGCGAGGAGCACATCCATGCAGCGCATAAGTACCGCATCGGTCTTCTTGCCAAAATAGCCGGCGGCAAGGCCAATGGGCAATCCGATGAGAACGGCGCCACCAACGCTCAAGAACCCGACGAGAAGCGAGACCCGCGCTCCGGCAAGAATGCGCGAGAGGACGTCGCGGCCGAGGTCGTCGGTGCCGAGCCAGTGGCTGGAGGATGGCGGGGCGAGCGTCGCCATGAAGTCCGCGGCGTCGGGGCCGTAAGGCACGAGCATGGGGCCGAAGATTGCCGAGACGACGAGCAAAGCGACAAGCGACATGCCGAGCCCACTGCGACTGTCTTCCGCAAGGCGGCGAACGAGCGAATGCGAGACGAAGACCGAGCTCATGTGCGTTTCCTCAGTCTGGGGTCGAGGACCGCGTATAACAAATCGGTCGCAAGGTTGATGAAAACGAACAGCACTGCAGAGGCGAGGATCGCGCCCTGTACGACAGGATAGTCTCGGGAAAAAATGGCATCGACAGTCAGCTTGCCGATGCCAGGCCATGCGAACACCGTTTCGGTCACAACGACGCCGCCCATGAGCTGGCCGAGCTGCAAGCCGACCAGGGTCGTGACGGGAATGAGGGCGTTGCGCAGGGCATGCTTCCAAACGACGCGCCACCGCGGGAGGCCCTTCGCACGGGCAGTGCGGATATAGTCGGCGTTCAGGACCTCGAGCATGGCTGCTCGTGTCATGCGCATTGTCGAGGCGGCCAAAGCAACCCCGAGCGTGATGGCCGGCAGGGTGATGTGGCGCAGTGCCGACGCTGGATTGTCGCTGAAGGCAACATAGCCGGTGGACGGAAAGAGCTGCAGACGGATCGACAGGAACAGCACCAGCAGGATGGCCAGCCAAAAACTCGGCAGTGAAAGTCCTGCAAGGGAAAGCAGCGAGACGCCATAGTCCGCCGCCGTGTTCCGTCGCGAAGCCGAGATGACACCCGCCGGTATTGCGATTAGCAACGAAATCAGGAGTGCTGCAAGACCAAGCTGTATGGTCGGCACCAAGGCCGTCATGACCATATCCAGCACCGGGCGGCCCGACTGGATGGAGCGTCCGAGATCACCGGTCAGCAGATGCCCGAACCAGGACAGGAACCGGATCGGCAGCGGCTGGTCCAACGCGAACTTGGCACGGAGCGCTGCGATCGCGTCCGGCGAGGCATCCATACCGAGCATCGCAGTCACCGGGTCGCCGGGAATCATGGCAAGCAGCGTGTAGGACAGGACGCAGAGGCCGAAGAGCACGGGAACGGTGGAAAGAACGCGGGAGATGAGCAGCTTCATTTCTGCATCTCCCCAGGCAAAATCGTCTGCCCGTCACGCGCACGGCGATAGGCAGCAATCCGTGCCGCGGCCGGTGTTTCGGACAAGACGTCCACGGCGTTGGAGACGGGCGGCAAGGTTTTCGCCAAGAAGCAGGCCGCTAGATGTTCACCTTCGATCTTCATGAGCGCCGGCTCCTCTTGAAGGCACTGCTCGGTTCGATATGCACAACGGGCGGCAAAACGGCAGCCTGGTGTACGATCGGTGGGGTCCGGCGGCTCGCCGGAAAGCAGCGTCGGAGCGCGTTTCGGAGCCTCGATGGTCGGTGCAGCGGCCAGGAGAGCCTGTGTGTAGGGATGGCTCGGTCGCTCGAAAAGCGGCTTGGTCTCTCCTTGCTCGACGACGCGGCCGGAATACATGACGGCCACCTCGTGGGCCAGGTGGCGCACCACGGAAAGATCGTGGGAGATGAAGATGAGCGCGACACCAGTGTCGCGTTGCAGGTCCTGCAGCAGATTGACGACCTGCGCCTGCACCGAGACGTCGAGCGCGGAAACGGGCTCGTCGCAGATGATCACATCCGGCTGGACGGAGAGCGCCCTGGCGATCGCGATCCGTTGCCGCTGGCCGCCGGAAAACTGATGCGGAAACCGGTCGAGTTGGCTGGCGGAAAGGCCGACCGCCTCCATCAGGGCGGCGGCACGCTTCGGCGCCTCGGCCTTGTCGCAAAGCTGGTGGAGCAACATCGGCCGCATCAGCACGTCACGAATGCGTTCGCGTGGATCCAGCGAGGCGAAAGGATCCTGGAAAACGACTTGGACCCGGCGTCGAAAACGGCGCAGTCCATCCCGATCAAGCGTCATCACGCCTGCGCCATCGAGAAGGATACGACCGCTATCGGGATCCTGAAGTCGAAGCAGCATCGAGCCAACCGTGCTCTTGCCGCAGCCGGATTCTCCGACGATCGCGAGTGTGCGTCCGCGTTCTACGTGCAGGCTGACGTTGTCGACCGCATAGAAGCGCTTCGTATTGCGCCATCCGGTCGAGACGGAGAAGGATTTGACGAGATTTTCCGCGGCAAGTAGCGGTGTCATGCCAAGCCCTCCACGGGTGCACGCCAGCAGGCAACGTAGTGATCTGTGTCGATTTCGCGAAGCTGCGGCAGCTTCGTGCATTCGTCTGCGGCGAAGGGACAACGTGGCGCAAACCGGCAGCCGATTTCCTGTTCCCATGGCGGCGGCATGCGTCCATGGATCGGTTCCAGCCGATCGACTGAACCGTTCAAATGCGGCATGGCCGCCAGCAGTGCCAGGGTGTAGGGATGTTGCGCGTCGGCAAAGAGGGATGCTGCAGGCGCCTTTTCGATAACACGGCCTGCATACATGACCGCGACGTCGTCGGCGATTTCCGCCACCACACCGAGATTGTGAGTGATGAACAGGATACCCATCCCGGAGCGTTCGCGAAGTTCCAGCAGCAGAGCCAGAATCTGCGCCTGAATGGTGACGTCGAGCGCTGTGGTCGGTTCGTCGGCAATCAATAGCGAGGGCTCGCAGGCAAGTGCCATGGCAATCATGACGCGCTGGCGCATGCCCCCGGACAGCTCGTGCGGATAGGTGTCGAGCCGGCGCTCCGCGGCCGGAATATGGACGCTTTGAAGGGCGGCGAGCGCCTTGTCTCGGGCCTGCCGCGAGGAAACCTTCTGGTGGAGCTGTACAGCTTCAGCGATCTGATCGCCGATCGTGAAAACGGGATTAAGGCTGGTCATCGGCTCCTGGAAGATCATTGCCATCCGACCGCCGCGCAACCGCTGCATATCGCGTTCGTTCAGGCTGGTCAGATCTTCGCCCTCGAAAAGCGCGCGATCGGCGGTGATGCTGGAAATCTCTTCTGCTATCAGTCGCATGAGCGACATGGCAAAAACACTCTTGCCGGAACCGGATTCTCCCACGATGCAGGTGATCTTGCCTCTTGCGAGCGATATGGAGATATCGCGCACGATAGGAACGCGTTGGCCAGGCGGCCCGAGTTCGACGGACATGCGATCGATATCGAGAAGAAGCTCTTGTTCATGCAGGGCCATGCTGTCAGGCTCCCCCAGAGAATTGCGCGTCGAGTTCGACGCGCTGCGGCAGGGCGGCGTAAGCTCCCGTGCGTGTCGCCGTAATTGCCGCCGCCGCCTGTGCGAAATGGATCGAGTCATCCAGGGACATATCGCGAGAGAGGGCAGCAGCGAGCACGCCGCAGAACGTGTCGCCGCAACCTGTCGTGTCGCGCACGTTCACCGGCACGGCTGTGTATCTCGTCATTTTTCCACCAGACTGCATCAAACAACCGTCGCCCCCGAGTGTGACGATCGTGGTTTGAGCTCCGCGCCTGGAAAGTTCACCAAGCGCCAACGTCGGGTCGGTCTTGCCGCTGATCGTTTCTGCTTCACTCTGGTTGACGATCACCACGTCGCAATGGGGGATGAGAGGGTCGATGTCCCACCATAT
Organism: Neorhizobium sp. P12A; assembly: GCF_008365395.1. Classification (NCBI taxonomy): domain Bacteria; kingdom Pseudomonadati; phylum Pseudomonadota; class Alphaproteobacteria; order Hyphomicrobiales; family Rhizobiaceae; genus Neorhizobium; species Neorhizobium sp. P12A. The sequence continues at coordinate 13,476 of NZ_QOVX01000041.1, read as the reverse complement.
CGGCGCCGGATTCAGCACGGTTTTTGCTCCGCGTCCCCGGGCCACGACAAAAGCTTCGAGCGTTGCGTCCAGTGAAAGATTGCCCTGGGCGAGGAAAATGTCCTGAGGCTCGACTCGGCTGGCGAAGGCTGCCGCCGCCGCCCGGCCTAAGGCGGCGGCACAGGGTCCGGCGCTGACGATGCTGTTTTCACCATCCGGCAAAACCATGAGAAGCGAGAAATCCGTTGCCCCTGGCACCACCGATGGTTCAAAAACGAGTTCAGCTTCCGCCGCAAGTGCGGATCTGATCTCGTCTGCCGTGGCATCGTCGCCAACCGGGGCTTGGAAGAGAACCGTGGCCCTTGCGCGCGCAGCGCAGACAGCCTGGTTGAGCCCCTTGCCACCGGGCGCACGGGTAACCCCGTCGCCCAGAAGGGTCTCCCCGCGTTCCGGGAGGCGCGGCATGCTCAGACTGATATCAAGCCCGGCATTCCCGAGCACGAGGACCCTCGCCATGTGAGCTCAGTTCCTTGCTTTTTTAACGGCTTCCATGAAGACATTCAGTCTTTCAGGATCCACGGGATTCCACCACACGCCATCGCGCTTCATGTAACTTGCGACGATAACTGCGTCTGCGACGGTGAAAATATCGCCGATATTGTCGGGGTTGACGCCGGAGCCAACGGTAACTGGCAGGGCCGTACCCGCGTTGATCGCCTGCAATTCCTCCATCGTGGCAGAATCGCCGGTGCGTTGGCCGGTAGCGATGGCCACATCGGCATCGAAGAATTCGTTGTCGCGGGCAAGTTCCTGGATTGTGCGGTCGCCGGTAATCGCATGAGCGCCGTGCTTCACATGCACATCTGCAAAGATCTTGATGTTGCGGCCGCGCAGAAAGGCGCGGTAACGGGCGGCTTCTCCGGCCGGTCCGTCCATCAATCCTTCGTTCGCAACATAGGCGTTGGACCATTGGTTGACGCGCACGAAGGCGGCGCCGGCGGCCTTGGCGACGGCTATCGCCTGGATCGCGCCATTCGCCAGCACATTCACGCCAATCGGCAGGCCGCTCGCCCGTCTTACCGTGTCGGCCATGACCGCCATGGAAGCGGCTGTCTCGGGCCCAAGACGATCCGGCTTGGCAAACGGAATATCGCCGTGGTTCTCGACGATCAACCCGTCGACGCCACCCGCCTTGTATCGTTCGGCTTCGGCGACCGCAAAATCGATGATTTCGGAAATCGGTTGGCCGTCATAGTTTGGAGAGCCGGGCAGGGCCAGCGAATGGATGACCCCGATGATGGCTTTGCGCCGGCCAAAAATCTGTTCGATCGCGTTTGGCTTTGGTTGGAAAACAGGATGTGCCTTGGTTGCTTCACTCATCTAATATGCCTTTTGTTGTCGTGTGTTGCGCCGCCGCAAACTGAGAGACTTCTGCGGCGGCCTTGCCTGATTTTCGGGTCGAACTCCGATCATTTTTCCAGCCACGCATCGCCCAGACGGAATGCTGTGTCGGGATAGGGCGTCCAATGCAGCTTTTTGCTGGAGCCCTGCAGCGTCGAGTCGAAATGAAGGAACATCATTGCCGCATCGTCGGAAATGATCTGTTGAGCCTGTTTATACATCGCTGCGCGGTCGTCCTGGCTTGCGCTGACGCGTGCCTTGCGCATCAGGCCATCCACCACGTCACTCTGGTAACCCGAGAAGTTGTTCGGGCCATCCTTGGTGAACCAATTGAACATATTGCCATCCGGATCCGGGCGGCCGCTCCAGGGAGACCAGCAGATATCGTAGTCTCTTTTCTGCAGAACGGTGATCAGGCTCGTCGCGTCAACCTGTCGGACCGAGACCTTGAAACCGGCTTCCTGTGCCTGTGCCTGGATGATCTGGGCTATGCGCAGTTGCAGCGGCGAGGCGACGACCGTGATCGCGAAAGAGACGCCGTCCGCATGGCCGGCCTCTGCCAGCAGTTGCTTGGCCTTGGCGATATTGCGCTTGTAGGGCATGAAATTCGCGTCGAAGGCCCAGGAGACCGGCGGGGGTACCGGGCCGTAGGACGGTGTGCCGGAATTGAAGTAGGCGACCTTGTTCACCACATCTTTGTCGATCGCATAGAGCAGCGCCTGCCGCACCTTCTTGTCGTTGAACGGAGCGGCCGTGTTGTTGATCGAAAACGCGTTGAACCCCAGGCCAGGAAGGTCGGCAACAGCAATATTCGGGTCGGTCTTGATCTGGCCGAGCATCTGCGGTGGCACAAGATCGGTGAGCTGCAAGTCGCCGCTTTTCAAGCTTGCGGTACGCAAGGTTTCATCCGGGATCGGGCGGATGACGATCTTGTCCAGTGCCGGACGTCCCTTGAAGTAGCCGTCAAACGCAGTGAGAACCATCTGGCCGTTCTTTGTCCAGCTTTCCAGCTTGTAAGGACCGGCACCGACGCCTTTTGCCGGAAAGTCTGGGCCGAGCTTCTGCAGCGCGGTCGGCGAGACGAACAGCCCGGCGCGATTGGTCATCACCAGCGGGAACTGCGCATAGGGCTGAGAGAACTTGACGGTAAAACTCAAGGGGCCCGTTACGTCGACCGAGGTGACAGGGCCGAGATCTGAGCGACGTGGCGAGCCGACCTTCGGGTCGAGCATGCGGTCAAGATTGAATTTCGCGGCAACAGCATCGTAGAGGGTGCCGTCCTGGAACGTCACGCCGGGCTTGATGTCGAACGCATAGGTCAGATTGTCGATCTGCTTGTAGCTCGCGATGCCCGGTACGACCTTAAGGTCGGGGGTCATGGTCAAAAGCGGTTCGTAGATGAGGTACTGCTCGTAAAGCTCGAAATAGGAAGCGAAGAACGCCGGATCGAGCGTTACCGGATCGGAAACGACGCCGACATTGAGCGTGCCTCCCTTCTGCGGGGTCTGGGCAGACGCGCTGATCGGCAGCAGAAACAGGGAGAGGGCGGCAATGCCTAAGATCGAAGTGCACGTTGTTTTCAATTCAATGTTCCTTCTCTGGTGTTTTTATTGTGTTGCGGGTCTTCGAGGACGCGCTTTTCCTACGCCGGGTGAAGGCCCGGCGGCATAATTGCTGATGGCAAAGGATGAGTTGCAATCGCCGGGGCGTGCGTGGCAAACCTCCGGCAGTCCCGCGAACTGCGCCGCGAGGCATTGTCCTAGAAACGGCAGTCAGCGCCGGTGCGGTTAACCCAGCTTCACATGGAAGCTGTAGCGTTCGGCCAGATAATGAAGCACGACATATTCGACCGGTCGCCGGTCGGGCATTCGCGACGTCCTGTGGCAGATCAGCACGACCGCTGGCTGTTTCACTTCAAGAATGCGTGCCGTTGTTGCGTCGGCCAGCGCCCCCTCGATCCTTTCGTCGCCGGTATCTATGACGATGCCGTCCCGGCGCAGCCGGTCATAGAGAGAGCTCGCATCCAGCTCCTCAACCGTTGGAATTCCTGATTTCTCGAAAATCGAGGGCTTCATGTAGGTGATCGACGTCGCAAGCGGCCTGTCGTCCGCAAACATCGTTCTGTCGATCTCTACAACGGGCTCTCCAGGCAGCATCTGCAATTCCGCAGCAACGACCTGGCTTGCCGGCACGATCTTGATCCAGCGTGTGCGATAACCAGGCTGCAGACCTCTTGACCGCATGTCCTCTGAGAACGACGAAATCCGGTTGAGCGGCCGCTCGACACGCGGCTCGACTACGATCGATCCACGCCCTGATCGCCTTTTTATTAACCCTTCCGTCTCCAGATAGTCGAGCGCGGCCCGTGAGGTGCTGCGGCTAACTCCGAAATGCAGGTTGATTTCGGTCTCACCTGGCAGCGTATCTCCCGGCTTGAACCGTCCGCTATCGATGTCAGCTCGCAGCCGCTCGGCAATCTGCGACCAGAGAGGGATGGGGCCTTCATCAAGTTTTGCGTCGTTCCAGCTCATGTCGAAAGAGTATAACGTCATGACATTTCGTCAAGCTGCTTTTGCTAAATTTTCTCTCATTCTGCGATTTGATTTTGATTTGAGGGCATCGGCTTTGAAGGGGCCGCTAATTCAAGGGCAGGCCAATTGCAAATCGATCGTGCTGCGCTCTGTCTCCTTCATCGAGCCATCAATCGCGATTGGATCTCAAGATGAACGCTGCCGTTGTCGCGCCCCGCGCGGGGCGACTCCAAAGCAAGGTTCTTTGTATTCGCTACCGCGAGGCAGAGGCACTGCAGTTCGAACGTCGTGCGCAGCACGGACCGAAACTCGGCCGCCCAGGAAGGATTTTCAGGAGGGCCTCCGATCAGCCCGGCGTGGGCCACGAAGGTCGAGAATTGTTCGACGACACCTTCGCCTCGCGAACGCCCGGCTACGTTGCCGGCCAGCGCAAGAATTGTATCTTCCGGTTCAACCATGAAATTCATGCCATGAATGAAATTTTCGGTTTCGGCCGCAATCGCGACGAGACCGCCCGCTTCGTGAAATTTCGCAGCCCCATATTCGGCTGACCCGAGATCGGGCCCGGCGCCCAGCAGAAAGAGCTTGCCTCCGCCCATCCCCGCGGCAATGGCAACCGCCCTTGTTCTTGCGTCTTCCAGCAGAGAGGGAACTTTCCCAAGGATATGTGTCAGATCCTCGGCGGCCTTACCCTTGAAATGCAGCCCCAGCCGCACGAGAGCCAGCATCGTCACCGCATAATCAAGCGTGTGCGGCGTCTTTCGAGAAAGCGGTGTGAATGGCAGCAAGATCGTATCGTCTGCAACACTTGCGAGAGCGCTGTCTTGATTGCACGTCACCGCGATCACTCTTGTGCCTGCGGCATGCGCAATGGTCGCCGCCTCGACCGTTCGCTTCGTTCCCCCCGAAATCGAGGAGAGGATCACCGTGTCGCCGGCAAGGAAGCGGGTGAAGCCGGCGAGCGACATCGATGTTCTTGCAACGATATCAATGTCCATTGCTGCAAACACGCCGGCAAGAGCTGCTGGTGCGAACACCGAGTCTCCACAGCCCCCGGCGAATATTCGCCCCTCGGTCCCAGCAAGTTTTGAGACGGCGGAAGCAATGGGTCCAAGGCAATCGGCAAGCACGCTCGCCTGTGCGGCGATCTCGCGCTCCATCATATCGTTGATCATGTCGAACCTTTATTACGGCTTGAACGTCTGGCGACCAAGCATCCAGATCGCCTGGGGAGGAACCGGCCCATGTTCCGTGAGGAGCATGGTGACCAGATTTGCAGGGATAACTTCAAGTTCGGGTGCTCGCGTATCGGCCCTCTCGATCCCATCGATTTTCAACGCATCAAGGAGGGGGTGGTCATAATTCCTGATGGCGGGCGCAGGACGGTGACCGTCGTAGCTGCGGGTATCCAGTTTGAGCAAATCCGTGCAGCCGTAAACTTCGACATCCTGTTGGGCCGCGAGCCGGGCAATCATCCGACTTCCGATCGTATTAAGAAAGCTTCCATCGGCACGCAATGTCTCGACCCCGAACAGTGCTACATCGCAATCTGCCAGTCCGTGTTCGATCGCGGCATCGGGTATATATCGCACGTGCAGTCCTGCCGGCAGGAACTCGTCGAGATAGCGCGCGCCACCGGCGATCGTTCGGCTTTCCGGAACAACGACAACAAGATCAGCATTGGTTTTGGCAAGCGCCAGAACGATGGCAGCGACCGTACTGGAATAGTCAAATGCCATGACCCCACGTGCGCCGGATAGATGCCGAACAGCCGACGCTATCAGCGTCTGCTTGCGAAGGCCGGCAGCTGCGGTCCACTCATGGATGCGCTGCTTGAGCGCCTCGGCCTGCCGGTCAGGGTCGATCTTGTCGAGGTCGGCAAGAAGTAGAGACAGGCTGTTGCCAATGACGGGCGTATCCTGACCGCGTGTGCGCGAGATAAAGCCGGCGGCAAGCCGCGCTCGCCGCAGAGCCTCGGTCCGGTCGGCGATCGTCTCAAGAATATGCAGGAGCAACTCGTTGCCGAGCGACACGTGCTTGCTGGCACCAAGCACGCCTTCGTCGACGATCTGCCAGAGAAAATGCATTGTCTGATCGTCGGGCTTTGAAAGGTCCAGCCCGCTCAATTCCATCACATGTTCAAATCGCCGTTCAGGCATCAGCGGGCTCCATCTGAAAGGGTCTTGCTTGCATCAAATCGCCCGGACGTCGAAAGAAGCTGTTTAACGGCGTCCCGTCGGGGCATCGAGGCCTGGGCGCCAAAGCTGAGAGTGGCGATGGCCGCCGCTGCGTTGGCGAACTGAAGGCGGTCGTGCACAGGCGAATTTTCGAGCTTCGAGGCCAGATAAGCCCCGGCAAAACAGTCGCCGGCGCCCGTCGTATCGACGGCCTCTACCTTGAAACCCGGAACGTCCAGCGTGCCGCCGTCGGATATCCTGCGGCAACCCTCTGCGCCTCGCGTCAAGACAATCTCGCCGCCTGGCCGGAGCATGCCGGGATGGATGCAGCGGCCGAGTGCCTGCGATGCCTCCTTGAGGGCCTCACCGTTCAAGAAGAGGGTATCGACCATCGACAATACCGTCGACAGGTGCTGCGGATACAACCGAATATCGGGCGGTTCCAGATCAAGCGAAACGGGGATGTTGCGATCACGGGCCATCGCAAATGCGCGAAGGGTCAAATCGGCCGAGCCATAGGTCGCGTGCACATGGCGAATTCCTTCAAAAGCCTCTGGCACAAGATCGTCGGGCTTTGGCAGATAGGCGTCGGATTCGAGCTTGATCAGGGATTTCTCCCCCGATGGAGACAGGAGAACCACGCACATGAAGGTACTGACCGCCGGAAGTTCCTTGACGAAGCCGACATCGACACCGTCCGCCATCAGATGTGCGAGCGTTTCCCGGCCGGCGGCATCATCGCCAACCACCGAGAGCAGGCGCACGCTACGACCAAGCCTTGTAAGCGCAACGGCGGTGTTGGCAGACATCCCACCCGGTCGTTGCCCCAGATTTCGGCCTGATATTTTCTGGTCGAAGCCCGGTATGGATGGCACGGAAATAAAGAGATCGACGTCGAGATCGCCGATGCAGAGCACGTCAAATTCCGTCTTCACAGCCTGAAGCTCCACATCTTGCGGATAACGTCGCTGCGAGCCACGGATGCGATGAGCATCACGCCGATAATGCCGAGCTGCCATGCCGCCGAGATATTGGCAAGTTGAAGGCCGATTTGCAGCGTGGTGATAATCAGGATGGCGATGACGGTTCCTGGAATGCCGCCCGTGCCGCCGAAAATATGGGTTCCGCCAAGGACGGCAATCGTCACGGCAAGAAGCTCCATGCCCTTGCCGGCGTCCGGACGCGCAGCGAGGAACCAGGAGAGCGAGATGACACTGCCTAGGGCCGAAAGCAGGCCGCTCAGAATATAGAGGCCGATACGCAGGCGAACGACATTCAAGCCAGAGAGATGTGCAGCACGTTCATCGTTGCCACATGCAACGATATGCCGACCGATGGTCGTGCGCGTCAACATGACGTGGAGAATGATTGCAACCGGCAGGAGAACGAAGAGAAAGGAGTTCGGGAGGGAGAACGTCGTGCCCTGGCCCAGCCAGCTGAACGATTGCGGCAAACCACCGACCGGAGCTCCCTGCGTCGTTGCGATGGCCACCCCTCCGTAGGCAAACATAGTAGCCAGTGTCGCCATCAGCGAGGGAATATTCAAGACGTTGATGAGCACGCCGTTCAGCAGACCGAGGAGGCCGCCGAACGCCAGCCCCAGGATGCACGCCGGCCAAATTGCAAAGCCCGCTGCAAACAAGCCCCCGATGACGACACCGGTTAAGGAGACGATTGAACCGACGGACAAATCGATGCCCGGGCCTCCAGCAAGGATGACGAGTGTTTGCCCAAGACCGAGCAGCCCAAGCACCGGAACGTATTGGAGGAGGTATGGCAGCGTGCTTGCCTGCAGGAAGTAGGGAGACACTGCGCTCATTGCCACCAGTGCCACCAGCCAGAGGCAGACAAGCAATAGAAGCCGTGACTTGAGCGGATCGCCACGAAAATAGGTCATGAAGTTTGTCATCGGGGGCTCTTGGTTTTCCTAAGATTGTGCAAGGCGTCGCCAGCAAGGACGATGATGAGCAGCGACCCGATGATCACGGTTTCCCATAGTGAGGAGATCCCGACCAGTACGAGCCCGTTCTGTATGACACGAATGAAGATCACGCCGAGCAACGTCCCGAGCAGGCTGCCGACGCCGCCCGTGATGCTGGTGCCGCCGAGGACGGTGGCGGCGATCGCCTCGAGTGCGACCGTGGTACCGATGTTGATTTCCACATTGCGCAGCCTCGCGACGTAGAGAAGTGCAGCAAAACCGGCCAGCAATCCGAGTATGGCATAGGTCGCAATCTTGGTGCGATCGACATTGATGCCGACAAGCCGCGCCGATGGTTCGCTGCATCCGATCGCATAGAGGTGTCGGCCGAACGGGATCTTCCTCAGGATGAGCCAGCAGCCCAGATAGACGCAGATGATGACGATCGCTGCCGCGGGTATGCCGAGGACGTTGCCGTTGATCATCGGAGAGAGCGTGCCAGGAAGCCCGGAGATCCAAGCGCCGCCAATGGCCAGAAACATGATTGCGGAGAAAATATACATCGAGCCGAGCGTCGCGATGATTGGCGGCACTTTCAGCTTTGTGGTCAGAAATCCGTTCCAGCCGCCAAGCAGCGCACCCGTCAGAAGGCCCATCGGCGCAACAGCAACAGAAGGCAGGCCGGCCTGATATCCCTTCCCGATGATGATCGCGGATACAGCCAGAATGCCGCCGACGCTGACATCTATTCCGCCCATGATGATTACCAAAGTCATGCCCGCGCTGACGATCGCCAGTTCAAGTGCCACGCGCAGCGTCTGAATCAGGTTCAGAGGAGTTAAAAAATAGGGGGACGCAAACGAAAACCCCGTGCCAACAACGAGGATGGCCGCGAAAAGCGCCAACTCGCGTGTCGCGGTCGGCGAAGTGATGCGAAGTGCGGGGCGCATGGCGATAACATCTTGCATTGTAACAACTCTCGATCTTTCCCGGCAAGGCGCAGGGACTTGCCGGGATCGGTGGACAGACAGATCAGAAGTTGAAATTACCGATATTATCCTTGGTGAAAACCATCGGCGCGCCAAGCAGCAGCGTCTTGTCGGCAGGCATCCATTTCACGTCAGCTTCCAAGCCATCGACCTTCGGAGCTGCATCGAACTTCGAGCCATCGGCAATCTGTTTGCCGGCCCAGACCGTAAGATAGCCAAGGTCGGCAGGGTTCCAAAGCACGGTGTAGGTCATGGCGCCGCTCGTGACATAATCACGAACCGTATTCGGCGAGCAGAAGCCGCTGGTCACGATCGAACCCGTACGCCCCGCCGCTTCAACGGCCTGGCCGATTCCCGGGCAGGTCGTCGACGCGATGCCGATGATGCCCTTGAGATCAGGATTCCGCGTCATTGCATCGGTTGCGAATTGAAATGCCCGTGCCGCAGTCCCGTCCGTATGATCGACCGAGACAATCTGAAGATCCGGATAGGCCGACTTTGCCCGTTCCTGGATGGCGGCGATCCAGTTGTTCAGGCTCGCAATGGTCGGCGCATCTGAAATGATTGCGATCTTGCCCTGCTTGCCGACGCGTTTGACCATTTCATCGAGGATCGTGTAACCGAGATCCTTATCCATCGCTTGAGCGACGTAGAACTCGCGATCACTGCCCGCAGCGTCCGCGTCCGACGTGATGACGTGAACGCCTTTCTTCTCGGCGGCCGTGATCGCCGGCTTCAACGTTTCGACGTCGACGGGCGAAACGCCGACCACGTTGAAGCCCTGATTCACGAAACTCTCGAAGATCCGGAGCTGGTCCGCCGAATTTGTGCTGGTCGGACCCTGCTGTGTATATTGGACGCCAAACTTCGCCGCCGCCTTCTTCGCTCCCTCCTCCATGGCGACATAGTAGGGGATGCCCTGGATCTGTGGGACAAAGGCGACGCGCACGTCGGCGGCATGGACTGCAACGATCGTCGCGGTATTGGCAAGAAGGCCTATGAAAGCGGATATCATCAGATTTTTCATGTTTTAGTTCCCTTTGGTTTCTTGTTGAATTCTCTCCGGCAAGCCGGATTGTGCCAGCGCTTAGGAGGCGACAGCGCGGACTTCGTGGGCCCCGGTGATGAGGCCGATTATCTCCTGGGGTGTCGTCTTGCGTGTCTCGCGGACCGCGATGCATCGCCCATGGCGCATGACCGAGATACGGTCCGACACCTCGAAGACGTCTTGGATATTATGGGAAATCAGCACGACCGATTTTCCTTGTTGGCGCAGTCGGACAACGAAATCGAGAACCTTGCGCACCTCGGCGACGGCGAGCGCGGCGGTCGGCTCATCCATGATGATAAGTCGCGCATCCATATTGAGAGCTCGGGCAATTGCGACGCCCTGGCGCTGGCCGCCGGACATCTGCTCGACCCAGCTATCGATACTCGGCACATGTACGTCGAGTTGGGCCAGAAGCTCGGTGGTGCGATTGCGCATGGCCTGCAGATCGAGAAAGGGAATTCCCAGACGCGGGCGCTTGATCTCGCGACCGAGGAAAATGTTGTCGACCACCGTCATCTTCCCGGCGAGGGCAAGCTCTTGATAGATTGTCGCCACGCCGCTTTTCCAGGCATCCTGAGGAGATCGAAACCGGACGATCTCTCCAAGCATCCTTATCTCGCCTTCGTCAGGCACGTGTGCGCCGGACATGGTTTTGATCAGAGTCGATTTCCCGGCGCCATTGTCGCCGACAAGTGCCATGACCTCGCTGTCTGCAACCTCGAAGTCGACATGGTTGAGCGCTACCAGCCCACCGAAGCGCTTCACAATTCCCGACATCCTGAAGACCATTTTCGTTCCCTGCTTTTAAGCCGGTGTTCTTGTTCGCACCGTGCTTCTTCGTTTCAGCCGCGCATTATCGCGAAGCCATTCCTAAGACTGGTCGTAGTTCCGCTTTCAGCTCTTCAAAGGTTGACACCCGACCCTGGGCACCCTCCGCGGTCGTTGTCAGGCTGCCGGCAACTGCCGCGTAACGGGCGGCCTCCTCAAGGGTAGCGCCGTGAAGCCACAAGCTGAGGAAAACACCCGCGAAGGCGTCGCCGGCTCCCGTGGCGTCCACCCGCTCGACAGGCAAGGCCGGCACTTCGATCTGGGGGCCGCCGCCGCGTCTAAAAACGACCGCTCCGAATTCTCCAAGGGTCAGGACCACGTCGCCGCGTCCTTTGACGCGTGAGAGAGCGTCATGGGTCTGTTGGATCATTGTCGAAATCGGCGTGCGAAAATCGAATATCTCGCGAAGCGTCACATCATTGACGAATGTCAAGTCGACATGCTTCACCAGATCAAGAAAGGCGGCCGGAGTGCGCGAGCTTTCCGGCAGACCGGTCGAATGGAGACTGACGCGCCATCCAGCCTGGTGAAAGCGGTCGATCGAACTCATCATCCGCTCATAGTGAAAGCCTTCTATATGAAGACATGCCGGGCGCGTTTCCGGCTGCACATCCATATTGGCGGTCAGATCGACTTCGCTCAGTTCGAAAGGCTCGTTTATGATCGTCCGGCTGCCGTTCAGCTCGATGATGACGATTGCGCGTGAGAGCCTGTTATTGAAAGGACGCTTGATCGGCAGGGCGTGAACGCCGCGTTTTCCAAGTTCATGCAGTGCCCAGTCACTGTCAGGGTCGTCACCGACGGCGGTGGCTAGCTCGACGTCCAGCGCGAATGGTGCGCCGACACCTGCCGCGGCAACGGCAAGATTTGCTGCAGGACCGCCGAGTGCCTTTTCGATATGGCGCGCTGTGACGCGATCGTCGCGATGAGGCAGGACCGCGACCCTGCAGAGATAATCCACGCTGATGTAGCCGACCACGAGCAAACGCGGCAGTCCGCCAAGGTCGCGTTGCCTCCCGGCGGAATGCCCCGAAAGCGAACGCGCAATCGCACTTGGCCGATAGGCGAGGGAGGCGATGGCTTTCTCAATACGTTCGCGCGTTGCGTCTTTGACCGTCGCGGTTCCATTTATATAGTTCGACACCGTACCGATGGAGACACCGGCAGATCGAGCGACATCGGCAATGGTTGGACGTTTGCGGTGCATGAGACAATCTTGTTTTGAAGCGCTTCAACGCTAGCAAGCAAACTCGACGGTCTCAATAGTTTTTCATTTTAAGTTTGCGGCAATCATGTCCAAATATGTGATGGCGGAAGGGGTATTGCGGAACGAAATTCTGATTGGCGCCTGCAATTGAAATTTCTTCAATTGTTTGATTGCTCCCAGCAGTCGTAAAGACGAGGAGCCGTCGCGCTGCCTGCAATACCGGTGCTAGTCTCTGGCGAGCCAGCCGTAAATTCCACCGCGGACGTTTCCTTCGAGCCGGTTAGAGAACGGGCCCTTTCGACAAGCGCGTCATCCAGATTAATGGTCGATCGCAAGATCCCACTGTTGACTGACGGCACAGAAATTGAGGTGGGATCCGGGACTCTTCCCTCGTTCGCAGGGCAACAAGATCTCAGGCCACGGCAATCGCGTTTACCAGCGTGAGACAACGCGATTGAACGTGTGATCGATTGCAACCGTTGAGTCTGCCATAATAATAGGATAGGCTGTATTTTTGATTGCAGGTTTGCATTTTCTCGTTGTAAAAATAGGTCATGTTTGTTCCTATTCTTCAATGCGTTGATCGATAGTTCATATCGCCTGGGTGAATTTGAGAATGACGTTTTCCTTGCAAACGTTTGGCAACCTGCAGCTCCTTGATGCCGACGGTAGAATTGTCAGCTTCCCAGAAAAGGGCTTATTGGTCCTCTCCTATCTGCTCAGTATGCAGAGAGAGTCGGAGCGACGTACGACGTTGGCTCGGATCTTATGGGGCGGCGCCGGCAGGGATGTCGAGCAGGTCAATTTGCGCAAAGCTATTTCGAGGATCAGATCCCGCCAGAACCAGCTCGGGGTGGAGTTTCTTAGCTTTACCGACGGCATGGTTTCCAGTGGCAGAACACCAATCACCTCGGATCTTCTGTCTCTGCAAGGAGGGGATTTGACAAAGCCCGTGGCTCGACTCAGGCGATTGGTTGCGCTCTTCGATCAGCCATACCTGGGACCGGTCCGTTGTCAAAGCCCCGATTTCGAGAGATGGCTAGTCCAATGCCAAAATAGCCATAGCGACCTTCTCAAGGCCCTTTTGAAAGAGGCAGCCGCTTCCGCCAGAGGGCCGGAAGATGATGAGGTTATAAAGAGCGCTGCCATTCTCATCTTTCGAACCGAGCCGGAGGATCCGGATACGCTGCGGCTGCTCATACAATTGTTCAACGCGGAAGAGGAGGTGGAATATTTCCGGACATACTTTGAGCAACGGAAGGAATTGCTTATAGCGCGGCGATCAGGATGAGACGGTTGCGACAATCTGGATGAGATTCTTAGGTCGCGGTCGGGATCAAATTATCACGCTGATTGCCGCTGACAAGTTCTTCGTCGTTTTCTGATTGCCGC
>NZ_QOVX01000040.1:0-21478 GCF_008365395.1 Neorhizobium sp. P12A | reverse complement strand
CGCCTTGAACTCGCCGAAATACTTCGTGATCGCTGCCGTCAGAGACGTCTTGCCGTGGTCAACGTGGCCAATCGTGCCGATGTTAACGTGCGGCTTGTTGCGCTCAAACTTACTCTTTGCCATGTCGGCTCTCCATTCTTCTAGTTCCCCGAGGGGAGCTAATTCTTGTTATCGGTCAATTGGTATTCCGGTCACTTCTGACCGGAATACTTTGCCTGGATTTCGGTTGCGACGTTCGACGGAACCGGCGCGTAGTGATCGAAGGTCATCGTGTACTGTGCGCGGCCCTGCGACATGGAGCGCAGGTTGTCGACGTACTTGAACATGTTTGCCAGCGGAACGTTGGCGCTGATGACAACAGCGATACCGCGGGTTTCCTGACCCTGGATCTGACCACGACGGGAGTTCAGATCGCCGATGACGTCGCCGACGTAATCTTCCGGCGTTACGACTTCGACCTTCATCATCGGCTCGAGGAGCTGAGCGCCGGCCTTCTTGGCTGCTTCACGGAAGCAGGCGCGAGAAGCGATTTCGAACGCCAGGACCGACGAGTCAACGTCGTGGAAGGCGCCGTCGATGAGCGTCGCCTTGACGCCGAGCATCGGGAAGCCAGCCAGCGGACCGGAAGACAGAACGCTTTCGATACCCTTCTGAACGCCCGGGATGTATTCCTTCGGAACAGCACCGCCGACGATCTTGGATTCGAATTTGAAGTCTTCGCCATCGGGGTTCGGTTCGAAGACGATCTTGACGCGCGCGAACTGGCCGGTACCACCGGACTGCTTCTTGTGCGTGTAGTCTTCTTCGTGCTGGCGCGTGATCGTTTCGCGGTAAGCAACCTGCGGCGCGCCGACGTTTGCTTCAACCTTGAATTCGCGACGCATGCGGTCGACGATGATGTCGAGGTGCAGTTCGCCCATGCCGGCGATGATCGTCTGGCCCGATTCCTGGTCCGTCTTCACACGGAAGGACGGATCTTCGGCAGCCAGGCGGTTGAGCGCGAGGCCCATCTTTTCCTGGTCGCCCTTGGACTTCGGCTCGATCGCGATCTGGATGACCGGCTCGGGGAATTCCATGCGCTCGAGGATAACCGGCTTCAGAGGATCGCAGAGCGTATCACCCGTGGTCGATTCCTTCAGGCCGGCGAGAGCAACGATGTCGCCTGCAAAGGCCTCTTCGATGTCTTCACGGCTGTTGGAGTGCATCTGCAGCATACGGCCGACGCGCTCGCGCTTGTCCTTGACCGTGTTCATGACGGACGAACCCTTTTCGAGCTTGCCCGAGTAGATGCGGCAGAACGTGAGCGAACCAACGAAGGGGTCGTTCATGATCTTGAAGGCCAGCATGGACAACGGCTCGCTGTCATCAGCATGACGCTCGATTTCAGCTTCGGTCTTGAAGTCGATGCCCTTGATCGCCGGAATGTCGAGCGGCGACGGCAGGTAGTCGACAACGGCGTCGAGCAGCGGCTGCACACCCTTGTTCTTGAAGGCGGTGCCGCAGAACATCGGGTGGAACTTGACGTCGATCGTGCCGCGACGAACGAGCGCGCGAATCTGATCGTTGTCGGGCATGTTGCCTTCGAGATAGGCCTCCATCGCGGCTTCGTCGATCTCGACAACGGTCTCGATCAGCTTTTCGCGATATTCTTCAGCCTTGGCCTTCAGGTCATCCGGAATTTCGACGACGTCCCACTGAGCGCCGAGCGATTCATCGCGCCAGACGAGAGCATTCATCTCGATCAGGTCGACAACGCCCTTGAACTCGGTTTCAGCGCCGATCGGCAGCTGCATGACGACAGCCGTTGCGCCGAGACGGGTCTTGATCATTTCGACCGAGCGGTAGAAGTCAGCGCCGGTCTTGTCCATCTTGTTGCAGAAGATCATGCGCGGAACGTTGTACTTCTCAGCCTGACGCCAGACGGTTTCCGTCTGCGGCTCTACGCCTGCATTGGCGTCGAGAAGAGCAATCGCACCGTCGAGAACGCGCAGCGAACGCTCGACTTCGATGGTGAAGTCGACGTGGCCGGGAGTGTCGATGATGTTGAAGCGGCGCATCTTGCCGTCACGGCCCTTCCAGAAGGTCGTGGTCGCAGCGGACGTGATCGTGATGCCACGCTCCTGCTCCTGCTCCATCCAGTCCATGGTGGCTGCGCCGTCGTGGACTTCGCCGATCTTGTGCGACTTGCCGGTGTAATAAAGAATACGCTCGGTGGTCGTGGTCTTACCGGCGTCGATGTGCGCCATGATACCGAAATTGCGGTAGTCTTCGATTTTATATTCGCGAGCCATTTGGACTGCCTTTTGATACCGTTCGATTACCAGCGATAGTGCGAGAATGCACGGTTGGCGTCAGCCATCTTGTGCGTGTCTTCGCGCTTCTTGACCGCGCTGCCGCGGTTGTTGGATGCATCGAGAAGTTCGCCCGACAGGCGGTCGACCATGGTCGTCTCGTTGCGCTTACGCGCAGCAGCGATCAGCCAGCGAATAGCAAGAGCCTGACGGCGCTCGGGACGAACGTCGACCGGAACCTGGTAGGTCGCACCACCGACGCGGCGCGAGCGGACTTCAACGTGCGGAGCAATGTTGTCCAGCGCAGCATGGAAAACCGTGAGCGGCTCCTGCTTGGACTTGCCCTGTACGGAGTCGAATGCACCGTAGACGATGTTTTCTGCGACGGACTTCTTGCCGTCCAGCATGATGGCATTCATGAACTTCGTGACAACCAAATCGCCGAACTTCGGATCCGGATTGATCTCACGCTTTTCTGCTTTATGACGTCGGGACATACTTCTCGTCTCTTTATCTGTTTTGACGCTTTACCACGCGGAGAACCTCGCGCAGCGCCTGATTTCAAACCGGATTCCCCAAGGGAAACCGGGAGCCAAATTACTTCGGACGCTTCGCACCGTACTTCGAACGGCGCTGCTTGCGATTCTTGACACCCTGGGTATCGAGAACGCCGCGGATGATGTGGTAACGGACACCCGGAAGGTCCTTCACGCGGCCGCCACGGATCATGACGACAGAGTGCTCCTGAAGGTTGTGACCTTCGCCGGGAATGTAACCAATGACTTCGAAGCCGTTGGTCAGGCGGATCTTTGCGACCTTACGCAGAGCCGAGTTCGGCTTCTTCGGCGTCGTGGTGTAGACGCGTGTGCAAACGCCGCGCTTCTGCGGGTTTTCCTGCAGTGCAGGAACCTTGTTGCGCTTAACCGACGCCTGGCGCGGCTTGCGGATCAACTGGTTTACGGTAGGCATTCAACCATCCCTTACAAAATCTTCTCTCAACGCCCTCGCGGACATCACACTTCACCGTCTCCGGCAACGTCACACACGATCATTCCCAATGCGCAAAACGTGGCCCAATCCGCTTCCGCAGATGGACCACCGAAAAACAGAGGACGCAAGATTGCGTCATGCGTGCAGCATTTGTGTCTTCAACGTGCGTATAGAACCTTGTTTGAGGTGTATTCCAGGGCGCGTCGCCCCGAACAGCCAAGCCTCACATCGGATCTGATGGCGGGGGTACTACTGGTTAAAGGCCGAAAGGTCAAGTGGTTTAGCCAAATATTCTTGGCCCGGAACCGGCTGCAACGCCTGGAAACCCGCCCAAAACGGGGGAATTGCCGGGCTACCCTCTCCTCCCCGTGTACAGCGCACGCCCGCCAGAATCAATGCGCGACGTACCGGAGAAGAGACTCACTCTCGCTGCCACGGGAATCAGTTCCGGGATGCCTATCGCGAAGAGAGCGACGCATTACGGCTTGTAGCCGACCCCCCTGACTTGGCTGATGCCTGTCATCACCCTTCCGTACCCGATACATATGAGGTTCATCAGCCGCTTGCCGACGATCGGGCCGATGATCCACCAGTAGCGCGGCCAGCGATGATGGATCGGCGAGGCGCTGATACCGGTGAAGCCGGCACGCTTCAGCAGATTGCCGATATTGCTGGGCGACCAGGTGAACAGGTGGAAGTTCGGATCGTCCTCGCGGTACCTTATCTTGAAGGATTCGTCCGGCGTGACGATCACGACCTTGCCGCCCTTTCGAAGCTTGGAGAACATCAGCCGCAGCATGCCGAGGGGGTCGTCGACGTGCTCAAGCGCGTGATGGGAGATGATGGCGTCGGCCCAGCCGTCCTCGATCTCCTCGAGGCTGCCGAACACCCTGATGCCGTTCTTGCGAGCCGCAGCCGCAGCCGCCTCGTTGACCTCCACACCGACCCTCTCCTTGACGTCAAGGCCGGAGAGGATATAACCGCCACCGCAACCGAAATCGATCACGCGATCCGACGGACCGACGAACTTATCAAACTTCAAGCGATCGAAGTATGCGGCATAGCGCTGATGCTCAAACGTCTTCTTGAAGTAGCTCTTGTCGTAGTAATCGTTCTTTTCGCCAACGGCTGCGGCTGTATCGGAAACGGTCATCTTCCCCTCCGTGAGGCAAGGCCGGACACGCTGACCGCCCATGGCGAGTAACATGCCGGAGCACCTCCGCCCTGTTAACCCGACAATATGACGTAGAAGGTCACCTAAACGGATAGGAAATCCTCGTCATGTCGGAAACGGTTTGTGACATTTCCGAGCGTTTACTATTCGGCGCGGCACAGCCGGAATATAGTGAGCAACCGCATTTTTTGATGGTATAGACATCCCATGTCCCAGGAAGGAAGACCCATGATCGCCACCCCCGATAACGACAACAACTATGATGGCCCGATGGTCTTCATCATCATCGGCAAGGGATATGAGACTGACGGCGGCGAAGGCATCGACCTGCATGTAATGCTGAAAGCGCCTGACGATGACACCGCTGTGCGCGAAGCCCTGAATGCACTGGCCGAGGAAGGCTTCATAGAGGCGGATCTCGACCAGATCGGCATGCTGACTGAGGTGCCCGAGGAAGAGCCCCACGCTTCAGCCTATCAGGGCGTGCTTGAGGGCGAAGTGGCGATCATCCGCTTTCGCTAACCTTTTCCGGTGTCGCGGCGCCCTCCCCTATGCGCGCCGCGCCGGCGGTCGAATTGTCATCTGACCAAAACATTCTTTTGCTAGGCCCCGGGCGTAACGCACCTTTAAATGGGGTCCAAAAAATGCAAAATCTAGCTCGTCTTTTCGCCATCGGTCTCGCCTTTACCGTCAGCATCGCAGCGCCGGTCCTGGCCGAGGATGCCAAGGCAAAGCCCTTTACCGACGCGAAGGAAGTCAACCTTCTCAACCTTCTGCCGCCGCCACCGGCCAATGATTCCGCCAAGACCAAGGAAGAGGTCGGCGAGATCCTGACGATCCAGGTCACACGCACGCCTGCCATGGTCGATCGCGCTGTTGCCGACGCCGAAGAGAACATCTGGCGTTATTCCGACGTGATCAACAATCCGAAGTTCACCAAGGAAAATCTGCCGAAGTTCTCGGCCTTCTTCGATCGCATCGTCGAAACCGAAGCGGCCGTCGTCGATCCGGCCAAGGATGTCTGGAAGCGCACGCGTCCGCACCTCCTCTACCCCGATCTCGTCAAGCCGGTCGTACCGCTCTCCAAGTCGGGCTCCTATCCGTCGGGCCACACGACGGTCGGCACGCTGATGGGCGTCGTTCTCTCGAACATGATTCCGGAAAAGAAGGACGTGATCATGGCACGCGCCTGGGAGTTCGGCTGGAACCGCGTCATCGGCGGCATCCACTACCGCAGCGACATCGAAGCCGGCCGCATCTCGGGCATCGCGATCGCCCAGACGATCATGCAGCACGACGACTACAAGGCTGAATTCGAAGCCGCCAAGGCTGAACTTCGTACCGAGCTCGGCCTGCAATAGACCAGTCTCCAACTGGTGACAATCGAGCCGCCGGGTCATTCCGGCGGCTTTTTCGTTTCCGCCAGCCTGAACCTTCGCCGCCCTAAATCGTTGCCTGCCGAGATAGCACCCGCAGCATCGAGGAAGCGTTTCGATGGCGACCTGTCATTTCTGCGAAACCGAGATTCCCGACGGCCTCAGCATTTGCCCGCATTGTGGCAAGCCGCAGCTGACCCGAGTTCAGAAGCGACAGCAGATTGTCGGCATCCTCATCTGCCTCGGCATCTTCGTCATGGCCGCGGTCGCCGCGACTTTGCTTAACGGCGCGACGCCTCGTCTCTGAAACAGAGCGATCGAAACAAAGCAAAACCGCCCGGATTTCTCCGGGCGGTCTCAAATCTTGACGATGCAAAGCTACCGATTACTCGGCAGCCGGCACATTCTCGTTCATGTCCTGCAACATCGGCGTTGCGACAGCTGCATTGGTGCCCTTGCGGCGCTCTTCGAGGATGAGCTCGTCGCGAGCGGTCGCGATGCGGCGGATCTGGGTCATGGTGCCACCGGTACCGGCCGGGATGAGGCGGCCGACGATGACGTTTTCCTTCAGACCCTGCAGGCCGTCGGTCTTGCCGGCGATCGCCGCTTCCGTCAGCACCTTCGTCGTTTCCTGGAAGGAAGCGGCGGAGATGAAGGACGGGGTCTGCAGCGACGCCTTGGTGATGCCGAGCAAAACCGGATCGCCGTAGGCAGGCTTCTTGCCTTCTTCGATCAGCTGATCGTTGACGTCTTCCAGCTCGATCCGGTCGACATTGTCGCCGACGATGTAGGTCGAGTCACCTGCATCGGTGATTTCCACCTTCTGCAGCATCTGGCGAACGATGACTTCGATGTGCTTGTCGTTGATGACAACGCCCTGCAGACGATAGACTTCCTGGATTTCGTTCACGAGGTAGGAAGCCAAGGCTTCCACGCCCTTGATCGCCAGGATGTCGTGCGGTGCCGGGTTACCGTCGAGGATGTAGTCACCCTTTTCGATATAGTCGCCATCCTGAAGATGGAAGGGCTTGCCCTTCGGGATCAGGTATTCGACAGGCTCGACGCCGTCTTCCGCCGGCTCGATGATGACGCGACGCTTGTTCTTGTAGTCGCGGCCGAGGCGGATCGTACCATCGATCTCAGCGATGATGGCATGGTCCTTCGGACGACGGGCTTCGAACAGTTCGGCAACGCGCGGCAGACCACCGGTGATGTCCTTGGTCTTGGCGCTTTCGAGCGGCGAACGAGCAAGAACGTCACCCTGGGAGACCTTCTGGCCGGGTTCGACCGACAGGATCGCGTCGACCGAGAGCAGGAAGCGGGCGTCACCACCACGGGACAGCTTGGCGACATTGCCGCTGGCGTCCTTGATGACGATGGCCGGCTTGAGGTCCGAACCACGCGGGGTCGAACGCCAGTCGATAACCTGACGCTTGGTGATACCCGTGGATTCGTCGGTCGCTTCGAGAACGGAGAGACCGTCGACGACGTCTTCGAACTGCACCGTACCGGCAACTTCCGTCATGACCGGGCGGGTGTAAGGATCCCACTCCGCCAGACGCTGACCGCGCTTCACCTTGTCGGCATCATCGACATAGATCTTCGAACCGTAAGCGACGCGCTGCGACGAACGCTCGACGCCACGCTCATCCAGGATCTGGATGGCCATGTTGCGGCCCATGGCAACGAGGCTGCCATCGGAGTTGCGCAGCATGTTGCGGTTCTTGATCTGCACCGTACCTTCGTACGAGGCTTCCAGGAACGACTGGTCGACCACGTTTGCAGTACCGCCCAAGTGGAAGGTACGCATGGTCAGCTGGGTACCGGGTTCACCGATCGACTGAGCGGCGATGACGCCGACAGCTTCACCCATGTTGACCGGCGTACCGCGAGCAAGGTCGCGGCCGTAGCAGATCGAGCAGACGCCGGTCTGAACTTCGCAGGTCAGAGCCGAGCGGATGCGGATCGACTGAATACCGGCCTTCTCGATTTCGATGACATCGGGCTCGAGGATCATCTTGCCGGCATCGACCAGGCGCTCACCGGTGACCGGATGATCGATGTCATCCAGCGCGGTACGACCGAGGATACGGGCGCCGAGCGAGGCAACGACCTGACCGGCATCGACGATGGCGGTCATGGTCAGGCCCTTGTCGGTGCCGCAATCGACCAGGTTGACGATGCAATCCTGTGCGACGTCGACGAGACGGCGGGTGAGGTAACCGGAGTTCGCGGTCTTCAAGGCGGTGTCTGCCAGACCCTTACGGGCGCCGTGCGTCGAGTTGAAGTACTCGTTAACGGTCAGGCCTTCCTTGAAGTTCGAGATGATCGGCGTCTCAATGATTTCGCCCGACGGCTTGGCCATGAGGCCGCGCATGCCGCCCAACTGACGCATCTGGTTCGGAGAACCGCGGGCGCCCGAGTGGGACATCATGTAGATCGCGTTCATCGGCTTCTGGCGACCGGTCTTTTCGTCGAACTCGACGGCCTTAATGCGGGCCATCATGTCTTCGGCGACCTTTTCCGTTGCCTTACCCCAGGCGTCGACA
The DNA here is from genome assembly GCF_008365395.1 of Neorhizobium sp. P12A. Taxonomy (NCBI): domain Bacteria; kingdom Pseudomonadati; phylum Pseudomonadota; class Alphaproteobacteria; order Hyphomicrobiales; family Rhizobiaceae; genus Neorhizobium; species Neorhizobium sp. P12A. Next base: position 13,098 of record NZ_QOVX01000040.1, on the reverse strand, counting down.
ACCTTGTTGTACTTTTCACCCTGGGTGATGAGGCCGTCGTTGTACTGCTGCTCGTATTCCTTGACCAGGTTTTCCGTGTCGTTGACGATTTTCGCCTTGGTAGCCGGAATGACCATGTCGTCCTTGCCGAACGAGATGCCGGCGCGGCAGGCATGGGCGAAGCCGAGCTGCATGATGCGGTCGCAGAAGATGACCGTGTCCTTCTGGCCGCAATGACGGTAGACCGTGTCGATCATCTTGGAGATGTTCTTCTTGGTCATTTCCTGGTTGCAGATGTCGAAGGTCACCTTGCCGTTCTTCGGCAGGAGTTCGCCAATGAGCAGACGGCCCGGGGTCGTTTCGTAGATCTTCGAGTAGGACTTGCCTTCCTCGTCGATCGACTTGAAGCGGCCGCGGATCTTGGTGTGCAGCGTTACGATCTTGTTTTCGAGAGCGTGATGCAGCTCGCCGAGATCGGAGAAGGCCATGCCTTCGCCCGGCTCGTTCTGGTTCATGATCGCGAGGTAGTAGAGGCCGAGAACCATGTCCTGCGACGGAACGATGATCGGTGCGCCGTTTGCCGGATGCAGGATGTTGTTCGTCGACATCATCAGAACGCGGGCTTCGAGCTGAGCTTCGAGCGACAGCGGCACGTGAACGGCCATCTGGTCACCGTCGAAGTCGGCGTTGAAGGCCGTGCAGACGAGCGGGTGCAGCTGGATGGCCTTGCCTTCCACCAGCGTGGGTTCGAAGGCCTGGATGCCCAGGCGGTGCAGCGTCGGAGCGCGGTTCAGAAGAACCGGATGCTCGCGGATGACCTCGTCGAGGATATCCCAGACTTCCGGCTTTTCCTTTTCGACCAGCTTCTTGGCCTGCTTGACGGTCGAGGAATAACCCTTTGCGTCGAGGCGGGCGTAGATGAACGGCTTGAAGAGTTCGAGCGCCATCTTCTTCGGAAGACCGCACTGATGCAGCTTCAGTTCCGGACCGGTCACGATGACCGAACGGCCGGAATAGTCGACGCGCTTGCCGAGCAGGTTCTGACGGAAGCGGCCCTGCTTGCCCTTGAGCATGTCGGAGAGCGACTTCAGCGGACGCTTGTTGGCGCCGGTGATGACGCGGCCGCGGCGGCCGTTGTCGAAGAGCGCGTCTACAGATTCCTGCAGCATGCGCTTTTCGTTGCGGATGATGATGCCGGGCGCACGAAGCTCGATGAGGCGCTTCAGGCGGTTGTTACGGTTGATGACGCGGCGATAGAGATCGTTCAGATCCGACGTCGCGAAACGGCCGCCGTCCAGTGGAACCAGCGGGCGCAGGTCCGGCGGGATGACCGGAACGACCTTCATGATCATCCATTCCGGACGGTTACCCGACTCCAGGAAGTTCTCGACGATCTTCAGGCGCTTCATCAGCTTCTTCTGCTTCAGATCCGACGTGGTGTCGGCAAGATCCGAACGCAGGTCGCCGGCGATCTTCTCGAGGTTCATCGAGGCCAGCATTTCGTAGATCGCTTCAGCGCCGATCATGGCGGTGAACTGGTCTTCGCCATATTCGTCGACGGCGAGCATGTACTCTTCTTCCGTCAGGAGCTGGTGCTCCTTGAGCGCGGTCAGGCCCGGCTCGGTGACGATGTAGTGCTCGAAATAGAGAACGCGCTCGACATCCTTCAGCGTCATGTCGAGCAGCGTGGAGATGCGGCTCGGCAGCGACTTCAGGAACCAGATATGGGCAACGGGAGCAGCGAGCTCGATATGGCCCATGCGCTCACGGCGAACGCGCGACAGCGTGACTTCGACGCCGCACTTTTCGCAGATAATGCCCTTGTACTTCATGCGCTTGTACTTGCCGCACAGGCATTCGTAGTCCTTGATCGGTCCGAAGATACGCGCGCAGAAAAGACCGTCGCGTTCCGGCTTGAACGTGCGGTAGTTGATCGTCTCCGGCTTCTTGATCTCGCCGTACGACCAGGAGAGGATCTTCTCCGGCGAAGCGATAGAGATGCGGATCGAGTCGAAGTTCTGTGCAGGCACCTGCGGATTGAAAAGATTCATGACCTCTTGGTTCATGCCTGTCTCCTTCTTGGGCGTGACGCCCTCAAAATGCGATGGGTAGCAGCAAATCCCGGGAGCCGCCCCCTCGCCTTAAAACCAGAATAACCGCAAAATGCGGCGAAATCGTCCCTGCCGAGCCGACTGCCAAGAGCGGCCATCGGCGGGAACGGTGTGCGCCGTCATGAACAGCGCACACCCTATCGATGGTTATTCGGCCGCGTCAGGAAGCTGTGTCGCCTGCTGCTCGTCGACCTTGGAGTTTTCCAGTTCGACGCTGAGACCCAGCGAACGCATTTCCTTGACCAGAACGTTGAAGCTTTCCGGAATACCCGCTTCGAAAGTATCGTCGCCACGGACGATCGCTTCGTAGACCTTGGTACGGCCGGCAACGTCGTCCGACTTGACCGTGAGCATTTCCTGCAGCGTGTAAGCCGCACCGTAAGCTTCGAGCGCCCAGACTTCCATTTCGCCGAAACGCTGGCCGCCGAACTGCGCCTTGCCGCCCAGCGGCTGCTGGGTAACGAGCGAGTAAGGACCGATCGAACGAGCGTGGATCTTGTCGTCGACCAAGTGGTTCAGCTTCAGCATGTAGATGTAGCCAACCGTAACCTGGCGGTCGAACTGCTCGCCGGTACGACCGTCGTACAGCGTCGACTGACCGGTCTCCTTGAGACCTGCCATCGCCAGCATGTGGTTGACGTCAGCTTCGCCGGCACCGTCGAAGACCGGGGTCGCGATGGACACGCCACGCTTCCACTGATCGGCCAGACGGACGACGGAGTCGTCGTCATACTCACGGACCTCGTCGCTCTTCGGGCCTTCGCCGGCGACCATGTCGATCGTCGCACGCAGCGGCTCGATGTTGCCGCCTGCCTTGTAGGCTTCCAAAAGCTCGCCGATCTGCTTGCCCATGCCGGCGCAAGCCCAGCCCAGATGCGTCTCCAGGATCTGGCCGACGTTCATGCGCGAAGGCACGCCGAGCGGGTTCAGCACGATGTCGACATGCGTTCCGTCTTCGAGGAACGGCATGTCTTCGGCCGGCATGATGCGCGAGACGACACCCTTGTTGCCGTGACGTCCTGCCATCTTGTCGCCCGGCTGGATCTTGCGCTTCACAGCGACGAAGACCTTGACCATCTTCATGACACCCGGAGGCATTTCGTCGCCGCGCTGGACCTTTTCGACCTTGTCCATGAAGCGCTGTTCAAGGCGCGACTTGGATTCGTCGTACTGGCCGCGGAGCGCTTCGATTTCGCCCTGCACCTTCTCGTCCTCGACGGCGAACATCCACCACTGCGAGCGGGGATATTCCGAAACGACCGAGTTCGAAAGCTCGGTGCCCTTCTTGAAGCCCTTCGGACCGGCAACCGAGACCTGGCCGCGCAGCATGTCGATCAGACGGCCGTAGACGTTACGGTCGAGGATCGCCTGCTCGTCGTCGCGGTCCTTGGCGAGACGCTCGATTTCTTCGCGTTCGATCGCCATTGCGCGTTCGTCCTTCTCAACGCCGTGGCGGTTGAAGACGCGAACTTCGACGACCGTACCGTAGGTACCGGGCGGCATGCGCATGGAGGTGTCGCGAACGTCGGACGCCTTTTCGCCGAAGATGGCGCGCAGAAGCTTTTCTTCCGGCGTCATCGGGCTTTCGCCCTTCGGCGTGATCTTGCCGACGAGGATATCGCCCGGCTGAACTTCGGCGCCGATGTAGACGATGCCGGCTTCGTCGAGGTTCTTCAGCGCTTCTTCCGAAACGTTCGGAATGTCGCGCGTGATTTCTTCCGGACCAAGCTTGGTGTCACGCGCCATCACTTCGAACTCTTCGATGTGGATGGAGGTGAACACGTCGTCAGCAACGATACGCTCGGAGAGCAGGATCGAGTCTTCGTAGTTGTAGCCGTTCCACGGCATGAACGCGACGAGCACGTTCCGGCCGAGGGCGAGATCGCCGAGATCAGTCGACGGACCGTCAGCCAGGATGTCGCCCTTGTTGACCACATCACCGACTGTCACCAGCGGACGCTGGTTGACGCAGGTGTTCTGGTTCGAACGCTGGAACTTCATCAGGCGGTAGATATCGACGCCTGACTTCGACGGATCGAGGTCTTCGGTAGCGCGGATAACGATACGGGTCGCGTCGACCTGGTCGACAACACCGCCTCGGCGAGCACCGATAGCAGCACCGGAGTCGCGAGCGACGACCGGCTCCATGCCGGTGCCGACGAACGGAGCTTCGGCGCGCAGCAGCGGAACTGCCTGACGCTGCATGTTCGAGCCCATGAGAGCGCGGTTGGCGTCGTCGTTCTCCAGGAACGGGATCAGAGCCGCAGCGACCGAAACCAGCTGCTTCGGCGAGACGTCCATCAGGTTGATGTTGTCGCGCGGAGCGAGCATGACTTCGCCGGCATGACGGCAAACGACGAATTCTTCGACGAATGAGCCGTCAGCGTTGAGCTCTGCGTTGGCCTGGGCAACATAGTACTTCGCCTCTTCCATAGCGGAGAGGTAGAGCACATCGTTGGTCACCTTGCCGTCGATGATGCGACGGTAGGGGCTTTCGATGAAGCCGTACTTGTTGACGCGAGCGAACGTCGCCAGCGAGTTGATCAGACCGATGTTCGGGCCTTCCGGCGTTTCGATCGGGCAAATACGACCGTAGTGCGTCGGATGCACGTCGCGGACTTCGAAGCCGGCGCGTTCGCGGGTCAGACCGCCCGGGCCGAGAGCCGAAAGACGACGCTTGTGCGTGATTTCCGACAGCGGGTTCACCTGGTCCATGAACTGCGACAGCTGCGAGGAGCCGAAGAATTCGCGGACGGCAGCTGCCGCCGGCTTGGCGTTGATCAGGTCCTGCGGCATGACCGTGTCGATTTCGATCGAGGACATGCGTTCCTTGATCGCGCGCTCCATGCGCAGCAGGCCGAGACGGTACTGGTTCTCCATCAATTCGCCGACGGAGCGAACACGACGGTTGCCGAGGTTGTCGATGTCGTCGATCTCGCCCTTGCCGTCGCGCAGTTCGACCAGCATCTTGACGACGGCCAGGATGTCGTCCTTGCGCAGGATGCGAACGGTGTCTTCGACGTCGAGGTCGAGGCGCATGTTCATCTTCACGCGGCCGACGGCGGAGAGGTCGTAGCGCTCTGCGTCGAAGAACAGCGAGTTGAACATGGCTTCAGCCGAATCCATCGTCGGCGGCTCACCCGGACGCATCACGCGGTAGATGTCGAAAAGAGCGTCCTGACGGTTCTCGTTCTTGTCTACGGCCAGCGTGTTGCGGATGTAGGCGCCGACATTGATGTGGTCGATGCCGAGAACCGGGATTTCCTGGAGTTCAGCCTTGAGGATTACGGCCAACGACTTCTCGTCGATCTCGTCACCGGCTTCCAGATAGATTTCACCCGTCTGGTAGTTGACGACGTCTTCGGCGAGATAGTTGCCATAGAGATCTTCGTCGGTCGCCTTCAGCGCCTTGAGACCCTTTTCCTGCAGCTGGCGGAGCAGACGCGGGGTCAGCTTCTTGCCGCCTTCGACAACAACTTCGCCGGTATCGGCGTCGATCATGTCGGAAACGGTCTTGGCACCCTTCAGCGTTTCAGGCTGGAAGGGAATGCGCCAGCCATTGCCGTCACGCTGGTAATCGGACTTCGTATAGAAGGTCGACAGGATTTCTTCGCCGTCCATGCCGAGCGCCATCAGCAGCGACGACACCGGAATCTTGCGGCGACGGTCGATACGGGCATAGACAATATCCTTGGCGTCGAATTCGATATCGAGCCAGGAACCGCGGTAAGGGATGACGCGGGCAGCAAAGAGCAGCTTGCCCGAAGAATGGCTCTTGCCCTTGTCGTGGTCGAAGAAGACACCCGGCGAACGGTGCATCTGGGACACGATAACGCGCTCGGTGCCGTTCACGATGAACGTACCGTTGTTGGTCATGAGCGGCATGTCGCCCATGTAAACGCTCTGTTCCTTGATGTCCTTGATGGACTTCGCACCGGTATCCTCGTCGATATCGAACACGATAAGACGGAGAGTAACCTTCAGCGGCGCGGCGTAGGTCAGGTCGCGCTGGCGGCACTCGTCGACGTCGAACTTCGGCGGCTCGAATTCGTAGGATACGAACTCCAGCATGGAAGCGCCGGAGAAATCGGTGATCGGGAAGACCGACTTGAAGACGGCCTGCAGGCCTTCTTCAGGGCGACCGCCCTTGGGTTCTTCAACCATGAGAAACTGGTCGTAGGACGCCTTCTGAACCTCGATGAGGTTCGGCATTTCTGCGACTTCGGGGATCTTACCAAAAAACTTGCGTACGCGCCTACGACCATTGAACGAAAGGGTCTGAGCCATCGTCGCTCCTTCAAAATTGCATCCGGGCCTGCAACGGACGGGAACCGATGGCCAGTCGACCCCGTCAATCAATGAGTAGTTCAATCTCGTCCCACTTCCCAAAACGGCACGGCCGGATTGCCTTGCGTTTCAGTTCGAGACCATCCTCTTGAAGAACCCATTACCCAAAAGCCGGTTTCATGCGGCTTTTGGGTAATTCGTTCGGAAAAACGGCAAATGGGAGACGGCGTAAAGCCATCTCCCAAAAGCAGTTTCAAGATTACTTGACGTCGGCCTTTGCGCCGGCATCTTCAAGCTTCTTCTTGATGTCAGCAGCTTCAGCCTTGGAAACGCCTTCCTTGACAGCCTTCGGAGCGCCTTCGACGAGGTCCTTGGCTTCCTTGAGGCCGAGACCGGTGATGGCGCGGACTTCCTTGATGACGTTGATCTTGTTGGCGCCAGCTTCCGTGAGGATGACGTCGAACTCGGTCTTTTCTTCTTCAACCGGGGCAGCAGCGCCACCAGCGCCGCCAGCAGCAGCAACAGCTACCGGAGCAGCGGCGGAAACGCCCCACTTTTCTTCGAGCATCTTGGAAAGCTCAGCAGCTTCCAGAACGGTCAGTGCAGAGAGGTCTTCAACGATCTTTACGAGATCAGCCATTTTGTAGTTCCTTTTGTTCGGTTCGAACTGGGTTGATATGAACAGCGAAAAACCGCCTTACGCGGCTTCGTCCTTCTTGGCGTAGGCCGAGAACACGCGAGCAAGCTGACTTGCCGGTGCTGCAACCACACCTGCGATGCGGGTAGCCGGCGTCTGGATCATGCCCAGCAGCTTCGCACGCAGCTCGTCCAGCGAAGGCAGGGTCGCAAGCGACTTGACACCTTCGGCGTTGAGCGTGGTTGTTCCCATGGCGCCGCCCAGAACAACGATCTTGTCGTTGGTCTTGGCGAAATCCACGACGACCTTCGGAGCGGTGATCGGATCGGCGCTGAATGCAATCAGCGTCTGACCGGTGAAGAGATTGGAAATCCCTTCCGCTTCCGTACCTTGAAGAGCAATTTTGGCCAGGCGGTTCTTCGCGACTTTGATAGTGCCGCCAGCAGCGCGCATCTTCGAACGGAAGTCGTTCATCTGCGCAACTGTAGCACCAGCATAGTGGGCCACGACAACCGAGCCCGAAGCCTTGAAGACTTCGTTCAGTTCCGTGACGAATTCGCGTTTTTCCGCTCTTTCCACTGCTTTTCTCCAGTAGACAGGACCGCGAACGGGCCTGCCGGGGTTGCCTTTGCCTCCTGGGATCAAGTGAGATCCCAAGCGACGCTTGAGGATCCTGTCCCCTCGCGCTTCGCGCCGGAAAGGCCGAAGGCACAAGGCATCCAAGGCTCGAACCGAGTCCATCGAAGCATTGCTTCTTAAAATTCGGGTCTTACCCGTCTCATGCAGGCCAAGTGATTAAGGGAAAACCACCTGCAATCTCGGACAGGAATTTCCGGATTTCTCCGGATATCCCGGCCCCGAAAGGCCGGGAATTCTTGAAAAGCAGGCCCGTAGGCCTGCCAAAATAATTAAGCGCCCGGAGCCGTAACCGTCGACGGCTCGATCTTGACGCCCGGACCCATCGTCGAAGAGATCGCTACGCGCTTGACGTAGTTGCCCTTTGCGCCAGCCGGCTTCGCCTTGATGACGGCGTCGGCGAAGGCAAGGATGTTTTCTTCCAGTGCCTTGGCATCGAAGGATGCCTTGCCGATGCCGGCGTGAATGATACCAGCCTTTTCGACACGGAACTCAACAGCGCCACCCTTGGAAGCCTTGACGGCACCAGCGACGTCCATCGTAACCGTTCCGACCTTCGGGTTCGGCATCATGCCGCGCGGGCCGAGAACCTTACCGAGACGGCCGACGAGCGGCATCATGTCCGGGGTCGCGATGCAGCGATCGAAGTCGATCTTGCCGCCCTGGACGATTTCAACGAGGTCTTCTGCGCCAACGACGTCAGCACCGGCAGCCTTGGCTTCATCAGCTTTGGCGCCACGAGCGAAGACGGCGACGCGAACGTCACGGCCCGTGCCGTTCGGCAGGTTGACCACGCCGCGGACCATCTGGTCAGCGTGACGCGGATCGACGCCGAGGTTCATGGCGATTTCGATCGTCTCGTCGAACTTGGCGATCGCGCGAGCCTTCACGAGGCCGATGGCGTCCGTCAGGGCGACGAGCTTCGTCGGATCGATGCCTTCACGGGTCTTCTGGATACGCTTTGCAAGCTTTACCATGTTATGCCACCACTTCCAGGCCCATGGCGCGGGCGGAGCCCTCGATCATGGCCATTGCGCCTTCGATATCGGCAGCATTGAGGTCCTTCATCTTAGCTTCAGCGATCGTCTTGATCTGAGCCTTGGTGAGAGTACCAGCCTTTGCGCCCTTGCCCGGGGTCTTCGAACCCGAGGTGATCTTCGCTTCCTTCTTCAGCCAGTAGCTGACCGGAGGCTGCTTCATCGCGAAAGTGAAGGACTTGTCCTGGTAATAGGTGATGACGACCGGGATCGGCATGCCCTTTTCCATTTCCTGCGTGGCGGCATTGAACGCCTTGCAGAATTCCATGATGTTAATGCCACGCTGACCAAGCGCCGGGCCGATTGGCGGGGACGGGTTAGCCGATCCTGCCTTGACCTGAAGCTTGAGCTGGCCTGCAACTTTCTTAGCCATATCTCTCTGCCTTTCATGTTCGACCGGTTGCCCGGCCCATTTTGCCGGATCGCTCCGGCGGCTGCGGTTGCGTGGTGCGGATATCAGGGCCCGGCTAAGGCGCCCTCACCTTCCACGCGATTTCGCGGCCTGGGATCACCGAGTGACCCTCAAGCCGCGGGAAAGTAAGTAAAGATTTACTTACTTTCGAACTCAGACCTTTTCGACCTGAGCGTATTCCAGCTCGACCGGCGTAGCGCGGCCGAAAATCGAAACTTCCACCTTCAGGCGCGAGCGCTCTTCGTCGACATCCTGAACAGTGCCGTTGAACGAGGCGAACGGACCATCGGAAACGCGAACCTGCTCGCCGATCTCGAAAGAAACCGAAGCCTTCGGCCGCTCGACGCCTTCTTGAACCTGGCCAAGAATACGATCGGCCTCAGAATCCGGAATCGGAACCGGCTTATTGTCGGAGCCGAGGAAGCCGGTCACCTTCGGTGTGTTCTTGATCAGGTGATAGGCCTCATCCGTGAGGTTCGCACGAACCATGACGTAGCCCGGGAAAAACTTGCGCTCGCTATCGACCTTGCGGCCGCGACGCACTTCCACCACCTTTTCGGTCGGAACGAGGATCTTCTCGAACAAGTGCTCAAGCCCCTTCTGGCGAGCCTTGTTCTCGATGTCCTCAGCGACCTTCTTTTCAAAATTCGAATATGCGTGGACGATGTACCAACGTGCCGCCATCTTCATCTCCACCCGATATTAGTTGCTGGTCTGCAGCACGTAACCGAGAATCCAGCCGATAAGCTGGTCTGCGGCAAAGAAAAACAGAGCGGCAAAGACAACCATGACCAAAACCATAACCGTCGAGATCATCGTCTCGCGGCGCGACGGCCAAGTAACTTTCAACGTCTCGGAGCGTACCTGCTGCAGAAACGTAAGCGGATTCGATTTGGATGCCATTGACTGCCCACGCAATTACGGCGCGTAAAGCTGAATATCTCAGCCCCACGCACCGCGTGTCTGTTGAACCCCTACATAAACACCGATTCCCAATTTAACAAGAGGTAATCGACATTCAGCGACATTTGCCGACGATGCGGCAGATTTTCCAATCGGAAAAGCAGCGAAACGACCGCGCTGGACAAATTGGAAATGGCAGGGGCAGAGGGGCTCGAACCCCCGGCCTACGGTTTTGGAGACCGTCGCTCTACCAGCTGAGCTATACCCCTATTCGCTTTCAACTCGACGCCGGCGCAATCGCCTCGCTCTCGTCAGAAGCATGGCGCTCCCTTTAAGATGCGCCGAACGGATTGGCAAGACCCGTTTTTCGTTTTTTCAAATCGATATACAGGCTTCTGCCTTCCAAGGCCTGTTTCCGGAGGTCGTTCGCCAGTGCTCCACGCCCAAGAACGGCGCGGACCCGCCGTTCGTCTAGCCTTCCGCCCCGCCCTGCCCGGTCTTGGGTGGCTTGCGCTTGAGGAAAGATGGCTTCAGCCGCCGGAGAAAATTATCGAAATCACGAAGCACGCCCGTCAGCGATATCAATTTATCCACTTCGGCATCGGCATTGCCCAATCGCTCCGACAATACTTCCGCGGCGGCAAGCGCGATCTCGCCCGGAGGAATTTCAGGAAACCGCTCTGCCAGTTTGGCGTAGGCATTGGACGATACGCCGCCATGGATGTGGATTTTACCCAGCCGCGCAAAAAGACGAAGAAACGTCTGCTCGAAGCTCCAGTCGTGAACGGAGACGACCCGCCATTTTTCGGTGCGTCTGGCTGAAAATCCTGCAAGGAAGATGGGGCTTTGCAATTTCAAACCGCTCAGCCACACAGCCATGACAAAGCCGCTGGTCGGCGTCTTGCCCTCGGTATAAAACTCGCTGCAAAAGCCGGTCAGATCGAGATGACCGACCGGCGCACCCTGGAAGTCGGCGGCCGCGTTCAGTTTCTCTTCTGTGTTCAGCCGTATGTTCATGATTCCGAGAAACTGGTCTTTCGGAAAGAATTTTAAGACCTCGCCAACCTCGTCTCGATAGACGATGTTCGCCCCGCGCGGCTGACCGCGCGAGACCAGCAGCGAGTGGCCGTGAAAGGGCCGATCGAGCACCTTGTAGACTTTATTAAAGAAGACAAAGAGCGCGGTCGGCGGAAACTGCGACTGGATCGCATCGATATCGACCACGTCGCTATTGGCGACCAGAACAATATGGGAAAAGGCGGACAGAACGGTCCGCCATTCATCGATCGACGACAAGCCGCTGGCGGCGCCTGCCGCGGAGACGCCCCTTTCCGCAATCCCGCTCTGCGCTGTCACGCCTTATCCAATCTCGTTACTTCTGCTGAACCGAGAGAACGCGGTCGCGCATTGCGAACCACTCGTCCGCATAGTCGTCATTGCGATACTCGTCGAAATAGGGACCGCCATCGGTGAAATGCACGATCTTCGCATCCGGACGATGGTCGTATTCGTTGACGAGATAATTCCACACGACCGGGATCTCACCGATCTGATCATCGCTTTCCAGCCACTTGAACTGATGGAGCTGCAGGCCCGTTGCAGTGTTCACGTATTCCTGCGTCAACGCCCTACACTTGGCGTTGTTGAAAAGGATCATGCTCGACCAGTTCTTCTTCTCGTACTTGGTCTGTGTCTGGCCGAGAAATTTCGTCTCGATCTTCGGCTGATAATCATGCTTCACGCACATGGCCGCGTAGCGGTCGTCGCGCAGCTTCCAGAGCTCGGCAATATCGGCGCGGGCGAGCATGTCGCAATCCATGAAGATGCTCCAGCCCTCGAAGTTACTGAGGAAGGGAACGAGGAAGCGGGAGAACGAAAATTCGGTCGATTGCAGCGCGTTCCGCTCGCGGGTGAAGAAGCTGCCGAGGTTGCTCAGCACGATCGGGGAGAAAGCAACCGGAATCGACGAGTGCTCGATAATGCTCTGGCTCAGAACATGGTAGGCAACGACCTCTTTCGAATCGAAACCGACAAAAATACGTGCGACATCATCTCTCATGCTTTTCCCCTAGACTATGATCAGCAACTAATAGACCGGATTCGGTGCGCCTTTGCAAATCTTGTGCGAAACACACCAGAAAACATTTGCATAACCGCTGAGACAAGTTGGCCTAATTAAGGCGTGTTTTCCTGTCCGTCGAGAGTGCTGATTCAAATTTGTTGGTCGGGGCGTACGAGACCAAGACTTTCGCGTTGCGAGCTGCGTGATAGTCGCGTGGTGGCACATGTCACCCGTTGGAGATATGCGCAATCATCGGAGCGAACAGGATGCACGATATAACCATCGTGGAACACGATTCCAGCTGGCCACTCCTATTCGAGATGCGACGACGGTCCATCGCTGCCCTGCTGCCTTTCAACCCCGAAATTCATCATTTCGGCAGCACTTCCATTCCCGGGCTCGCCTCGAAGCCGAGAATCGACATCGATGCAGTATTCGCGTCGGAGGACGAACTCCCATTCGCCATCGAACGGATCAGAACATCCGGCGAATATACCTTCCACGGAGACCCCTATGATCAGGGAACCTGGACCTTCACCAGGGACGAAATGCCCTATGGCACACGTCTCTATCTATGCGCGGCAGGCAATGACGTGCACGCGAAACGCCTGATCTTCCGTGATTATTTACGCGAGCACCCTGAAGCGGTGATTGCCTATGCCGCGCTGAAGCGTCGGCTCGCCGCGGAAGCGAGAGGCGATTGGAACTATTACAGCGGGGGCAAAACCGAGTTCGTGATGGACATTCTTTGCAAGGCGCGGGCTTTGCAGGGCGCGGGCTTTGCAAGGCGCGTGCGCGAAGTGAAGACGCCCCTGTCTCCAGCGGGTGACTTAGATATTTGAGGCTGGATCGCGCAAAGAAAAGGGCCCCGCCGTTGCCGGCGGGGCCCTTCCAATCAAGAATAATTCTTGAATTACTCGACGATGCTTGCCACGATGCCGGCGCCGACGGTACGGCCGCCTTCGCGGATAGCGAAGCGAAGCTTTTCTTCCATCGCGATCGGAACGATCAGCTCGACGTCAACCGTGACGTTG
>NZ_QOVX01000004.1:0-408455 GCF_008365395.1 Neorhizobium sp. P12A | reverse complement strand
GCTGCCGAGCAAACCAGGATCGCGCCGTCCATCTGGGCGGCACCGGTGATCATGTTCTTCACGTAGTCGGCGTGGCCGGGGCAGTCGACGTGCGCGTAGTGGCGGTTCGGGGTCTCATACTCGACGTGTGCCGTCGAGATGGTGATGCCGCGTGCCTTTTCTTCCGGAGCCGCGTCGATCTGGTCGTACGCCTTGAACTCGCCGAAATACTTCGTGATCGCTGCCGTCAGAGACGTCTTGCCGTGGTCAACGTGGCCAATCGTGCCGATGTTAACGTGCGGCTTGTTGCGCTCAAACTTACTCTTTGCCATTTGAATGCTTCCTAGTGAACGTAGATTGGTGACCCCGGCGAACCGGTTTAGTGCCGCCGTTTAAGGCTTTCGATGCATTTGCGCAAGACTTAATTGCAGGCCCTATTCTTGGCGAATAAGCTGCAATTTCAGAGAATGCGCGCCTTGAATCGGCGATTTGATATGCCCGGCGCGCCAGACGATCCGAAAAGGCATAAAGCTGCCGTCGGTTCAGGCACTTAAATAGGTGCGTGCAAGTATCGGTTTCAAGGGGAATGGAGCGGGTAGCGGGAATCGAACCCGCGTATTCAGCTTGGAAGGCTGCTGCTCTACCATTGAGCTATACCCGCGGGTATGGTCCGATCTGAGACGAATGGTGGAGAGAGTTGGATTTGAACCAACGTAGGCTGAGCCAACGGATTTACAGTCCGTCCCCTTTAACCACTCGGGCATCTCTCCAGTTTCGTCCGGATCGTAAGACCAAGCTTGCCAGACGTTGAAGCGTTGCCGCCCCGTCGTCTGCGCCGCGTATATGGACGGAGCGTTTCCGTCTGTCAACATGAAGATTTCGCAAAACTGTCGAAAAAATTCCGCTTCCAGTGAAAAGCCTTATCGCATGCCGGGGCTATGCGCTTTCCCACGACATCGCTATAAAGCCGCATGAGCAAAGACAGATCTTCCGGCCGATCCGGCCCCGACAAAACCACCCCCCATACCGGTGCCGACGACCGTTCGGCCAAGGACACCCATTATGCAACGCTGCGGCGCCAGCATCGCGACGCCAAGCGCGAGCGCGGCGAGATTCCGACGCCGACACCACAGAAGCGCAGGCGCACCACAGACGACTGGAAGGCCCCGGCTCTCGCGCCCGATCAGGTCTATCTCTATGGCCTGCACACCGTCAGAGCCGCGCTCGACAACCCTGCCCGCCAGAATGTGAAGCTTTCCGCGACCCAGAATGCTCTGGCCCGTCTGGAAATCGAGACGCCGGAGACCCTCGGCATTCCGGTCGAGATCGTCTCGCCGCAGGATATAGACAAGGTGTTGGGACCCGAGGCGATCCACCAGGGCGTCATGCTGGAGACGCGGCCCCTGCCCGTGCGCCGTCTCGAAGCGCTGAAGGACAGCCCGCTCTTGCTGGTTCTCGATCAGGTCACCGACCCTCACAATGTCGGCGCCATCATGCGCTCGGCCGTCGCCTTCGACGCCGGAGCCGTCATCACCACCCAGCGCCACAGTCCGACCGAATCGGGTGTACTGGCGAAATCCGCTTCCGGCGCCCTGGAGCTCATACCTTATATACAGATCACCAATCTGGCCGACGCCGTCGGCGAGCTGCACAAGCTCGGCTTCTTCACGATCGGGCTTGATTCGGAAGGGCCGGCACCGCTGGAGGGCACATTCTCCGGGACGAAGATCGCACTCGTCCTCGGCTCCGAAGGCAAGGGACTGAGGCAGAAGACACGCGAGACGGTCAACGCGCTCGCAAGGCTCGACATGCCCGGCGCCATCAAGTCCCTCAACGTCTCCAACGCCGCCGCCATCGCCATGTATGCCGCGCGCAGCTATTTGAAGATCTGACGCATCCGATCGATTTTTTCTTTACAGATCCACAGAATCTGGTAGTGCGTCCGTCACTGCCCTTGTAGCTCAGTTGGTAGAGCACCTGATTTGTAATCAGGGGGTCGCGGGTTCGAACCCTGCCGGGGGCACCATTTTTCCCAGTAATATCGATGTGTTGAGCATGCACAGTTTCGATAGGGTGCAGCTTCACGTTGCGCATTGGTGTAGCAGAACTCCTTGCATTTCCAACGATTTCAACAGACGCACGGCGAATACAAGAAGTATGTCGCGCGCGATGGGTGGGCCGTTTCGGCCCTTCTCGATAGTCGGCTCGCTGTTGTCGCCTAACCGAGTTGGTGCTCCCTCCCTATAGGCCACTCATTATAAGGCGTTTTCCAGGTGACCAGCCGGTGCGGGGTGCAAGGAGCTTCTGCTCTAGACCACGATCTCCTCATCGGGGGGAGCATGGGCTGAACTGAACGGCAACTCCGAGATAACCACTCGACATTTAGTGCGCTCCCTGCTTATGCTGACAACCCATAGCACGCGTTACAATTTTTGCTAGAGCTGGCTTAAATGATTGATAGTCTGAAGAAGATGCCGGAAGACAAAGCAGAAATCGAGGCGGTCAGACAAGAGCGCAGGCTGACAACGATCAGATCCATCAAAAGCAAATCGTCGACGCACGACTTTTGGCGCGACATGGCCGGCGACGTTAAGGACGATCTTTGGCTTGAGCGAACCAAGGCAGCGGTTGGCTTGGTTCCGGAAGGTCGGCACGTCGTTGATATCGGATGCGGCGACATGAAGGTGGAGCGGTTCCTACCATCGAGCTGCAGGTACACTCCGCTCGATATTGCCCAACGGGATGACCGAACTATCGTCGTGGACTTGAATCGCGAGCGGCTGCCGAAGATCGACGCCAATTTCTTTGTTTGCCTTGGCGTTTTGGAATATCTGCATGATATTCCAAAAGTCCTGCGCCAACTGTCTCGTCAGTTTTCTGACGGTCTGGTGAGCTATCATCCCCTCGAAAGAAGCCCCGCGCGTGACCGTCTTGCAGTCGGATGGGTAAACGCCCTCAATAGTACGGAACTGACGGCATTATTCAAGGCCGCCGGTTTCCGCAATGTGGAGGTGATCGAATACAAGCCCAGTCTGCATTTCTACCGGCTGAACAAGCCAATGAAATCTTGATCAGCAAGCACGCAGGCCGGCCGTAAATAGGGTCGCATCCGCAAACCTACCGCCAAATGCAGTAGTAGCGCGATCCCGACAACTGCAAGCGCGCCCATCGCCATCACATCCTAATCACCGCCACAGCGTCTGTCGCGCCCGGTCCCCATGGAATAGTCGGCACAACAATCCTGCCCAATCACCCTTCTGTACGAAATATCTTGTCGCAATCTGCATTTATCATTTACGTAGAATGACTTTGCCAAAGGACATGACATGCCGCGACCGTGCGAATCTCTTTGCTTTCTTGCTTCAGCGACTTCAGAGGCGCTGGCGGCGCAGGAGGAGCTTGTGCGGCTTTATGGGCAGGCGCCCCAGGAGCAGGCCGATGTCATCGTTGCGCTCGGCGGCGATGGTTTCATGTTGCAGACGCTGCACAACACGATGAACTCAGGCAAGCGTGTCTACGGGATGAATCGCGGTTCGGTCGGTTTCCTCATGAATGACTACCGCACTGAAGACCTGATGGCTCGAATCGATGCGGCAGTCGAAAACGCGTTTCGTCCCTTGCAGATGACGACGAAGAATGTCGACGGGTCGAGCACCATCGCGCTTGCCATCAACGAGGTCTCGCTTTTCCGGCAGTCCTATCAGGCGGCGAAGCTCAGGGTCGAGATCGACGGGCATGTGCGGCTGGAAGAACTGATCTGCGACGGGTTGATGGTGACGACGCCGGCGGGCTCGACGGCCTATAATCTCTCCGCCCACGGGCCGATCCTGCCGCTGGATGCGCCGCTCCTGGCGATTACCCCGGTCAGCGCCTTCCGCCCGCGCCGCTGGCGCGGGGCGCTACTGCCGAACAGGGTCACGGTCGACATAACGGTGATCGAGGAAGAGAAGCGACCGGTCAACGCGGTAGCCGACAATACGGAGGTGAAATCGGTCCTGAGCGTGCGAATCGCCCAATCCGAAGACATGACCGCACGCATTCTTTCCGATCCCGATCGCTCATGGTCTGATCGCATCCTTGCCGAACAATTCTCCGATTGAGGGGGACGAGATCGCGACGGCGATTGGACCCGCGAGCGAGATCGTCGTAATATCACAACTATGGGGTGATTGCCCTGCCAACGATTGAGATCATGCCGAGCGGAGCTGTCTTGAAGAAACCGGCCCATGGACTTGCCCTGATCGTCCCGCTCATGGTCGCATCGATCGTGTTTCCGGGGCTGGCCGTCGCGCAAGCGCAGGATATTCTCCCGGCCGCCATCACCTTTGCGACCAGCACCGGCTATTGGGAAGACAACGGTGGTGCAGCAGCTGCGACAGGATCGCCATCAACCGAAAAGCCGGCCTCCCGGCATGGCTACTATAAGCTCTTTGCGGTGCGTCAGGCGGATAGGACCTCGAAAGTTTATCTGCAGCAGATTGCCGTTGCCGACGACGGGCTTCAGGTGTTGTCGACCATCGAGTTGCGTGAACTCGATGAGATCAAACCCTATGTGACGGATATCAGGCCGGAAAACCCTGACGGCTTCATCAAGGAGCCGGGCTTGTTCGCCACCGTTGTCCTGAAAACCGATCCCGATGGAGAGACGGAGCGCTGGCGGGTGGCCATGGACGATCTCGGGGAAATCTCGGTCGAAAAGCCGTCGGACTGAGACCGCTCAAGAATACCCCTCTTAATGAAAAAGCCCCGTTGCCGGGGCTTTTTCTTTTATCAATCGATTGATGGAAATCACTTTAATCGACGTCGTCGACGACCGCGTCAGCGGCACCGCTGATGCGATGGGCTAGAGCCGCTTCCATGAACTCGTCGAGATCGCCGTCGAGGACATCGCCCGGCGCGGTGCTGGCAACACCCGTCCGCAGGTCCTTGACCAGTTGATAGGGCTGCAGGACGTAAGAGCGGATCTGATGGCCCCAGCCGATATCCGATTTCGAGGCGGCTTCGGCGTTGGCAGCGTCTTCGCGCTTCTTCAGCTCGGCTTCGTACATGCGGGCGCGCAGCATGTCCCAGGCCTTTGCGCGATTCTTGTGCTGCGAGCGTTCTTGCTGGCAGGCAACCACGATGCCGGTCGGGATATGGGTGATGCGCACGGCAGAGTCCGTCGTGTTGACGTGCTGACCGCCTGCACCCGACGAGCGGTAGGTATCGATGCGGCAATCGCTTTCGTTGATCTCGATGTTGATCGAGTCATCGACGACGGGATAGACCCAGATCGACGAGAAGGACGTGTGGCGACGCGCGTTGCTGTCATAGGGCGAGATGCGCACCAGGCGGTGCACGCCCGATTCGGTCTTCAGCCAGCCATAGGCATTGTGGCCCTTGACCAGCAGCGTCGCCGACTTGATGCCCGCTTCTTCGCCGTCATGGACTTCCATGAGTTCGACCTTGAACTTCGAACGTTCCGCCCAGCGGGTGTACATGCGCAAGAGCATGTTCGCCCAGTCCTGGCTCTCGGTGCCGCCGGCGCCGGAATGGACTTCGAGATAGGTGTCGTTGCTGTCGGCTTCGCCCGAAAGCATGGCTTCCACCTGGCGGCGGGCAGCCTCGGCCTTCAACGCCTTCAACGCATCTTCGGCTTCCTTGATGACGCCCTCGTCGCCTTCTTCCTCGCCGAGTTCGATCAGCTCGACATTGTCGGCGAGCTGCCGCTCCAGCGCGCGCACGCCGCCAATGCCGTCATCCAGCTGCTGGCGCTCGCGCATCAGCTTCTGCGCTTCGGTGGCATCGTTCCAGAGGTTCGGGTCCTCTGCCTTGTTATTCAACCAGTCCAGTCGTCTTATCGCCTGGTCCCAGTCAAAGATGCCTCCTCAGCAGGCTTATGGCCTGCTTGGTCTCGTCGACTACATTCTCGATTTCAGCTCGCATCAGTCCGCTTCTCGGTTCGATTTCTGGATATGAAACAGTGCCCGTCACATAGATAGGCGGGCCGCGGATGTAAAGCCCCGCGGCCGGTGCAAACGGAATTCGTGATATCAGAACAGGCCGCCGGCGCCGGATTGCACAGCCTGCGTTGCCTGGGGCGACGTCTTGAGGATTTCCTCAGGCGGCAAGGTGTTGCTGCTGATATCGCCACCGATAACCTGGTAGGACGAGGCCGGACCGGTGCCGGGCTTGAAGGCCTCGACAATCGCGTTGGGATCGCCGGGCTGAGCGGCCATGCCGGTGCTGCGATTGACGGCGATCATATTCATGCCCGGCGGCACGACGAACTTTTCGGGTTGTTCATCCTTCGTCGCGGCCTGCATGAACTCGTTGAAAACGGGGGCGGCGAGCGAACCGCCTGTCATGCCGTGACCGAGATCGGAGGGCGTGTCGAAACCGAGATAGAGGCCGGCGACCAGGCTCGGCGTGAAGCCGACGAACCATGTGTCCTTCTGGTCGTTCGTCGTTCCGGTCTTGCCGGCAACGTCGGTGTTGAGCTTTATCTTGCCGGCAGCCGTTCCGCGCGTGATGACGCCCTGCAGCATCGAGGTTATCTGATAGGCCGTCATCGGATCGAGAACCTGCTGGCGGTTGTCGAGGACGTTCGGCTCGTCCTGATTTTGCCAGTCGGTCGCGTTGCAAGTCTCGCAGACCCGTTCCTCATGCTTGAAGATGGTCTTGCCGTAACGGTCCTGAATGCGGTCGATCAGCGTCGGCTTGATCTGCTTGCCGCCATTTGCAATGACCGAATAGGCCGAGACCATGCGCAGCACCGTCGTCTCGCCGGCGCCGAGCGCCATGGCCAAGACAGGGTTCATCTTGTCGTAGATGCCGAAGCGCTCGGCATATTCGGCGACAAGGTTCATGCCCATGTCGTTGGCGAGGCGAACCGTCATAAGGTTGCGCGAATTCTCGATCGCAAAGCGAAGCGTATGGGCGCCACCGCCCTCGCCTTCGTAATTCTCAGGCTTCCAGACCTGGCCATTGCTGAGCGTGATTTCGATCGGATCATCGAGTGTGACCGATGCCGGCGTATAGCCGTTGTCCATTGCGGCAGCGTAGACGAAAGGCTTGAAGGAGGAGCCGGGCTGGCGCATCGCCTGGGTGGCGCGGTTGAACTGGGACTGCGCGTAGGAGAAGCCGCCGACCATCGCAAGCACGCGGCCGGTATGAGGATCCATGGCAACGAGACCGCCCTGAACCTTCGGCGGCTGGCGGAGGCGATACTTGGTGGAATTCTCATCGCCGATCTGCTCGACATAGACGACATCGCCCGGCGACAGCACGCCGCTCGGGGATTTCGCCGTCTTATGATCCCCGTCCGACCAACGATAAGCCCAGCGCATATCAGCAGCGGCGATCGATCCGCGCTTGCGATCCGAGTTGACCTTGCCGCCAACATCGATATCGGGACGCAGGCCGATATCCACGCTGTCGTCAGATACGGCCAGCACGACGGCGAGCTGCCATTCCGGCACGTCGGAGAGCGTCGGAAGCTTGGCGAGTTCCGGACCCCAGTCCTGCGAGGTCGCGATCTGTTTCAGCGGCCCGTGGAAGCCGTGGCGTTCGTCATAGCTGACGAGACCGTCCTGCAACGCCTTGCGTGCCTCGATCTGCAACTGTGGATCGAGCGAGGTGCGGACGGAAAGACCACCCTCGTAAAGCATCTTGTCGCCATACTTGTCGATCAGCTGGCGGCGAACTTCTTCGGTGAAGAATTCGGAAGCGAAGACGGATCCGCCATTGCGCTTGTTGACCACGCCAAGCGGCTGCTTCTTTGCGTCTTCGCCGTCGGCCTGGCTGACATAGCCATTCTCGACCATGCGGTCGATAACCCAATTGCGGCGCGTGAGCGCGGCATCGGCGTGGCGGAAGGGGCTGTAGTTGTTCGGGCCCTTGGGCAAGGAAGCGAGGTAGGCCGATTCGGCGATCGTTAGGTCCGTTACCGGCTTGTCGAAATATGTGAGCGCGGCGCTGGCAATGCCGTAGGAATTCAGGCCGAAGAAGATCTCGTTGAGGTAAAGCTCGAGAATCTTGTCCTTGCTGTAGGTCTGCTCGATACGGAAGGAAAGAATCCCTTCCTTGAGCTTGCGGTCGAAGGTCTGGTCGGCCGACAGCAGGAAGTTCTTCGCAACCTGCTGCGTGATGGTCGATGCACCGACGAACTTGCGACCGGAGCCGACATTCTGAAGGTTCACCGCAATCGCGCGCATCAGGCCGCCGACATCGATGCCGGGATGGTTGTAGAAATTCTTGTCTTCCGCGGAGAGAAACGCCGCCTTGACGCGATCAGGGATGGCCTGAATCGGAATGAACAGACGCCGCTCCTTGGCGTATTCCGCCATCAGGGCGCCGTTGCCAGCATGGACGCGCGTGGTGACCGGCGGCGCATAGTTCGCCAGCACTTCGTAATCGGGAAGATCCTTGGAAACGACGCTCAGATAAACGGCCGCGACGGCTGAAACACCCAGCAACAGGATGCAGCCCAGCCCAAAGAAATATCCAAGCAATCTGACCATATTGAAGCTACCGGTGTTTCTTCATCATTTGGCGCGGAAACGATAATCGCATATCGAGCCGCGTTTTGCACGGTCCACGTCCTATTGCAAGACGAGAACGTCAACAAAGGCCTCGTTGCCGACCGTCGCGAACATACTTCGCTCTAGCGGCGGCAATGTGAGGAAAATAGGGCCACCCAACTATATTCTTCAGTCCATCCCCTCCCATCCGAAATAATCTGTGACGAGAAAGACGCGTCTTGTCTGCCGTTACCCTCATCCACCGTTGGCGATCGTCGACGCGCGATATTCCTTCACGGCATCAGTCAACCGGCTGACGAGCTTGTCGCGCCACTTGTCGTCCAGCAGCAGTTTCTCGTCATCTTTGTTCGAAAGGAAACCGAGTTCGAGCAGGATGGACGGCACGTCAGGCGCCCGCAGCACCTGGAAGCCGGCATGGCGATGCGGATTGTTGATCATCGTGATCTGGCCGTTGAAGGAATTGAGAACATCCTGCGCAAGCGAAATGGAGAATGCCTGGGTTTCCCGCCGTGTCAGGTCCATGAGAATGTCGGCGACCTCGGCGGGTGCCGCCGGCGCCTCGGCTCCGGCAAGCTTGTCGGAGTTGTTCTCGCGGTCGGCGACATCGGCGGCAAGCTTGTCCGAGGCCTTGTCCGAGATCGTATAGACGGTCGCGCCGCGAATATCCTTCTGCTTCAGCGTATCGGCATGCAGCGATATGAACAGAGCGGCATGGTTCTGGCGCGCGATCGTCACCCGTTCGGAGAGCGACAAATACTCGTCCTTGTCGCGGGTCAGGAAGGCCTTTATGCCCGGCTGCTGATTGAGCTTGTCGGCGAGTTCCTTGGCGTAGGCGAGCGTGATCTGCTTTTCAGGCGTGGTGCCATCGCTGGCGATCGCACCCGTGTCGATGCCGCCATGGCCCGCATCGACGGCGATCAGGAAGTCGGAGGCGTTTACCTTCTGGACCGGAGCAACGGGGCCGACATCCCTCGCTGTGTCCTGGGCGGTCCAGCTCTGCTGTTTGACCAGATCGGCGAACTGATCGGGCGGCACCATTTCGGCGTCTAGAACAAGGCGCTGGCCCTTCCCGCTCTCATCGGTCTGAACCTTGGCAAGGACGAGCTTCACGGGCTTTATCGCCGTCAGTACGATGCGGGCGCTGTCGGCGTCCATCGTGCCGTAGCGAATATCCTTGAACAGTCCCCGCGCCTCCAGAGCCTTGGCGGGGAAGCCGAAGGCCGTCGCCGGCAGGTCGACGACCACCCGGGGAGGATCGGCGAGATAGTGGACCGAGAATTTCGGCTCGCGGTCGAGATCGATGACAATCCGGGTTCGTGCATCGTCACCGGCTATGCGAGCACCGTAGGCGAGGATCGGGTCCTCAGCTGAGGCTGACATAGGCGCCACCAATGCCGCCGCCAACAAGGCCGTGGCGATCGCATTACGGAGGCTACTCACAGAAATCCCACTCGCATGCCCTGCCCCTTCAACTCCTCAGGCCCCGTCCTTATATATTCCATTGAAGACGCCATCTTGGGCGTTCATGGCAATAGCGGGACCGGTCCATCCGGCCATCGTGGAGCACACAGCGAATCCGCGGGCGCCCGGTTTCCGGTTCAGCCGACGAATCCATCAATATTATGGCACACTTGGCTTTCCCCTTGCTATTGTGACAGATAAAACATACAACGCATATTAGGGTAGAAGTATTGACGGGACAGAGTCGCCGCTAAGGCAGCCACCACGTTTACATGGCGCCATAAACGGCAGTCGTCCGCCGTCGAATGTACTTTTATTCGAATACTGGATCCTGAACTTCCAGCCTAGTGCGGGAATTTCATCGGTGGAAAGCCACCAAACGCTCTCATGTTGGAGAGCACATTCATCGGACCCGAAGACGGGTCTAAAGCATTGTCGATCTCGCTTGGTTACGGATGTTGTCGCAGCGGCTTTTATCTAAAGTGAACAGACCCCGGGGGCTTACTTTCCCGGCTGTTGTCTGGCTGCTGCCCCCTCAACAGAATCAGGCGCGACTTTCATTATCCGGTGCAGCAGTGGCGGGTTGCATCCGGTCTGTCCTAATGGCAGTCCGGCCCCACCCTGCATGGCTGCGCCGAGGAGCACAGCTTTCATGGCAGACAAAATGCTTATCGATGCGTCTCACGAGGAAGAGACGCGTGTTGTTGTCGTTCGCGGGAACCGCATAGAGGAATTCGACTTCGAGTCACAGCACAAGAAGCAGATCCGCGGCAACATCTACTTGGCTAAGGTCACGAGGGTCGAACCCTCGCTTCAGGCCGCCTTCGTTGACTACGGCGGCAACCGGCACGGCTTTCTCGCCTTCGCCGAAATCCATCCCGATTACTACCAGATTCCGCTCGCCGATCGCCAGGCGCTGCTGAGGGCCGAGGCGGAAGAGCATCGCCGCGACGACGACGTCGAGCATGTCGAGACCGCGAGCTTCGATCTCTCGAAGCAGGATCAGCCGGATATCGGCATCGTTCCGATTGAAGCGACCGAAACGGGAGCCGCTCCCTCCAGCGAGGAGCCTGTCGCAGAAGAGGCTGCAGCCTCGACTGAAACGGCCGCTCCGTCGGCCGAAGTGGTCGAGCCTGTGGCTGAAGCGCCCGCCAAGAAGGCAAGACCGCGCCGCAGCCGCAAGAAGGTGGCAGAGCCCGAAGCCACGGCTACCGAGGACGCTGTCCCGACCGACATCGAAGCGCCTGCTGCCGACGACGAGGAAGGCTCGTCCGGCGAAATGGCCGCCATGGTCGATACCGATTCGATCTCGGAAGACGTGGACGTTTCGAAGCGTCGCGGCGGTGACGACGATGATGACGACGATCACGACCATGAAGAGGAAGTGATTGAATCCGTCGGCGCCGAAGACGCGATGGAAGAGGTTCCAGATCGCGTCCAGCGCAAGCCGCGCAAGCAGTATCGCATCCAGGAAGTCATCAAGCGCCGCCAAATCCTGCTCGTGCAGGTCGCCAAGGAAGAGCGTGGCAACAAGGGTGCAGCTCTCACCACCTATCTGTCGCTTGCAGGCCGCTATTCGGTTCTCATGCCGAACACTGCGCGCGGCGGCGGCATTTCCCGCAAGATCACCAATCCGCAGGACCGCAAGCGCCTGAAGGAAATCGCACGGATGCTCGAAGTGCCGCAGGGCATGGGCGTCATCCTGCGCACTGCCGGCGCCAACCGCACCAAGGTCGAGGTCAAGCGCGACTTCGAATATCTGATGCGTCTGTGGGAAAACGTTCGTACGCTGACGCTCGCTTCCACGGCCCCCTGCCTCGTCTATGAAGAAGGCTCGCTCATCAAGCGTTCGATCCGCGACCTCTACAATAAGGACATCGGCGAAATCATCGTTTCCGGCGAGGAAGGCTATCGTGAAGCCAAAGACTTCATGAAGATGCTGATGCCGAGCCACGCCAAGGTGGTTCAGCCTTATCGCGACATTCATCCGATCTTCTCGCGTTCCGGCATCGAGGCGCAGCTCGACCGCATGCTGCAGCCGCAGGTGACGCTGAAGTCCGGCGGCTACCTGATCATGAACCAGACCGAAGCGCTGGTTTCGATCGACGTCAACTCCGGCCGCTCGACCCGCGAACATTCGATCGAGGATACGGCGCTCCAGACGAACCTCGAGGCTGCCGACGAGGTCGCCCGCCAGCTTCGCCTTCGCGACCTTGCCGGCCTGATCGTCATCGACTTCATCGACATGGAAGAAAAGCGCAACAACCGCGCTGTCGAGAAGAAGCTGAAGGAATGCCTGAAGAACGACCGCGCCCGCATCCAGGTCGGCCGCATCTCGCATTTCGGCCTGCTGGAAATGTCGCGCCAGCGCATCCGTGCTTCCGTTCTTGAATCGACCACGCAGGTCTGCTCGCATTGCGGCGGCACCGGCCATGTCCGTTCGCAGTCCTCCGTTGCCCTGCATGTCCTGCGCGGCATCGAGGAATATCTGCTGAAGAACACCACGCACGACATCACCGTGCGCACGACGCCCGACATCGCGCTCTATCTGCTCAACCACAAGCGCCAGACGATTGTCGATTATGAAAGCCGCTTCGGCGTTGCGATCATCATCGATGCCGATGGCGCAGTCGGTACGCAGCATTTCGCGATCGATCGCGGCGAGCCCGTCGAGAACCCGGTCAAGATTGAAACCCTCTTCAACTTCGCAGCCATTCCCGAAGATGACGACGACGATATCGTCATCGAGGCGGACGAAGAAGAAGATGAGGAAATCGAGGAAAAGGCAGCCGCAGTCGAGCAGCCCGTCGCCCGCTCGGAAGGCGAAGCTGGCCGTAAGCGCAAGCGCCGCCGGCGTCGCCGCGGCCGCAATGGGGCCGAAGGTCAGTCGGAACAGACCGCTTCGGACACTGCGACCGACGAAGGCGATGAAAGCGATGCTGAAGGCGAAGGCGACGACGAGGATGCAGCCGACAGCGCCGCAGAAACCTTGGCAGCCTCCAGCGACGAACAGCAGCGCCGCAAGCGTCGCCGTCGTGGCAAGCGTGGCGGTCGCCGCAACCGCGGAGACGAAGGCGAGCTTTCCTCCGCTTCGGAAGGTGACGACAGTGAAGCTTCGGACGAGGACGCCGGCGAAAGCGACGGTGCCGAAGACGATAACGCTGTAACGGTCAGCGAAATCGCTGTTGTAGAAGGCGAAGCAGCCGTCGAAGCCCAGCCGGCAATGGCTGCAGTGGAAGCGGGCGCGAGCGTTACGGAAGACGTGAAGCCTGCCAAGGGCCGTCGCAGCCGCAAGCCGAAGGCCGAAGCATCGCCAGTTGAAGCCCCCGTTGCCGAACAGGCTCCTGCAATTGATGCGGAGACCGAGACGGTCGCTGAAATTGCAGCTGACCTTGGTGGCAGCACGGCAGCGGTGACCGAAGAAGCAAAGGCCGAGACAGAGGTAGAAGCCGAAAAGCCGGTCCGCGCCAACCGCGAGTCCAACGTCTCTTCCTCAGAACCGGTGGTCAAATCCAGCCGCGCGACGGAGCCGACCGATGGCGACGGCAAGCCGAAGAAGGCCGGCTGGTGGCAACGCCGCGGCTTCTTCTGAAAGCTCCTTTTCGGGGATAGGTAATTGAAATCCGGCCGCAGCGATGCGGCCGGATTTTTTGTGCTTAGGATGCGTTAAGAGCATGGCGTTTTCGCAATTGCCGTTGTCGCCATGCCTGCCTCAGGGCGGCCAATCGAACCCTAAGACGTCAATCAAGCTTGATGTATCGAATCCACAACCACCCATAAGTCACCGGAAAGAGACTCTATTTCAACCAGCCAGCGATGCGCTCCACAGCCTCTTCGATCTCCGCATTCGACCCGGCGTAGGAGAACCGCATGGCTCGGTGTCCTTCCAACGGATCGAAATCGAGACCAGGGGTGGCGGCAACGTTAATCTCGGCGAGCATCCTCTTTGCAAACACCATGCTGTCATTGGTGAAACGGCTGACATCGACATAGGCGTAGAAAGCGCCGTCCATCGGGGAAGCCAGCGGAAGGCCGATTTCGGGTAGGCGTCTTGCCAGGAAGTCACGGTTGCGCCGGTAGCTCTCCTTATAAACATCGAGTTCGACTTCGGCATCGAGCGCTGCCAGGGCAGCAATCTGCGACAACTCCGGCGGAGAGATATAGAGGCTCTGCGCCACCCGTTCGATCGGCCGCGCCAGTCGTTCAGGCAGCACCATCCAGCCGATCCGCCAGCCGGTCATGCAGTAATATTTGGAGAAGGAGTTGATGACGATCGCTTCGTCGGTCAGTTCCAGCGCGCTCGTCTCCTCCCCGACGAAGGTCAGTCCGTGGTAGATTTCATCGGAGATGAAGGCGATCGAATTTGCTGCGCAATAATCGGCCAGCGCTTTCAGTCCTTCCCTCCCCGTCACCGTGCCGGTCGGGTTGGCGGGGCTTGCGAGCAGGACGCCCTTCAGTCGCTTTCCGCTAGCGGCTTGCGCAGCTTCCAGGCTTTCCGGCGTCAGCGTGAAATGCGTCTCAGCCGTCACCGGTACTTCGACAACATCAAGGCCGAGCGCTGCAAGAATGTTGCGATATGCGGGATAGCCCGGCCGCGCGATCGCGACGCTGTCGCCGGCGTCGAACAGGGTGAGAAAGGCTAGGTTGAAGCCTGCGGACGATCCCGTAGTGATGGCAATCCGCACTGGGTCGATCTCGACACCGTGTCTTTTGCGATAATGACCGGCGAGCGTGTGGCGCAGCGCCGAGGTCCCGAGCGCATCGGTATAGCCGATACGACCGTGACCGAGCGCAGCGTTGGCGGCCTCCAGCGCCGCCTTGGGGGTCGGGTGAGAGGGTTGGCCGACAGCCATCGAGATGACGGCATGGCCGGCCTGCCGGCGTTTCGTCGCCTCTGCCAATACGTCCATGGCGTGGAATGGCTCGACTTCACTGCGCTTAGATAGGGAAAACAAGGTCAAATTCTCTCTTGGATGGATCGCCGCCAGACAATTGCCGCAATAATCGAGTGTTCACAATCCCGCGATTGCCACGCCACTTCGAATATTCCTGTTTCAGGAACGTCGGGGGCACCGTAAATTGCCGTCTCATGTCTATGGATTTTAACCCGGCGATGGTATCCGCTGACAAGAGCAAACTTCACCGATCGAACGACGAGGAATCCGATGTCCCTTTTTTCAAAGTCGCTGCTGACTGCATCAGCCGTCGCCATCGCAGCGTCGCTGGCCTTCGTCCAGCCTGCCGCAGCCCTCGATGATCAGCAGAAGAAGGAATTCGGTGACTTCATCAAGGAATACCTGATCGCCCATCCGGAGGTCATGCTCGACGTGCAGGCGGCACTCGACAAGAAGCAGGAAGAGGCCCGCCTCGAACAGTCGAACAAGGCCATTTCCAGCAACAAGGACCTGATCTTCAACGCCAAGTACGACATGACGATCGGCAATCCGAAGGGAGATGTCACCGTCGTCGAGTTCTTCGACTATAATTGCGGTTATTGCCGCCATGCGCTGAGCGACATGGATACGCTGCTCAAGAACGACAAGAACATCCGCTTCGTGCTGAAGGAATTCCCGATCCTCGGACCGGAATCGGTTGCGGCATCGAAGGTCTCGGATGCCTTCCGCAAACTTGCTCCTGAAAAATATGCCGAATTCCACCACACCCTGCTCGGCAGCGACGGACGCGCGACCGAAGACAGCGCCATGGAAGTCGCAACCAGCCTTGGGGTAAGCGAAAGCGCGATCCGCCAGGAGATGGCGAAGAGCCCCGATGATGCTTCGGTCAAGGAAACCTATCAGCTCGCAACCAATCTCGGCCTGACCGGCACCCCCTCCTACGTGATCGGCAACGAAGCCGTATCGGGCGCGATCGGACTCGATGCGCTGAAGGAAAAAGTCGACAATGTCCGCGCCTGCGGCAAGACTACCTGCTGAGGCTGCTCATTAAATCGCCAGAATCAGAGCGTTCTAACGCTGTGGACAAGCATGACCTATGTCCTGAGGGCTTTTCTCCGGGTCCTCGGGAGTCTATAGGTTGCGCTGCACTTTGATGGAACTTCTGATGACACAAACCATTTTCGTCTTGAACGGACCTAACCTCAATGCTCTAGGCAAGCGCGAGCCGGGTATCTACGGCGGCAAGACGCTGAAGGACATAGAGGCGGATTGCCGCTCTGCGGGCGAAACCCTCGGTTTTGAGATCGATTTTCGTCAGAGCAATCATGAGGGCATGCTGGTCGACTGGCTGCATGAAGCCGATGATCGCGCCGTCGGTGTGGCAATGAATGCCGGCGCCTACACGCATACCTCGGTTGCCCTACATGACGCCATCAGGGCTATTTCGATACCGGTCGTGGAGGTGCATATCTCCAATATCCATGCCCGGGAAGAATTCCGTCACAAGTCGATGATCGCGCCGGCAACCAAGGGCATGATCTGCGGCTTCGGGCCGTACAGTTATATTCTGGCGCTGCACGCGCTGAAGTCCATCACGCAATAACAAGAATTACATAGGGTTCCACTCCATGGCTGAAAAGAAGAACGGTATCGACCAGGCACTGATCCGCGATCTCGCAAATATTCTCAACGACACGGATCTAACCGAGATCGAAGTCGAGCAGGACGATCTGCGCATTCGCGTTTCGCGTGCCGGCACACCGCAGTATATCCAGGCGCCGATGGCGGCCCCGGCCTATGCGGCTGCGCCCGCACCGGCGGCAGTTGCAGCTCCGGCTGCGCCTGCGGCAGCGACACGCAACCCTGCGAACCTCGTGAACGCACCGATGGTTGGCACGGCCTATATGGCACCGGCTCCGGGCGCCAGCGCCTTCATCCAGGTCGGCGCCGCGGTCAAGGAAGGCCAGACGCTGCTGATCATCGAAGCCATGAAGACGATGAACCAGATTCCTTCGCCGAAATCAGGCACCGTCACGGAAATCCTTGTCGAGGACGGACATCCCGTCGAGTACGGCCAGCCCCTCGTCGTCATCGAATAAGGGATCGCCATGATTTCGAAGATCCTCATAGCAAACCGCGGCGAGATCGCGCTTCGCGTTCTGCGCGCCTGCAAGGAGCTCGGCATTCCGACCGTCGCGGTTCATTCGACCGCGGACGCCGATGCCATGCATGTGCGCCTTGCCGACGAAAGCGTCTGCATCGGCCCGCCGCCCTCGCGCGACAGCTATCTCAATATTCACCAGATCGTTGCAGCCTGCGAGATAACCGGCGCTGATGCCGTGCATCCCGGTTACGGCTTTCTGTCCGAAAACGCCAAGTTCGCCGATATCCTCGAGGCGCACGGCATCACCTTCATCGGGCCGACCGCCGACCATATCCGCATCATGGGCGACAAGATCACGGCGAAGGAAACGGCCAAGTCGCTTGGCATTCCTGTTGTTCCGGGCTCTGCCGGCGAAGTGAAGCCCGAGAATGCGCTGCAGATCGCTCGCGAGATCGGCTTCCCCGTCCTTATCAAGGCCACCGCCGGTGGTGGCGGCCGCGGCATGAAGGTCGCGAAGAGCGAGGAAGATCTTCTAGAAGCGGTTTCGACCGCACGTTCGGAAGCTCTGGCCGCCTTCGGCAACGACGCCGTCTACATGGAAAAGTACCTCGGCCAGCCGCGTCATATCGAAGTCCAGGTCTTCGGTGACGGTGAAGGCAACGCCATCCATCTCGGCGAACGCGACTGCTCGCTGCAGCGCCGTCATCAGAAGGTCTGGGAAGAGGCAAACTCCCCGGCGCTCAATGTCGAGCAGCGCATGAAGATCGGCCAGGTTTGCGCCGATGCCATGAAGAAGCTCAAGTATCGTGGGGCCGGCACGATCGAATTCCTCTACGAGAACGGCGAGTTCTATTTCATCGAAATGAACACCCGCCTGCAGGTGGAACATCCGGTCACCGAAGCCATCACCGGCATCGACCTCGTGCATGAGCAGATCCGCGTTGCTTCCGGCGGCGGTCTTTCGGTCACGCAGGATGAGGTGCATTTCCATGGCCACGCCATCGAATGCCGCATCAATGCCGAGGATGCCCGCACCTTCGTGCCCTCACCCGGCACGATCACGCATTTCCATGCACCGGGCGGCCTTGGCGTTCGCATCGATTCTGGCGCCTATCAGGGCTACAAGATCCCGCCTTATTACGACAGCCTCATCGGCAAGCTGATCGTGCATGGACGCACCCGTGTCGAATGCATGATGCGCCTGCGCCGTGCCCTCGACGAATTCGTCGTCGATGGCATCAAGACGACGCTGCCGCTGTTCCAGGATTTGGTTTCCAACCAGGATATCGCCAATGGCGATTACGATATCCACTGGCTGGAAAACTACCTGGCGAAAAGCCCCAATTGAGGGCGAACTGAATGGTCGGGCCGCGCACAAGGTCACCGGGGATCACGCCGGAAATCCTGTTGCGCGCCTATTCCATCGGGCTCTTCCCGATGGCTGAATCGGCGGACGATCCGGAAATATTCTGGGTCGAGCCGGAACTACGCGGTGTCCTGCCGCTCGACGCTTTCCATGTTTCCAAGAGTCTCGCCAAGACGGTCAGGCAAAGGCCCTTCGACATCCGTTTTGACTACGATTTCGACGCCACTATTGCGGCCTGCGCGGAGCATACGACAGGTCGTCCCAGCACCTGGATCAACAAGACCATCAGAACGCTCTATTCGGCGCTTCACCGCATGGGGCATGCCCATTCGGTCGAGGCGTGGGATGGAGATGAACTGGTGGGCGGTTTATATGGCGTGTCGCTCGGCTCCGCCTTCTTCGGCGAAAGCATGTTTTCGCGCAGGACCGATTCGTCGAAGATCTGCCTCCTGCATCTGGTGGAGCGGCTGCGAGAGAAAGGCTTCACCCTGCTCGATACCCAGTTCACCACCGAGCATCTGAAAACCTTCGGCGCAATCGACATCTCGAAGGATGACTACGCCAAGATGCTGGCGAAGGCGATGGAATCGCCGAATTTGGAGTTTTGAGTTCCGCCTAGCGGATCAGGCCTATCCAACCTCCTTTATATCCGATCTGGAGCATCGCCCGCTGGTTATGCAGGGGATTCACTCACCCCTGCGTTGATTTTCGAACTGATTTGTTTAGGCATCGAAAATGCAACGGGGGATAGAATCTTGAGACAATATCTTATAGCCGCGATCTTCTTCGCTCTTTTGGCGGGACAAGCCGCCGCGCGCCCCTATCAAGAAATATTCCCCGATAGAAAAGATTTCTCCGACAGCGAGAAAGCATTGCTGCAAAAGCTCGATTTTCAGCAGGGTGCCGTCAAGCTTTCCGAAGCAAGGGCGATGCTCAACGTGCCCTCCGATTTCTACTATCTGAGCCCCGCCGATACAAAGACCGTGCTCGTCGATATCTGGGGCAACCCTCCAGATTCGGCCGAAGGAACGATGGGAATGATCTTCCCGGCAAAATATGCGCCGACGGATGGCGAAGCCTGGGGCTCGATTGTGGAATATAACGCTGACGGTTATGTGTCTGATGCCGATGCCGCCAGCACGGATTACGACGAACTCCTTCAGAACATCAAGGATTCCATCAAGGAAAACAACGTCGAGCGCGAGAAGAACGGCTTCAAGAAGATCACCCTCGTCGGCTGGGCCTCGCCGCCCCATTACGACCAGTCGGCCCATGCCTTGCATTGGGCCCGGGATCTGATCTTCGGCGATGACTCGAAGGCGGAGCACACTCTCAACTATTCCGTTCGCGTGCTTGGACGCGAGGGCGTCATGCAATTCGACTTCGTTGCAGGGCTCGATCAGTTGAAGGAGATCGAAAGCGCGATCCCCACCGTCACGAAGCTCGTGCAGTTCGATCAAGGGATGACCTATGGCGATTATGCCAAAGGCGACAAGATTGCCGCCTATGGCATGGCGGGCATGATCGCTGCGGGCGCCGGTGCCAAGATTGCCGCCAAGATCGGGCTACTCGCGATTGCCGTGGCCTTCTTCAAGAAGGCGGCAATCCTGGTCCTGGTCGTGGCCGGCGGCGTGGCCCGCTTTGCAAAGGGTCTGTTCAGAAGGAACAAAACACCGGGCGCCTAGGCCAAGGTTCGACAATAGCGCCGACAAACAATCGGTGGGCTCGTCGATGAACGCCAAACCCTTCAGTTCGCCGCTCTTCAGT
Source organism: Neorhizobium sp. P12A (assembly GCF_008365395.1). Lineage (NCBI taxonomy): Bacteria > Pseudomonadati > Pseudomonadota > Alphaproteobacteria > Hyphomicrobiales > Rhizobiaceae > Neorhizobium > Neorhizobium sp. P12A. Next base: position 388,361 of record NZ_QOVX01000004.1, on the reverse strand, counting down.
TCGTCTTGGGGTTCGGATTATCCGGCGGCGGAATGTCGGACTTCTGCTTGCACTCTTTCAGCCAGACGTCATAGATCGGATGCTCGACCGCATTGAGGCCCGGGCTGTCGGCAAACATCCAGCCGGTGAAGATGCGGCGGATACGGCGATCGAGCGTGATCTCATCGACCTCGACGAAACCGTCGATCTTTTGCTGCTCGGTATCGTCGCGGGAGTAACAAGCTTTCGGCGTCACCTGCAGTGCGCCGAACTGCACCGTCTCGTTCATATAGACATCGAAAGTGGTGATGCGACCAGTGATCTTGTCGAGACCGGAAAAGACGGCGACCGGATTGGAGATACGCGCAGCTTCCGCGGGCGATGTCACGATCGCGCCTACGCCAGCAACAAGCATCATCGCAGCCATTGCACGCAAAGAACTGCTCCGCGTGAAAAACGTCATATGCGCCAGTCTCCAGCGTGGTGTCGATCGCAGCCACGGACGCGGTGTCACGAAGCCTCTTGCGTGGCTAAATGCCAATTGTGGCCAAAGGACGGGCCGAAGCCCCTTAGTTGCCCGGCGTCCAGGCGTCGTAGTCGCCCGTTACCCGCGGACGCTCGCCGCCAGCGGAAATGGAGCCGGGCGGACGGTAGGCCTGCGGCGAACCCGTCGGGTTTGCGCGGTGCGGCTTCTGCCATTCCTTGGGCACGTAGTTTTCCTGCGTCGGCGGAACATTGGTGCGGTGATGCATCCAACCGTGCCAGCCCGGCGGAATGGCGGAAGCCTCAGCATAGCCCTTGTAGACGACCCAGCGCTTCGGCAGGCCATAGGAGGACATGCCTGCTTCGTAATAGACGTTCCCGAGCTCGTCTTCGCCGACGCGCTTGCCAAAGCGCCAGAGTGCGAAACTCGTGCCCATGGTTGAGTTGTTCCACCAGGTGAAGGTCTGAAGCAGAAGTTTCTTCATGTCTTTTCCTTGAGCTCGGCCAGGACGGCGAGCGGGACCAGAATTCGATCCCTCGCTTATGCCGCCTGCCGGATCGATTGTCCAGTGATTCCCAGCCACATGACCGTCATTTCAGAGCCATCTTGAACCCGAGATGAGAGGGCTTGAAACCTAGTCTTTCATAGAAGCGGTGGGCATCTTTCCGTGCGGCATTCGAGGTCAGTTGCACCAGCCGCATTCCGCGACGCCGCGCATCCTCGATGCAGAAGGTGATCATCCTCGCGCCGATCCCCTGTCCCCGTAAATCGGACCGCGTCTGCACGGCTTCGACGATCATCGACGATCCGCCCTGGCCGTTCAGCGATGTAGTGATCATGGTCTGAAAGGTGCCGACGGCCGTGCCATCAAGTTCTGCAACATAGAGCGTCTGATCGGACGAGGCCGCGATGATGTCGAATGCGCGCTTATAAGCGCCGAATGCAGCCGGGTCCGTCGTATCGCCATGTCCGCCGACCGTGTCGGCGGCAAAGAGTGCGATCAGGGCCGGCAGATCGGACTCGCGCGCTTCGCGAATAGTCAATTCAGTTCCGTTCATGCCCTGCCTGCCGGTCAATGTCCCAATGGCTTCTCAAACACCAGCGCGGGAATGCCGGACTGGTTCTGTCCCGCATTCTCGTTGCGGCCGACTTCCGTGAAGCCATGGGCCTTGTAGAAGGCGATGGCGTCGGCGTTTTCCGGCTCGACATCGAGGCGCATGATTTCGGCATCGGGAAAGCAGGTTTCGAGCTCCGCGAAGAGATCGCGTCCGATCCCCTGCCGCTGCAGCGACGGCTTCACGTAGAGCATGTGCAGCAGCACCGTCTTCGCCATGTCCTTGGACATGGTCGCATAGCCCATGCCGCCGATGTCCTTGCCGTTATCGGCGACGACGAATTCCGAATCCTTCTTTTCCAGGCGCGCCTTCAGCTTGTCCGGCGACAGAAGTAGGGCGATCAGCTCGTCGACCTTCGCAGAACCGTAGAAAGGGTCGTAGGTCGCATGCCAGCTCTCGACCAGCAGCACGCGGACCTTTGCAAGATCCTGCTCGCCGGCGGTACGGACGAAATACATCGTCGAAATCCTTTCGATTTATCCAAATCCGGGCGGAAAACGCCCGGACTCTTCCTGGACTTGCGTCAGTCCTCGATACCGAGCTTGGCCTTCACAAGCGCCTGTACGGCCTGCGGATTGGCCTTGCCGCCCGTCGCCTTCATCACCTGGCCGACGAACCAGCCGGCGAGCGTCGGCTTTGCCAGCACCTTTGCGACCTGATCCGGATTGGCGGCGATGATCTCGTCGACAGCCTTCTCGATGGCGCCGGTATCGGTCACCTGCTTCATGCCGCGCGTCTCGACGATTTCGGCGGGATCGCCGCCTTCGTCGAGCACGATTTCGAAGAGGTCCTTGGCGATCTTGCCCGAGATCGTCTCGGCCTTGATGAGGTCGATGATCGCGCCGAGCTGGGCAGGAGAAACCGGAGTCTCTTCAATGCTTTTGCCGGTTTTGTTCAAGGCGCCCAAGAGGTCGTTGATGACCCAGTTCGCAGCCATCTTGCCATCGCGGCCCTCGGCCACGGTCTCGAAATAGTCGGCAATCGCCTTTTCGGACACCAGCACCGACGCATCGTAGATCGACAGGCCAAGGTCGCGAACGAAGCGCTCCTTCTTGTCGTCGGGCAGCTCCGGCAGGTACTTGGCCAGTTCCTGGACGAAGGCGTCGTCGAATTCCAGCGGCAGCAGGTCCGGGTCCGGGAAGTAGCGGTAGTCATGCGCATCTTCCTTGGAGCGCATGGACCGCGTCTCACCCTTGTTCGGGTCAAAGAGGCGGGTTTCCTGGTCGATGGTGCCGCCATCCTCCAAAATACCGATCTGGCGGCGGGCTTCGTACTCGATCGCCTGGCCGATGAAACGGATGGAGTTGACGTTCTTGATTTCGCAGCGCGTGCCGAATTCGGCGCCCGGACGGCGAACGGACACGTTGACGTCGGCGCGCATGGAGCCTTCGTCCATGTTGCCGTCGCAGGTGCCGAGATAGCGCACGATCGAGCGCAGCTTGGTCATATAGGCCTTGGCTTCATCCGAGGAGCGCATGTCCGGCTTCGAGACGATTTCCATCAGCGCCACGCCAGAGCGGTTCAGGTCCACATAGGACATGGTCGCATGCTGGTCGTGCATCGACTTGCCGGCATCCTGCTCCAGATGCAGGCGCTCGATGCCGATCTCGATATCCTCGAACTGGCCCTGGCGGTCGGGACCGAGCGAAATGACGATCTTGCCCTCGCCGACGATCGGATCCTTGTATTGCGAGATCTGATAGCCCTGCGGCAGATCGGGATAGAAATAGTTCTTGCGATCGAAGACCGAGCGATGGTTGATCTGCGCCTTCAGGCCGAGGCCGGTGCGCACGGCCTGCTTGACGCATTCCTCGTTGATAACGGGCAGCATGCCGGGCATGGCGGCATCGACGAGCGACACGTTCGAATTGGCCGGCTTGCCAAATTCCGTCGAAGCGCCGGAGAACAGCTTCGAATTGGAGAGCACCTGGGCATGGACTTCCATGCCGACAATGACTTCCCAATCGCCGGTGGCGCCGGGAATGAAGCGTTTCGGATCGGGCGTGCGGACGTCGACAAGGGTCATGGGATGCTCGTGCAAGTGCTTTTCTGGAGGTTCCGAGGTAGAGCAAATGAAGGCCCTGCGCAAGGCTTTCGGCCTCTCCTTCGCGGCAAATGGGGCACAACCGGATCGCTGCGAGTGCCGGAAAATGACGGCGCGATCTTGCAGGGATCGCGGCGAGCGCAAGATCATTCTTCAGGAACATCAACGGAGGCGCAAAGCATGACGGGGCATTCCGATTCACATGATCTCGATCGTTTCGTGACGGCTCAGTCGGGCGTTTACGACCAGGCGCTGGCGGAACTGTCCGCCGGGCGGAAGCGAACACACTGGATGTGGTTTGTTTTCCCCCAATTTGCAGGTCTTGGACATTCGACCATGTCCCAACGATATGCGATCGAATCGATAGCCGAGGCGAAAGCCTATCTGGCGCACCCCGTTCTCGGCGCCCGCCTGCGCCAATGCGTAGAGGCGATGCTCAGCGTCAAGGCAAAGTCGGCGCACGACATTCTCGGCTATCCCGACGATTTGAAATTCCGATCCTCGATGACATTGTTTTCGTCCGTTGCCGGCCACGGCTCGCCCTTCGCACAGGCGATTGATCGCTTCTTCGAGGGGGAGCAGGACAGAAAAACGTTGGAACTCGTTGGAAACGCCAAAGGTTGAACGGTCAGCCTAGAAGCCGATACCGTAGGTTCCGTCGTCATCAGTGACCAATGTTTTGCTTAATCCGATTGTCGGTATGTCACGGTCGAGCCTTGGCGAATAGATGACGGAAAGCCAATGAACCTCATAGCCGTGCGCCTTGAAAAAGCTGACAGCTTCGGCGTTGCCCGCATGGCTCTGGAGCGCCGCTTTTTCCAGGCCCTGCCCAACGATATCCTTCTCAATCTGAGAGAGCAGCGCCGAGCCGAGGCCCTGGCGGGTATAGCTGGGATCGATCCAGAAGTCGGTGATGTTTTCGTCGAGTTCCTCGCGAGCTGCCCAGCCGGCGAGCGCCCCGTTCTGCTCGATAACCGTGATCGTCAGCCAGGAACGTTCGGCAAACTGGGTGAAGGCAGTCCTGGCGCTTTCCAGATGCGCATCCGTCCCCCCGATCGGCGCCATGGCCCTCTGCCAGGCGCGAAGGCCGATATTGGTCAGTATCCCCGCCTCACCCGCATGCGCATTCCGGATATGGATCATTAGGCCCCCTTGATATCAAGGGTAGTAAAACACTGAAATATCCACTTTTCCAGTATGATGCAGCAAATCACGGTTCGCCGCGCTGAGCACTCACGGGCCACAGCTGATTTTGCTATGCGGTGGTCAGCTCGGCTTTCATCACAGACCAGTCGTCGGCAATCGATCCGGATCGCTTTTTGCCGGCGCGGCGATACCAGTAATCGGCATTCCCATCGTCGCCTTCGATGCGATGACAAAGCGCGTGACCCCAATCGAACGGCCGTTCGCCCTCATGCGCCTGGCAGATGGTATGAACCGTTTCCCAGTCCGGCCCCATCGTGAAACCGCCGGCCTCGAGGCGATCGAATGCCTCGATCATCTGTGCAAGATCCGATTTCGACATGCGTCTTCCTCCTGACCGCTCCACGTCTCGCAAAATGTCTGCGTACTAAACAATTTCGCCGGCCTTTTTGGGGCCGGCGAGTTCTATTCCTACTGTCGCAACGCTGGTTACCACCACTTGGCAGGCGTAAACCTGCCGGCGGCCTGTTCGATGACATGCGCGGTCTTAAACAGCGTTTCCTCGTCAAACGGCTTGCCGATCAGCTGCAGGCCTAGCGGAAGACCCTTGTGATCGAGGCCCGCGGGCACTGCGATGCCGGGCAGGCCTGCCATGTTGACCGTAACGGTGAAGATGTCGTTCAGGTACATCTTGACAGGATCGGCGGCCAAATCCTCGTCAGCAACGCCGAAAGCAGAGGACGGCGTAGCGGGCGTCAGGATCGCATCGACGCCTGCGCCGAAGCAGAGTTCGAAGTCGCGCTTGATGAGCGTACGAACCTTCTGCGCCTGGATGTAGTAGGCGTCGTAATAGCCGGCCGAGAGCACATAGGTGCCGATCATGATGCGGCGCTTGACTTCCTTGCCGAAGCCGGCGGCACGCGTCTTCTCGTACATGTCGACAATGTCCTTGCCGTCGACGCGCAGGCCGTAGCGGACGCCGTCATAGCGGGCAAGGTTCGACGAAGCTTCGGCGGGAGCGACGATGTAATAGGCCGGCAGGGCATATTTCGTGTGCGGCAGAGTGATATCGACGATCTCGGCGCCGGCATCCTTCAGCCACGCGATGCCCTGTTGCCAGAGCTTCTCGATGTCCTCGGGCATGCCGTCGACGCGGTATTCCTTCGGAATGCCGATCTTCATGCCCTTCAGGGACTGGCCGACGGCTGCTTCGTAATCCGGAACCGGCAGGTCGACGGAGGTCGTATCCTTGGCATCGACCGACGCCATCGACTTCAGCAGGATCGCGGCATCGCGAACGTCGCGGGCGATCGGGCCGGCCTGGTCGAGCGAGGATGCGAAGGCGACCGTGCCCCAACGCGAGCAACGGCCATAGGTCGGCTTGATACCGACCGTGCCGGTGAAAGCTGCCGGCTGGCGGATCGAGCCGCCGGTGTCGGTCGCGGTGGCACCAGCGCAGAGATGCGCGGCAACGGCAGCGGCAGAACCACCCGACGAGCCGCCGGGGACGAGCTGCTGGTTGGAGCCTGCCGCGCGCCAGGGGTTGATGACCGCGCCGTAATGCGAGGTTTCGTTGGAGGAGCCCATGGCGAACTCGTCCATGTTGAGCTTGCCGAGCATGACGGCGCCGTCGTCCCAGAGGTTCTGGGTCACTGTCGATTCGTAGCGCGGCTCGAAACCGTCAAGAATATGGCTGCAGGCCTGGGTATGGACGCCTTCCGTCGCGAAAAGGTCCTTGATGCCGAGCGGAATGCCTTCCAGCGCACCGGCCTTGCCGGCGGCGATGCGGGCATCCGAGGCCTTGGCCATCTCGCGGGCCTTGTCGGCGGTCACCTTGATATAGGCATTGAGCGCGCCATTGGCCGCGTCGATTGCCGAAACATAGGCTTCGGTCAGCTCGGTTGCGGTGATTTCCTTGGCCGTCAGCTTCTTGCGGGCTTCGGCAATGGTCAGGCTGGTCAGTTCGCTCATGTGGCTTCGCTTCACGTCTCAATAGGGACTGCGGGTAATGGCTGGGAAGAACGCCTGTTGCGTTCGATCCGGGTCGGTTATTCGACGACCTTGGGCACGAGGAAGAAGTTCCGGTCGCTAACGGGCGCATTGGCGACGATATCGTCGGCCTTGCTGCCATCGGTCACTTCATCGGTGCGCTTCTTCATGGCCATGGGCGTAACCGACGTCATCGGCTCGACGCCGGATACATCGACTTCCGACAATTGCTCGACGAAGCCGAGGATGCCGTTCAGCTCGCCCACCATGCGCTCAGCTTCATCTTCGCTGACGGCAATACGGGCAAGATGCGCAACGCGCTTCACGATGGCAAGATCGACGGACATGGCATTCTCCGGATAGGATTTTTCCTACCCGCTATAAAGGCCATGCCGGCTGCGTGCAACTGGCAAGGCCCGGACAGATCGGCAAATCGGCCCGGAAACCGCCATCATGTAAGGAAGAACCATTCCGCAACCATGTCGCGATTTTTCCAGCCTAGCTGGATTTACGGTTTCTTTTTGTCAAAACTATACCCTATCCTCCACTCGCAATAATTGAGGCAGCCTCTGCATATCCGGGGAAATACAGATGGAATTCAAAATTTCTAAGGTTCGGCATCCCAAAGAGAAGTTCTACGGTACGTTGATGCTGATCATCGGCAGCGTCGGGTGGGTGATAGCTGCCACCGTCATCGTCTTTACAGCAATGAATAACCCTGCGGACCTCCTGGTGACGGTCCTCTATATCGTCGTCCTGTGGTTTGTGGGCTATGTAACTCGCGCATTGCTACGCGCCCATATGCTCGGCCACTATGTCATGGTCGGCCCGCAACAGTTTCCCCATATCCATCAAATGGTCGTCGAAGGCGCCAGGCTGGTCGGGCTGAAGGAAGCGCCTCAGACGTTCGTCTACAATTCCAGCGGCGTGATGAACGCCATGGCGCTGAAACTCATTGGGCGCACTCGGTATGTCTGGTTGACGTCACAACTCATCGATGCCGACAACGACGAACAGCTGAAATTTGTGATCGGCCATGAACTCGGCCATCACGCCGCCGGTCATCTCGACAGGCTTAGCATCCTCCTGCATATGCCGGCTCATATAATACCTTTTCTGGGAAAAGCCTATTCGCGTGGTCGCGAGTTGACCTGCGATCGGGTCGGTTTTCTCGTTTCCCGTAACTTGCAGGCTTCCCGCACGGCGTTACAAATGCTTGCCTCCGGCAGCGCGAGGTTGAATAGTCAGATGAATCCCGCGGCATTCGAGGCGCAGGAGCGTATGATGCCGCCAATCGCCGGCTTCATCCTCCATATCGTTTCTCCATATCCTCGTCTCAGTCGCCGAGTTGAGGCGCTGGGCAAATGGGCGCCGAGCCTCGGAAACTCGTCTGCACCGCAGATTCGCGATCCGGGCATGCGGATCGAACCGCAACTGGCCTGACATGGCAGGCCTTCAATTCCAAAGAGATATGCCGGACATCCGGCATATCTCGTCTTGATATCCTAGAAGCTGAGAACTTCGCCGACCTTGGACGCCTTCACTTCGGTCTTCGAGCCTTCCATGCCTGAGATGAATTTCTCGGCCGTGGCGTCGATGATCGGGAACGTGCCGTAGTGGCAGGGGATCGCCGTCTTGAAGTTGAAATAGCGCTGGCAGGCGAGTGCCGCGACAGCACCGCCCATGGTGAAGCGGTCGCCGATCGGCACGATGCCGATATCCGGCTGGTGCAGTTCGTTGATCAGCGCCATGTCCGAGAAAATGTCGGTGTCGCCCATGTGGTAGACCGACTGCTCGTCTTCAAAATGCAGGACGAGGCCGTTCGGGTTGCCGAGATAGTGCGAAATACCATCCTCGGTCACCTGGCCGGAGGAATGCAGCGCGTTGGTGAAGGTGGCGGTGAAGCTGCCGAGCGACACGGTGCCGCCGGTGTTGCCCATCTCGATTTTTTCCACACCTTTCGTGGCTAGCCAGGAGCCAAGGTCGGCATTGGCAAGCACGGTCGCGCCGGTATCCTTGGCGATCTGGGCGGTATCGCCGACATGGTCGCCATGGCCGTGGGTCAGGAGGATGTGGGTGACGCCCTTGCTGACGTCAGCGATCGACAGACCTGCATCGGCGAAAGGCTGATTGTAGGTCAGGAAGGGATCGATCAGGATGATTGCCTTTGCCGTCTCGATGCGGAAAGCGGCGTGGCCGAGCCAGGTGATCTTCATGGGTGACTCCTTGATAAATGGTCGGGGGAAATATGACGGCAGAATATAAGGCGGTGCGAATCGATGACAACGCTAGACGGACACCTCTACGCAAGGCCAGCCGCAAGACGACAGACCGGAGGTAGAGGCGAGACGGCAGCGGTTGCAAGTCACAATCCCGTGCGATAAGCGACCACGGGCCCATGCGATAAGCGACCGCAAGCCATCGAACCCGCCCGCGAGAAATATCCGCAACGGCCACCACTTTTATGACGCAAGGAAAAGCATGTCCGCCGATAATGACGATTATATCTACGACGAGGCAAGCGGCGAATGGCTGCCAGCCTCGGAAGCAGCCGCCAAAGCCGGCGAGAAGGCCGCGGTTCGAGACGCATCCGGCAATATTCTGAGCGACGGCGATGCCGTGACGCTGATCAAGGATCTCAAGGTCAAGGGCGCCGGCCAGACGCTGAAACAGGGCACCGTCATCCGTTCGATCCGCCTCACCGATAACCCCGAGGAAATCGACTGCCGCCATGATACGATCAAGGGCCTGGTGCTTCGGACGGAATTCGTCCGCAAGAAGAGCTGACCTTGGCGACATCAGAGATTGGGAAGACATGACGACGCTGACGATCGAAGAGCTGGCCGAGACCTTGCTGCCGAACAAGGCCATCGCAGGCCTCGATCTGGGCACCAAGACGATCGGCATCGCCATGTCGGATCTCGGCCGGCGCTTTGCCACCCCTCGCCCGGTCATCAAGCGGATCAAGTTCACGCAGGATGCTGAGGTCCTGCTTGCATTCGCCGAGAAAGAGAAGGTCGCGGCCTTTGTCATCGGGCTGCCCATGAACATGGACGGATCGGCGGGGCCGCGCGTTCAGGCGACCCGCGCCTTCGTGCGCAGCATGAGCGACAAGACCGCCCTGCCCTTCGTCTTCTGGGACGAGCGGCTGTCGACCGTTGCGGCCGAGCGGGCTCTTCTGGAAATGGACGTCTCGCGTGCAAAACGGGCCGAACGGATCGACTCGGCCGCCGCAAGCTTCATTCTTCAGGGTGCGCTTGACAGGCTTTCCTTGCTGCGCAGGACCGGCGAAGCAGACCTTGCGGACTGACGCGCCGTCCACCACGCGCGAATTGCCTTGCGCTTGCGGAAACCGATCAGCGAGAACACGACCAGACTATCGAAGGCAATAGCGCGGGCGACGAGCGGCGGTAAAGATTCCGGCGGAATGCCGAGAATATGGCCGTAGATTTGAAAAACCAGATCGTGGACCTGGCGACTGAACATGAATATGCCAAAGCTCATGTCGTAGTAAGAGAGCCAGTACCATGCCCCGAGAAACAGGACGGGGCCGGCCCAGAATACCAGAAACCACTTCATGCGGTCTTCCCTCGATGCTGAGGCATTGGCGTACCTGATGAAAGAACCACCCAGTTCGACAATGCCATCACACTCAGAACCACCGCCGGCACCGTTATGTCGAGCGCCAGCGCAGCGAAAAACATCATCGCCACTACAAGAAACGCGATTTTGGCGGGTTTGGTTCCCATGGATTACACGTTGGTTAACATTCGATAACCATACAGTGGTCCGTTAACCTGGGCGGCGCAATGTAAACCATTTGTTAAGGTTAACGCACGGGGCTGCCTGTGGATTGTTGCCTCAGCCGTAGACGCCGCGGACGATCCGCTTCAATGCGGCCGCAGCCTTCTCCCAGTCCTTGGCGGTCTTGAGCGCCAATCCCGCGCACTGGCCGCTGATCGCCGCCGATAGGACAAGATGCTGGACGGCCGCAAACAACATGGCGTTGACCGATGTGGCGTCAACCCCTTTCGGCGGAACCAGCGAGCCCCGCATGCGCTCGATCCATGCAGCCAGCGCCTTCGACCGAGCTTCGGAAAGCCGCCTCACCTGCTCTGTATTTTCCGACACTTCCCAGGCCACGATGCGGCGCATCAGCGGATCGTCCCGCAGGGCTTCGAGGAAGAGGATCACGAGGCGTTCCATCAGGTCGCCATAGGTCAGGAGGAACATGCCGCCGGTATCTTCGGGAATGCGGTCCTTCACCCAGCTTCCAAGATCGGTGCCGATCGCCTCGACCAGACCGTCAAGACCGCCATAATAGCGGTAGATCAGCTGCTTGTCGCAGCCGGCGCGGCGGGCAATCGCATTGATGCCGAAACCCTGGAACCCCTCTTCCGCCAGCAGCCGCTTGGCGGCATTGAGAATGGCGGCCTCCGTCGCAGCGCGGTTGCGCACCGGCTTTTGCGGGTCTGCAACGGCACTTTCAACCGGCCTTTCAAGAACTACGATCGCGTCCGACATTTCAACGACTCCCAACTGTCACCACGAGGTGATTACCAACGCGACTTCGGACGTGGCAACGGCGCTTTTTGCAATCGCCAGGAAAGCTTGTGGATAGAGGGACTTTGCGCCGGCGCGCCAACGGACCGGTCCGTTGAATACTAAGGCTTGAGGCCGAACCAGATGGTCGTCTCGGACGGCGGAGCGATAGGCGGCGCGAGGCGGGTAAACCCTCGGATCGCCCAGAACCGCAAGGCGCCATGATTGGCCGCGTTTGCTGAAAGATGAATTCCGGCTACCCCGGCGAGACGAGCCATCGAAACCCAGCGATCGAGCAATGCGCTGCCAATGCCTTGCCCCTGCATTCGCGGTAGAAGATTCATATGAAGATGCGCCGGGAAAGCATCGATGATCGAGTCCGGCGCATTACGCGGATGATGGATCATGAAACAGCGGCGCTGATCGGCATCCCAGCCGTCTGCGTCTCCCGAAGGGTCTGGATACATCATGCGAAGAGCCGGCCACCACTCGCGTTCAAGGATGACTTCGAAGCCGCGGGTGTCGAACGTTCCGACGATATAACCGCCAACGCCGATTTCGTCCTCCGCGACCAGGCCGGTTTGTGGGCTGAGTTTTGCGTAAGGGGCGGAATAGATGTGACCCATCATCCGGCCATCCCGGTAGAGATGGGAAGCATCCCCGCCTCGGGCACCTGTCGTCAGAGAAATGGCATAGAGCTGCTCGATATCATCCGGAGAGACGAGACGAAACCGAATCATGAATTTCTCCGGGTCGAGGCTGGCCGCCTTGCGTCAGGTCGCCGGCGGATAGAGCAGATCGACGATATAGCTGGCGTCGAAACGGGAATCGAGCATGCCGTAGGTCGCGCGCCAGCCGCCGGCAAGGCGCGTCTCGATGAAGGCGTCGGCGATCTTGCCCGCACCGAGGCGGTAGAGTTCGGCAGCGCCTGCAGCAAGAGCCATCTGCTCGATCAGCAGGCGGGCGGCTCCCTCGTCGCGCTCGCAAAGGGCCATGGCAGCGCGCAGCACGTCGATCGTCTTCTTGCCGGCAGGTCCGAGGTCACGTGCGAGACCGGCAAAGACGGTTTCGAAGAGGTCCCTGCCGCGGTTCAGCACACGCAGCACGTCGAGCGCCATGACGTTGCCGGAGCCCTCCCAGATCGCGTTGACCGGGGCCTCGCGATAGTGCCGGGCGATCGGCCGCTCTTCGATGTAGCCGCTGCCGCCGATGCATTCCATCGCTTCATAGATCAGCGCCGGCGCGATCTTGCAGCACCAGTATTTGGCAACCGGTGTCATGACACGCGCATAGGCAGCATCGTCCGCACTGTCGCGGGCCTTGTCGAAAGCTTCGGCCAGACGGAAGGCCAGCGCGGTTGCGGCGGCGACGTCCAATGCCATGTCGGCGAGCACGCGCGTCATGATCGGCTGGTGAACCAGCATCTTGCCGAAGACGCTACGGCCGCGCGTATGATGGACGGCCTCGGCGAGCGAGGCGCGCATGATGCCGGCGGATGCCAGCGCGCAATCGAGGCGCGTCAGCGTCACCATGTCGAGAATGGTGCGAATACCGCCGTCGGGCGCGCCGAGCAGGAAACCGAACGTATCGCTGAATTCGACTTCGGAGGAAGCATTCGAGCGATTGCCGAGCTTGTCCTTCAGCCGCTGGAAATGCAGACCGTTGGCCGATCCGTCTTCCAGGAGACGCGGAACGAGGAAGCAGCCCATGCCTTCCTTCGTCTGCGCCAGCATGACGAAAGCATCGCTCATCGGCGCGGACATGAACCACTTGTGGCCGGAGAGACGGTAAATGCCCTCGCTGACCTTGTCCGCGCTCGTCGTGTTGGCGCGAACGTCGGTACCGCCCTGCTTCTCCGTCATGCCCATGCCGACGGTCACAGCGGACTTTTGCATGGCCGGCTTGTTCGACGAGTCGTATTTCCGCGACAGGATCTTCGGCGCCCAGTCTTTCTGAACGGTGGGAGAGGCCATCATCGCGGCGACGGAGGCACTGGTCATCGTCAACGGGCAGAGATGGCCACTTTCGAGCTGTGCCGTCAGGTAAAAGCGTGCGGCACGGACCTTGTGCGCGTGACCCTTGGCTTCCGGATCGGCCTGGGGGTCCCATATGGAGGAATGCAGGCCTACCGACATGGAGCGGCGCATCAGAGCGTGCCAGGCCGGATGGAATTCCACGACATCGAGGCGCTCGCCGCGCGGGCCATGGGTACGCAACTGCGGCACGCCCTGGTTTGCCATGCGCGCCAGTTCCTGCGCCTCGTGCGACGTCACGTATCGGCCCATCTGCTCAAGATCGTCGCGCGTCGTGCGCGGCAGGGTGGCGGTCAGATCCACGATCAGCGGATCGGAACGATAGGCGTTGATGCCGGACCAGAGACTTGGTTGGTTCAGGTCGGCGAGTGTGTCTTCAGTCCGCGGCGCTTGGGTCATGAATCGCTTGTAGAGCAAGAATATTGCAAAAGGAAACCAGAAGTTTTGTCTCCACACCATAGGCTGTCGCGGGATTTCCGCCAAATTGCATGGGGAACACATGGTGCTGCAAAAAGGCTGCGCTTGCCCCCGCGCCAACCACTCTTTATAGACCCCGTGACGACACCCGGAGGCAGGTTCATGGTCTTCTTTCCCCACCGCCACCTCATCGGCATCAAGGGTCTTACCGAACAGGACATTACCGTCCTGCTCGACAAGGCCGACGAAGCCGTAAAGATCAGCCGCCAGCGCGAGAAAAAGACATCGACGCTTCGCGGGCTGACGCAGATCAATCTCTTCTTCGAAGCCTCGACGCGCACGCAAGCCTCCTTCGAGCTTGCAGGCAAACGGCTTGGCGCGGACGTGATGAACATGTCTGTCGGCAATTCATCGGTGAAGAAGGGCGAGACGCTCATCGATACCGCAATGACGCTGAACGCGATGCGGCCCGATGTGCTGGTCATCCGCCATTCCAGCGCGGGTGCGGCTGCCCTCCTTGCGCAGAAGGTTTCCTGCTCCGTGGTCAATGCAGGCGACGGGCAGCACGAGCATCCGACGCAGGCGCTGCTCGACGCACTGACGATCCGCCGCGCCAAGGGCAAGCTGTCGCGGATCATCGTCGCCATCTGCGGCGACGTCCTGCATTCGCGCGTCGCTCGCTCGAACATCCTGCTTCTGAATGCCATGGGCGCGCGGGTGCGCGTCGTGGCTCCGGCAACGCTGCTGCCTGCCGGCATCGCTGATATGGGCGTCGAGGTTTTCCACTCGATGAAGGAAGGGCTGAAGGATGCCGATGTCGTCATGATGCTGCGCCTTCAGCGCGAGCGCATGTCGGGCGCCTTCGTGCCTTCCGTGCGCGAATACTTTCATTTCTACGGCCTTGATGCGGAGACGCTGAAGGCTGCGAAGGAGGATGCGCTGGTCATGCACCCCGGGCCGATGAACCGCGGCGTCGAAATCGCCTCCGAAGTGGCCGACGGTCCGCAGAGCGTGATTGCCGAGCAGGTGGAAATGGGGGTTGCCGTGCGCATGGCCGTGATGGAGGCACTGCTCGTCTCGCAAAACCAGGGTCCTCGAACCGAGGGAGTGGGCGCATGAGCAACTCGATCGTACTGAAGAATGCCCGCATCATCGATCCCTCGCGGAATCTCGACGAAGTCGGAACGATCGTCGTCAAGGACAGTGTCATCGTTGCTGCCGGCAAGGATGCCCAGAACCAGGGTGTTCCAGAGGGCGCAGCGGTGCGGGACTGCAACGGTCTCGTCGCGGTGCCCGGTCTGGTCGATGCCCGCGTCCACATCGGGGAACCCGGCGGTGAATATCGCGAGACCATCGCTTCTGCGAGCAAGGCAGCGGCAGCGGGCGGCGTTACGTCCGTCATCATGATGCCGGACACGGATCCTGTTATCGACGACATCGCCTTGGTCGAGTTCGTCAGGAAGACGGCCCGCGACCAGGCCGTTATCAATGTCTATCCGGCAGCGGCCATCACCAAGGGGCTTGCCGGCGAAGAGATGACCGAAATCGGGCTTCTGAGGGAAGCCGGAGCGGTCGTCTTCACGGATGGACACCACACCATCCATGACACGCAGGTGCTGCGCCGGGTGATGACCTATGCCCGCGAATTCGGCGCCGTCATCTCCTGCGCGACGCGTGACAAATATCTGGCATCGAACGGCGTGATGCATGAAGGCCTGCTGGCCAGCTGGCTTGGTCTCTCAGGCATTCCCAAGGAATCCGAACTGATCCCGCTGGAGCGGGATCTGAGGATCGCGGCACTCACGCGCAGTCATTATCATGCGGCGATGATCTCAGTGCCTGAATCGGCCGACGCCATCCGGCTTGCCCGCCAGCGCGGAACGAAGGTTACTTGCGGCATCTCGATCAACAATCTGGCGCTGAACGAGAATGACATCGGCGAATACCGCACCTTCTTCAAGCTCTATCCGCCGCTTCGCTCGGAGGACGACCGCGTTGCCATGGTCGATGCGCTTGCCGACGGCACGATCGACATTATCGTTTCGTCGCACGATCCGCAGGATGTCGACACCAAGCGCTTGCCCTTTGCCGAGGCAGAGGACGGTGCCGTCGGCCTCGAAACGATGCTCGCCGCCGCGCTCAGGCTGCATCATAGCGGCCAGGTCGGCCTGATGCGCCTCATCGATGCCATGTCGACGAGACCGGCGCAGATCTTCGGTCTTCAGGCCGGCACGCTGAAGCCGGGCGCCAAGGCCGATATTGCGCTGATCGATCTCGACGAGCCTTGGCTTGTCGCCAAGGACATGCTTCTTTCACGCTCGAAGAATACACCTTTCGAGGACGCGCGATTCACCGGCCGAGCCGTAGCGACCTATGTCGCCGGCAGCCTGGTGCACGAAATTTGAGGCTGTCGGCCTGATACCGTCGATACGATCCGGGGGGAACGGTCGAGACCTAGGCTTCGGGCGATGATTTTGGGGAAGACGAATTAGATGGAAGATTTTTGGAACTGGCAGCTGACGCTACCGTCGGCACTTATTTCGCTCGCCATTGGCTATTTGCTCGGCTCCATTCCGTTCGGTCTCATCCTGACCCGCATGGCCGGCCTCGGCGACGTGCGCAACATCGGATCAGGCAATATCGGGGCGACCAACGTGCTGCGGACAGGCAACAAGGGGCTCGCTGCAGCAACCCTGCTGCTGGACGCCTTCAAGGCGACTGCGGCGGCTCTCATCGCCTGGAAGCTCTTTGGTGAGGATGCCGGTATCATTGCGGGCTTTGCGGCTTTCATCGGTCACATCTTTCCTGTCTGGATCGGCTTCAAAGGCGGCAAGGGTGTCGCGACCTACATTGGCACCCTGCTCGGCGTCGCTCCGCTGATGGTCGTGGTCTTTGCCGTCATCTGGCTCGCGATCGCCTTCACCACCCGCTACTCTTCTCTTTCCGCATTGGTTGCAACACTTGTCATTCCGGTTGTGTTGTGGATACTGGGCGCCGACAAGATCGCGGCCGCCATGGCCATCATGACCGTGATCTCGTTCTGGAAACACAAGGCCAATATCGCGCGGCTCGCGGCCGGCACAGAAACGAAGATCGGAGCCAAGGGGTAATGACGGCAGACAGCGCAAGACGAACGGGAATTGCGCTGACGGAACGACAAAGGATCGCCTGGCTGAGGCTGATCCGCTCCGACAATGTCGGCCCCGTTACCTTTCGCGACCTCATCAATCATTTCGGCTCGGCCGAAGCTGCTCTGGCCATGCTGCCCGAGCTTTCGCAGCGCGGCGGCGCCACTCGGGCAGTGCGCATCGCCACCGAAGAGGATGCCTTGCGGGAACTGGAGACGGCTCAGCGTTTCGGCGCCCGCTTTCTTGGAATAGGCGAGCCGGACTATCCGCCGGCGCTGCGGCAGATCGACGCCGCCCCTCCGCTTCTGGCCGTCAAAGGCAATTTGCGAGCCGGTACCAGACCTGCAATCGGGATCGTCGGATCACGCAACGCTTCGATCAGCGGTGCGAAGTTTGCCGCGATGATCGCCCGCGATTGCGGTCGAGCCGGCTATACCGTCATTTCCGGACTTGCGCGCGGCATCGATACGGCCGCCCACCGCGCCAGTCTCGAAACCGGCACCGTTGCTGCGATGGCTGGAGGTCTCGATCAGCCCTACCCTCCGGAAAATCTCGGCCTGCTCGACGAGATATGGAACGGCAACGGCCTGGCGATCAGCGAAATGCCGTTCGGCTGGGAACCCCGCGCCCGTGATTTTCCCCGGCGCAACCGTCTGATCGCGGGAGTCGGACTCGGGCTTATCGTGGTCGAAGCCGCGACCCGCTCCGGTTCGTTGATCACAGCGCGGCTTGCCGGCGAATTCGGCCGGCTGGTCTTTGCAGTACCCGGCTCGCCCCTCGACCCCCGCTGCGAGGGAACGAACGGCCTGCTGAAGGACGGAGCGATGATCGTCACGAAGCCGGACGACGTCATCGAGGCTCTGGCCCCGCTCTCGCAATTCGATCTCTTCTCTATTCCGCAAGCGCAGGAGCCAGGCCCGGGCGAAGACGAAAGCAAACCATTGCTGCCGCCGCCCGACGATTCTGAAAGGTCACGGATCATCGATGCATTGGGACCGACGCCGGTCGAGATCGACGACATCATCCGGCACACCGAACTGTCGGCGTCATCGGTCTATCTCGTTCTTCTGGAACTGGATATCGCCGGACGGTTGCACCGGCATCCGGGCGGCCTAGTTTCGCTTGCCATGCCGGATTGAACGCGACTGCTGCCCCGCCAGTATGTCTCCGGCTTCAACATAAGCCATCTCGATCAGATAGCACAGGAGGTCGGCGCCCTCGCTTTCTGCCACGTTGCGCAATTCTCCCAGCATCTGCCACATATAGGTAATCTTATCGCTGGCAGCAGAGTCGCTACCGCCAGTTCTTGCAACTTTGGGCGTCATTGGTCGTTCCCGTGGAATGGGCGGAATAGGAACCCGAAGAAGGTGTTCCGTCTACACTTCAATGACGATAACTCATTTATCTATAATTGCAATACGTTTATAATCCCCTAAAGGTTGCATTGCGTTGCAAACCGCAAAAATGAAGCCTCCCTCTTGACCGGAACGGATTCCCTGTCCATGTCGAAGAGCCGAAAAGTCGAAATTTTCGGAAAAAGCCCCGCCCGCTCCTTTGGTGCGACCTCGTATCTAGAGAATCATGATGAATGTTGTAGTGGTGGAATCGCCTGCCAAGGCCAAGACGATCAATAAGTATCTGGGACCCGGATATAAGGTTCTTGCATCCTTCGGACACGTGCGCGATCTGCCGGCAAAAGACGGTTCCGTTCTTCCGGACCAGGACTTCGAGATGCTTTGGGAGGTCGACGGAGCCTCGGCAAAGCGCATGAAGGATATCGCCGATGCGGTGAAGTCCTCCGACGGCCTGTTTCTCGCAACCGACCCGGATCGCGAGGGTGAAGCGATCTCCTGGCATGTGCTCGACCTGCTCAACAAGAAACGGGTGATCAACGGCAAGCCGGTCAAGCGCGTCGTCTTCAACGCGATCACCAAGAAGGCCGTGCTCGATGCCATGGCCGATCCGCGCGACATCGACGTGCCGCTGGTGGACGCCTATCTGGCCCGCCGCGCGCTCGACTATCTTGTCGGCTTCAACCTTTCGCCGGTGCTCTGGCGCAAGCTGCCGGGCGCTCGCTCGGCCGGTCGTGTCCAGTCGGTAGCACTGCGCCTCGTCTGCGATCGTGAATCGGAGATCGAGCGCTTCGTCTCGGAGGAATACTGGAACCTTTCCGCACTCCTGAAGACACCGCGCGGTGACGAATTCGAGGCACGTCTGGTTGCGGCGAATGGCAAGCGGTTGCAGCCGCGCTCGATCGGCAACGGCGAAGAAGCCGGCCGGCTGAAGGCGTTGTTGGATGGCGCAAGCTTTGTAGTCGACACCGTCGAGGCAAAGCCGGTCAAGCGCAACCCGTCGCCACCCTTTACAACCTCTACGTTGCAGCAGGCCGCCTCGTCGAAGCTCGGCTTCTCGGCGTCGCGCACCATGCAGATCGCCCAGAAGCTCTATGAGGGCGTCGATATCGGCGGCGAGACCGTCGGCTTGATCACCTATATGCGTACGGACGGCGTGCAGATGGCGCCGGAAGCGATCGATGCGGCCCGCAGCGCCATCGGCGATCAATTCGGCGCACGCTACCTGCCTGAGAAGGCCCGCTTCTACTCCACCAAGGCAAAGAATGCGCAGGAAGCGCACGAGGCGATCCGCCCGACCGATTTCAACCGCACCCCTGACCAGGTCCGCAAGTTCCTGGATGCGGACCAGATCAAGCTTTACGACCTTGTCTGGAAGCGTGGCATTGCCAGCCAAATGGCGTCTGCCGAAATCGAGCGCACGACGGTCGAGATACTCGCGGACAACAAGGGCGAGAAGGCCGGCGTTCGTGCTGTCGGTTCGGTGATCCGGTTCGACGGCTTCATTGCCGCCTATACCGACCAGAAGGAAGATGGCGAGCAGAGCGACGACGGCGACGAGGATGGCCGCCTGCCGGAGATCAATGCGCGCGAGAACCTAGCCAAGCAGAAGATCAATTCGACCCAGCACTTCACCGAACCGCCGCCGCGCTATTCGGAAGCTTCGCTGATCAAGAAGATGGAAGAACTCGGCATCGGCCGCCCGTCGACCTATGCCGCGACGCTCGCGACGCTTCGGGATCGCGACTATGTGACGATCGACAAGCGCAAGCTCGTGCCGCAGGCCAAGGGCCGGCTCGTCACGGCGTTTCTGGAAAACTTCTTCAATAAATATGTCGAGTACGACTTCACGGCCGATCTCGAGGAGAAGCTTGACCGCATCTCCGCGGGCGAACTGAACTGGAAGGACGTGCTGCGCGACTTCTGGAAGGACTTCTTCGCACAGATCGAAGACACCAAGGAACTGCGCGTCACCAACGTGCTGGATGCGCTGAACGAGGCGCTGGCTCCGCTCGTCTTTCCGAAGCGCGAGGACGGCAGCGATCCGCGCATCTGCCAGGTCTGCGGTACCGGCAACCTGTCGCTGAAGCTCGGCAAATACGGCGCCTTCGTCGGCTGCTCGAACTATCCGGAATGCAACTATACCCGCCAGCTCTCATCGGAAGGTGGTGCGGAGGCGGAAGCTGCCGCGCTCAACGAGCCGAAGGCGCTCGGCACCGATCCTGTTACCGGGGAAGAACTGACGCTGCGGTCCGGCCGCTTTGGGCCTTACATCCAGCGCGGCGATGGCAAGGAAGCCAAGCGTTCGTCACTGCCGAAGGGCTGGAAGCCCGAGGACATCGATTACGAAAAGGCCATGGCGCTGATCTCGCTTCCGCGCGATATCGGCAAACATCCTGAATCGGGCAAGATGATCTCGTCCGGCATCGGCCGCTATGGACCGTTCCTGCTGCATGACGGAGCCTACGCCAATCTCGAGACTGTCGAGGACGTCTTTACCGTCGGTCTCAACCGCGCTGTTACCGTTCTCGCTGAAAAGCAGGCGAAGGGTCCCGGCGGTGGTGCACGTGGCGGGACGCCTGCAGCATTGAAGGATCTGGGCGACCATCCGGATGGCGGTGGCAAGATCACCGTGCGCGACGGGCGCTACGGCCCCTACGTCAACTGGGGCAAGGTGAATGCCACGCTGCCGAAGGGCAAGGATCCGCAGTCCGTTACCGTCGAGGAGGCCCTGGCCCTGATCGTCGAAAGAGCCGGCAAGTCCGGTGGCGCCAAGACGAAGGCGAAAGCGGCACCGAAGGCAAAGGCCGCCGCCCCCGATGGCAAGACAACCAAGACGACGGCGAAGCCGAAGGCGAAAACGACCAAGGCTTCGGCACCGAAGAAAAGCACAGCGAAGAAGAGCGCAGAGTGAGCACAGAACCGCGTGGCAGGGCTACATCTCCGGACAGGCGCGCCGGCAAGCCCGCACGCGTGGGCAAGGAGCCGACAGGCGTCGAGCCGCAGAATATCATCCACGGCATATTGCCGCCGCGCGAGGTCATTCTCCGCTTCATCGCCGACCACCCACAACAGGCATCGAAGCGGGAACTTGCGAAAGCCTTCGGCCTGAAGGGCGAGCAGCGCGTCGAGCTGAAAAGCCTGCTGCGCGAACTCGAAGAAGAGGGCATGCTGCAGAAGAGCCGCAAGTCGCTCATTCGCCCCGGCGCGCTTCCTCCGGTTACCGTGCTTGACATCACCACCCGAGACAAGGACGGCGAACTGATCGGCCGACCGGCCGAATGGCCGGAGGACCAGGGTGTCGCCCCTGCTGTCGCCATCCGCCAATCTTCTTCGCCGGCTGGCCGTAATGGCAAGGGCAAGGCGCCGGTTGCGGGCATGGGCGACCGTATCCTCGCAAAGATATTCCCGGCCACCGATCGCGGTGGTCCGGCCTATACCGCACGCATCATCAAGGTCATCGACAAGCGTCGCGGCGCAAGCCTTGGCGTATTCCGCGCCATGCCCGGCGGCGGCGCGCTGCTGATGCCGATCGAGCGACGCGGCGAAGAGATGGTGATCGATCCGGATTATACGGGCGACGCCAAGGACGGCGATCTCGTCGAGGTGGAAATCGCGCGGCTCGGACGCTTCGGCCTACAGCGGGCGAAGGTGCTTTCCATCGTCGGCTCCGTCGGATCCGAAAAGGCGATCTCGATGATTGCCATTCATGCCCATGGCATTCCGTATATCTTCCCGCCAGTGGTGATTGCGGAAGCCGAGGCGGCGAAACCCGCGACCATGTCGCATCGCGAAGACTGGCGTGACCTGCCGCTGATCACCATCGATCCTGCCGACGCCAAGGACCATGACGACGCGGTCTACGCCGAACTCGACCCGTCGCCCGACAATCCTGAAGGCGTCATCGTGAACGTTGCGATCGCCGATGTGTCCTACTACGTCCGGCCCAACTCGCCGCTCGATCGCGAAGCGCTGAAGCGCGGCAATTCCGTCTATTTCCCTGATCGCGTCGTGCCGATGCTGCCGGAACGGATTTCCAACGATCTCTGCTCGCTGAAGGAAGGCGTCGACCGCCCTGCCCTCGCCGTGCGTATGATCTTCTCACGGGAAGGCCGCAAGGCAGGCCATACCTTCCACCGCATCATGATGAAAAGTGCGGCCAAGCTTTCCTACCAACAGGCACAGGCGGCGATCGACGGCCAGCCCGACGACAAGACCGGAACGCTGCTGGAGCCGATCCTGAAGCCGCTATGGCATGCCTATGAAGTCATGAAGCGTGGACGTGACCGCCGTCAGCCGCTCGAACTCGACATGCCGGAGCGCAAGATTCTTCTGAGGCCTGATGGCACGGTCGACCGGGTCCATGTTCCGGCTCGCCTCGATGCGCATAAGCTCATCGAAGAAATGATGATCCAGGCCAATGTCTGCGCTGCAGAAACGCTGGAGAAGAAGCGGCAGCCGCTTATCTACCGCATCCATGACGGCCCGACGCTTGCCAAGCAGGAGATCCTGCGCGAATTTCTGGCAACGCTCGGCCTCGCCCTTGCCAAGGGCGGCAATATGCGCGCCAACAGCTTCAACGGCATCCTTTCGAAGGCCGAGGACACGCCGCATCAGACCATGGTCAACGAGATGGTGCTGCGCTCGCAGAGCCAGGCGGTCTACAGCCCCGAGAATATCGGGCACTTCGGCCTCAACCTGATGAAATACGCGCATTTCACCTCGCCCATCCGCCGTTATGCCGACCTTATCGTCCACCGCGCGCTGGTTGGCTCCCTCGGCCTGGGCGAAGGCGGGATCACGCCGGACGAAGAAGCAGCGCTCGACGACATTGCCGCCGAAATCTCGACCTTCGAGCGCCGGGCCATGGCAGCCGAACGCGAGACGATCGATCGATTGATCGCCCATCATCTGGCCGGCCGCGTCGGCGAGGAATTCGATGCGCGCGTCGGCGGCGTGACCAAGGCAGGACTTTTTGTCACCCTGCCGGACTATGGCGCCGACGGCTTCGTCCCTATATCTACGCTCGGCACCGACTATTTCATCTATGACGAGGCGCACCAGGCCTTGACCGGAGAACGGACCGGCCTTGGTTACCGTCTCGGCGACAGTGTGAAGGTGCGGCTTGCGGAAGCGATACCGCTTGCCGGCGCATTGCGCTTCGAGATGTTGAGCGAAGGGCGCAACATGCCGACGGCCGTGCGCTCCTTCCACAAGTCGGGACGTCGCAATACAAGCCCGGTCCGCAAGAAGCCGGGCACAAGACCGCCGCGCGGACGCAAATAGCGCAACCGTTCGGAAGGAAGGAAGCAGCCATGACGAGCGGCCAGTCCGACCCTGTCATTCAATTCGGTAGGCCTGACGAGGCGGAGCGTCCGCTCGGGCGCTCAATCATGCGTGGCGCGCTCAACCAATGCCCGAACTGCGGTACGGGCAAACTCTTCCGGGCCTATCTGAAGCCAGTGGATCATTGCGCTGTCTGCGGCGAAGACCTGTCCCACCAGCGCTCCGACGACCTGCCTCCCTACCTTGTCATCCTCGTGCTCGGCCACATCATCATCGGCGGCTACATGATGACGGACATTCTCTTTCAATTGCCGATCTGGGCGCATCTTGCCATCTGGGCGCCGATTACCGTCATCGCGGCCCTGCTGATCATCCAGCCTATCAAGGGTGGCGTCATCGGCCTGCAATGGGCGCTCAGGATGCACGGCTTCGGCGGCCATGACGATTCGCCTGAGCCTTTCGATCAGGGAAGCGGTCCCGCGTGACCGGTTCGCAGAAGCAGCCATCAACCGCCTACGCCGGAAGTCCAAGGGATGCGGCGGCGCTGATCCTGATCGACAGGTCAGCGGATAAGAAACGCGTCTTGCTCGGTCGCCGCGCGTCGGGCCATGCGTTCATGCCCGATCTCTATGTCTTTCCCGGCGGCCGGCGCGATCCGCGCGACCATTCCCTTCCCTTTGCCGGCGACCTTCATCCGCTGGTCACAGAGAAGTTGCTCGCAGCCCGTCGGCGGCCAATGACCGCAACAGGCGCCCGCGCTCTGGCACTGGCTGCCATTCGCGAACTACGCGAGGAAACGGGCCTGCGGATCAGATCCGGGTTACAGCATGCGGATGCGGCCGAGGCCGCCACAGATCTTTCAGCCCTGCGGTATGTCGCGCGCGCCATCACCCCGCCCGGGCATCCACGCCGTTACGATACGCGCTTCTTCCTAACGTTCACGGATGAGGCGGACATCAATCCATCGCATATTCGCGATTCACAGGAACTGCTTGATCTCCAATGGCTTGACATGAGCGACATTTCTTGTCTGAACATGCCGGACATTACGAGGATCATTCTGGGGGATGTGATTGATCTGATGAAAGCTGACCCGTCACCTGGATTTGGCAGTGCCGTGCCTTTCTATGTCTCGCGCCGCGGACGATTCGTTCGCCACATGCTTTAAGGATCAATCATGTCTGAACCGACGAACGGCAAGGCTGGCCATGTCGAAGAAATTCATTGGCCTTCGCTCGTTGCCGCCATCTCGTCGATCTCTTCCGTCGGCATTGCTATCGGTCTCGGCCTTCCTCTTCTCAGCATCATCCTGGAAAAGCGTGGCATCCCCTCGACACTGATCGGCCTGAACACGGCCATGGCCGGCGTTGCCGCAATGGCTGCTGCCCCGGTCACGACAAAGCTGGCGCACAAATACGGCGTCGCGCCGACCATGATGTGGGCCGTCGTGCTGTCTGCACTAAGCGCCGTCGGCTTCTACTACGCCCAAGCCTTCTGGATGTGGTTTCCGCTGCGTCTTGTCTTCCATGGCGCGACGACGACGCTGTTCATCCTCTCCGAATTCTGGATCAACGCGGCCTCGCCTCCCTCCAAACGCGGCTTCGTGCTGGGGATTTATGCGACGGTCCTGTCGCTCGGCTTCGCAGCGGGGCCGCTGCTCTTCTCCCTGCTCGGCAGCGAGGGCGTGCTGCCTTTCCTTGTGGGCGCCTGCGCGATTCTCATTGCGGCCGTCCCGATCTTTATCGCCCGGGACGAAAGTCCCGTGCTCGAGGAGAAACCGGAGCTGCATTTCATGCGCTACGTCTTTCTCGTACCAACGGCGACGGCGGCCGTCTTCGTCTTCGGTGCCGTCGAGGCCGGCGGCCTTTCGCTGTTTCCGATCTATGCGACCCGCTCCGGCTTCGGCGAATCGCAGGCTGCCTTGCTCCTGACGATGATGGGCGTCGGCAATGTGGTGTTCCAGATCCCGCTCGGCCTGCTGTCGGATCGTATCCCCGACAAGCGGCCATTGCTTTTCGTCATGGCCTGCATGGGCCTCGTCGGCTCATTGGCCCTGCCCTGGCTGGTGACGAACTGGATCGTGCTGGCAGCGCTGCTGCTTTTCTGGGGCGGCTGCGTCTCCGGCCTCTATACGGTCGGCCTCAGCCACCTGGGATCGCGCCTGCACGGCCCCGACCTCGCGGCGGCCAACGCAGCCTTCGTTTTCTGCTATGCGGTCGGGACCGTTGCCGGCCCGCAGACCATCGGAACGGCGATCGATCTCGCGGGTACTAACGGTTTTGCCTGGGCTATCGCCTGTTTCTTCGGGCTTTATGTGCTGCTTTCGGGGATCAGACTGCTGTTCCTCGGGAACAGGGCTTGACTTTTGGGCGGCGATTTGTAATTTCGCGCCAGAATTTGCCGTGGACCCCAACCGGCCGTCCACGGCATCATTTTTTATAGAAGGCAGGACGACCATGGCCAAGGCTACCACAATCAAGATCAAGCTGCTGTCGACGGCCGACACCGGTTTCTTCTACGTCACGACAAAGAACAGCCGTACGATGACAGACAAGATGACCAAGACCAAGTATGACCCGATTGCCAAGAAGCATGTCGAGTTCAAGGAAACCAAGATCAAGTAAGTTTCCAATACGTCTGGTTCTGAAAGGGCGCACTCGAAAGGTTCAGCGCCCTTTTTATTTGTCTTGCGAATTCAGCCGAGATCAGTAGCGGGAATTGCATTATGCAATTTTAGCGATAGTGGCGCGGGGCGCCTTCAACGTTAAAGAAAAGAAAACGCCGCTCTTCCCCTGGGGAAGGCGGCGTTTTGCAATTGGGGGTCGACCAGCATGCAATGCGGTACGAGGAACCGCTTTTGTTTTGCGTGCCAGTCGACCGACCCCACGACCCAGGAGATGCGGCGGACCTGAGCATCATGGGGTATCGCTGTCCTTTTGGACGTGTCCTTGTATGACCCTAAATTCGCGCGAAAACGGCAGAAAATCAACAAATTCTTAATGATAAAAAATACAGTCATGAATCTATGGTTAAAATCGAGCCTCCTCAGCCCTTCATGACGAGAGAAAGGAACAAGTCCAGGTCGAAAATGTCAAGGCCTTTCAAGAAATTTTTCAATATATATATTCTCACATATTCTAATATGTACTTATATCTCCTGAATGACAGCGAGAATCTATTTATAAATACATAGAATTCCACGTTTTTGAGCGAAATTCCTATGTTTTACTTTTTTGGACTATTGTAGTGAGCTTCGCGAGAAGCGACCTTCCGTTACGGAATGCGACATTCGCCGCAGTTTTTAAAACAAGATACTCGATTATTTTAATTGGCTAATGTTACGATGCTTGCGCGCAGCATAAAAAAATTAAAACTTTGTAATGTTTTTAGCAAACACGAAAATACCCCTAAAAATCTAGGGGTTTATGCGCCAAAATGGTTGTGCAATCAGGCCGCTGCGGAAGCGACAACGCGATTGCGACCGGTGTTCTTTGCTTCGTAGAGAGCCCGATCCGCCTGCTTGACGAGATGATCCGGGGTCTCGATGCCGTTGACGCGCGCTGAAATCCCGAAGGAAGCGGTAACATTTAGGGATAGCCCGCTGTTCTTCAGCATAAACGGTCTGCTTTCGATGGCGGCGCGAAGCCGCTCGGCAATCGTAGCGGCAACGTCCGCAGACGTATCCGGCATGACGACGACGAACTCCTCGCCTCCATAGCGGCAGGCGAGGTCGGCGCCGCGCACGGTGGCGCGGATGCGGGCGGCAAACTCCCTCAGCACCTCGTCGCCGGCGTCGTGTCCATAGACGTCGTTCACCTGCTTGAAGCGATCGATATCCGTGATCAACACGGAAAGCGGTCGGCCCCGCGCCATCGAGCGGTTGAAGATCATCTTCAGGCTATTGTCGAGATAGCGGCGATTGCTCAGTCCGGTCAGCGCATCCGTGACCGCAAGCTCGATCGTGTGCTGCACGCTGGCACGCAAACGATCATTGTAGCGCTTGCGGCGAATCTGCGTCAGGCTGCGGGCGACCAACTCATTCGGATCGACGGGTCGAACGATGTAATCGTTGACGCCGAGATCGAGCGCCCGGATGATCATGTCATCGGCCCCCTGCTCCGTGATCAGCAGCACAGGCAGGAAACGCGTGCGCTCCAGGGAGCGAAGCTGCGAGCAGAGCCGCAGCGGGTCGTAATCATCGAAATTCGAATTGACGATCACCAGGTCGAACGGATGCTCGGCCGCTTCGAACAGGGCAGCCTGCGGATCGGACAGCGCCGACACATCGGCGATCGGCTTCAGGGCGCGAACGATGCGCTCCTGCGAATTGCCGCGACCATCGACCAAGAGGACCTGCCCGCTTTCTTCCGTGCGCCCTTCCCCAAGCCGCTGCAGATCGTCGATCCCGAGCGTGCGCGCGGTTTCCGCGCGGGCGCGCAGTTCGTCGCTGAGCGTCTTCAAGCGAAGCAGGCTCTTCACACGGGAGATGAGCTGGAGATCGTTGACGGGCTTGGTCAGGAAGTCGTCGGCACCTGCCTTCAAGCCCCTGACGCGATCAGCGGGCTGGTCAAGAGCTGTCACCATGACAACCGGGATATGCGACGTGCGCGGATTGGCCTTCAATCGCTCGCAGACTTCGAAACCGTCCATGCCCGGCATCATGATGTCGAGAAGAATGAGGTCCACCTGCGTGCTGTCACTGATCGTAAGCGCCTGCTGCCCATTCTCGGCCGTCAATACGTCGAAATATTCGGCAACCAGCCGCGCTTCGAGCAACTTTACGTTCGCCGGAATATCATCAACCACCAGAATTCGCGCGGTCATATAAGCTTTCCCGCCGCTCAGGCGTCGCCCAGATAGGTCTTGATCGTTTCTATGAATTTCGGAACCGAGATCGGCTTGGAGACGTAGGCCTCGCAACCGCCCTGCCGGATGCGTTCCTCATCGCCCTTCATCGCAAAGGCGGTGACGGCAATGACGGGAATGACATGCAGATCATCGTCTTCCTTCAGCCATTTCGTCACTTCGAGGCCCGATACTTCAGGCAGCTGAATGTCCATGAGAATGAGATCCGGCCGGTGCTTGCGCGCGAGATCAAGCGCTTCCATGCCGTTGCGGGTCTGGATCGTGGTGTACCCGGACGCCTCGATCAGATCGCGAAAGAGCTTCATGTTGAGCTCGTTGTCTTCTACAATCATCACCTGCTTGGGCATGACAAATTGTCCCTGCGACCGACGTTGAATACATCTACTGAAAATATAGGGTCGCGCCGTGGCTGATTCCATAAATTCCGAAGTTCGACGCTATAGGGATTTGGTTGAAAAATAGGTAACTTGTCAGACGAAATGCAAAGCAACTTCAAGAGTTCTAATAAATCGACCGTCGACCCGCAGGAAACTGCTATCGCAGTGCTTGGCTGGCTTGCGAACGAACCGGACCTGTTCGGGCGCTTTCTGGCGCTGACGGGCATCGAGCCCGGACAGGTCAGGGGCGCCATCAACGATCCGGGCTTTCTGTCCGGCATGCTGGATTTCCTCATGAACCACGAGCCGACCCTGATGGCCTTCTGCGCGGCATCAGGCACGGCGCCCGAAGCGGTCATAGCAGCCGCACACCATTTTTCGCCGCCCGGCCTGTCCTCAGGAGAATATTGAGCGTGATTGAGCCACTGGATATCTCGCATGTCCAACTTCGGGACAGGCCGCTGATCGTTTGCGATATCGATGAAGTCGTTCTTGAGTTCATCTCGCCTTTCACGGCATTCCTGCGTGCCAATAATCACGATCTCCTGCCCCGTTCCTTCCGCCTGCACGGCAATATTGTTTCGCTTCTTGATGGCTCCGAGCCGGGTGACGATGCGATTGCCGCCTTCCAGGAGAGTTTCTTCGGCTCGCAGGACCTGTGGCAAACGCCGGCCGAGCGCGCGCTCGAAACGCTGGAGGCCCTTTCCGAGGATGCAGACGTCGTCTTCCTGACGGCGATGCCGCCGCGTCACCAGACGGTTCGCCGCACCTTGCTGGACCGCCTCGGCTTTGCCTTTCCGATGATCGCAACCGAGGAACCCAAGGGGCCTGTGGTCGCTCAACTGCACGGAAACCGAACGCTTCCGGTCGTCTTTCTCGACGACATCCAGCGCAATCTGCTTTCCGTGCGCGAGCATGTTCCCGACTGTTTCCTCGTCACCATGATGGCCAATGCCGATTTCCGCGCTTTTGCGCCCCCCCCTGCCGAAGGGATCGTCAGCGCGAACGACTGGGACGATGCCGCAAAGCTGATCCGGAAGCACATCGGGCGCATGGCCTGAAGCGGAGTTCATAGAACCAGCCGCATCAGCGGTCTTCCGTCCTTTCTCTTTGCCACTTCTGCAAATCCCGCCGCCTCGAAGATGCGCTGCGAACCGACGTAGAGGCCGACTGATTTCGATTGCTTGGTCCTTTCGATCGGACAGCCCTCGACGACACGGGCGCCGGATGCCTTCGCAAAATTGACTGCATGCGAGAGCATACGATGGCTGTGCCCCTTGCCGCGGTCACGGGAGCCCATGAAGAAGCAGCTTACGGCCCACACCGTCGGATCCTCCGCATCGGCAGGATCGACGGGTCTCGACACGGTTTTCGGCGAATTCCATTGAGGGAGTTCTAAGCGCGGACTGACCTGGACCCAGGCGGTCGGACGATCACCGATATAGCCGAGAACGCCGGGAGGTGGCCCTGACATGACCCGATCTTTCATGAATTGCTTCTTGGCATCCGCATCCATGGTTTTCCGCTCAGAGGTCTCCACTCTGAAATGGGTGCACCAGCAGCCGTAACAGGCGCCGCTCGGCCCGAAGAGCGTCTCGAAATCATCCCAGCGCTCGGGCGTCAGGGGAAAAGCCTCCAAATCGTCAGACATCCGTCCGCTCCCGTCTTCCTTCTGTCTTGAGACTCGCGAGCTTAGAGGCTAATGTTCACTTGTTCAACTTTTGTTCTCACAATGACCGCCATGCCTGACAAGACTCCCGACTTCTGTCGCGACTGCCTTGCCGAGCAGAAGGCGGAGGTGCGTCGTTGCCGCGCCTGCGGCAGCCCAAGGCTGGTCTATCACCGCGAACTCTACGACCTCACGCTGGCGCATATCGATTGCGATGCCTTCTATGCCTCGGTCGAGAAACGCGATAATCCCGAACTGGCCGACAAGCCGGTCATCATCGGCGGCGGCAAGCGCGGCGTCGTCTCAACCGCCTGCTACATTGCCCGCATTCACGGTGTTCGCTCGGCCATGCCGATGTTCAAGGCGCTGGAGGCCTGCCCGCAGGCGATCGTGATACCGCCCGACATGGAGAAATACAGCCGCGTCGGCCGCGAGGTGCGGGCCTTGATGCAGGAGCTGACGCCGCTCGTGCAGCCGCTCTCGATCGACGAGGCCTTTCTCGAGCTTGCCGGCACCCAGCGCCTGCATCACGACCCGCCCGCCCGTATCCTGGCGAAATTTGCCAAGCGGGTGGAGACCGAGATCGGCATCACCGTTTCCGTCGGCCTTTCCTATTGCAAGTTCCTCGCCAAGGTGGCGTCGGATCTGCAGAAGCCGCGCGGGTTTTCCGTCATCGGACAGCAGGAAGCCGTCGAATTTCTCGCCCCTCGCCCCGTGACGACCATCTGGGGTGTCGGAAAGGCCTTTGCGGCGACGCTGGAGAGCGACGGGATCAAAACCATAGGCCAGCTGCAGACGATGGAGGAAGGCGATCTGATGCGGCGCTACGGGGTCATTGGCCAGCGCCTGTTTCGCCTGTCGCGCGGCATCGACGACCGCGACGTCCATCCGAACGATGCAGCCAAGAGCGTATCCGCGGAAACCACCTTCTTCGACGACATCTCGCGCCATGACGATCTGGTGCCGATCCTGCGCAGTCTCTCGGAAAAGGTCTCGGGGCGATTGAAGCGAAGCGGCATCGCCGGGCAGACCGTCGTGCTGAAGCTCAAGACCACGGACTTCAAGAGCCGTACCCGCAATCGCCGGCTCGAGGATCCGACCCAGCTTGCCGATCGCATCTTCCGAACAGGATTGAAGCTTCTGGAAAACGAGACGGATGGCACGAAATTCCGCCTTCTCGGCATCGGCGTCACTGATCTCGGCGATACCGCACGCGCCGATCCGCCCGATCTTATAGACGAGCATGCAACACGCCGCGCAGCGGCGGAAGCGGCCATGGACAAGCTGCGGGAGAAGTTCGGAAACAAGACGGTCGAGACCGGCTACACCTTCGGCAGTGGCAAGCGAGGGAGCTGATCTCTCACGCCGGCTCGGGAACTTCCTGATCCAACAGCTTCAAAAGCGCCTGCCGGTTATCGATCGCCTGCTTATACGCAGGCTGGAGCGCAATGGCGCGTTCGTAGCTCCAGAGCGCCTCCTCCGGGCGGCCCAGCCGCCGCAGGACGTTGCCGCGATTGTTGAAGGCTATTGCGTGCAGCGGCTCAAGCTCTATCGCGCGATCATAGCTGACCATCGCGCCATCGAAGTCGTTTGTGCCAGCCTGGAGATTGCCATAGTTGCAATGCGCTGACGCGGCCGTCGGACGGATTTCCAGCGCCCGCCTTATCTCCGCCTCTGCCGAACGCACCTCGCCCCGCTGCAAAAGCAGGATACCGAGCTGGTGCGCAGCGTCGAAATTCGACGGATCATCGGCAATCACCGCGCGATAGAGTTTTTCGGCCTCGTCGAGATTGCCGGCACGATGGAAGGCGAAGGCCTCCTCCACGCTGGCGCTTTCCGGGAGCGCATCGCCTTCCGGAACCCAGAGCGAACCGATATCCCGATAGAGGGCCAATGCATCCTGATGAGACGGCTCGACGGCAAGGATCTGCCGACAGGCGATCTGGGCGTTGACGGGATCGCCGTCATCGCGAAGCCGTTTCGCCCGCGCAACGACGATCGGCAGGCTGCGAGGATCAAGTCTCTCGCCAAGGTTCCGCTTGCTGCGCGTGGTTATCCGCAGGCGCTCGATACGATGTTCCTTGGAGCCAAACATATATTTGTAGGCATAATCGCCGGTCCCGAGATCGTAGCGCTCGAAACCATTCTCGATACCCCAGCGGACATTGTCGGCATGCAGCATCAATCCTGGAGACGGATTCTTGAACGCCAAGTCGCGGGCTCCGAGAAAGCAGACCATGGACCTGCGAGGACAATCCAGAAGGATGACGAATGCAGCAAGCGGCGTCTCGCCCCGCCAGAGGATAGACAAGAGAAGCGTGCCATCGTTGAAACATTCCGATAGCATTTGCTGCGAACTATCAAGGATATAGCGCGCGTATCGCGGATTGGTCGCGCCCCATTGCGCCTGCCAAAGGCTGTGGAAAGTTTCGAGATCGCGCTCGATGCTATCGGCATCCGCGTGAGTGACCTGAAACTCCTCGCCACCATCGAGCTTGCGCAGACAGAGCCTGACGTTGCGGCGCGTTTTCGCGCCCAGCCGCTCGTTCAGAAAGTGCTCGAAATCATCGGTGAGCGGCACGTAGACATAGAGATCGTGGTCGATCCTTGCGCCTGACGCAGTAATATGGGCGGGGCGCGAGACCTTGCTGCAGACGAAATCCGATTGCGGAAACCGATCGAGAAACGCATCCAGCCGCTCGCTCGACATATAGATGTCGTCGAGATGCAGGCTCGTCCAGTTGAACTCCCGAATGCGATCCGCCAACGCGGCGACCGCCAGATCCTCGTAAACCGGATCGCACAATATGCCGGTATAGACCGCGTAGTAGGAGCCGCCCATCACGATGGTGTTGTAAAAGCCCCTGCCCTTGTCGAGACCGGTGCCGATTTGCACCGGAAAGAAAGCCACGTACCCGTCATCCTCCGGCTCATCCTTGGCAGCAAGGACGAGCCAGGGCAAGGGACGTGATTTGAGCCAAGTGGCGATCCATATCCACGATAGAAAATAATGAGCCTCGGGATCGGCAGCGTAGAGACGATCCCAGTTGGGCCTTAGCGCCTCCAGCTCGTCAAAATCTTCGATCACGTCAATATGCATGTACGACGCCGTGTTTAAGATTCTTGAAATTTAAGAATTACATGAAACACATTGCGCGGCAATCATGATGAAGGGGTAAGCATTCCGAGCGGTGCAAGAAAGCCAAGGATATGTTTCGCAATCGCGTCTGCTTCAAATCTTCCTTAAACTTCGAAGTCTACCGTGGCGGCACGAGTATTGCGTTTTGGTATTGCGTTCATGATGTCCCGTTTCTTCTTCGGACTTGGCCTTCTGTCGGCCACAGCCCTTGTACACCCTGCGTTTGCGAGCGATGCCCGCACGCTGCAGATCGTGGTTTCGACCGATCGGCAATCGCTTGCCGTCTATGACGGCTCGGAAGTCGTCGCGACCTCGAAGGTTTCGACCGGCAAACAGGGGCATTCGACGCCGCTGGGCATCTTTTCCATTCTGGAGAAGCAGCGCTATCACGAATCCAACATCTATTCCGACTCACCGATGCCCTTCATGCAGCGGCTGACATGGTCGGGCATCGCGCTGCATGAGTCGGGCTATGTCCCCAATCATCCGGCCTCGCACGGCTGCGTGCGCATGCCCAAGGCCTTTGCGGAGATGCTGTTCAAGATGACGGATCGCGGCGTCCATGTCGTCATTTCCGATCGGCCGCTCGTTCCGCAGCCGGTCGAGAGCACGGCACTGTTCCAGCCCCAGCCGGCGCCCGCGACAGGTCCGCTCTTTGCTGGCCTCGAGCTGAGGCCGACGACATCTAGCTTCCTGCCGCAGCCGGAGCCGGTGCAGGTTGCGACCAACGATGCCGCCTCCCTGCCGATGCCGCCGGTCGCGCCGGAAATTGCCGCAGCGGACGAGGCTCCGCTTCGTATCCTCATCACCCGCAGAGAGCTCAGGGATAATGTCCGCGACCTGCAGGACATCCTGAACGGACTGGGCTACGAGACCGGCACCCCTGATGGCCTGCTTGGACCGGCAACGGTTCAGGCCATCGGGGATTTCAAGAAGGCGCATGATGTGGTCACGTCAGGCGGGCTCGTCAGCCCCGCGCTGATGAAGGCCGTCTATGCCATTGCCGGCAAGGGCGAGCCGCCGAATGGCGAGGTCATGGTCCGCCAGGATTTCAAGCCGCTGTTCCAGGCGCCCGCCATCATCGCCGACCCGCAGGAGGCGTTGGGCACGCATTTCTTTACCGCCCACAATGTCGACAAGCTCAGCGGCAAGGCGGAGTGGTACGGGATCACGCTCGAGGATGATCTGTCGAAGGATGCGCGCAAGCGGCTCGGCATCACCAGCGAGGCACGGTCACAATCGCTGAGCGCGGCCGAAAGCGCGCTCGACCGGATCACCATTCCCGACGACGCGCGACGCCACATCGAAGACCTGCTGTCATCGGGATCGTCGCTCACCATCACCGATGCCGGAGTAAGCTCCGAGACCGGCAACGGCACCGATTTCATCACCATCACGAAGAGGGGCGGCCTCGGCGGAAAGGGCTAAATGCCGCCGGGCGTCACACCAGCTCGACGTCGATGATGCCGGGGGCGGATCTCAGGGCTGCGGCGATTTCCGGCGTGATGCGATATTTCTGCGGCAGTTCCACCTCGACTTCGCGCTTGCCGTCTTCCTTGATGACGATGAAGGAGACGAGGCCGTCGCCCTTGGCGTTCAGGTGTGCAGCGACAGCGCGCAGCGGGCCGGAATCGCGGACATAGACGCGCAGGGCCTTCTGCATCTGCAGGGATTTCTCCTCAAGGGACTGCGCGGTTGCGAGCCGCAGACTGATGCCTTCCGGCCGTTCATCGGCCTGCGCGGTGATGACGAAGGATTTTCCGACTTCGAGAACGTCGCGATACTGGTTCAGCGTCTCCGAGAAAAGCACCGCTTCGAACTGGCCCGACGAATCCGAGAAGACGAAGATGCCCATCTTGTTGCCGGTGCGCGTCTTGCGCTCCTGCTTGGAAATGACCGTACCGGCCAGGCGGCCGTTGCTTGCGCCCTGCTTCACCGCCGCCGAAAAATCGGCGAAGGTCTGCACGCGCATCTTGTCGAGCACCTTGTTGTAGCTGTCGAGCGGGTGGGCGGTCAGGTAGAAGCCGAGGACCTGGAATTCCTTCAGCAGGCGCTCCGAAGCGAGCCACGGCGTGAAATGCGGCAGCGAAATCTTCTCCGGGCCGGAAGAGCCGCCGCTGCCGAACATGTCGGACTGGCCGCTGGTCTTGTTCTCCTGGGCGCGCTGCGCATAGCCCATGATCCGGTCGAGGCCACCGATCAGCTCTGCGCGGTCAATCGAGAAACAATCGAAGGCGCCGGCTGAAATCAGGCTTTCCAGCACGCGACGATTGACCTGTCGCGGATCGATCCGGAGGCAGAAATCCTCAATGCTGGCAAAGGGCTTGTCGCCCCTCACCTCGACAATATGGTCGACCGCCGATTCGCCCACGCCCTTGATCGCGGCGAGCGCATAATAGATGCGGTTGTCGCCGGTCTGGAAATGGCGGAACGAGGTTTGTACCGACGGTGCGATGACTTCGATGCCAAGACGCTTGGCGTCCTGGCGGAAATCGTTGACCTTCTCGGTGTTCGACATGTCGAGCGTCATCGAGGCGGCGAGGAATTCGACCGGATAATGCGCCTTCATATAGGCGGTCTGGTAGGAGACGATCGCGTACGCGGCGGCATGCGACTTATTGAAGCCGTAGTTTGCGAACTTCGCCAGGAGTTCGAAGATGTTGTCAGCCTGCGGCTTCGACACACCGTTCTTGACGGCGCCGTCGACGAAGCGCTCGCGCTGCTGGTCCATCTCCGCCTTGATCTTCTTACCCATGGCGCGGCGCAGAAGATCGGCTTCGCCGAGGGAATAGCCCGACAGGACCTGGGCGATCTGCATCACCTGTTCCTGATAGACGATAACGCCCTGTGTTTCCTTGAGCAGATGGTCGATCGTCGGATGGATCGACTCTAGTTCTTCCTCGCCATGCTTGCGGGCGTTGTAGGTCGGGATATTCTCCATCGGGCCCGGGCGATAGAGCGCCACCAGCGCGATAATGTCCTCGATGCAGTCGGGGCGCATGCCGATCAGCGCCTTGCGCATGCCCGCACTTTCCACCTGGAACACGCCGACCGTCTCGCCGCGCGAGAGCATGTCGTAAGTGGGCTTGTCATCCAGCGGGATCGCCGCCAGATCGACCTTGATGCCGCGCTTGGCGACGAAATCGACCGCGACCTTGAGGACAGTCAGCGTCTTCAGGCCGAGGAAGTCGAACTTGACGAGGCCGGCCTGTTCGACCCACTTCATGTTGAACTGCGTGACCGGCATGTCGGAGCGCGGATCGCGGTACATCGGCACCAGCTTCGACAAGGGCCTGTCGCCGATGACGATGCCGGCGGCGTGGGTCGAAGCGTGGCGGTAGAGACCCTCGATCTTCTGGGCGATATCGAGCAAGCGGGCGACGACCGGCTCCTTGTCCGCCTCTTCCTGCAGTTTCGGCTCCTCCTCGATCGCCTTGGACAGCGGTGTCGGGTTGGCCGGATTGTTCGGCACCAGCTTGCAAATCTTGTCGACCTGGCCATAGGGCATTTCGAGCACGCGGCCGACGTCGCGAAGGGCGGCGCGCGCCTGAAGCGAACCGAAGGTGATGATCTGGGCCACCTGTTCGCGGCCGTATTTCTGCTGGACGTAGCGGATCACCTCTTCGCGGCGGTCCTGGCAGAAGTCGATATCGAAGTCCGGCATCGAGACGCGTTCCGGATTGAGGAAGCGTTCGAAGAGCAGCGAGAAACGCAACGGATCGACGTCGGTGATCGTCAGCGCATAGGCAACCAGCGAGCCCGCACCGGAGCCGCGGCCGGGGCCAACGGGGATATCATGCTGCTTGGCCCATTTGATGAAGTCTGCAACGATCAGGAAGTAGCCCGGGAACTTCATGCGCTCGATGACACTGAGCTCGAATTCCAGCCGTTCCCGGTAATCTTTCTCCTCGTAACCCGCCGACATGCCGAGCGTTGCAAGCCGCATGTCCAGGCCTTCGACCGCCTGGCGGCGAAGCTCGCCCGACTCGGCACGCTCTGCCTCCTCCGGGTCGTCGGTGGCGCCGGTAAAGCGCGGCAGGATCGGCTTGCGGGTCTTCAGGACGAAGGAGCAGCGCCGGGCGATCTCGACCGTGTTCTCCAGCGCCTCGGGCAGATCTGCAAAGAGCTTGGCCATGTCGGCGCGGCTCTTCAGATAATGATCCGGCGTCAGGCGAAAGCGGCTGTCATCCGAGACGATGGCGTTGTGCGCAACCGCCATCAGGGCATCATGCGCATCGTAATCGTCGCGGGTCGGGAAAAAGGCTTCGTTAGTCGCTACCAGCGGCAGGTCATGTTCATAGGCAAGGCCGATCATGCGCTGCTCGTGGCGGCGGTCGTAGGTGCCGTGCCGCTGCAACTCGACATACAGCCGGTCGCCGAACAGGCGCTTCAGCTGCATCAGCCGCGCCAAAGCCTGGGGCGCGTGCCCTTCCTTCAGCGCCATGTCGATCGGGCCGCCTAGCGACCCGGTCAAGGCGATCAAGCCGCCAGTCCCGATCTCCTCCAGCCAGGAG
The DNA here is from genome assembly GCF_008365395.1 of Neorhizobium sp. P12A. Classification (NCBI taxonomy): domain Bacteria; kingdom Pseudomonadati; phylum Pseudomonadota; class Alphaproteobacteria; order Hyphomicrobiales; family Rhizobiaceae; genus Neorhizobium; species Neorhizobium sp. P12A. The sequence continues at coordinate 350,284 of NZ_QOVX01000004.1, read as the reverse complement.
GCGCAGATGTGGACGGCCTGGGTACCCTCGCCGCCGAGATAGGCACGGCTGACGAGATCCACGAGACGCTCATAGCCCGCGTCGGTGGCAGCCAGAAGCACGATCGACGGCAGTTTGGCGAGCGCCTGCTGGCCGTTGCGCTTTTCGCCCTCTGCGGCGTCCTCCATATCGATCGACACCTGGCAGCCGATAATCGGCTGCAAGCCCTCGTCCATCGCCTTCTGGGAGAATTCCAGCGCGATGAAAAGATTGTTGGTGTCGGTAATGGCAATCGCCGGCTGGCTGTCGCTGGCGACCTTGGCAAGAATCTTCTTGAGCGGCAAAGCGCCCTCAAGAAGCGAATAGGCGGAATGGACGCGCAGATGCACAAACTCGGGAGCTTCTCCCAACGGCGCGCCTAATACGCTGCCCCCTGTCGTATCCGCCATGATATGCCTTTCCAAATGCCCGAGTCTTTCGCGCATATTTTCGGCATAGCTGGCGGCAAAGTCCAGTCGTGCTTACGTGGATCAGCCATGCATTACCGCGGGCCGATCCCCAAAATTACATCGCCATCATGATGAGGGAAAAACTGGCGACGAACATGACGATGGAGGTGAATGCTGCAATGTCTCGAATGATCTCGGTCATCTGTGCTCTCCTTACTCGTTATGTTTCTTTTTTGTTCTATTTCTGTTCGAGAGTCAACGGCAGTTTCGACGAATTTGTCGCGATATCTTTTAAAGTCTTCGACTATGGTTAAAACGGCCGGACACCATCCTGATCCGGGGAGCGCCAATCGAAATGAGAAATCTTATCCCGGCTATTCTTTTGTTCCTTCTGACCGGCGGGGTCGCCGCCGCCGAGGATATCGCGCCCGAGCACATCATCGACGCCACCACGGGCGATTGGGACAAGGACGGCAAGACCGATATGGCGATGCTCGTCGGCCCGAAGGAACAGGGCGACGATATCGCGATCTATATCTACCTGCGCGACAAGGATCACGACCTGTTGAAACTGGTCACGACGGCGCCGGCGAAAGTCTGGGGCAATGCAAGCCTCGACGGCATGTTCGGCCAGGACCCTGCGATCAAGGGCATGCCGAACGGCTCGATCGCCGTTCATTCGGAAAATAGCGGCGTCGGTCGCGACCGCTGGGACCAGACGCTGACGCTCGCCTATCGCAACGGCGCCTTCGTCGTCGCCGGCTACACCTATAACTACTATGACACGCTGGACCCTGATCACAACGGTTCCTGCGACTACAACGTTCTGACAGGCAAGGTAACGAAGGACGGCAAGGACAGTAAGGCTGATCCGAAGACGATCAAGATCGAGGACTGGGACGATCAGGTCGGGCAAACGGGCTGCGGCATCAAGCAGGACTGACGCCTCACACCCGGCAATCCGATCCTCACATTTCCACGACCTTCCCGTCGCTCAGCGTCACGCGGCGGTCCATTCGGGCCGCGAGTTCGTGATTGTGTGTCGCGATCATGGCAGCCAGACCGGACTGACGAACCAGTGCTTCCAGCGCGTCGAAAACGTAATGGGCCGTTGCCGGGTCGAGATTGCCCGTCGGTTCATCTGCCAGCAACACAAGCGGCGCATTGGCAACCGCGCGGGCGATCGCTACGCGCTGCTGCTCACCACCGGACAGTTCGGCCGGACGGTGATCGCCGCGATGACCGATGCGCATATAGTCCAGCAAAGCACTGGCGCGCTCGCGGGCTTCCTTGCGGGAGAGTCCGGCGATCATCTGCGGCATCATGATGTTCTCGGCTGCCGAAAATTCCGGCAGGAGATGGTGGAACTGGTAGACGAAACCAATATCGCTGCGGCGCATCGCCGTGCGGCGATCGTCGGACAGCCCGTTGCAGGCATTGCCGTTCAGGACGACGTCGCCGCCATCGGGATGCTCGAGCAAGCCGGCGACATGCAGAAGCGTCGATTTGCCTGTGCCTGACGGCGCAACGAGCGCGACGATCTCGCCCCTATGCAGCGAGAAATTCGCGCCCTTCAGGATGGAGAGCCTCGTTTCGCCTTGCCCGTAGTGACGCTCGATGCCCGATAGTTCGAGAACGACATGTCGTTTCATGGAATGAAGCAACCCTTATTCGTAGCGGAGAGCCTGCACCGGATCGAGCCGTGAGGCACGCCAGGCCGGAAAGATGGTGGCGAGGAAGGACAGTGTCAGCGCCATGACGACGACGGTGATCGTCTCGCTCAAATCCATTTCCGCCGGCAGTGTGCTGAGGAAATAGAGCTGCGGGTCAAACAGGACAGTGCCTGAGATCCAGGAGAAGAACTGGCGGATCGATTCGATATTGACGCAGACGAGAACGCCGAGCAGCACGCCCGCCAAGGTGCCGACGATGCCGATCGCAGCCCCGGTCATGAAGAAGATGCGCATGATCGAACCCGACGTCGCGCCCATCGTGCGAAGGATAGCGATGTCGCTGCCCTTGTCCTTTACGAGCATGATCAGGCCGGAAATGATGTTCAGCGCCGCGACGAGAACGATCAGCGTCAGGATCATGAACATCACGTTGCGCTCGACCTGGAGGGCGGAGAAGAAGGTCTCGTTGCGCTGGCGCCAGTCAGTCAGGAAGACCTGGCGTCCGGCCGCCGCCTCGATCTTCGGCCGCAGCGCGTCGACATCATCGGGATTGGTGACGAAGAGCTCGATCGACTGAACGATGCCTTCCGTATTGAAATAAAGCTGGGCCTCTTCCAACGGCATGAAGATGATCGAGGCATCATATTCCGACATGCCGATCTCGAAGATGCCCGAGACGGTGTAGGACTTCACCCGTGGATTGACGCCGAAGGGCGTGACGTCGCCATCCGGCGCGATCAATGTAATCTGGTCGCCGGCTGTAATGCCGAGCTGCTGGGCCATGCGCGAGCCGATCAGCACGCCCTGCCCGGCGGCAAAGCCGGTCAGGTCACCGGCCTTGATGTTGCCGGCCACGGTCTTCAACTTTTCCAGATCCTCGGCGCGGATGCCGCGCACCAGGGCGCCGGTACCTGAGCCGCCACGGCCGGATGCCAGGGTCTCGCCCTCCACCAATGGCAGCGCCATGGTCACACCAGGCACGGCCGAGAATTTCTTGGCGAGTTCGTCGTAATTGTTCAGCGGCGCGTCTACCGGCTGGACGATGACGTGGCCGTTGAGCCCGAGAATGCGAGTGATGAGCTCGGTGCGGAAGCCGTTCATGACGGCCATGACGATGATCAGCGTGGCGACGCCCAGCATGATGCCGATGAAGGAGAAGCCGGCGATGACTGAAATGAAGGCTTCCTTGCGCCGGGCGCGCAGATAGCGCCAGGCGACCACTCTTTCAAAGGCGGAAAATGGCCGGGACGCCGGAGCTTTGGCGGATGTCTTTTCCTGCTGGTCTACTGCCGCGCTGCTCACTGCCATTCCGTTTCCTGTTCCAAATCAGCCCGCGAGCTGGTTGATTGCCGCATCGACCGTGATCGTCTGGCGCTCGCCCGTCTTGCGGTCCTTCACTTCCACTTCGCCGTTCGCGATGGAGCGCGGGCCGACGATGATCTGCTTCGGCACGCCGATCAGGTCGGCGGTCGCAAACTTCGTTCCAGCGCGCTCGTCGCGATCGTCGTAAAGCACGTCCTTGCCGGCCTTCGTCAGAGCGGCATATAGGGTTTCGCAAGCGGAATCGCAGGCTTCGTCGCCAGCTTTCATGTTGATTATGATCGCATCGAACGGCGCCACGGATTCCGGCCAGATGATTCCGTTCTCGTCATGCGAGGCTTCGATGATGGCGGGAACAAGGCGCGTCGGCCCGATTCCGTAAGATCCCATGTGGACAGCGTGTTCCTTGCCGTCAGGACCCTGCACCTTGGCGCCCATCGGCTCGGAATATTTCGTGCCGAAATAGAAGATGTGGCCGACCTCGATGCCGCGTGCCGAAAGGCGCTCGCCTTCCGGAATGGCGTTGAAGGCCGCTTCGTCGTGCATTTCCGATGTCGCCGCATAGACGGAGGTCCACTTGTCGAAGATCGCCTGCAGGCCGGCGACATCATCGAAATCGGTGTCGGCCGAGGGGATGTCGAAATTGACGAAATCCTTGTGGCTGAAAACTTCCGATTCGCCGGTGTCGGCGAGAATGATGAATTCGTGGCTGTGATTGCCGCCGATCGGGCCGGTGTCGGCGCGCATCGGAATGGCGCGCAGGCCGAGCCTGTCGAAGGTGCGCAGGTAGGCGACGAACATCTTGTTATAGGAATGGATCGCGTCGTCCTTGGTCAGGTCGAAGGAATAGGCATCCTTCATCAAGAATTCGCGCGAACGCATGGTGCCGAAGCGCGGGCGGATTTCATCGCGGAACTTCAGCTGGATATGATAGAGATTGAGCGGAAGGTCCTTGTAGGACTTGATATAGGTGCGGAAGATATCCGTCACCATTTCCTCGTTCGTGGGGCCATAAAGCATCGGCCGGTCCTGCCGGTCCTTGATGCGCAGCATCTCCTTGCCGTAGGCCTCGTAGCGGCCGCTTTCCTGCCAGAGCTCGGCGGACTGCAGCGTCGGCATGAGGAGCTCGATGGCGCCGGAGCGATTCTGCTCCTCGCGGACGATATTGTTGACCTTGTCCAAGACGCGCTTGCCCAGCGGCAGCCACGAATAGATACCCTGGCTCTGCTGACGGATCATGCCCGACCGCAGCATCAGCCGGTGCGATACGATTTCCACCTCCTTGGGATTTTCCTTCAGGATGGGCATGAAGTAACGGGATAAGCGCATAGCGGATTCCAGAGATTTTGCCGATTCCGCAGTCAAAAACGGAATCGCCATAAAGCGTTAACACTGCTGGCGTTCATAGCCGCTTCGCGGCCGGAAAGAAACCCGCCTTGCAGACGAACGAACGCATCAGCCTGACGTTAAAGCAGGGGATTACGGCTTTTCTATACAAATTCGAAAAAGCACATATTTCTAAGGACTTGGGCCGAAATTTTGTCAACAGAAAAATTTTGTACAAGTGTAGCAAAAATGCAAAAAAACAGATGACAAAGCTCATTCTTTGAGCTAGTTTTAGCTCACAAAAGAGGCAGGAAGGTTAAATTCTTGTCGTTCTCGCGGTCAAGTCTTGGGAGGATCAGATCTTAGGCGCGCTTGCTCGCAGCCCCGGCAACGGATAAGGATCACGCGATACTTAAAACAAGGCTTATAGCCTTGTTTTTTTTTGGCTTTATGGCTTCCCCACCTCGCCCTGCACAGCCTGCTCCGAACTTTCGGAAGAACCGCCCGCTGGCCTCCATCGATGGATGATTGGTCAGCCGATAGGCATGCTCTTTGCACTGGCGAGGTAACAATTGTATGACAGATTGCGGGCTATCAACCGCCGTAGCGCGGAACGATCTGCGGCAGGGCGTCGAAACTGAATCCGAAGTAATCCGTTAGGATGAACCAGCCGCCATAGATGATAGCGGAAGCAAGCGTCGTCATCAGAACGACTCGCCAGCCCCTGAATTTCGTCGGCGCGCTTGCGACAGTGCCCAGAACGACTTCGTTGTCTTCGGCCTGGGTACGATGGCCGAATGGCAGGACTGCGAAAAGCGTAATCCACCAGACAACGAAATAGACGGCAACTGTCGAAAAAATAGCCTGTGTCATGCATGCCTCCCTCGGCGGAGACGGAACCAGGCAGACCGGCCCAAGCCACCTGCCCTTTCCATCCGCGACGCCGCCTTCATGACATTCTTATAGAGGCAAAGCGGTTCTCACTCAAAGCACCGTTGAGTGCCCTAATGTCACAGCTGCTCAAGTTCGATGAGCGTTCCGAAAAAATCCTTGGGGTGCAGGAAGAGAACCGGCTTGCCATGTGCACCAATCCTGGGTTCGCCATTGCCGAGAACCCGGGCACCGGCCGAAAGCAGTCGGTCGCGGGCATTCATGATATCCGCCACCTCGTAACAGATATGATGCATGCCGCCCGAAGGGTTCTTTTCGAGAAAGGCGGCAATGGGAGAATCAGAACCGAGAGGCTCCAGAAGCTCGACCTTCGAGTTGGGCAGCTCGACAAAGACGACGGTCACGCCATGCTCCGGCAGTGCCTGGGGCTGCGATACCGCCGCGCCGAGAATATCGCGATAGCTCTCGGTAGCTGCCGCCAGATCGGGGACGGCAATTGCGATGTGATTGATACGTCCCAGCATGCTGGCCTCCTCCCTGGCCATACGCCCCGGCCTTAACGCGCGGTCCTCAAACCTTCGTCAGGAACACCGTGACCACGGGCTTCTTGCCCCAGACCTGATTTGCCGTCGAGCGTACGGCCCGGCGCACCGCCTCCTGCAGCATGGCGAGATCCTTGCGGCGCGCGCGCGGGACACTCTCGACAGCGCTGACAATAGCGTCGAAGAGCGTGTCTTCCATATCCTCGCCCTCGTCGTCATAGACCGGCAGACCGATCGGCACGAGATCAGGGTCGCCAACGATATCGTAGCGGCTATCCAGCACGACGTTGACGGCGACATGGCCAACAAAGGACAATTTCTTGCGTTCGCCGATACCCATTTCGTCGAAATCGCCGATCAGCGTTCCGTCCTTGTAGATGCGTCCATGTGGCGCCTCGTCCACGACCTGTACCGGGCCGGGCGCCAATCGCAGCACGTCGCCATTGCGTACGCGCGGCACGATCGCGATACCGGATTGCTCGGCCAGTTCCTTGTGCGCAGTCAGGTGTGCAGCTTCGCCATGGACCGGCACGACGACCTTCGGCCGGGTCCATTGATACATCTTCTGCAACTCGTTGCGACGCGGATGGCCGGATACGTGAACCAGCGCCTCGCTGTCGGTAATGATGTGAACGCCTTGTTCCACCAATCCGTTCTTGATGTCCTGGATCGCCTTCTCGTTGCCGGGAATGGCGCGGGAGGAAAAGACGACGATGTCGCCGGCCGAGAGGGCCACATTGCGCATCTCGTCGCGCGACAGCTTGGCAAGCGCTGCTCTCGGCTCACCCTGGCTGCCGGTCAGGATCACGACGACCTTGTCCCGCGGAATATAGCCGTATTCGTCCTCGGCGATGAACGGCTTGACGCCCTCCATCAGGCCGACATCGCGCGCAACATCGACGACACGCTTCAGCGAGCTGCCGAGCAGCAGCACTTCGCGGCCCGCGGCTTCGGCGGCTTCCGCGACCGTGCGGATACGGCCGACATTCGAGGAGAAGGTGGTGATCGCCACACGGCCCTCGGCCGCCTCGATGATCTTACGCAGGCTCTCCGAGACATCCTTTTCTGAAGGTGAAACGCCATCGCGCAGCGCGTTGGTGGAATCGCACATCAACGCCAGCACGCCCTCATCGCCGAGCTGCTTGAAACGCGTCTCATCCGTCAGGGGACCTAGCGACGGCTCGTGATCGATCTTCCAGTCGCCGGTGTGGATCACGTTGCCGAGCGGCGTGCGGATCATCAGCGACATCGGCTCGGGAATGGAGTGGTTGACCGCGACGCCTTCAACGCTAAAAGGGCCGACATTGATACGGTCGCCAGCCCTAAAGATCGTCACGGGAATTTCACCCATCGTTTTCTCGTAATCGCGCTTGGCTTCCAGCAACCCGGCGGTGAACGGCGAGGCATAGATCGGAACGTTCAGCCCCGGCCACAGGTCGCTCAGCGCTCCGTAGTGATCCTCATGCGCATGCGTGATGATGATCGCCTTGAGGTTCTTGCGCTCCTTTGCGAGGAAGCGGATATCGGGCAGAACGAGATCGACGCCCGGCAGATCCGGACCCGGGAAGGTCACGCCGCAATCGACCATGATCCACTGGCGATGCTCTGGCGCCCCATAGCCGTAGAGCGCGAGATTCATGCCGATCTCGCCCACTCCGCCGAGCGGCAGAAACACCAGTTCGTCTTGGTTCGCCATATTATTTTCTAATCCATTATCCGAAAAAAACATCACCGGCAGCAATCGGCATCATCCTGCCCCCGCCGGTGTCGAGCATCAACAGGCCATTATCATCTATTCCCGCGAATTGTCCGGAAATCGAGCGATCGGGCAGATTGACGGTTATCTTTTCGCCGACGCCGCAGGCAACCTGTCGCCAGCGCGCGGTGATATCGCGGATTCCGCTGCCGCCATCCCATTCGTCGAGTGCCTCGACCATGGAGGCAAACAAACGGGCAAAGAGCTCTTCCGGCGATGCCGATGTGCCCTGCTCACGCAAGCATGTAACCGGATAGATGGCGTTGTCGGGCTTCGTGGCGATATTAACGCCGATCCCAATGACAAGCGCGTAGCGGCCATCAACCAGCTTCTCGCCTTCGATCAGGATGCCGCAGGTCTTTTTACGGCCGATCAATATGTCGTTCGGCCATTTGACCTCGACCGGTTCCGAAGACGGCGGGAGAACGGAACGCACAGCCTGATGGACGGAGACGGCCACAGCCAGCGGCAGAGAACCGAGCTGCTCCATCGGAGCAGGATCGATCAGAAGCAGGGATGCATAGAGATTGCCGGGTTCGGAGACCCAAGGCCGTCCGCGCCGACCGCGGCCGCCGGTCTGACGGGCGGCGGTGACCCAAAGATCGCCGGCGTCTCCGGCGCGAGCCCGCACAAGACATTCCGTGTTGGTCGAGGATGTCTCAAGGAGGGCATCATGCCGGAAGTCGGCGACCGACTTCCGGCGTTTCTTATCAGAACCCATCAAAACAGCGTCGCGGCAGCCAGTTCAGCAGCACCACCGATAGAGGAGCCGATAAAGACATAGCCGAGCACGAAGAGGCCGGAGAGACCGAAGACCAGACGCAGCGAGCCGGACGTGCGGGCGAACTGGCCGGTTGCTTCATCGAACCACATCACCTTGATAACGCGCAGGTAGTAGTAGCAGCCGACGACCGATGCCAGGACGCCGATGATTGCAAGGCCATAGAGATGGGCCTGGATGGCGGCGACGAAGACGAAGTACTTCGCAAAGAAGCCGGCCAGCGGCGGAATGCCTGCGAGCGAGAACATCAGCGCGGTCTGGACGACAGCCATGAACGGATTGGTCGTCGACAGGCCGGCGAGATCATCGATGTTTTCGACCTGCGTACCGTCCGCGCGCCGCATCGACATGATGATCGCAAAGCTGCCGAGCGTCATTGCCATGTAGATGAGCATGTAGAGCATGACGCCCGACACGCCCGTCTGTGTGCCGGCGGCGAGGCCGACCAGCGCATAGCCCATGTGGCCGATCGAGGAATAGGCCATCAGTCGCTTGATGTTCTTCTGGCCGATTGCCGCGAAGGAGCCGAGCAGCATCGAGGCAATCGAGATGAAGGTGATGACCTGCTGCCAGTCGGCAAGGATCGGCTGGAAGGCCGTGATGACGATGCGGGTCATCATCGCCATGGCGGCAACCTTGGGAGCGCCGGCCAGGAAGGCGGTAACCGGGGTCGGCGCACCTTCGTAAACGTCCGGCGTCCACATGTGGAACGGAACGGCCGAGATCTTGAAGGCGATGCCGGCGAGTATGAAGACCAGGCCGAAGATGAGGCCGAGCGAGCGAGCGCCATCCGCCGTCAGCGCATGGGCGACGTCGACGAAATGCGTGTGGCCGGTGAAGCCGTAGACCAGCGACATGCCGTAGAGCAGCATGCCCGAAGACAGGGCTCCGAGGACGAAGTACTTGAGACCGGCTTCCGTCGACTTCAGGCTGTCGCGGTTGATCGCGGCGATGACGTAGATCGCGAGCGACTGCAGCTCGAGGCCGAGATAGAGCGAGATCAGGTCGTTTGCCGAGATCATCAGCAGGATGCCGAGGGTGCTCAGCACCAGAAGCACGGGGAACTCGAACTTGTCGAGCTGGTTCTCCGAAGCATGGTTGAGAGACATGAACAGCGCCACGAAGGAACCGATCAGCGCGGTAACCTTCATGAAGCGGGAGAAGCCATCCGCGAGATAGACGCCGCCATAGGCAAGGCCTTCGCTGGGCACGAAGATCAGCCAGAGAGCCGCTATGGCAAACACGATGAGCGCGAGCACGCTCACCATCCGCCCCGAGCGTTCGCCCGCAAAGACGCCGATCATGAGCAGAACAAGTGCGCCGACCGCGAGGATGAGTTCCGGGACGGAAAGATGCAGGCTTGCGAGAATTGTGTCAGCGGTCATGTCGAAAAAGTCCTGTCATCATTTCATCGACAGCGCAACATTCTGCGCGGCGTGCAGGGCTGCGGTGTAGTTGTTCACGAGATGGTCAACCGAAGCAGCCGTCGCGTCGAAGATCGGGGCCGGATAGACGCCGAAGAAGATCGTCAGCGCGATCAGCGGATAAAGGATCAGCTGTTCACGCGGCGACAGATCGAGCAGCGCCTTCAGCTTTTCCTTCTCCAGCGCACCGAAGATCACGCGGCGGTAGAGCCAGAGCGCGTAGGCGGCCGAGAGGATGACGCCGGTGGCGGCAAAGAGCGCAACCCAGGTATTGGCGCGGTAAGCGCCGATCAGCGTCAGGAATTCGCCGATGAAGCCCGACGTACCAGGAAGACCGACGTTTGCCATGGTGAAGATCATCATCGCAACGGCGTATTTCGGCATGTTGTTGACCAGACCGCCGTAGGCGGAGATCTCACGGGTATGGGTGCGGTCATAGATCACGCCGACGCAGAGGAAGAGCGCGCCGGACACGATACCGTGCGAGAGCATCTGGAAGATAGCGCCCTGAACGCCCTGCTGGTTGGCAGCGAAAATGCCCATGGTGACATAGCCCATGTGCGCAACCGAGGAATAGGCAATCAGCTTCTTGATGTCTTCCTGCATCAGCGCCACCAGCGAGGTGTAGATGATGGCGATGACCGACAGCGAGAAGACGAAGGGTGCGAAATAATGAGACGCATCCGGGAACATGGCCAGCGAGAAGCGGATGAGGCCATAGCCGCCGAGCTTCAGCAGAATACCAGCCAGGATGACCGAGCCTGCCGTCGGCGCCTGAACGTGCGCGTCAGGAAGCCAAGTGTGAACCGGCCACATCGGCATTTTGACAGCGAAGGACGCGAAGAAGGCGAGCCATAGCCACGTCTGCAGCGCCGGCGGGAACTTGTAGGCGAGCAATGCCGGGATATCGGTCGTGCCGGCCTGCCAGTACATTGCCATGATGGCGAGCAGCATCAGCACGGAGCCGAGCAGCGTGTAGAGGAAGAACTTGTAGCTGGCGTAGACGCGATCCTTGCCGCCCCAGACGCCGATGATGAGGAACATCGGAATGAGGCCGGCTTCGAAGAAGACGTAGAACAGGACGATATCGAGGGACACGAAAACGCCGGTCATCATCGTCTCGAGGACGAGGAAGGCGATCATGTAGTCCTTGATGCGCTTTTCGATCGAAAGCCAGCTTGCCAGGACGCAGAAAGGCATCAGGAAGGCGGTCAGGACGACGAAGAGCATCGAAATGCCGTCGACGCCGACATGGTAGGAGATACCCGTGCTCAGCCAATCATGCTTTTCGACCATCTGGAAGCCGGGGTTCGAGCTATCGAAGCCGGCCCAGATTAAGAGCGAGACGATGAAGGTGAATACCGTCGTCGCCAGCGAGATGTTCAGGACATTGCGGCGGCCGTTCGGTCCGTCATCCCGCATGAAGAGCAGGAGCAGGACGCCGACCAGCGGCAGGAACGTGACCGTTGTAAGAATGGGCCAATCGGTCATCAGAAGGAACTCCCGAGCATCATCCAGGTAACGAGGGCCGCGACACCGAGCAGCATCGCGAAGGCATAGTGGTAGAGGTAGCCCGTCTGCAGACGGACAACGCGGTTGGTGACATCGACGACGCGGGCAGCCACACCATTCGGGCCGTAACCGTCGATGACGGTGCCGTCACCCTGCTTCCAGAGGAAGCGGCCGAGAGCCTTGGCGGTGCGAACGAAAAGGAAGTCGTAAAGCTCGTCGAAGTACCACTTGTTGAGCAGGAATTCGTAGAGCACGCGGTGCTGGCGAGCCAGTACCTTCGGAGTTTCCGGCGACCTGATGTACATGTACCAGGCGATCACGAAGCCGAGCACCATCGAAATAAAGGGGCTGAGCTCGACCCAGGCCGGGTTATGCTCCATCTCTTCCAGGATCTTGTTGTCCGGCAGAGTGAACAGCGCATTCTTCCAGAACTCGCTGTAGGCTTCGCCGACGAACGCGCCATGGAAGACGAAACCGGCAAAGACGGCACCGATCGCCAGCAGGTAGAGCGGGATCAGCATGACATTCGGCGATTCATGCACGTGGTGCATCACCTCATGCGAAGCGCGCGGGGCACCGTAGAAGGTCATGAAGATCAGACGCCAGGAGTAGAAGCTGGTGAAGAGCGCCGCGATGACGAGCAACGTGAAAGCGAAGCCGGATGCCGGGCTGTGCGACGCGTAGGATGCCGCAATGATCGCATCCTTCGAGAAGAAGCCTGCAAAGCCGATCGGCGTAAAGGGGATGCCGACGCCGGTGATCGCGAGCGTGCCGATGATCATCATCAGGAAGGTCTTCGGGATATGCGTGCGAAGGCCGCCCATGTGACGCATGTCCTGCTCGCCGTCGACGGCGTGGATAACCGAGCCGGCGCAAAGGAAGAGTAGCGCCTTGAAGAAGGCGTGCGTGAAGAGGTGGAAGATCGCTGCGCCATAAGCGCCGACACCGAGCGACACGAACATGTAGCCGAGCTGCGAACAGGTCGAATAAGCGATGACGCGCTTGATGTCGTTCTGCACCAGGCCGACGGTTGCCGCAAAGAAGGCGGTTATCGCACCGATGACGGTCACGAAGAGCAGCGCATCATGCGACAGTTCGAAGATCGGCGACATGCGGGCGACGAGGAACACACCGGCGGTGACCATGGTTGCTGCGTGGATGAGCGCCGAGACCGGGGTCGGGCCTTCCATGGCATCCGGTAGCCAGGTGTGCAGCAGGAACTGTGCCGACTTACCCATCGCGCCCATGAAGAGCAACAGGCAGACGCCGGTCAGCGCATGAGCGCGATCGAGCTGCATGCCGAAGAGGTTCAGCACGATATCGCCGGGCTGTCCGCCCTGCCCTGCAGCGAAGCTCTGGGCGTTTCCGAAGATCACGTCGAAGTTGATCGAGCCGAAGAGCACGAAGACGCCGGCAATGCCGAGAACGAAGCCGAAGTCGCCGACGCGGTTGACGATGAAGGCCTTCATTGCAGCTGCGTTTGCTGACGGCTTCTTGAACCAGAAACCGATGAGCAGGTAGGAAGCGAGACCAACGCCTTCCCAGCCGAAGAACATCTGGGCAAGGTTGTCCGACGTTACCAGCATCAGCATGGCGAAGGTGAAGAGCGACAGATAGGCAAAGAAGCGCGGACGATGCGGATCGTGATGCATGTATCCGATCGAATAGACGTGAACCAGTGTCGAAACCGAGTTCACGACGATCAGCATGACCGAGGTCAGCGTATCGATGCGCAGCGCCCAGGAGACGTCTATGCCGCCGGACTGGATCCAGCGCAGAACCTCAACCTTGATCGGCAGGTCATGCGGTTCGCCGAGCGCGACGGTGAAGAAAACGATCCACGACAGGATGGCCGCGATGATCATCAGGCCAGTGGTAATATATTCCGAAGCCTTCGAGCCGATCTGATTGCCGAGAAGGCCGACGATCAAGGCGCCGATGAGAGGAAGAAAGACGATAGCCTTATAGAGAAACATAGCTGTATCAGCCCTTCATCATATTGACGTCTTCCACGGCGATGGAGCCGCGGTTGCGGTAGAAGACGACCAGAATTGCAAGACCGATGGCCGCTTCCGCAGCTGCGACGGTCAGAATGAACAGAGCGAAGACCTGGCCGACGATATCGTTCAGGAAGGACGAGAAGGCGACCATGTTGATGTTGACCGCGAGCAGAATGAGCTCGATCGACATCAGGATGACGATGACGTTCTTGCGGTTCAGGAAGATGCCGAAGACGCCGAGCACGAAGAGGATGGCGCTGACCGTCAGGTAGTGGGAAAGTCCGATGACCATGTGTTTGTTCCTTGACCTTGCGTCCGCCTTACATCACGCCTTCGCCCGGCTTCACCTTGACCACCTCGATGGCGGTGGCGGGTGTGCGGGCAACCTGCCTTGAAATATTCTGGCGCTTGATATGCTGGCGATGCTTGAGCGTCAGCACGATCGCGCCAATCATCGCGACCAGCAGCACGAGGCCAGAGATCTCGAAGAAATAGACGTAGTTGGTATAGAGCACGTCGCCGAGTGCGGCGGTGTTCGTCCGCTCCGTCAGCGCCGGGATAGGCATGGCAACCGACTTGGCAACCTGGGGCGAAATCACGCTGCCGCCGACCACGACGATCAGCTCGGCCGCCAGAATGAGCCCGATCACCGCTCCGATCGGCGCATAGTTCAGAATGCCGGACCGCAGCTCGGAGAAATCGATATCGAGCATCATCACGACGAAGAGGAAGAGAACCGCGACGGCGCCGACATAGACGACCAGCAGGATCATCGCCAAGAACTCGGCTCCCAGGAGAAGGAACAAGCCCGCCGCGTTGAAGAAGGTGAGGATCAGGAACAGGACCGAATGGACCGGGTTCCGCGCGGAGATAACCATGAACGCCGACGCCACGGCGATAAAGGCGAACAGATAGAAGAATAGAGCCTGCAGACCCATGTTGGTGCCTTTTTCATCTTCCCCCGGGCAGCCGGGAGTGTCCCTGCCCGATGGAGCTTCGCAGACGATTGCCCGGCAAAGCTCCGGTCTCAATTGCACCGTGACGATATCAGCAATGGCCGCCCGTCACGGCATATTCAAATTCCGGCTCAGCGGTAAGGCGCATCCAGCGCAATATTGCGCGCGATTTCGCGTTCCCAACGGTCGCCATTTTCCAGAAGACGCGCCTTGTCGAAATAAAGCTCTTCGCGCGTTTCCGTAGCAAATTCGAAATTCGGCCCTTCGACGATCGCGTCGACCGGGCAGGCTTCCTGGCAGAAGCCGCAATAAATGCACTTCACCATGTCGATATCGTAACGCACCGTGCGGCGAGTGCCGTCGTTGCGGCGCGGGCCGGCTTCGATGGTGATTGCCTGTGCAGGACAGATCGCCTCGCACAGCTTGCACGCAATGCAGCGCTCCTCACCATTCGGATAACGGCGCAGAGCATGTTCTCCGCGGAAGCGCGGGCTGACCGGTCCCTTTTCGAAGGGATAGTTGATCGTTGCCTTCTGCTTGAAAATATAACGAAAGGTCAGCCAGAAAGCGCCGACGAATTCCTTAAGAAACAGCGAGCTGACGGCGTTGGACAATCCTGCCATCTTAACCTCCAAATAGACCGAAACCACGGACGGACATGATCACGCCCATCCCGTCAGTTTCAGCACGAATGCAACGATGACGACCATGGCGAGCGACAGCGGCAGGAAGACCTTCCAGCCAAGGCGCATCAGTTGGTCATAGCGGTAGCGCGGTACGAATGCCTTGACCATCGCGATCATGAAGAACACGAGGCAGGACTTCAAAAGGAACCAGATGACACCCGGGACCCAGTTGAGGATCCAGATATCGACCGGCGGCAGCCAGCCCCCGAGGAACAGGATCGTCGTCAGCGAGCACATCAGCACGATGGCGGCATATTCGCCGAGCATGAACATCATGTAGAGCGACGAGCCGTACTCGACCATGAAGCCGGCAACCAGTTCCGATTCCGCTTCCGGAAGGTCGAAGGGCGGACGGTTGGTTTCAGCCAGCGCCGAGATGAAGAAGACGATGAACATCGGGAAGAGCGACAGCCAATGCCAGTCGAGGAAGGACGCCGGCAGACCGAGCTTGGTGCCGAGGCCGACCTGCTGCGACATGACGATATCCGTCAAGTTCAGCGAACCGACCGTCAGAAGCACCGTGACGATGACGAGACCGATCGAAACTTCGTAGGAGACCATCTGCGCGGCGGAGCGCAGCGCACCAAGGAACGGGTACTTCGAGTTCGAAGCCCAGCCGCCCATGATGATGCCGTAGACTTCAAGCGACGAGATCGCCAGGATGTAGAGGATACCGACATTGATGTTGGCAATCACCCAACCGTGGGCGACCGGAACGACCGCCCAGGTGGAGAGCGCAAGTAGCACTGTCACGAGCGGCGCCAGCAGGAAGACGCCCTTGTTGGCGCCAGCCGGAATGACCGGCTCCTTCAGCATGAACTTCAAGAGGTCGGCGAAGGACTGGAACAGACCGAAAGGACCGACGACGTTCGGACCGCGACGCAGCTGCACCGCCGCCCAGATCTTGCGGTCGGCAAGAAGGATGTAGGCGATGAAGATCAGCAGGCAGACCAGGAGGAGAAGAGACTGACCGATCATGATGATCAACGGCCAGAGATAGGTCGAAAAGAATGAGTCCATTGTCCCCTGCCCTTACTCTGCCGCAACTTTGAAATTGTTGCGGGCCAATGCGGAGCACTCAGCCATGACAGCCGAAGCACGCGCTATCGGGTTCGTCAAATAGAAGTCTTTCACCGGCGACGCAAACCCAGATTTACCCATCTTGCCGGCTTTTTTCGCAAGTGCGGCAATTTTGGCGCTGTCGCCTTCTGCGACCTCGTCAAGCTTGGCGAAATGCGGGAAAGCAGCGAACAGTTTCGCGCGCAATTGGCTCAGCGAATCAAAGGGAAGCTTCTTGCCGAGCACGTCGGAAAGGGCGCGGATGACGGCCCAGTCCTCGCGGGCGTCGCCCGGTGCAAAACCGGCCCGGTTGCCCATCTGAACGCGACCTTCGGTGTTGACCCAGATGCCCGACTTTTCGGTGTAGGTCGCAGCCGGAAGGATGACGTCGGCATTGTGTGCGCCGTTGTCGCCGTGCGAGCCGATGTAGACGGTGAACTTCGCAGTCTTCTTGGTGAAATCCAGTTCGTCAGCACCCAGCAGGAAGAGGACGTCCATCGCGCCCAGCATCTGGGCGGCGTTGACGCCCTTCGCACCCGGCACGAAGCCGAGGTCGAGGCCACCGACGCGGGAGGCCACCGTGTGCAGCATCGCAAAGCCGTTCCAGCCTTCCGTGATCGCGCCAACGTCTGCCGCGAGCTTGGCGACGCTTGCCAGCACGGCTGCCGCGTCCTCGCGGATCAGAGCACCCTGGCCGACGATGATCATCGGCTTCTGAGCGTTCTTCAGGACATCAGCGAAAGCATGAGTGCCCGAGACGACGTCGCTCAGCGTATCCGGACCGGCGCCAAGGTAATCATAAGAGTAGCGCATTTCGCCGCCCTCACCGATCACGCCGATCGGGAACTTGCCGCGACGCCAGCGCTTGCGGATGCGGGCGTTGAGCACGGCTGCCTCGAAGCGCGGATTGGCGCCAACGATCAGCAGCGCATCAGCCTGCTCGATGCCCTCGATGGTCGGGTTGAAGAGGTAAGTCTCGCGGCCGAGCGACGGATCGATTGCCGTCCCATCCTGGCGACAGTCGAGGTTCTCGGAACCCAGCGACTTTACCAGCTCGGAGAGCGCGTACATTTCTTCGACGGAAGCAAGATCGCCGGCGATCGCGCCGATCTTGTCGCCCGAAGTGGCCGATACGGCAGACTTGATCGCGGCGAATGCTTCGGCCCAGGTCGCTACCTGCAGACGGCCGTCGCGGCGGACGTAGGGCTTGTCGAGACGCTGCGTCTTCAGGCCGTCCCAAACGTGGCGGGTCTTGTCGGAGATCCACTCTTCGTTGATCTGGTCGTTGACGCGCGGCAGGATGCGCATGACTTCGCGACCGCGGGTATCGACGCGGATCGCGGAACCGACGGCGTCCATGACGTCGATCGATTCGGTCTTGTTCAATTCCCAAGGACGCGCCGTGAAGGCGAAGGGCTTGGAGGTCAAGGCGCCGACCGGGCAGAGGTCGACGACGTTGCCCTGAAGCTCCGAAGTCATCGCCTGCTCAAGATAGGTGGTGATCTCGGCGTCCTCGCCGCGACCGATGAGGCCAAGCTCCGAGATACCGCCGACCTCGGTCGTGAAGCGGACGCAGCGGGTGCAGTGGATGCAGCGGTTCATGACCGTCTTGACGAGCGGTCCGATGTACTTGTCCTCGACGGCGCGCTTGTCTTCCTGATAGCGCGAACTGTCGATGCCGAACGCCATTGCCTGGTCCTGCAGGTCGCATTCGCCACCCTGGTCGCAGATCGGGCAATCCAAGGGATGGTTGATCAGCAGGAATTCCATCACGCCTTCGCGGGCCTTCTTGACCATCGGCGTGTTGGTGAAGACTTCCGGAAGCTCGCCGTTCGGGCCGCCGCGGATGTCGCGCACGCCCATGGCGCAGGAAGCCTGCGGCTTCGGCGGGCCGCCCTTCACCTCGACAAGGCACATGCGGCAGTTACCCGCCACCGACAAACGTTCATGGAAGCAGAAGCGCGGGACTTCGGCGCCGGCTTCCTCGCACGCCTGGATAAGCGTGTAGTGATCCGGGACTTCGATCTCTTTGCCGTCAATCTTCAGTTTTGCCATCGTCCACTCAGTCCTGTTTCACATTTGCAGCCGAATGCGGCCGCAAACAATTTCATGATCGCAACCCCACTCGCCCCTGACGGCCTTCAACCGCATGGCGTGGCAATTGCTCACAATCACCTTTGCCGAACCTTACCCCCTGGGGTTCGGCGACCCGGCTCCGCAGATTTGCCGCGATGCCCTCTTGCCTTGTCTCTGCTTTTCCCGGCCGCTTGGGTTCGCCCGGAAAAAGAATTACTTGCCGCCCGCAGCCTTCGGCGCGAGCAACGCCTTTGCCTGGCCTACCCAGTCATCGCGAGCAATGCGCCCCTCGAAACCGAGATCAGCATCAATGTGCGCAACGTCCGCGTCAGACCAGGAGGCGATGTCTGCGAAAGTGCCGATACCGCGTTCCCTCAAAACCATCTCCAGCTTCGGGCCGACGCCGGAAATCAGTTTCAGATCGTCCGCCTTTGCAGTCGTTTTCCTTCCGCGGGCCGGCGCCTTCACCACCTTTGGAGCGGCGGCTTCGACCGTCGCATCGGCCTTCGCTTTGACGGGCGCCGGCTTGTCGACTGCCGGCTTTGCCTTTGCCCTGACCTTCACGACCGGAGCTGCCTTCGCAGCCGGAGCGGCATTCACGGCAACATTCGACTCAGTCTGTCGTTGCACCGGCGATGCGCTCTTCTGCTCTTCCAGGGCAGCCGCGAACTTGTTCGTTGCCTCGACCGCTCCCTGAACCGCGCCCCAGAAAGCGCCGGCCATCTGTGTGGAAAAGCCGAAACCGATTGCAGTCACCGCAGCCATAGCCGCGGCGGGATTGGTCATCAGTGGATGCAAGTGCGAATTCTGCAGCATTTCGGCAGCAAGACGACCGAACTCAGCCGATGCATCGGCTGCGTCCCTTCCCTCACCCGCGTCTGCAGACTTCGTCATCATATCCCTTACTCGGCTGCTTCCAGAACGGCGCCGTGATCCATCACGTTGGCGGTATACTGATCGATACGCTTTTCGATTTCCGGGCGGAAGTTACGGATCAAGCCCTGCACCGGCCATGCGGCGGCATCGCCGAGCGCGCAGATAGTATGCCCTTCGATCTGCTTCGTCACCTGGAACAGCATGTCGATTTCGCGCTTCTGGGCGTTGCCCTTGGCCATGCGCTCCATGACACGCCACATCCAGCCCGTGCCTTCGCGGCACGGCGTGCACTGACCGCAGCTCTCGTGCTTGAAGAAGGCGGAGATGCGGGCAATCGCCTTGATGACGTCGGTGGACTTGTCCATGACGATCGCAGCTGCCGTACCGAAGGACGAGCCGACTGCGCGCAGGCCGTCGAAGTCCATCGGGCAGTCCATGATGTCCTTGGCCGGCACGATCGGGCACGATGCACCGCCGGGAATGACAGCGAGCAGGTTATCCCAGCCGCCGCGGATGCCGCCGGCATGCTTGTCGACCAGTTCGCGGAAAGTGATGCCCATGACTTCTTCGACGGTGCACGGCTTGTTGACGTGGCCCGACAGCATGAACAGCTTAGTGCCCACGTTGTTCGGACGACCGAAGGAGGAGAACCAGCCGGCGCCGCGGCGCAGGATGGTCGGGGCAACGGCGATCGATTCGACGTTGTTGACCGTGGTCGGGCAGCCGTAGAGACCCATGTTTGCCGGAAACGGCGGCTTCAGGCGCGGCTGGCCCTTCTTGCCTTCCAGGCTTTCGAGCAGAGCGGTTTCTTCGCCACAGATATAGGCGCCGGCACCGTGATGAACGAAAATCTCCATATCCCAGCCGAGCTTGTTGTTTTTACCCAACAAACCGGCATCGTAGCATTCGTCGATCGCTGCCTGCAGCGCCTCGCGTTCGCGGATATATTCACCGCGAACATAGATGTAAGCGGCATTGGCGCCCATGGCGAAGCTCGCCACCACGCAGCCTTCGATCAGCGTATGCGGATCGTGGCGCATGATGTCGCGGTCCTTGCAGGTGCCAGGCTCCGATTCGTCGGCATTGACGACGAGATAGTGCGGACGACCGTCCGATTCCTTCGGCATGAAGGACCACTTCAGGCCCGTCGGGAAGCCGGCGCCGCCACGGCCGCGCAAACCGGACGCCTTCATCTCGTTGATGATCCAGTCACGGCCCTTTTCGAGAATCTGCTTGGTGCCGTCCCAATGGCCGCGGCTCATCGCGCCCTTCAGGGACTTGTCCTTGAGGCCGTAGATATTGGTAAAGATGCGATCCTGATCCTGTAACATGCTTCACCTCTTACCGCGGCTTCTTGCCGAAGACTTTTATGTATTCCGCTTCGCCACCTCTGGCGAGAGCGTCTGCCTGCTTGACCCAATCGTCGCGTTCGATGCGGCCGTGGAAGCTCAGATAACCGTCAACCCACTCGCGCTCGTGCTGCTTCCAGCTGGCGATCTGGGCGAAGGTGAAGATGCCGATCTCATGGAGAGTGGCTTCAATCTTCGGGCCGACGCCCGAGATCATCTTGAGGTCGTCGGGCGTTGCGGGCTTTTCCACCGCAGCCGGGCGGCTGGCATCGTCCAGCGAAGGCTTGGCCTGGCCTGCAGCCGTATTTTCGGCCTTTGCCGGAGTTGCCTGCGGATGGTCGGCCGGAAGCGCCGTCTTGCCATCGGCGGGGCTCTTCAGCGCAGCATTCGTCTCGGCGTCAGTGCTCTTCGGCCGAGCGGCTTCCGACGGGGGGACGGCGACAGTCTCGACCTCCACTGTCTTGGCAGCCTTCGCCTTGGGCGCCTTGGCGGGCGCATCGAGCAAGGAGGTCAAGCCGCCTTCGGGGGCCGAATAGATACGGTCGATCTGCGGACCGGGCTTGATTTCGCTGCCCTTGCCTGCCTGGAACGTGTCGATGATCTCTTCAAGGCGCTCCGGCGTCAGGTCCTCGTAGGTGTCCTTGCCGATCATGACCATCGGCGCGTTGACGCAGGCGCCGAGACATTCGACCTCTTCCCAGGAAAGCGTTCCCTCGGCATTGCGCTCGAACGGATGGGCGTGGATCTTGCTCTTGCAGATGCTCATCAGCTTTTCCGAGCCGCGCAGCATGCAGGGCGTGGTGCCGCAGACCTGTACGTGGGCGCGAGTGCCGACCGGATGAAGCTGAAACTGCGTGTAGAAGGTCGCGACCTCAAGGACACGGATATAGGCCATCTCAAGCATGTCGGCGACCTTTTCGATCGCTGCCTTCGTGACCCAGCCGTCCTGCTCCTGCGCGCGCATCAGGAGCGGGATAACCGCCGATTGCTGGCGGCCTTCCGGATATTTCTTGATGGTCTTTTCCACCCAGGCCGTGTTCTCGTCGCTGAAGGCGAAAGCGGCAGGCTGGAATTGATCTTCGGCTAATCGACGAACGGACATTCTTTCACGCCTTATCTCAGTTTATGGATCCACACCGCGTGCCCGTCAGGGACGAGAATTCGCAGGCGTAGGCCGACTGGTCCTTTTGCATAAACACAATAAACTTGCCACCGTTTGGCACAGCGGCCTTGATTTCGTAACCGCGCGACACGAGGTCGCCCATCGATGCTTCCGCCGCCGGCGCCGATCCCGAACTCAGGCCCTTGGGAACAAGCTTTCCCTTGTCCTGACCGAGGGTCGGCAGCCCCGTGCCCTTCTGCGCCGCCTGCTGAGCGAAAGCTCCTGACGCGACAAGAAAAGCAGCAATGGCAACCGGCAGGATGCGCATCAGCGATCGACCTCGCCGAAGACGATATCGAGCGAACCCAGCACCGCCGTAACGTCAGCGAGCTGATGACCGCGGCAGAGGAAATCCATGGCCTGCAGGTGCGCAAAGCCCGGAGCACGCAGCTTGCAGCGGTAAGGCTTGTTCGAGCCATCGGAAACCAGGAAGACGCCGAACTCGCCCTTCGGCGCTTCGACCGCCGCATACACCTCGCCAGCCGGCACGTGATAGCCTTCGGTATAGAGCTTGAAGTGGTGGATCAGCGCTTCCATCGAACGCTTCATCTCACCGCGCTTCGGCGGAACGACCTTGCCGTCGACCGACGAGACCGGACCGGTAGAGGCATCGCCGAGCAGGCGGTTGACGCACTGCTTCATGATGCGGACCGATTGGCGCATTTCGAACATGCGGATCAGGTAGCGATCGAAACAGTCGCCGTTCTTGCCGACGGCAATGTCGAATTCCATATCGGAATAGCATTCATAGGGCTGCGAGCGACGCAGGTCCCAAGCGGCGCCGGAGCCGCGGACCATGACGCCCGAGAAGCCCCAGGACCAGGCATCCGCGAGCGAAACCACGCCGATGTCGACGTTACGCTGTTTGAAGATGCGGTTGTCGGTCAAAAGGCCTTCGATATCGTCGAGGATCTTCAGGAACGGGTCGCACCACTTGCCGATGTCCTCGACCAGTTCCTGCGGAATGTCCTGATGGACGCCACCCGGACGGAAGTAGGCGGCGTGCATGCGCGCGCCACAGGCGCGCTCGTAGAAGATCATGAGCTTTTCACGCTCTTCGAAGCCCCAGACCGGCGGCGTCATCGCACCGACGTCCATGGCCTGGGTCGTGACGTTCATGATATGCGACAGGATGCGGCCGATCTCGGAATAGAGAACGCGAATCAGCTGGCCGCGAATCGGGATTTCGAGGCCGAGCAAGCGCTCGACGGCGAGCGCGTAAGCATGTTCCTGGTTCATCGGCGCCACGTAGTCGAGGCGGTCGAGATAGGGAACGGCCTGCAAATAGGTCTTCGTTTCGATCAGCTTCTCAGTGCCGCGATGCAGCAGGCCGATATGCGGATCGACGCGTTCGACGATTTCACCGTCCAGTTCCAGAACCAGACGCAGCACGCCGTGCGCGGAAGGATGTTCCGGTCCAAAATTTATGGTGAAATTACGGACGTTATGTTCAGTCATGGCGACGCGCTCCGCGCTGGCAATCATTGATGGGCAAGGTATGCAAAGAGGCTTTCAACATCGTGACAGCCCCGTTTTTACTTTGCCGCCTTCTCATCTCCCGGCAGCACGTAGTCCGTGCCTTCCCAGGGGCTGAGGAAATCGAAATTACGAAATTCCTGCTTCAGTTCGACGGGCTCGTAAACCACGCGCTTGGCAAGGTCGTCGTAGCGCAGCTCGACGAAACCGGTCGTCGGGAAATCCTTGCGAAGAGGATGGCCCTCGAAACCATAGTCCGTCAGCAGGCGGCGCAGGTCGGCATGGCCCGAGAACGGAATGCCATACATGTCCCAGGTCTCGCGCTCGAACCAGTCGGCACCTTGGTAGACGGCGCAGGCGGACGGAACGGCCTCATCCTCCCCTGCCCGCAGCTTAACGCGGATGCGCAGGTTCTTCTTCGGCGACAGTAGGTGATAGACGACGTCGAAACGCTCGGCGCGCTGCGGCCAGTCGACACCGCTGATGTCGATCATGCTGACGAATCCGCACTTGGCGTCATCACGCAGGAAGGTCAGCAGCGCGATGATATTTTCACGGCTGGTTCCGATCGTCAGCTCGCCATAGGCGATTTCGCTGGACGAAATCAGATCGGCACGCACCTCGCCGAGATAGGACGCAAGCTCGTTCAGGGCTTCACTCATAATGCCTCGTCCCTTGCCTTACCGTTCAATCGTGCCGGTGCGGCGAATCTTCTTCTGCAGCAGGAGCACGCCGTAAAGCAGCGCTTCTGCCGTGGGAGGACAGCCCGGCACATAGATGTCGATTGGCACGATGCGGTCGCAACCGCGAACAACCGAGTAGGAATAGTGATAGTAACCGCCGCCATTGGCGCAGGATCCCATCGAGATCACGTAACGCGGCTCCGGCATCTGGTCGTAGACCTTGCGGAGCGCCGGCGCCATCTTGTTGGTCAGCGTGCCGGCAACGATCATCACGTCCGACTGGCGCGGCGAAGCGCGCGGGGCAACGCCGAAGCGCTCCATGTCGTAGCGCGGACCGGAAACCTGCATCAGGCCTTCGACGGCGCAGCAGGCGAGACCGAACTGCATCCACATCAGCGAGCCGGTACGGGCCCAGGTGATCAGCGCGTCGGCGGTCGTCAGGATGAAACCCTTGTCGGCCAGCTCATTGTTGACTTCGCCGAAGAAAGGATCGTTGGCGCCGACCGGCTTGCCGGTCGAGGGATCAATGATCCCCTTCGGCTGCTGCGAGACGAGCGTCGTGTTGCTCTGCGGGGCTACTCCCATTCCAGGGCTCCCTTCTTCCATTCATAGATAAAGCCGATGGTCAAAACAGCGAGGAAGACCATCATGGACCAGAAGCCGAACCAGCCGATGGCGCCGAAGGAAACGGCCCACGGGAAGAGGAAGGCGACCTCGAGGTCGAAGATGATGAAGAGAATCGACACGAGGTAGAATCGGATGTCGAACTTCATGCGGGCGTCATCGAATGCGTTGAAGCCGCATTCGAAAGCCGACAGCTTTTCAGGATCAGGCGCCTTGAAGGCGACGGCAAACGGCGTGATCAACAGCGCCAGGCCGATAACCAGGGCGATACCAATGAAAATCGCTATCGGAAGATAGGAACTGAGCAGTTCAGTCATCATGTCCATCCCTGCCTGCCGAGAAGCGCCGGGCGGCGCTTTGAGCATTTGCTCAGCAAGCGAAAGAGCGTTGCAACAAGCCGTGGTTAGCGCAGGCGGAGCGTCGGCGCAAGACTTTTGAGCGCGTCATTTCGAGACCCGATCAAACGATTTTACCAAGGCGATGCAAGGATGTCGCGGCAAAACACAAACGAAGCCCCAAGGGGATTTCGCAAGTGCAGCAAATTCATCATGGATTGTAAGGACTTGTGCGAAAATGGCGCGAGTGACGGGGCTCGAACCCGCGACCTCCGGCGTGACAGGCCGGCACTCTAACCGACTGAGCTACACCCGCGCATATCGTGACCCAATGGGTCGGGCGCACGATCCGGAAAAAAGGTCCAGGACCTCTTTCATGCTTGGAGATGGCGCGAGTGACGGGGCTCGAACCCGCGACCTCCGGCGTGACAGGCCGGCACTCTAACCGACTGAGCTACACCCGCATTCATATCCAAGTATTCCGGATGCTTTTGCACCCATCAAAGCGGCCTCGGCCGTTCGATGAGCGGCTAACTAAGGGGTTCGCGTTGGGGTGTCAAGCGCGTTTGAATACAAATCCATGACAGATCGTGAATTGTTTGGGGAACAGCTCCCTGCCCTCTCCGATGCGGATGATTCGGGCCTGTGTCTCCGACGGCCGGCAACGGGGCTCTTTCGGGAATTTGGGCGTGGCTTCCTGCCCTGCATCCGCTCCATGCACACGGCAAATCCATCCGTCGGATTGTGAAACGTGAGATGAAGCTCACATTAACGCGGCAGTCATCACGTGTTCAGTTCCCCGGCGTTAGCTTTGAACCAACGTCATCAAGCGACGTTGTTGAAAGCCAGCTAACCGGAGAAATACAGTGAACAAGTTTTTTATCGCTTCTGCACTCGCCCTTGCTTCGCTTGCAGCGACAGCCATTCCGTCCAACGCCGCTTCGGTGGTGGTTAAGACCGACCACGGACACTATGACCATCACCATCATGATCGCCATTGCTTCAACAAGAAGGTGACGAGCTGGCACCATGGCCATAAGGTCGTCCATGAGGAGCGCGTCTGCCGATAACAGAATTGCTCAGGCCCGGTCGAAAGCCGGGCCTTGAGCCGAATTCTCACGTTAGTCGATTCTCTACTCGGAAGACCTACCGAACCAGTGATCCGCATGGATCATCCGTAAACGCGCAATACCTGGCGTTTTCTAATGAATTCTAAGTGTCTGGATTTGTTGGAAAAGAAATTGGCTGGGGAACCTGGACTCGAACCAAGATTAACGGAGTCAGAGTCCGTCGTTCTACCATTGAACTATTCCCCACCGTCCGCCGCAGAGCTTGGCGGGCCGTGTTGGAAGGTCATATAAATGATTCATCCGGGGATGCAAGCCCCATATTCATGTCTCGTCGGATTGTCTGTGACTAAAGGGTGCCGACGACGATCAGGATGGGGAAACGCAGTGGGGAGACGAAAGCGCGCGCTCCCTCAAGACCCGCGATATTGTTCTTCCGTCACATATTCCATCCAGTCGGCCGCCTTGCCGTCTCGCATCTCCTGGATGGCGATGTGGGTGAGCGCGGTTTCCGGGCCTGCGCCGTGCCAGTGCTTTTCGCCGGGGGCGAACCAGAGGACGTCGCCGGCGCCGATCTCGAAAATCTCTCCGCCCCATGACTGGGCGAACCCCTTGCCTGAGGTCACGACAAGCGTCTGGCCAAGCGGGTGGGTATGCCACGCCGTGCGACCGCCCGGCTCGAAGGTGACGCTGACGACCTGCACGCTGGCGGGATCCGGCGCCTGCATCAGCGGCTCCTGGCGCACGTCACCGGTAAAATATTCAGCAGGCGCCTTTACCGACGGCCGTGATCCGTTGCGCTTGATTTCCATCCGGTGTCTCCTCTGTCCTGTTCGCTATCTCGGCGAATCTATGTCATCGCCTCATGCCATCCAAGCGACATAGTCGTGATGTCGATTGGAATATCTGGCGACATCGGCAACGAACTCGGTCTCACCACGAATCCGATCAGCGGAGAGGCGCCGGAATTTTCACCCGGTGGCAATCGTCAAAGCTGGATGAGGTCCAGATCCTTGCCGATTTCGCGCCGGGCGATGTCGACGACGCTCATTTCGTGGGTGAAGAGGATCGTTTGGAAGCGGCCGACGGTGCCGGCGAGCGCGTTCAGGCCGGCGGCGGTGCGATCGTCGTCGAAGGTCTGGAAGATATCGTCGACGATGAGCGGCGCCGGTTCGTTGCGCGCCGAGTAATCTTCGAGGAAGGCCAGACGAAGAGCGAGGTAGAGCTGGTCGCCGGTTCCCTCGCTGAGGCCTGATAGCGGCACCCGCTCGCCGGTGGCGCGTTCTGCGAGAAGCTGGAGCTCGTCGTCGCTGCCATAATCCTGGACGAGACGCGAGAAACGGCTGCCGGTCAGAACGGAGAAGATATCTCCTGCCCGCTTCATGACGGGATCCGCCTGCCGTTCCCGATAGGCCTCCATCGACGTGCCTAGCATATGGGCGGCGAGCTTGAGGACGACCCATTGCCGGGCGAGATCCCTGGCTTCCTCCTCGGCCGCATGTTTTTCGAACACGGCATATTCGGCGCTGGCGCCCGTTTCGAGCGCGCTGCGCTGACGCTGATTCTCGTTGAGCTGGGCCGTCAGCGCGCCGAAGCGCAGCAGCTGGTCGCTGTCCAGCGCCTCCAGCCGCTCGATCTCGAGATTGGCTTCGATCCGGTCGAAGTCGGACAGAGCAACACGGATATGCGCCTCATCCTGCCCATCGGCCTGCTCCTGGAAACGGCGTCGGCAGACTGAGACGCTTTCCTCCAGCCTGCTTCTCTCGCGAAGTTGGGCGAGGAGTTGCGGCAGATCATCCGACGAGACGGAGGCCTCGTCCGCGAGAGCGGCAAGAGCGGTCTCCTGCACATCGAGATTCGATTTGCAGCGAGCTAGTCGGGCCTCGGCCTGCTCCAATGACAAATGCAGGCTCTTTCGCCGCTGCTGGTCGGAGTTGGCGGCAATTGCCCTGTCGTGCAGCACATCGGCGGCGGCGTCAGCGGAAAAGGACGCCAGATCCGGCGCGAGGTCGCTTGCCAGCGCCCGCAGACCGTCCTCGAATGCCGCAATGTCCCGCTGCATGCCGCGTACCCGCCTGCGGCGATTCTCGCGCTCCGTCAGTATCTGCGGCAGGTCCTTCCAGACATCGACCGTCGCCTCGACCATCTCGACGGTCGCGCCTATGGGCAGCCCGACTGAGTCGACGGCCTCGGCCAGGGTCGCTTCCCAACGCTCCGCATCCTTGCGGACGGCTGTTTCCCGCTCCTCGAGCCTTTCAATGACGTCGGCAACGGATTGACGCTCGCCTTCGGCGGAGCGGCTGTCGGCCCAACGCTGGCCGATGTCGGCGATGTGCCGGGAGAGCCCCCTTGCGAGGGCGGCCACCGGCAGGGAACCCGCGCCTGAGAGACCCGTCGCATGGGCAAGGTCGATGAGTACGGGCACGAGCCGGTCCTCGCTCGCGCGCAATATCGCCACTTCGTCGGCAAGGACGTTCACCGAGTTGCGTTGAGCCGCAAGCGTCTCGACCGCACGCCGCCATTCAACCATCTGATCCGGTTCAAGCGGCACTATTCTCGTGGCGGCAAAGAGCGAATGGAATTCGCTCTTGGCATCAGCGATGGATTGCTCGCTTCCGGTCTGTCGGGTTCTGGCCTGCTGGAGCGCCGGCTCCAGTTCGCCACGCCTCAGCATGAGCCTCGCGTGTGTCGATACGCGTTCGGCATCGGTCAGTGCTTCGTCGGCCAGGCGATCAGCCTCGCGGATTGCCGCCTCGAGCGCCTTCGATCCGCCTGACGGCGAGGCTTCGAAAGCCCGCAGCTGCTCATCCCTGAGGAGACGGGCCGTCTCGATTTCCTGGCGGGTGACAAGGCTGCCGCCTTGCTCCAGCGACGCAATATCCTTGGTGAGAGCCCCCTGCTCGGTCTCCAGCAGAGCAAGCGCGGCGGCGGCCTCGCGGGCAGCCGTTTGCAGCTCGCCGAATTTGCGCCGATGTTCGGTGAGGGTCGCGATATCGGGCAGAGGCACGCCAAAGAGCTGATCAAGATCGGCGACGGCGGGCGACAGGCGCCCGGTAGCCTCTGCGAGTTCGGACTGCGCACGCGAGAGCTTTACCTGCAGGCTGTCCAATCGGGAAAGCTCGGCAATATCGGGCTGCAAGGCCGCAAGTTGCTGCGCATAGGATTTCGGGTCGATCAGCCGTCCCGATATCTCGACCGCCTCCAGCCGCCGAAAGTGCTCGCGCTCCTCTTCGAGGCGGCGGCGATTTTCAGCGTGGGCGCGCTTCAGGTCCCGGCCTTCGACGGCAAGCGCGCGCAGGCGCGCAAGATCGGCCTCGGTCGGCTGGTTACGCTCCATCGCCTCGGCATCGGGCATTCCAAGCTTGCGGGCAATCTGGACAAGCCGCAGATCGAAATCCTCGACCTCGCCACGGACCCGAGACATATCGTCCTTAGCCTTGAGATAGGCTCCCTTCTGCGCATATCGCTCCATGATCGCGCCGGCGGCATCCAGGGTGGCTGTATCCACCCTCACTGCCTGAATTTCCTGCTGAAGTCGCAGGACATCCTGCCGGGCGGTTCGCAACGCGGCCTCGCCTTCCTTCCTGAAATCCAGCGCTTCGGCCAGCCGATCCCCAAATCCTTTATGGATTGATTGCAGATCGGAGAAGCCGCGTAGGAGCTCCTCCTCCAAATCGATTTCCCGCAAGACGGGCTCAAGCTTCTTCAGCATGTTCAGGCGATCAAGCGCCGCCTTGGTCTCCTGCCGCTCGCGGTGCAGTGCCGCGAGCCTAGCCTCAGTCTCGGCCGCATCGGCGACGAGCTTCTTCCAGTCGCCGGATCTCAATTCATTGTCGCGCTCGAGCTTTCGTGCGTCTTCGTAGCGGTCGTATGCCTGATAGAAAGCCCGGTCCTTCGAGCGCCGCTGGGCATAGATGCCATCCGCTTCGGTCTCCAGCGATTGCCTGAGGCGTGACAGGCCCGTAAGACCCGAAGCTGCGGAGAAGAGCAGGCTGCCGATCTCGCCGCCGCTCTGCAGCATGGCGGCCGCACCCTGCCTCAATCGGGCCGAGTCGAGGCCGAAAGCGCGCTCGAAGACGTCGCGGCTCAGATTGCCGAGATAGGGCGAAAGCGCATCTTCGGGCAGCGCCGTTTCCTTCTCGTCGGCAGCGAGCAGCGTATTTTTTGTGCCGCGGCGACGGCGGAATTTCAGGCTGGTCCCGTCGCGTAGCGAAATTTCGGCACCGATGCGCAAAGTCGTGGCATCGTGCAGGAAACTGAAATGCGATGTCGTGCGGGGGAAACCGAACAGGAGATCCGAAATGGCGCTGAGGGCGGACGATTTGCCCGCCTCGTTCGGCCCATAGATGACGTGCAGCTTCGCATCGGGGCGAAAATCGAGACCGCAATCGGTAAGGGCGCCGTAACGGATAATGTCGAGCCGATTGAAGCGCATGGATCAGGCCGCCCCTCGCCCACGCGCCAGCAGCAATTGCCGAGCTTCCTCGATCAAGGCTTCGGCCGCGTCTCCAAGTGGTGACGCGGCGGTCGCAAGTCCGCCCGGCAGCCTCGCCGCGATCTCCGCTATGAGCCTGTCGGCTTCGGCCTTTGCATCCTCCTCACCACCGTCACTGCCGAGAAGCTGTGGGAGATCGAGCGATGTGCCCGTCGCTGCGATCCCGACCGTGGGTGGCGGTTCTATGCGAAGTTCGAGTTTCTCCAGCCAGATATCCTGGTGAATGCGGTGGCAAGCAGCTTCCACCTCATCGCGCCATTGCTGACGGTTGGCGGCCATGTCGCCGAAGAGTGACGTGCTGCCCGTCAGGCGAATGCGGAGGGCAGTCATGCGCCCCTCCATATCGTCGACCAGCGGCTGGATCGCGTGCTCCACGCGTCGAAGCACGGCTGCTTGGTCGTCGTCGGGCTCGACGCCCACCTCGACCTGCGCAAAGCGCGCCTCGTCGACAATGAGCCGCTCATGGCTTACCTGGCCGTCATCCACGCTGACGAGAACCGCGCCCCTGGGGCCACGCTCGCGAATGCTGCGGCCTTGCAGGTTCCCGGGAAAGATCACCAACGGATCGCTCGCCACCTGCTCGTATTCGTGCACATGGCCAAGCGCCCAGTAGTCATAACCGCGCGAGCGCAGGTCTTCGACGGAACACGGGGCATAGGGCTCGTGCGGCTCGCGTCCGGTCAGCGACGTATGCAGCACGCCGATATTGAACCAGCCGCGCTCCGGCGGCGGATAGGCGAGCGCCAGATTGTCCGTCGTCGAGCGTTCCGCAAAGCCGCGGCCATGCAGCGCCACCTTGACCGCCTCCAGCCTGAAGGAGCTTGCCTTGGCTGTCGGAAACTCGCTGACATTGCGGGGCAGCGTGATCGTCTTCGTGATGACGCTGACGGCGTCGTGATTGCCGCGCAAAAGGAAGACCGGGATACCGGCGCGCTCCAACCTCGCCATTTCGCGATTGAAGAACAGACCGATCTTGTTGTCCTTCCAATCGCCGTCATAGACATCGCCGGCGATGATGAAAAAATCGACCTTGCGGTCGATCGCCTGCCCGACCAGCGCCGAGAAAGCCTTGCGACTCGCCTCGACGAAGATTGCAGCCACATCGACATCCTTCAGCGCCAGCCCCTGGAAGGGACTGCCGAGATGAAGATCGGCGGCGTGGATGAAGCTGAAGGAGGACATGCGTTCCGATATTCAAGCGGTTCAAGCATACCGTTCTAGGGAAATATGCGCGCGATGAACACCGCTCCCACAGCTTGCCCGAGGGTTTGTCCAAGGGTTTCCCACATTGCCGCCCTCCGTCACAATCCTATGTTACGGAATTGCGATGATGGCCGCTGACTTGCCCGTCAGTTCGATGTATGCGCGGTTGTTGCTTACATATGCCTTTCATTACATCAGGAGGAAATTTCTTGAAACATCATGCTTTTGGCCGCACCCCTTTCACGGTCACGAATGTCGGCTTCGGCGCCTGGCAAATCGGCGGCGCATGGGGCGATGTCAGTGAGGCGGATGGCCGGGCCGCGCTCAACGCAGCACTCGACGCCGGCATGACCTTCATCGACACGGCCGATGTCTAC
This sequence comes from Neorhizobium sp. P12A, assembly GCF_008365395.1. NCBI lineage: Bacteria > Pseudomonadati > Pseudomonadota > Alphaproteobacteria > Hyphomicrobiales > Rhizobiaceae > Neorhizobium > Neorhizobium sp. P12A. The sequence continues at coordinate 318,207 of NZ_QOVX01000004.1, read as the reverse complement.
GGCGATGGCCGCTCGGAAAAGATCATCGCCGACGTGCTGAAGGCGCGTGGCGGCGGGCACCCGATGGTCGCCACCAAGGCCGGCCGCCGTCTGAACCCGCACGTCGCCGAAGGCTACAACAAGGCCAATCTCGAAGCCTTCATCGACCGCAGCCTGACGAATCTCGGCGTCGATAGTCTCGACCTTGTGCAGCTGCACTGCCCTCCCCGCGAGGTGCTCTATCAGCCGGAAGTGTTTGCGGCTCTCGACGAGTTGCAGAAGGCCGGCAAGATCAAGGGCTACGGCGTCAGCGTCGAAAAGGTCGAGGATGGGCTAAAGGCGATCGAATATCCGGGCGTTCTCAGCATCCAGATCATCTACAACATTTTCCGCCAGCGTCCGGACCACCTGTTCTTCGCCGAAGCGCTCCGCAAGAAGGTCGCGATCATCGCCCGCGTGCCGCTGGCAAGCGGCCTGCTGTCAGGCAAGATTACCAGTGCCACGACATTTGCCAGCGACGATCATCGCAATTTCAACCGACATGGGGAAGCCTTCGATGTCGGCGAGACCTTCGCCGGCGTTCCTTTCGAGGTCGGCCTGCAGGCTGTCGAGGAAGTGCGGAAGCTCGTGCCGGCCGGCGCCAGCATGGCGGCCTTCGCGCTGCGCTGGATCCTCATGAGTGAGGCCGTCACTGTCGTCATTCCCGGCGCACGCAATGCCGAGCAGGCCAAGGGCAATGCTGCGGCTGCCGATCTTGCGCCTCTGTCTGCCGATGTCATGGCCGCGACCCGCGACATCTACGATCGGCTGATCGCGCCGCACGTTCACCAGCGCTGGTAAAAACGAAAAGGGTCCGGCGATAAACCGGACCCTTCAATCCTCTCCCGCTCCGGGCTGGCGTCAACGCCGTGCCGCAGAAAGGGTGGATGAAAAACGAGATCAGCCGTTAACGGCGTCCTTCAGGCCCTTGCCGGGCGTGAACTTCGGCACGTTGCGAGCCGGGATATCGACTTCAGCGCCGGTGGACGGATTGCGGCCCTTGGTGGCTGCACGGTGAGAAACGGTGAAGCTGCCGAAACCAGCGAGGCGAATATCGCCGCCGTTCTTCAGTTCGCCCTGGACAGCGTCGAAAACTGCATCAACAGCGGAAGCCGCGTCAGCCTTGGTGATGCCCGCCTTCTCTGCCACTGCGGACACGAGTTCATTCTTGTTCATGTTTTCACCCCTTTCGATGGTATGAAACGTCTCGTTTGTAAGTCGAGCAAAGCATACGAATGCTCAGGCCCGCCGCAACTCAAAAACCCTGCAAATCAAGGAAAAGCAAGCACAAACAGGCGGTTTTCACAAAAAAGGCCGGCATTTCTGCCGGCCTTCGTCAGATTTTCGTCAATTAGGCATAAGTGTGGCGGAAAGCGACTCAGTGGGCGATTGCCGAACCTGCGTCGTCCACGCCTTCCACAGTTGCGATAACCGGCGTCTCGATGGAGCCGTCCCACTCGATCGGCTCGGGCCGACGAACGAGAGCATGCTTGATCACCTCGCCCATGCGGGATACCGGGATGATCTCCATGTTGTTCTTCACGTTGTCCGGAATCTCCGCCAGATCCTTGGCGTTTTCTTCCGGGATCAGCACCTTCTTGATGCCGCCGCGAAGCGCTGCAAGCAGCTTTTCCTTGAGACCACCGATCGGCAGGACGCGGCCGCGCAGGGTGATTTCACCCGTCATGGCGACGTTCTTGTTGACCGGGATACCGGTCATGATCGAGACGATCGCGGTTGCCATGGCAACACCGGCAGACGGACCATCCTTCGGCGTCGCACCTTCCGGAACGTGCACGTGGATGTCGCTCTTGTCGAAGCGCGGAGGCTCGATGCCGAAGTCGACAGCGCGCGAACGGACATAAGAGGCCGCTGCGGAGATCGACTCCTTCATGACTTCCTTCAAGTTACCAGTCACGGTCATCCGACCCTTGCCCGGCATCATAACGCCTTCGATCGTCAGCAGCTCGCCGCCGACTTCCGTCCATGCGAGACCGGTAACAACGCCGACCTGATCCTCGCGCTCTGCTTCGCCGTGGCGGAAGCGCGGAACGCCCAAATAGTCGTCGATGTTTTCAGCCGTGACGTGAACGGACTTCGTCTTGCCCTTGATGATCTCGGTGACCGCCTTGCGGGCGAGCTTCATCAATTCGCGTTCGAAGTTACGGACACCAGCTTCGCGGGTGTACTGCTGGCTGATCGCCATCAGGGCATCGTCGCTGACCGAGAATTCATTCGGCTGCAATGCATGTTCCTTGATGGCCTTCGGCAGCAGGTGCCGCTTGGCGATCTCGCGCTTTTCATCCTCAGTGTAGCCGGCGATACGGATGACTTCCATGCGGTCCATCAAAGGAGCAGGAATATTCAGCGTATTCGCCGTCGTGATGAACATGACATCAGACAGGTCGTATTCGACTTCCAGGTAGTGATCCATGAAGGTCGAGTTCTGAGCCGGATCCAGCACTTCGAGCAGGGCCGAAGACGGATCGCCGCGGAAATCCTGACCCATCTTGTCGATTTCATCGAGCAGGAAGAGCGGGTTGGACTTCTTCGCCTTCTTCATCGACTGGATGACCTTGCCGGGCATCGAGCCGATATAGGTGCGGCGGTGACCACGGATTTCGGCTTCGTCACGAACGCCGCCAAGCGCCATGCGAACATACTCACGGCCGGTCGCCTTGGCGATCGACTGAGCGAGCGAGGTCTTGCCGACGCCCGGAGGGCCGACGAGGCACAGGATCGGACCCTTGATCTTGGTCGCGCGAGCCTGGACAGCCAGATACTCGACAATGCGCTCCTTGACCTTGTCGAGGCCGAAGTGATCGGCTTCGAGGATCTTCTCGGCATTGTTGAGATCCGTCTTGATCTTCGACTTCTTGCTCCACGGAATGCCGAGCAGCCAGTCCAGATAGTTGCGCACGACTGTCGCTTCAGCCGACATCGGGCTCATCTGGCGCAGCTTCTTCAGTTCGGCATCAGCCTTTTCGCGTGCTTCCTTGGACAGCTTGGTCTTGGAGATGCGCTCTTCCAGTTCGGCCATCTCGTCGCGACCTTCCTCGCCGTCGCCGAGTTCCTTCTGGATCGCCTTCATCTGCTCATTCAGGTAGTATTCGCGCTGGGTCTTCTCCATCTGGCGCTTGACGCGCGAGCGGATACGCTTCTCGACCTGCAGAACCGAAATCTCGCCTTCCATGAAGCCGAGCGCCTTTTCCAGGCGAGCCTTGACGCTGGTGGTTTCCAGCATCTCCTGCTTCTCGGTTATCTTGATCGACAGGTGCGAAGCAACCGTATCGGCAAGCTTGGAATAGTCGTCGATCTGGCTTGCAGCGCCAACGACTTCCGGCGAAATCTTCTTGTTGAGCTTTACGTAGCTTTCGAATTCCGAAACGACGGAACGGCTCAGCGCTTCCAGCTCGACCTGATCCTCTTGCGGCTCCTCGAGAACGTGGCCGGAAGCCTCGTAGAAATCCTCGCGACCCGTATAGGAATCGATCTGTGCGCGGGCACGGCCCTCGACCAGAACCTTCACCGTGCCATCAGGCAGCTTCAGGAGCTGCAGCACGTTGGCGACAGTTCCGACCTTGTGGATGGCATCGGGCGCAGGATCGTCGTCGCTGGCGTTGACCTGGGTGACCAGCATAATCTGCTTGTCGGAACCCATGACCTCTTCCAGAGCTCGGATCGACTTTTCCCGTCCGACGAATAGTGGCACGATCATATGTGGGAAGACCACGATGTCGCGCAACGGCAATACCGGGTAGGCAGCGCTCTCGTTTGCCGCAGACGTTTTCTTCGTCATATCATTTCCTTTCCGTCCCGTTTCCGGGCTCTTGGCCGGCCCCTTGGGATCGACCGGCGCTCTCACTTGGCTAACAAGTGGAGCTTCACTTTATTCATTTCAAGCCGTGCGGCGGCACACCGCACAAGAGTGTGTCAGACTTATTACAGGGAGGAACGCAAAACGAAAACTGGAACATTCGGCGTTACCCAAATATTGCCGACGACTGGAATCTAAGAAGCAAAGCCTGTTTCAGTCAAAGCTCACAGAATCATTCCATCATTGCCCTTGGCGACATTCTTCGCAACGGGCCGAAGCATAGTTCCAATCACCTTGTTTGGAACTTAACAGGAAACAACACGACTTTTCAAATAGAAAGGGGCCCGTACATGACGAGCCCCTGATAAGTTCACCGTCTATCCACCGGTCAAGCCGAGGCGTTGGCCTTTTCTTCTTGACGATCGGCGTAAATGTAGAGCGGACGTGCAGAGCCGCGGACCACTTCCTCGGATATGACGACTTCGCGAACGCCTTCCAGGGCCGGCAGATCGAACATGGTGTCGAGGAGGATCTTCTCCATGATGGAACGCAGGCCGCGAGCACCAGTCTTACGGATGATCGCCCGCTTGGCGATTTCGCGCAGGGCATCCTCGTGGAAGGTGAGTTCCACGTCTTCCATCTCGAACAGGCGCTGGTACTGCTTCACCAGCGCGTTCTTCGGCTCGGACAGTATCTGGATCAGCGCATCTTCATCGAGGTCTTCCAGGGTCGCCAGAACCGGCAGACGGCCGATGAATTCCGGGATGAGACCGAACTTGACGAGATCTTCCGGCTCCAGCTCGCGCAGCACTTCGCCGACGCGACGGTCGTCCGGAGCCTTGACGGTTGCACCAAAGCCGATCGAGGTCTTCTCGCCGCGGGCGGAGATGATCTTGTCGAGACCGGCAAAAGCGCCGCCGCAGATGAACAGGATGTTCGTCGTATCGACCTGCAGGAATTCCTGCTGCGGATGCTTGCGGCCGCCCTGGGGCGGAACGGAGGCAACCGTGCCTTCCATGATCTTCAGAAGCGCTTGCTGAACGCCCTCGCCCGACACGTCGCGAGTAATCGACGGGTTGTCGGACTTGCGGGAAATCTTGTCGACTTCGTCGATGTAGACGATGCCGCGCTGGGCGCGCTCGACATTGTAGTCGGCAGCCTGCAGCAGCTTCAGGATGATGTTTTCAACGTCTTCACCGACGTAACCGGCTTCGGTCAACGTCGTTGCGTCAGCCATGGTGAAGGGGACGTCGATGATGCGGGCGAGCGTCTGGGCGAGATAGGTCTTGCCGCAACCGGTCGGGCCGACGAGCATGATGTTGGACTTCGCCAACTCGACTTCGCCGTTCTTGGAGGCATGCGCCAGGCGCTTGTAATGGTTGTGGACCGCAACGGACAGAATCTTCTTCGCCTGCCGCTGGCCGATGACATATTCGTCGAGCACCTTGATGATGTCCTGGGGCGTGGGAACGCCGTCACGGGACTTGACCATCGAGGACTTGTTTTCCTCACGGATGATGTCCATGCACAATTCGACGCATTCATCGCAGATGAATACCGTCGGCCCGGCAATCAGCTTCCGGACTTCGTGCTGGCTCTTGCCGCAGAATGAACAATACAGGGTGTTCTTGGAGTCACCGCCGTTGCTGCCGCTGACTTTGCTCATATCACTTTCCTTCCAGCACGCCGTATTTCCAGATTGAAATAGCGGTCCACTCACTGCGCCGCCGCACTTTGCTCCAGACATTGGAGCTATAGCCGGTCGCGGCGCTCCTCAGGGTACTGAACGAAGCCCAAACAAGCATGTTCAGGCTCCGGTGGCAACGAATTACCCTTCGAATGCCGAACGCTATGTCATAAAAACTCAACATAGCATTAATACTTACTATTAGCCTGTTCCGCACCACTTTAAACCCCTCTTCGATCACAAATGGGATAGAACTGTGGCGCGGAAGACACCGTCCGTGGATAAGTTAGGACGCAGATTCGCCTTCCATCTCGGCGCGAGACGTCAGGACCTTGTCGATGACACCCCAGTTCTGGGCTTCATCGGCGTCCATGAAGTGGTCACGATCGAGCGTCTTTTCAACTTCCTCATACGTACGGCCGGTGTGCTTCACATAGACCTCATTCAGGCGACGCTTCATCTTCAGGATGTCGCGGGCGTGACGTTCGATATCCGAAGCCTGACCCTGGAAACCGCCGGAGGGCTGGTGAACCATGATGCGGGAATTCGGGGTCGCAAAGCGCATGTCCTTGTGGCCGGCAGCCAGAAGCAGCGAGCCCATGGACGCAGCCTGGCCGATGCAAAGCGTCGACACGGCGGGCTTAATGAATTGCATTGTATCGTAAATCGCCATGCCGGCCGTAACCACGCCGCCGGGCGAATTGATGTAAAGCGCGATTTCCTTCTTGGGATTTTCGGCTTCGAGGAAGAGAAGCTGGGCGCAGACCAGCGTCGCCATATGATCCTCGACCGGTCCCGTCAGGAAGATGATCCGCTCCTTCAGCAGGCGCGAATAGATGTCGTAGGACCGTTCACCGCGATTGGTCTGCTCCACAACCATCGGCACCAGTGCCATAGCGGTATCGACTGGATTTCTCATGTGCGTCCTTTGTCAAACGTGCACCCGACGCCGAAGCGACGGGAATCGAATAAAATGCCTCACCCCTACATAGAGTGTCCCTGCCCTGCACTTCAAGACACGCAAAAGGATAACGTCAAGAACCATAGCGAGGAGTGTAAGTTCGGAAGGAATTTCTACTGCTTTTCTTCCAGATGCCTATTAATGCGGCGTTACGCCGAAAGCGGCCCACAACTTTTCCAACCGTCAAGGTGAAGGAAGGGTGAATGCCGCCCTCGAATTTGCTTCGGTCTTATCCGGCTATGGAAATACAGCCTCATGCATCGGACGTTATGATGGCAGCTTTCGGCCCTTGGGCACTCGTCGTTTCAGATGGAAGATAACAGCAACGCACTGCACGTGGTCCAGAGGGAAACGTCCTTGAGCTTGAGCGGACCTGAAACCATCCTTGATGTCGCGCGCAATGAGGATTGGAAGGAAACGAACCAACTGAAGGCATGGTGTCAAAGTTGCGATTTGTACCGACACACTACGGCCTGTACAATGTCGTCGACGAGATGACCGGGGCAGTCCGTCGAAGTGGAGGCGATGGCTCGAACGCCACGAGGCGATGCAACGAATCCCCTGCCTGGTTAAACGCGCTCATTCTTATGGCGAGGAGAGAAGGGAGATTTTCGATGGCCGGCGCTCAGACAGATTTCATGAGAATGGTACGCCGAAACAAGCTGGTTGGCATGTGGGCGGCGGAAAAGCTCTCGCTTCCTAGCGAAAATGCCAAGGCCTACTCGGATGAACTTGCAAAGGGGACGTTCGACATCGAACGCAACGATATTCTTCAAATAATTCGAAGAGACTTTGACGCTGCAGGAGTGGTTCAATCCGACGACCAAATTCTGGCGATCATGACCGAATCATGGCTGGAAGCCGGTGGAGACGCGGCGAACTCGGATGCCAGCGATGCCGCGCTGGTGCATATTGCCCGTACTCTCATGGGATGATGCCACCTGTAGGTCCGCAAATTCGTTATCGAAGATCGCTCTTGCCGTTCTTTCCGATCAACGCGCGAATGCGCTCGGCCACGGCAGGATCGACAGGATTGTAGACGACCAGGTTGAGATCGGGCCTGCCGTCCACTGCAAAGCCTGAATACTCCAATTCAATGTCGCCCAAAACGGGGTGTCTGAGGCGCTTGGTTCCTTCGCCATGGGAGATCACTTCATTCTCCCGCCAAAGGGCGGCGAATTCCTGGCTTGTATGGCAGAGTTCTTCGACCAAGTCCGTGATCTCCGACGTCGCTCCGGCACGGGCCACGTCCGCACGGAACGCTCCGACGACGAACCGGGCCATTGCTTGCCAGTCATGCTGAACGTTTCGGATCGTGCGGTTAGAGAACAATAGACGCAGAATGTTCCGATCGCCTGGGGCAAGTTTGTCGTAGTCCGTCATGACCACCGTGGCGGCCCGGTTCCAGGCGACGATATCCCATGCCGCGGTCCGCACCAATGCAGGGCTTGCATCAAGGGTGTCGATCAGACGCTGGAGGCGCGGACTGATGCCCTCAACCGAGCGATAGCGGACCTCGGGTGGATGACCGAGGCCGAGCATGAAAAGATGCTCGCGCTCCGGTTCCGTCAACATAAGGCCGCTTGCGATCCGGTTCAGAACATCGGGCGAAGGCGCGCCGCCGCGCCCCTGCTCCAGCCAAGTGTACCATGTGGAGCTGATATTGGCGCGCTGCGCGACCTCCTCCCGTCTCAGGCCGGGTGTGCGTCTGCGTCCGGAAAATCCGAAGACCGCCGGATCGAGACGTGCGCGACGATCCCGCAAGAATAGGCCCAAAGCATTGCTCTCGGTGGTCATGGCTTACCTGTTGGCGATTATAATAGGATAAACTCACTACTTTAACATCATAAAGGATAGCTTAATTGTCGGGTCCTTATCAATAAGGAGATATACCATGCGCATCTTCCTGACCGGCGCGACCGGCTTCATCGGATCGGCCATAGTGCCTGAGCTCTTGAAGGCAGGCCATCATGTCATCGGCATGACCCGTTCCGACGCCGGAGCAAGGACGCTCGAAGAGGCAGGCGTCGAAGTCCATCGCGCAACGCTGGAAGAGCCGGAGAGCCTGCGCCGCGGCGCGGAAAAGGCGGATGCCGTCATTCACGCCGCTTTCGATCATGACTTTTCCCGATTCGTCGAAAACTGTCAGAAGGACAGCCGCGCAATCCACGCGCTTGGCGAGGCCGTCAAGGGATCTGACCGTCCGCTGATCATCACCTCGGGCACGGGACTGGGCAATGCCGAACTCGGAAAGCCGGCATCGGAGGACATCTGTAACACCGCGCACCCCAATCCGCGTGTCGCCTCGGAACTGGCAGGCAACTCGCTGCTCGAGGCCGGAGTGAACGTTTCCGTCGTGCGGCTCCCACAGGTGCACGACACCTTCAAGCAAGGCCTGATCACCCCGCTTGTGGCGATTGCCCGGGAAAAAGGCGTCTCGGCCTATGTCGGCGAAGGACGCAACCGGTTCCCTGCGGGCCATCTGCTCGACGTGGCGCTACTCTACAGGCTCGCGGTCGAAAGGGCCGAACCCGGTGCGCGTTATAACGCCGTCGGTGAGGAAGGCGTCGAAACTCGTGCGATCGCGGAAGCACTTGGCCGCGGTCTGAAATTGCCAACCGTATCGATTGAGCCGGAGAAGGCCGCCGAGCATTTCGGCTGGATGGCGATGTTTGCGGGGCTGGATTTCCCAGCTTCCAGCGCAAAAACGCGGCAGGTGCTCGGATGGCTCCCGAAAGGACCGGGCCTGATCGCCGATCTCGACGCAATGAACTACGACAGTTTGGCGGCCTAGGCATCAACTCTGGAAGGCTGGCGCCGGACAGCGCCAGCCTTCCGCATCTACGCAGGACAAGGTGATGACTGCCTCCTGACGGCATCAGGCCAAGAAATGGCCCCGATATAAAAAGAAATGATCGTTTACCACGCTGTTTAAAGATGTTGCCAACTTATTCGGCGATAGTGCCCGCACTGGAAAGTGAAGGGACGCCGTGTTCAGCATCGCAACAGGACTGACAATCTGGTGTACGGAAGCGTTGACGCTTGCGTTCACGCTTTTTCTTGCCTGGCGATATGATCGGCAATCGCCTAACTATCTGATGTGGTCCGCGGGCTTCGCGGTCGGCGCGATCGGTTTCGCAATGGTTGCGGCACGCGGCTTCATTCCCAACATCCTGTCGATCGAGATCGGCAACGCAATTACGCTTCTTGGCGAAAGCGCCTGGATCGCCGGCTTTCGCCAGATGGACAAGCGCAAGCTGCAGCTGACCGCGCTGCTTCCGCCTTTGATCTGGACTGCTGGCGTGTGCCTGCCCTGGGTGGCTAGCAACTTCACCAACAGGGTCGCCCTTTACGATCTCTCCAGCGCAGTCGGCGCGACACTTCTTGTCATGGTGGTCTTACCCCACGGCGAACATCGCGAGCAATCGCGAATCCATCTCAGCTTCATCTTTCTGACGCTCGCCTGCGTGAATTTCGTCAGTGCGCTTGCGATCGTGATCATGGGCTTTTCGGACGAAGTGGCGGCAATCTGCCGCGCCATTTCGGCCCTCAGCAGCGCTCTCATGATCACGCTTGCGATCGCGTTTACCGGACGTCTGCTGATGGAGCGCTCCGAACGACGGTGGCATGCGCTTTCGATCACGGACTACCTCACCGGTGCTCTCAATCGCAGGGGCCTGCAGGACGGCTTCCGGCAGATGACCGGCGATTCCGCCGACGGCTCCAGGAAGATTGCAGCACTTCTCTTCGATCTCGATCACTTCAAAAGCATCAACGATCGCCACGGCCATCAGGCGGGTGACCACGTCCTGTCTGAATTTGCCCGCATCGCAAAGCGTTTCATTCCGCGAGACGGCATCTTCGGACGCATGGGCGGCGAGGAATTCATCGGCTTCATCGTGGTCGACGACCAGACGGAAGCGGAAGTCATTGCAGAACTGATCCGGGCGGACTTCTGCCGTGTCCCGCTGCTCGCCGGCGCAGCCCTGATACCCGCCTCCGTCAGCGGCGGGATAGCCATCCTGCCGATCGCTGAGGCAACATGGGACAATCTCGTTTCCGCGGCCGACCGGGCGCTTTATGCGGCCAAGAAAGCAGGCCGCAACTGCACGGTCGTCTTCGGCGAAGAGGAGGCCGCAAACGCGACCAATTCGCCCCCCGACCCCAACGGCGGCGAACTCGTTCCTACGCTCGACGACCAGATCCACGCGCTACGACGGATGGGGACGCTGTCGCGGATGTGAGAGAGGTTTGCACCGCTCTCTGTCTCCTCACAGATTACTCCTCGATAGGATGAAACGTGCACATTGCAGGCCGTGCAGCGACGCGGTCACCGGGGCCTCCCGTAAAAAATGATCCCTGTCTTTCCCTATTCCCGCACTTGCGCTACTCCTGCGCTCATGATCATACCCCCAGCGCTTTCCATCGATCCCGCCACGCGTCACGTCTCCCTCGACGGTCGAGACCCCGCTTTCTACAGCAACCCCAATGCCGTCTATGCCGCTCTGCATGCGCATTGTCCCACTTTCTATTGGGAGCAGCAAAATCAATGGTATTTCACCGGCTACGACCATGTGAACGGGCTGCTTCGTGACCGCCGGTTCGGCCGGCAGATCCTGCATATCACAACAAGGGAAGAGCTCGGGATGGCCGAGCCGTTGCCGCATCTGAAAAACTTCGACCTTGCTGAACAGCATTCGCTGCTGGAGATCGAGCCGCCGGAGCACACGCGGCTTCGAACGCTGGTCAACCGGGCCTTCGTCTCCCGTCATGTGGAGAAGATGAAGCCCGAACTGGCGGAACTCGCGAACGGGCTGATCGAAAAATTCGAGAAGAAGGGCGAAGTCGAGCTGCTTTCGGCATTTGCCGATATCATCCCCGTCACGATGATTGCACGGATGATCGGCATTCCCGAAGAAATGGGTCCACAACTGCTGAAATGGTCGCATGCCTATGTGCGCATGTACATGTTCGGCCGCACGCGACGGGACGAAGACGCCGCCGATCAAGCCGCCAGAGAATTTGCCGACTATGTGAAGAGCGTGATCAAGGAGCGCCGTGCCAATCCGCGCGACGATCTCCTGACCCATATGATCACGACAGAGCACAAGGGTCAGTACCTGACCGAGGACGAACTGGTCTCGACAACCATCGTGCTCCTCAACGCCGGCCACGAGGCGACGGTGCACCAGATCGGCAATTCGGTCCGCGTCATCCTTGAGAGCGGCTATGATCCGGCCAAGCTGTTCAGTGATGAAGGCATCACGGAACGGACCGTGGAGGAGACACTGCGCATCTGCGCGCCCGTCCACATCTTCCAGCGCTGGGCGCTGGAGCCAGCCGAAATCGACGGCGTCTCCTTCCAGCGAGGCGACAAGGTGGCGATGATACTGGCGGCGGCCAACCTCGATCCGACAAAATTCTCCGATCCGCTGGCTTTCAAGCCTGATCGCAACGAGGCTCCGAACCTGTCGTTCGGCGCCGGCATTCATTTCTGCATCGGCGCGCCGCTGGCAAGGCTGGAGCTCAACGTCGTGCTGCCGATCCTTTTCCAGCGCCTGCCCGGCCTGAAGCTGGCGGGAACGCCTGAGGTCAAGGACGTCTATCATTTCCACGGGCTGGATAAGCTTGAGCTGACCTGGTGAAGTCAACGGCAGCGCTCAGGCGGCTGCCGTTGCAACAATGATCGACGGTTAGCGGATGCCGTATCGGGCGGCCGGTTTGTCATGCGACAGGTTCGGGCCAAGGACGCCGCGGGCGGCATCAAGCGCCTGCCAATCCGCGGGATCGGGCAGCGACGGAATGGTGATCAGTTCGCCCTGATCGAAGCCTGCAAGGGCTGCATCGACCATGTCGGTCGCTTCCATGACCATCTTCGGGTCGAGATCGTCCACCGAACCGCCGGCGCGCTCGAAGATTTCGGTGCGCGTCAGGCCTGGCATCACGGCCTGGACCTTGACGCCCCTTTCTGCCAGCTCCGCGTTCAGCGACTGCGTGAGGCTCAACACATAGCTCTTGGTGGCGCTGTAGGTGCCGTTGAAAAGCTCCGGAACGATCGCAACGACAGAGGCGATGTTGATGATTGCGCCTTTGCCGCGCGGCGCAAAGGTCTGGGCGGCCGCAACGGCCAGACGGTTCACCGCAGTGATATTGAGCGCGATCAAGCGGTCGAGCGCATCGACATCGCTGTCGAGCAGCTTCAGGCCATAGCCGATGCCGGCATTGTTGACGACGAGCGTCACGGCAGCGTCTTCGCGGATCTGCTTCTCCACCTTGCGCACATCTTCAGCCACGGTCAGATCCGCCTGCAGCACATCCACCTTCACGCTATGCGCGGCGCTCAGGCGGGCGCTTGCCTCATTCAACCGGCCGAGATCGCGAGCGACCAGGATGAGGTCATAACCGCGCTTTGCAAGCCGCTCGGCATAGGTTGCGCCGATGCCAGACGAGGCGCCCGTGACGAGTGCCGTTCCGAGATTTTCCTTCGACATGTTCCAATCCTTTCGTTGATCTGGAAATTACTGGTATATGCCACTATATTGATGGGACGAGATGATTTTGCAAGAGGCGCCGTGAAGTTTATAAGCTCCGGCCAAGACCGATTGGACCGTCTCGCGCCTGTTGGCGTCACGGCACGAAGGAACGACGATGGAAAATCGAAAAGCGGAGCCCGACACCTGGGAACTGTGCTCCAACACAGCGGTGCGGCGCGCCTCGCGCCAGCTGGGACAGCTCTATGACGACGTCCTGGAGCCCAGCGGTCTGCGGCTGACACAGGTAACGCTGCTCATCCAGATCGACAAGATGAACGGGCCTTCGCTGAAAGCGCTGGCCGAGGCATTGGTCATGGACCTGTCGGCGCTCGGCCATACGCTGAAGCCGCTGATCCGCGACGGCTTTCTCGAACTGGTTCCCGATACGCAAGACCGCCGTGTGAAGCGGGTCCGCCTGACGCCATTCGGCGACAACAAGCGCCGTGAAGCGATCGGCCTCTGGCAGGAGGCCCAGCATCGCTTCGATCGCGTGTTCGGGACGGAAGCTTCAGCGGCGCTGCGCCAGACCATGGCGCTGATCTCTTCGAAGGATTTCGCTGCGGCCTTCCGAACGAAGCCGCAAGGGTGACTGCAACCGTGGTATGGGGCTGCCGGATGATGCTAGCTGCGGCGGACCACTATATGCCCAAAACGAAAATGGCGCCCTAGGAGGCGCCATCCGTGAATTCCCAGTATAGGGCCAATATCAGCCGTAACGACCGGTGATGTAGTCTTCCGTGCGCTTCACCTTCGGAGCCTGGAAGATCTGTTCGGTCGGGCCGTATTCGATGAGATCGCCGAGATACATGAAGGCGGTGTTGTCGGAGATACGGCTCGCCTGCTGCATGTTGTGCGTGACGATGACGACCGTGAACTCGCCCTTCAGCTGCGAAACCAGTTCCTCGACCTTGGCTGTCGAGATCGGGTCGAGGGCTGAGGTCGGCTCATCGAGCAGCAGCACTGATGGCTTGACCGCGATGGCGCGGGCGATGCAGAGGCGCTGCTGCTGACCGCCGGAAAGGCCAAGTCCGCTCTGGTGCAGCTTTTCCTTCACTTCGCTCCACAGCGCCGTGACCGTCAGCGCCTCTTCGACGCGGGCGTCCATTTCCGCCTTGGAAATCTTTTCATAGAGGCGGATGCCGAAAGCGACGTTTTCATAGATCGACATCGGGAATGGCGTCGGCTTCTGGAACACCATGCCGACCTTGGCGCGCAGATCGTTCAGATCGACGTCCTTGGTGAGGATATTGCGACCGTCCAGCAGGATCTCGCCCGAAACCGACTGGCCCGGATAGAGATCGTACATGCGGTTGAAGGTGCGCAGCAGCGTGGACTTGCCGCAGCCCGACGGACCGATGAAGGCAGTGACCGCGTTCTTGCGGATGTTCATATTCACACCCTTCAGAACGCGATGGCCGTTCTGATAGGTAAAGTCGAGGTTCTTTACCTCAAGCTTCGCGAGCGCGGCATCCGACAGGGGGGCGGCGTCCTTCCCCGGCTGTGTGGTGACGCTCTGGAAATTGCTGTCGCTCATGTTCATGGTCGTATTCCTATCGTTCGGCGGCTGCGTCAATGGCGGCGGCCACTCAAGACACGGGCAAGGATGTTGAGGACAAGGATGGCAACGGTGATGATCAGCGCGCCGGCCCAGGCCAGTTGTTTGAGATCCTCGCCTGGATCAGCGGCGAGCGTATTGATGGCGACCGGCAGTGTGGCGATCGGACCGGTCAGGCCCAAATTCGTGAATTTGCTGTAGCCGGCCGTGAAGAGAAGCGGCGCGGTTTCGCCGCTGATACGAGCGACGGCCAGCAGGATGCCAGTCAGGATACCCGTCCATGCGGACTTGTATATGACCATGGTCATGGACTTCCAGCGTGGCGCCCCCAGCGCGGCGGTCGCCTCACGAAGAGCATTCGGTACCAGCAACAGCATATCCTGCGTCGTGCGATTGACAACAGGAAGGGCGATCAGCGCCAGTGCAAGGATGCCGGCGATGGCCGAGTTGCCGTGCATCGGCACGACCACGGCGCCGTAGATGAACACGCCGATGATGATCGAGGGTGCAGACAGCAGGATGTCATTGATGAACTTGGCAACCTCGGCAATCTTGCTGCCATTGGCATATTCCACCAGATAGGTGCCGGCGAGAATGCCGATCGGCGCAGCGATCAGGATCGCGAGACCTGTGACCATCACGGTGCCGTAGATTGCGTTGACCAGGCCGCCACGCGAACCCTGTGCCGGGATCGACATCGTGAACACGTCGAGGCTGAGCGCCGTTACACCACGATAAAGCAGGGTCACAAGGATCACGCTAAGAAAGAATATGCCGAGGACGGCCGCGAGGAAGGACAAGGCCATCATCACCCGGTTCTTCCCGTAGCGCCGCGATACTATACCCTGACGAATTGCATTTTCCATGGTTTTTTCCTCAGAGCGAGTCGACACGGCCGATCATCCACCTTGCCAGCGCAAGCACGCAGAAGGAAAGGATGAACAGGAGCAGGCCGAGCGCCATCAAGCTTGAAAACTGCAGACCGTCGGCATCGCCGAAATTGTTCGCGATCTGGGCGGAAATGGTGGTGGACGGCGAGATGATCGACGATTGCAGACGGCTCACCGAGCCGACAACGAAAGTGACGGCCATGGTTTCGCCGAGCGCGCGGCCGAGGCCGAGCATGATGCCGCCGACGAGGCCGCGGCGTGTATAGGGGATCAGGATGTTGCGGGCCACTTCCCACGTGGTCATGCCCATGCCGTAAGCGGATTCGCGCAGCATCGGCGGAACGGTGCTGAACACGTCGCGGGAGATCGCGGTGATGAACGGCAGGATCATGACGGCCAGGACGAGGCTTGCGGTCAACAGGCCGACGCCTGGCGCCGGCGGCTGGAACAGCAGGCCGATCAACGGCACCTGGCCGAGCGTCATCATGAGGAAGGGCAGAATATAGGTCTGCATCAGCGGCACGAGAATGAACAGACCGACGATGCCGTAGATGATGGAGGGAACGCCAGCCAGAAGCTCGATCGCAGTACTAATCGGACGACGCAGGCTCCCGGGGCAGAGTTCCGTCAGGAAGATGGCAATGCCGATGCCCAGTGGAACGGCGATCAGCATGGCGATAACAGAGCTCACCAGCGTACCGACCAAAGCGGGCACAGCACCATAAATATTAACGGGAACACTCCACCTCGTGCCCCAAAGGAACGAGAGGCCGAATTGCTGGAACGTCGGCACGGCGTCGATGACAAGGATCGCAAGAATCGCCAGCAGCAGAAGCACGACAAGAGCAGCCGAGCCAAGCGTCATAAAATAGAAAATCCGATCCTGTGCCCGGAATTTCCTGGTGCTGGCGGTGGTATCCAGTGCCTTAAAGCCAGCCGTATGAGTCGCGTCGGCCATCGATTTGCCCCTTGTCCTGTGACGAAAGGCGGACAGGGCCATGCCCTGTCCGCCGTAGCTACTCAGCCAGCATTACTTGGCTGCGAAGTCCTTCTTCCAGGACTCTTCGACAACCTTAGCTACAGTTTCCGGAACCGGAAGGTAGGACAGGTCGGTTGCAGCCTTCTGGCCCTTTTCGTAGGACCACTTGAAGAACTTCAGAGCTTCTTCGTTGGCAGCAGCGTCAGCCGGCTTCTTGTAGAGCATAACCCAGGTCGAAGCAGCAATCGGCCAGCTCTTTTCGCCCGGCTGGTTGGTGATGATCAGGTTGAAGTTCTTGGCGTGAGCCCAGTCAGCGTTGGAAGCAGCAGCCTTGAAGGTGTCGAGGCTCGGCTCGATAACCTTGCCGGCAGCGTTCTTCATCTTCGCGAAACCGATGTGGTTGGCGACGACGTAGGAGTATTCAACGTAGGAGATCGAGCCAGCCGTCTGGTTGACGGTGGTGGAAACGCCTTCAGAGCCCTTGGCGCCGAAGCCGACCGGCCATTCAACAGCCGTGTCCGAACCAACCTTTTCCTTCCACTCCGGCGAAACCTTCGAGAGGTAATCGGTGAAGTTGAAGGTCGTGCCCGAGCTGTCAGCGCGATAAACGACGGAGATCGGCGTGGAGGGCAGCTTCAGGCTCGGGTTGAGAGCCTTGATGGCGGCGTCGTCCCACTTGGCAATCTTGCCGAGGAAGATGTCGGCCAGCGTCTTGCCGTCGAGAACGAGTTCGCCGGCCTTTACGCCTTCGATGTTGTAGGAAACGACGATACCGCCGGAGATCATCGGGAACTGAGCAATGCCGTTCTTCTCGAGGTCAGCGTCGCTCATCGGCTTGTCAGAAGCGCCGAAAACGATCGTCTTGTCGAGGAGCTGCTTGATGCCTGCGCCCGAACCAACCGACTGGTAGTTGACGACGTTGTTCGTCGCAGCCTTGTACTGTTCAGCCCACTTGGACAGAACCGGAGCGATGAAGCTCGAGCCGGCACCCGTGATGTCTGCGGCCATAGCCGAAGCAGACATGGTAGCGACCAGGGCTGCGGAAAGGCAAAGTGAACGGATTTTCTGGTTAAACATGATAAACCACTTCCTCGAGTGATGAAAGGATGGCGGGCGGGAGTTCGGCGTATGTCGCCCCTATTGCTGTGACGTCCTCACCTGTTCTCCCGGCTACAAGGATGGCTCTATAGCCGCAATGTTTCAGTTTGATGACAATTCGGTGAAAGGCGGGTGACACATCCGGGAAGGGAAAATCATCGGGACGCATCAGGCATTTAAGCCGCCGTCCCGGTCATCGAAAAACTGGCGCCAGCGTCGCTATCCGGCTCAAATGTTGATGACCTGGCAGACGGGTTGTCAGAGCCGAACAACATAATCCTTGCGTGTGGTTTCGACGACTTCCCATGTGCCGGTGAAGCCCGGCTTGAAGACCATCCGATCCCCTGCCCGGAGATGGAATACGTCGCCATTATCTCCGGTTACGATGGAATATCCCGAAAGGATGTGAAAATATTCCCATTCTTCGTAGATAAGTCGCCACTTTCCCGGCGTCGCTTCCCATATGCCCGCATAGATTCCGCCCTCGGCCTCGTCGAGATTCCAGGTGCGGAACTGGGGGGCGCCTTCGATTACCCGATCGGCGGGTGGTGCGCCAATTTCGGGGGCCGATTCACCGGTTTCAAATCGTAAACAAGCTGTCATAAATCCCCTCCCCAGCGGCGAACCGCCTCCCCGTCAGACCTTCGCAAGCGACTGTTCGAGATCGGCGATGATGTCCTTGATGTCCTCTATGCCGATCGACAGGCGAACGACGTCAGGCCCAGCGCCGGCCGCGATCTTCTGTTCGTCGGTGAGTTGCTTATGGGTCGTCGAGGCCGGATGGATGACCAGGGAGCGCGTGTCGCCGATATTGGCGAGATGGGAGAACAGCTGCAGCCCTTCGACGAAGCCTTTTCCGGCCTCGTAGCCGCCCTTGAGCCCGAAGGTGAAGACGGAGCCGGCGCCCTTCGGCGAGTAGCGCTGCTGCAAAGCATGGTTCGGGTCATCCTCCAGCCCGGCATAATTCACCCAGGCAACCTTGTCGTGGCCCTTCAGCCATTTCGCAACGCCCAACGCATTGTCGCAGTGGCGCTGCATGCGCAGCGGCAGGGTCTCGATGCCGGTCAGGAGGAGAAAGGCGTTGAAGGGCGAGATGGCCGGCCCCAGGTCGCGCAGGCCCAGCACACGGCAGGCAATGGCAAAGGCGAAATTGCCGAAAGTGGCATGCAGCACCATGCCGTTATATTCCGGGCGCGGCTCGGACAGCATCGGATAGTTGCCGGAGGCCGACCAGTCGAAGGTTCCGCCATCGACAATCGCGCCGCCCATAGAGTTGCCGTGACCGCCGATGAATTTGGTCAGCGAATGGACGACGATATCGGCGCCGTGCTCAAGCGGACGAATAAGGTATGGCGTCGCCATGGTGTTGTCGA
This sequence comes from Neorhizobium sp. P12A, assembly GCF_008365395.1. NCBI lineage: Bacteria > Pseudomonadati > Pseudomonadota > Alphaproteobacteria > Hyphomicrobiales > Rhizobiaceae > Neorhizobium > Neorhizobium sp. P12A. The sequence continues at coordinate 299,296 of NZ_QOVX01000004.1, read as the reverse complement.
CGATCAGCGGCAGACCATGGCGACGGGCGACCTCGGCGATGGCCGCAATATCGACGAAAGTGCCGCCGGGATTGGCGAGGCTCTCGATGAAGATGGCGCGGGTGCGGCCATCGATCTTGCCGTCAAAACTGGATGGATCGGATGGATCGGCCCAGCGCACATGCCAGTCGAAATTCGCAAACGCATGGCCGAACTGGTTGATCGATCCGCCATAGAGCCTGGTCGCGGCGACGAAATTGTCGCCCGGGCGCATGATCGCATGAAAAACCAGCATCTGCGCTGCATGACCGGAAGCAACCGCAAGACCTGCCGTCCCGCCCTCCAACGCCGCCACCCTCTCCTCCAGCACAGCCTGCGTCGGGTTCATGATGCGGGTATAGATATTGCCGAACTGCTGCAGCCCGAAGAGCGCGGCAGCATGGTCGGAATCGTTGAAGACATAAGCGGTGGTCTGGTAGATCGGCGTGGCGCGAGCGCCCGTGGTCGGATCGGGTTGCGCACCCGCATGAATTGCCAGCGTGTCGAAACCCGGATTGTTTGCCGCCATGATGTTCTCCCGTCGCGATTTCTAGTCTTGGGAGAGCATAGCGCCTCACTCGGTAAAGTTAACCGCGATCTTTCCCCGATCCCCGGCTTCGGTAGAAAATCCATCGCGTTGGGAAGCGGCAGGCGACCGTTTCAGGCCGCGAGCAACCGCGGATATTCGATCGCCGGGCAGCGATTCATGACGACATCGATCCCGGCGGCTTCCGCCGCCGATGCGGCTTTATCGTCACGCACCTCCAATTGTCCCCAGATGACCGACGGAAGCGGCTTCAATGCCAGGGCTTCGTCGACGACGGATTGAAGATATTCAGGCGCGCGGAAAACATCGATCATATCTATGGGCTCGGGGATATCGGCGAGCCTAGCGTAGACGGTCTGCCCAAGGATCTGCTTGCCGGCCTGCCCGGGATTGACGGGAATGACGTGATAGCCATGCGCCAGGAGATAGGCCATGACGCCGTTGCTGGGGCGGGCCGGATTGGGAGAGGCCCCGACCAGTGCAATGGTCTTAACCTTGCGCAGGATATCGGCAAGGTAGGAATCGTCGTAGTGGTCGTGGTTCATCACGTAGCCTCCGGCTGGATCACAACTGCGTTCTCAGGGCTTACCGCGCCGAGCCGGTTCGCCCATCTCTTCTTACATGGTCACGGAGATTATTCATGATGAGGGTCGAGCCAATGAAAAAAATCATTCTTGTAGGATTATTTGCGGTTTGCGCATCGACGCCGGCTTTGGCGATCGGCCGATATAATGCTCTCTCCTACACCTGCGCCGGCGCGCAGGATTTGATTGCGCACGAACGCGCGGTCATCTTTCGCTACCCTGCAGACCGCACGAAAAACATGACGCTCTACGACCGCTACGTGCTGGATACCCGCTCCTGCGACTTTGGCTACTATGCGTACCAATCCTATATGCCGACAAAGGACAACGGGAGCTGCCCCGTTTACACCTGTCGGCCGGCGACCGATTTCGGTGGTCACGACAAGATAATCCCTTAGGAGTATGAGGGGTTACAACCCACCGGGATCGGAGGTGCAAGGAAATGCAAGTTTTTGCATTTCCTAAAAGTTTAGCAGGATTGAGCGCATGTCCTTGTTCGCTTTTTGTATGTGGTAAATTTCTCTTTTGTTCACTGCTCTATTAGAGACATCTCATAGTTGAGTGACCGCTTTTGATTGAACGCCCATGGTGCAGTGCATCATTTGCAAAAATTTGCGAGTATATTTTCGCAAAACTGAAAATAACCACAGAGAGCCTAAAAAATATCAGATATTGCATCATTTTGCGGTAGATGGCGGCAAGTTCGCCACATCTGGCCAATCGCTGCCCCTGCCCGTTCTCGGGCAAATGTCACCCACGGCCCGTCCTGCGCTTTCGCTCCGGTTGCACGCGACCGCAAGCAATGACAAACCAGAGCGGGACAAATCACCGGTTCCGGCGGCATCATGCCTGCCGGCAGGCCGGCATCGGGCTATTCGCCCGTCCAGACTGCCGGCCGCTTTTCGATGAAAGCGCCGATGCCTTCCCTGGCATCGGCCGTCATCATACTCTCGGTCATGACGCGAACTGCATGGTCGTAGGCGTCGGCCACAGGCATATCGATCTGCGCGCAGAAGGCTTCCTTGCCGATCCGTTGGGTCAGCGGCGATTTCGAGGCGATGACATCGGCATATTTGTCGACTACCTGCGTCAGATACTGCTTCGGGACGATGCGGTTGACGAGACCGAAATCCTTCGCTGTCGAGGCATCAATCGTCTCGCCGGTCAGAAGCATTTCCATTGCCTGCTTGCGGTGGGCCGCGCGAGACACCGCGACCATCGGGGTCGAGCAGAAAAGGCCGATATTGACGCCGGGCGTGCAGAAGGTCGACGTATCGGTGCAAATGGCGAGATCGCAGGAAGCCACGAGCTGGCAGCCGGCGGCCGTCGCCAGCCCATCGATCTCGGCAATGACCGGCTTTGGCAAATGGGCGATCTTCAGCATCAGATCTGCAAAGAGGCGGAAGGTCTCCTCGAAGAAGGCACGACCGCCATCCTCGTCCATGCGGTGCGCCGTTAGCTCCTTCAGGTCGTGGCCTGCCGAGAAGACGTTTCCGCCGGAAGCGATGATGACGACGTGAACGGCCGGATCGGCGCCCGCGGCATCGAGCGCCTCCATCAACAGCCGGATCACGCCGATCGACAGGGTGTTGGCGGGCGGATTGTTGAGCGTCAGCCGCAGAACATTGTCCTTCCGCGTAACCGCCAGAGGCTGGGCGTCGCCCTCTTTTTCCTTCCGGAACGATACGACTTCGGCCATGGCCCCTCTCCCTCATGTCCATCTATGCTAAGACCGTTCTGCCATAAGCGGCAGCCAAGAGCCAGCGGAAGCGAGGAGCCGACTATCGATGAAACCCGTCATGACGATCGACGAGATCCATGCTTTCCTGGAGACCGATTTTCCGCAGATTCACACCGAGGGCCGGGTATTTACCGTGAAGGCCGTCGAAGCGGGTCGCCTGAGGATGGCGCTCGATCCTACGGACCGACATCTGCGTCCGGGCGGCACCGTTTCCGGCCCGACGCTCTTTGCATTGGCGGATGTCGCGGCCTATGCGGTCGTCCTTGCCCATATCGGCCCGGTGGCGCTTGCCGTCACGACCAATCTCAACATCAATTTCCTGCGCCTGCCGGCGCCGAAACGGCTCGTCTGCGATGCGAGGCTGCTAAAGCTCGGCAAGCGGCTGGCCGTCATCGAGACCTCGATTTTCCAGGACAATGAGGAGGAATTGGCGGCCCACGCGACCGCAACCTACTCGATTCCGCCGCGCTAAATGTGTGGTATCATAATACACCATATCTAATGCATTGATTTTGCTTGCCTATTTTTGCGACCTTGGAAATCGGTCATATTGACGTTCCGGGGCGTCCGTTTTATAAGCCGCACCAGAACGCAGCCTTTCCGGGCTGCTTTCTTTTTGGCACGGGTCAAACCTGCCAAACCAAGCAACAAGAAACGCCCTGACGCCTTCGGGCCAAGGGATCCTAATAGAGAGTATTCAACATGGCTACCTTCTCCCAGAAGCCTGCAGAGGTTGAGAAGAAGTGGGTCCTCATCGACGCCGAAGGGCTTGTCGTTGGTCGTCTCGCTTCCCTGATCGCAATGCGTCTGCGCGGCAAGCATAAGGCTACCTTCACGCCGCACGTCGACGACGGCGACAACGTCATCGTCATCAATGCCGACAAGGTCGTCTTCACCGGCAAGAAGTACGAAGACAAGGTTTACTACTGGCACACCGGTTATGCCGGCGGCATCAAGGAGCGTACCGCTCGCCAGATCATAGAAGGCCGCTTCCCTGAGCGCGTCCTCGAAAAGGCTGTTGAACGCATGGTTCCGCGCGGCCCGCTCGGCCGTCGCCAGATGAAGAACCTGCGCGTTTACGCCGGCACCAACCATCCCCACGAAGCTCAGCAGCCCGTCACGCTCGACGTCGCCAAGCTGAACAAGAAGAACGTAAGGAGCGCCTGATAATGGCTGACCTCTCCTCTTTGAAGGATCTCGGCACGACCTCCGAAGCCGCTTCGGCTCCGGTTCACGTCCGCAAGGTCGACTCGCTCGGCCGCTCCTACGCGACCGGCAAGCGCAAGAACGCCGTCGCCCGCGTATGGGTCAAGGCTGGATCCGGCAAGATCATCGTCAACGGCAAGGACTTCACGTCCTACTTCGCTCGTCCGGTGCTCCAGATGATCCTGCGCCAGCCGATCGTCGCTGCTGCCCGTGACGGTCAGTTCGACATCGTCGCAACGGTTGCCGGCGGCGGTCTTTCCGGCCAGGCCGGTGCTGTTCGCCATGGCGTTTCGAAGGCCCTCACCTACTTCGAACCGGGCCTGCGCTCGGTCCTGAAGAAGGGCGGCTTCCTGACCCGCGACAGCCGCGTCGTTGAACGTAAGAAGTACGGTAAGGCCAAGGCTCGCCGTTCGTTCCAGTTCTCCAAGCGTTAATCGCTTTTGGATCTATTCTGCGAAAAGGCCGGGCTTTTGCCCGGCCTTTTTGTTTGCATTGGTTTACCGAAAGCCCTGCCGGACAGGTTCCGCAGAGCTGGACGAAATCAAAGTTCCGGCTTGTGAAAATAGGCTTCAAGCCGGTAGCCGTCGGGATCGATGGCGAAGGCGGCGTAGTAGAACTGGCCGTAATCGGGGCGGATACCTGGCGGTCCATTGTCCTCTGCGCCACTCGCGATGGCGGCGTTATAGAAGGCGTCGACCGCTTCCTCGCTTGGCGCGACAAAGCAGAAATGCAAGCCCGATTTCATATCGGGAATGACCGGACGCTCGACTTGCATAACCCAGAAGGACGGTCTTTCCGCGCCATAACCACTCTGGACGTCGAAATTGGACAGGCGTTCATAGCCGAGCGGCGACAGGATGGCGTCGTAGAATTGGCGCGATCTCTCGATGCTTTTTACGCCAATGGAGATGTGGTCGAACATTGGAAGGAACTCCTATTCGCTCTTGTGCGGCAGTCGAAACCATGCGCGGCAAGTGAGCAGCGCGAGGGTCCCTTCCCAATCCGCTCCGTTCAGTCTTGCCGCCACCATCTTTCAAGCATTTTTCGAAGTCAACAAGATCGGCGCCGACGGAGAGAACGGCAAAGCTTGCAATCGCTGCAACGCTCGCTTACCCCTTCTGGCCGAAGGGGGACATGCCATGATCGACGAGCAGCAAACGCGTTTCGCTTCGACGCCAGAACCGCCCTATTACATCGTCGCCTTTTCCTCTGTCCGAACCGAAGGAGACAACGGCTACGGCGCGATGGCGGACAGGATGGAAGAGTTGGCCTTGCAGCAGCCGGGCTGCCTGGGCCTGGAATACGCCCGCGATGCGGAAGGCTTCGGCATCACCAACTCTTTCTGGCGCGACGAGGAAAGCATCCGCGCGTGGAAAGCGGTGGTCGCCCATATGGCCACGCAGAAGATCGGCCGCGAGCGGTGGTACGAGCGCTACCAACTGCGCATCGCCAAGGTCGAGCGGGCCTACGGCTTCACAAACACAAAAGCAAGTACAAGCGAAACCTAGGATCAGGGGAGGATCATATGGAAAAGTCGATCGACCATGCGTTCACCGCAAAGAGCCTGACGTCAGCGGCCACGGACCCGACCTTTGCCGGCGCCCTTTCCTTTATGCGCCGCCGCTTCACCAAGTCGCTCGAAGGCGTCGATGCCGTCGTCTGGGGCATTCCTTTCGATGCCGCAACCTCGAACCGGCCGGGCGCGCGCTTCGGGCCGCAGGCGATCCGCCGGGCGTCCGCGATCTTCGACAACGACCCGCAATATCCCTTCCATCGCGACCTCTTCGCTGAAATGGCGGTCATCGACTATGGCGACTGCCTGCTCGACTACGGCAATCATCAGGCAACGCCTAGCGCAATCGAGCAGCAGGCAAAGACCATTCTCGACAGCGGTGCTTTCCTGCTGTCGCTTGGCGGCGACCATTTCGTGACCTGGCCGCTGCTGAAGGCCCACGTGGCAAAACACGGGCCGCTGGCGCTGGTGCATTTCGATGCGCACCAAGACACGTGGTATGACGACGGCAAACGCATCGATCATGGCTCCTTCGTCGGGCGGGCGGCGCGCGAAGGCCTGATCGATCCGGATCGCTCGATCCAGATCGGCATTCGCACCCACGCGCCGGACGATTGCGGGATAGAAATCGTCTTCGGCCATCAGGTCGAGGACATGACGGCTGCCGACATCGCATCGCATATCATTAGCCATACGAAGGGGGCGCCCTCTTACATCACCTTCGATATCGATTGCCTCGATCCGGCCTATGCGCCGGGCACCGGCACGCCCGTTGCCGGCGGCCCCTCGAGCGCCAAGATGCTGTCCGTTTTGCAGCGGCTGCATCAGCTCGATATCAGAGGCGGCGACGTGGTGGAGGTTGCGCCGGCTTACGATCATGCCGATATAACTGCCATTGCGGGAGCGACGGTCGCGATGTATATGCTCGGGCTGCATGCCGAGCGGCGTGCGAATGGTCGCTGAGCATCCATTTGAGATATGCGAGCGCCGTTATCATTTTGAATCGACTTCATGGCAAACTGATTCCGGAAACATCCTCAACCCTTTGAAAGAGCAGGACTAAAATGACAGCGAAGATCTTCATCGACGGCGAAGCGGGAACGACGGGTCTGCAGATCCGCGAGCGCCTGGCTGAGCGCCGCGATATCGAGCTGCTGTCCATTCCTGCCGACAAGCGCAAGGACACGGCTGTTCGCGCCGAGCTGCTGAACGCGGCCGACATCGCGATCCTCTGCCTGCCCGATGAGGCGGCAAAGGAAAGCGTCAGCCTGATCAAGAACGACACGACCCGCGTCATCGACGCCTCGACGGCCTATCGCGTCGCCGAGGGCTGGGCCTACGGCTTTGCAGAAATGAGCAAGGATCAGGCAGAGAAGATTGCCACTGCCAAGCGCGTCGCCAACCCCGGCTGCTGGCCGCAGGGCGCTATCGCGACGCTGCGCCCGCTCGTCGAGGCCGGCCTCCTGCCCGCCGATTATCCCGTCACGGTCGGCGGCATTTCCGGTTACACCGGCGGCGGCCGCTCGATGATCGAGGACTATCAGGCAAAGGGCGAGGATGCGCCTGAGTACATGCCCTATGGCCTCGGCTTCAAGCACAAGCACCTGCCCGAGATGAAGGCCTATGCGAAGCTTTCGCATGTGCCGCTATTCCAGCCGGTCGTCGGAAATTTTGCACAGGGCATGCTGGTCAGCGTGCCGCTGCAGCTTTCGATCCTGCCGAAGCAGCCCAAGGGTGCGGATATCCATGCCGCTATCGCCGATTACTATGCCGGCCTGAAGAACAGCGTTGTTGAAGTTGCGCCGTTCGAGACCATCGAGCGCACACCGGATCTTAACCCGGAGATATTCAACAACACCAACCGCATGCGCCTGCATGTTTTCGGCAACGACGACACCGCTCAGGTGGTGCTGATCGCCGTCTACGACAATCTCGGCAAGGGCGCATCGGGTGCAGCCGTCCAGAACATGGACCTGATGCTCGCGGCCTGAGGCCGTGACGATCGACAGCATACCCGTATGTCTAAGAAAACGCTGGCACATTCGTGCCGGCGTTTCCATTGCCGATACGCGCAGCAGCCATGTCTATCGCGTCGAGCGCCAGGATGCCGATCCGGCCATCCTGAAAATCCTGAAGCCCGAGGGCATGAACGAACTGCCCGGCATGGCCTTCCTCGAATGGCGCGCCGGCAAGGGCGCGGTCCTGCTGATCGACCGTTTCGAGAATGCCTGCCTAGTGGAGGATGCGGGAAGGCAAATCCTTCGCGACCACTATACCGAACATGGCGACGAGGCCGCGATCGAGATCATTCTGTCGGTCCTCGCGGACCTGCATTCGTCATCACCGCTTCAGCCGCCGAAGGGACTCGTGCCCCTGCGCCGGCATTTCCAGTCGCTGTTCCAGGCGGTTGACCGCGGCGCTTATTCCGACCATGCCGATCTGCTTCGCTGGGGTGCTGCGCTCGCCGAAAGGCTGCTGGCCGAGCAGACCGATATTCGTCCGCTGCATGGCGACCTGCATCACGACAATATCGTCACCGGCGGCCCGCGCGGCTGGCTTGCGATCGACCCGCAGGGATTGATCGGCGATCCCGCCTATGACGTCGCCAATGTCTTCGGTAATCCTCTCGGCGGAGCGAAGGATATCCTCGATCCGAAAAGGATTGCCCGGCTGGCCAAGTCTTTCTCAGAAGTCCTTGGATGCTCGGAGCGCAAGATCTTGAGATTTGCAGGAGCCCATTCTGCCGTGTCGGTCTGCTGGTCGATGGCGGCTGAGCCATCGACTGATAGCCTGGAGAATATTGCCGAGCGCTCAGCCTTCGCACTCATCGTCCGGCGGATGCTCGGCAGTACGCACTGACCCGCGTCATGCCATGCGCTTCGTAAAGCCGGGCCTCCACGCCAAGGTCTCGCCCGGCCCGTGAACGGCCGCGAAGAGCAAGCCGGCCAGGAAGGTGAAGTGGTCGATAAAGAAGCCGAATTCAGCCTGGTTTCCGGTCCAGCGGTTAGGTCCGTGGAAGGAGAAGGCCAAGAATATCACGTAGATGCCGGCCAGCAGAGCGGCCTGCGAGAAGAAAGCGCCGGTCAGAAACGCCAGTGCCAGCCCGAGTTCGAAAAATGCGGCGATCCAGGCGAGAAACAGCGGAATTGGGAAGCCCGCAGCGGCGATGAAATTTGCCGTTGCCTGAATGTCGAAGAACTTGAAGCTCGTCGCCATGAGAAATACGGCTGCGAAAATCAGCCGCGCCACCAGAATTGCGATCGTCTTGCCCATAACAATATCCTTCCTTCCCTCAATGGGTGTTGTCGTCTCCACCCAAGGACGTAGGAAAGGTTCGTTTCCCGACATCCTTTCATCTCCGCAGAAAGAAATTCGGAAAAGCGGCTTCTGCCATATCGTCGAACTATGTGGAGAGCAGGAATATGCTACCTCTTCACAATGACGGCCTACGCCTCGAAGCAGGTCTGCTTCAGGGTGGCGGGCAAGGCGACATGATGGGAGACGAGACGTGGGAAGACTGGATGGCAAGGTTGCCTTGATTTCGGGCGCCGCCCGTGGACAGGGAGCGGAAGAGGCGCGGCTCTTTGCGGAAGAAGGCGCAAAGGTCATCTTGGGCGACATCGAGCATGAGGAAGGACAACGGGTCGCCCAGGAAGTGGGCGGGATCTATGTTCCGCTCAACGTTGCGAAGGAAGCCGACTGGATCGCGGCAGTGGCAGTTGCCGAAGAGAAATTCGGCGCGCTCCACATCCTCGTCAACAATGCCGCCATCCTGCGTCGGGCGCCGATCGAGGATTGCACGCTTGAGGAATACGAGCAGGTGATCGCGGTCAATCAGACCGGCGTCTTCCTCGGCATAAAGTCCGCCGTGCGGCTGATGAAACGGACGGGTGGCAGCATCGTCAATATCTCGTCCACGGCGGGCATTCGCGGGCCGGCAAACAACGTAGCTTATGTCGCCTCGAAATTCGCCATACGCGGCATGACCAAGGTGGCGGCAAACGAATTTGCCAAATACGGGATAAGGGTGAACTCCGTGCACCCGGGCCTGATCGAGACGCCGATGATCGATCCCTTTTTTGATGACGAGGCAATCAGGACCTTCGCGGCCCGGCAGTTGATCAACCGGTTGGGCACATCCCGCGAAGTTGCTGAAATGGTTCTGTTCCTTGCCTCCGACGCATCGTCCTATTCAACGGGCGCTGAATTTATCTGCGACGGCGGCGTGACGACGGGCAATCGTCCATGAGCGGTGGAATGGAGGCTCGTCAGGGTCATTCCTCGGTTCAAGAAGCCGCAGGCTCCCCGCCTCCACTGCGACCGGCAGGATCGGCATCGGAGGTGTTGCGGACATTCCTCAAGCTCGGCCTTACATCCTTCGGCGGTCCCATCGCTCACCTCGGCTATTTTCGTGATGAACTGGTACTGCGGCGCAAATGGATCAGCGAGACGGAATATGCCGATCTCGTGGCGCTCTGCCAGTTTCTTCCTGGGCCGGCCTCGAGCCAGGTCGGCTTTGCCCTCGGTCTGTTGCGTGCCGGCTTTCCGGGCGCCTGTGCGGCATGGACTGCCTTTACCCTGCCCTCGGCCCTGCTTTTGATCCTGTTCGCATTCGGGGCGGCAGAATTCGGCGGACCTGTTGGAACGGGACTGATCCACGGTTTGAAGATCGTCGCCGTTGCCGTCGTCGCCCAGGCCGTCTGGGGCATGGCGCAACGATTGACGCCGGACAGGCGGAGGGCCGGCATCGGCCTTGCGGCGGCGCTGGCCGTTATCTTCATCGGCAGTGCAGTGGGGCAGATTGCGGCAATCGTCTGCGGCGCCTTGGCAGGACTGTGGCTCTGCCGGGATCTGCCCGTTCCGGACAGCGATCATCTGGCCTTTCCGATCTCGCGGCGCGTCGGAGTGACCGCACTTGCCCTGTTCTTCGTCCTGCTGCTGTTCCTGCCTGTCGTATCGGACATGCTCTCGTGGCGAGGCCTGACGCTGTTCGATTCTTTCTATCGAGCCGGAGCGCTCGTGTTTGGCGGCGGCCATGTGGTCCTGCCGCTTCTGCAGGCGGAAGTGGTGCAGACGGGATGGGTCGGCGCCGATTCATTTCTCGCCGGATATGGGGCAGCCCAGGCCGTTCCGGGACCTTTGTTCACCTTCGCCGCCTATCTCGGCGCCGTGATGAAATCCCCGCCTAACGGGGTCGAAGGCGCGGTGATCTGCCTCATCGGCGTCTTTCTTCCCGGCCTGCTGCTCGTTGTCGGAGCGCTCCCCTTCTGGTCCGCCTTTCGCATTCGCCCATGGGCGCAGGCAGCAATGCGCGGCGCCAACGCCGCCGTGGTCGGCATTCTCGCCGCAGCGCTTTATGATCCGGTATGGACCAGCGCCATCCTCAATTCCCGCGATTTCGCGCTGGCGCTGACCGGCTTCCTTCTCCTCACGGTCTGGCAGACGCCGCCATGGATCGTCGTGCTGGCGCTGGCTTGCGGAGGTGTGGCGCTCGCCCTCTAGGTGCCATGGCAACGATGGCGGCAGTGAAAAGCTGCCACCGCGCCGCGTGGCATGCAGTCGTCACCGGATCAATTATCCAATTCCTGACGTCCTCGCTATCTCGATACGAAGCGTAAAACCACGACCTTGTTACCGTAACGTACTTACCTCGCTCCCTCTCTCATGTTTCGCTTGGCACCGCGGAGGATCGATCTTCGCGGTGCTGGAGGGTGACGTGAGCCTTGTCGACATCTTTGCCTGGATCGTTCTGGTCATTCTCCTGCTCAGCACGGTCGCCGTTATTGTCTTCCTCGCCATGTTGCCGGGGATGATTGCCAAAAGCCGCAACCATCCCTGGGCAAAAGCCGTGACCGTCGGCGGGTGGGTCACCTTGCTGCTCGGCTTTGCGCTCTGGCCCATCATCTTGATATGGGCCTATGTCGACGTTCCGCGTGCTCAAGGCATGGAGCGCAAACCATGATCGTCGTCCTGCTGAACGTCTATCTGGTCATCCTTTTCTGCCTTGTGAAGCTGCGGATTGTTCCCTTCAACCTTTTCTGGAAAGTCTCGCCGGTCCTGGTGCTCCTGCTGCTTCTGATCGGGCTCTTCATTCCGATGGGCTGGGGTGCGCCCCAAGGCTCGGCGCTGGTCGTCCGTAACTCGGTGGCAATCGTTCCAGACGTCGCGGGCGAAGTGATCGATGTACCCGTGCTGGCAAACACACCGCTGAAAGCCGGGGACATATTGTTCCGGATCGACCCTGTCCCCTACCAGTCGAAGCTCGACGCCCTGAACGCCCAGCTCGCACTCGGCCAGCTCAGGGTATCGGAGACGACGGAGTTGCGGTCCCGCGGTGCAGGCCGTGCGTATGACGTCGAGCAAGCGCAGGCTGAGGTCGATCAACTGCAAGCAGAGATCGTCGAGGCGAAGTGGAACCTCGACAAGACCGTCGTTCGCGCACCCGCCGACGGCTATGTCACCAATCTTGCGCTTCGCAAGGGCGCCCGCGTCTCCAACCTGCCCTTGTCGCCCGTCATGGCCTTCATCGATACCGCGGAGACGATCATCGGCGTCGAGGTGCCGCAGATTGACGCCCGCTACATAGACACCGGCCAGCCGGTCGAAGTCACCTTCAAGTTCATGCCTGGCAAGGTCTATACGGGACAGGTCGAAAGCGTTCTTCAGGCGGTTGCCAGCGGCCAGACCCAGACTTCGGGCACGGCCGTCACCTCCAGAGCGATCCTGAGCATGCCGCTTGTCGTTCGGGTGAAGCTTGATGACAACGGCTTTGCCGATCAGCTGCCTGCCGGAAGCACGGGAGTAGCGGCCATCTTCACCGACCATGTCAAGCCCGCGCACCTCATTCGACGAGTGCTGCTGCGACAGGTCGCGATCCTGAACTACGTCAATCCTTTTTGACGGTGGTCATAAGCTGAGGCACCGACCGACAGCAACGGCGCACCTCAATCTCTGAGGGCAATTTCCGTTTCGCGCGGATATTCGCCATAGAATCCCCGCCAGTTGGCGATGGCGAAGCCGAAGACGATCAGTGCACCCGCCTGGTGGGTCAGCGCCAGATGCAGTGGCACCTGCATCAGCAACGTCGAGATGCCGAGTGCGGCCTGGATGGTCACAAGCACCAGAAGCACGATGGAGCGGCGGGCGTGGGTCGTCTGCGGGGAGGCGCCCAGCGAGATCACCATGTTAATCAGCACCACAGCGAAGAGCGCGTAGGCGCCGAGGCGGTGAACATATTGAACCATCTTCGGGTTCTCGAAGAAATTGATCCAGGCCGGCATCTGGGCAAAGAGGCCGTCGGGCACGATCGCGCCATCCATCAGCGGCCATGTATTGTAGGAAAGGCCGGCATGGAGGCCGGCGACAAGTGCGCCGAGATAGATCTGGAAGAGAGCCATGAAGGCGATGAGGCCCGCGAGCTTGCCAGAATAAGGTGTCGGCGCAGCATCCTTCGAATGCGGCGACAATGCTCGCATGACCCACACACAGGACGCGAAAATCAAGCAGGCCATGACGAGGTGCGTGGCGAGGCGGTACTGGCTGACTTCGGTACGCGCCTCAAGGCCCGAGGCCACCATCCACCAGCCGATCGCGCCCTGCAGGCCACCCAGCAAGAAGACGCCAACCAGCGGCCAGCGCAGGCTCTTTTCAATGCGGCGCGTGACGATGAAATAGATCAGCGGCAGAGCGAAGATGACGCCCATACCGCGGGCGATCAACCGGTGCGCCCATTCCCACCAGAAGATGCTCTTGAAATCATCGACCGTGATGTCTTTGTTGATGATCTGGTATTGCGGGATGCGCTTGTAGAGGTCGAACTCCTCCTGCCATTGCGCTTCGTTGAGCGGCGGGATGACGCCGTGGATCGGCTTCCATTCGGTGATCGAGAGACCTGAATTGGTCAGCCGCGTCGCGCCGCCGACCAGCACCAGACAGAAGAGCGCAAAGACGACGAAACCAAGCCAGATGCGCACGGCGCGGCGATTGCGATCCTGCCTTGCGATTTCGCTTAGGACGGCCTGTTCCGAGGTGAAATTTGCGACAGCCATGGTCTCTCCTTCAATCCGCATGTTGATTTGCCCGATAGGGCCGTGCAAAACAAGGCCCAAGGCTTTGCGGCATGCCGTCGCGGAAGAAACGCCTCGCCGATGCCGGAGCCGAAGGGGAGGATGAAGACATGCCCGTGCGCTTGCGCAAATTCATCGGTACGATCCTGCTGATCGTGCTCGTTCTCGGCTATGCCTGGCTGGCGAATTCTGTCGCGGTTTATGCGCTCGGCAATGCGCCCTGGTGGACGCAGTTTCTCTATTTCCTGCTCACCGGCCTCATCTGGATCCTGCCGGCCATGCTGCTGATCAAGTGGATGGCAGGGCCGAAGCAGCGGTAATGCCGCCTCGATTAACGCAGGGATAACCCTGATCGGCGGAAAATCCGCAAACTTCCCTGCCATAAACCAAAAATAGGCGAGCCAGGCCTATGGTCTCCAGCGTTTGGATTTACGGGAGACATCCGGTGCAGACGCCGAAGCTGGATATCGAAACTATGCCGGTCGCCAATGCCGCGCCTGACAGCACCGCTGCGCCGGCACGTCGGGCTGCGAATGACACGTTGCGGATCGACCTCTTCGACAGCATGGAGCCGCTGGAGAGCGAATGGCGGGCGCTGGAACGCGACAATCTCGCCTCCCTGCATCAGGGCTATGACTGGTGCTCCGCCTGGGTCGCGACCTACAACAACCCGCTCGCGATCGTGCGCGGCTCGTTCGGCGCTCGGACGGCCTTCATCCTGCCGCTGGAAATCGTCCGCGCCAATATGGTGCGCAGCGCCCAGTTCATCGCCGCGCGTCGTAGCAATATCAATACGGGACTGTTTTCGCGGGAATTCCTCGAAGCGGCAGAAGGCGGGCTGACGGCCTCGCAGCGGGACGCGATCGCGCAAGCGCTGCAGGGCAAGGCCGATCTCGTGGTCCTGCAGAACATGCCATTGGGCTGGCGCGGGCGCAGGAGCCTCCTCTCCCATATGCCGCTGGTCGAAAACCAGAACCATGCCTTCCAGCTGCCCTTCCTCTCCTCTTTCGACGAGACGCTGAAGCAGCTGAACGCCAAGCGCCGGCGCAAGAAGAACCGTCAGCAGACGCGGCTGCTGCAGGATCTCGGCGGCTTCGAGCATATTGCCGGCGGGCCTGTTGACGAGCAGCATATGCTTCTCGATCTCTTCTTCCAGCAGAAGGCCGTTCGCTTCAAGGAGGCGGGGCTGCCTGATGTCTTCCAGTCGCCTGACGCAAAGGCCTTCCTGCATCGGCTGATCGATAGCGTCCGGAGCGACCCGTCTTCCGTGCCGCTCGAAATGCATGCGGTCCGGCTAAAGGGCACGCATGAGGGACACGTCCCGGCGGTTGCCGCGATCTCGCGCAAGGGCGATCATGTCATCTGCCAGTTCACCTCGATCGACGAAACCGTCGTGCCGGCATCGAGCCCAGGCGAGTTGCTGTTCTGGGTGATGATCGAGCATTTCCACAAGCAGGATGTCGCGCTCTTCGACTTCGGCATCGGCGACCAGCTTTACAAGCGCTCCTGGTGTCCTGCCGAAACGGTGCAGTATGATGCCATCCTGCCGATCTCGGCCCTCGGCCATGTCGCAGCCTTCGCGCAGCGCGGCGTCACGCGGACCAAGGCAGCGATCAAGGCCAATCCGAAGATCTATGGCTTCATCCAGCGGCTGAGGTCACAGGCAAGCCATGCGCCGACCGCCGAGCCGGTGGACAAGGATTAAGAAACGCTATGGCTGAGGTACATGAAAGCGCCGCATCTCTCCGTTTTCATGGGGACGACATTGATCCCGAAGAGATATCGCGCATCCTCGGCTGCCAGCCGACGAGCGGCGCGAAAAAAGGCGGTCTTTGGACCACGCCCAACGGGACACAAGTCGTGGCTCGGACGGGCCGCTGGCTGCTAAAAACTCCCCAGGAAAGCCCCGGCGATCTCGACAAGCAGGTGGCCGCGCTCTTTGCCGACTTAAGGGATGACCTCGACGCGTGGAAGGCGCTTGCGGGGCGCTTTCGCGGCAACATTTTCGTCGGCCTGTTCCTCTCCACCTATAATGAAGGAATTGGTCTCTCTCCGAACACGCTCAGTGCAATCGGATTGCGTGGATTGGAACTCCAGCTCGACATCTACAGTGGCCGCGACGACCCGGAGATCGACTAAAGCCGTCCAGTATAAGTTTGCTGAGCAGGACAGGCGAGCGCTTACGTCACGCAGCGTGGCGCTGCGTGCCCGGTTCGCCCTCGTCGCGCCAGCCGGACATCAGGATCAGATGTTCGTAGCCGGCCTTCTGGAATTCCGTCATTGCCGCAACGAATTGCTTCTCGTCAGGCTCCGGCATGGAGAGGACGATCTCGACATCCTTGTTGCGGGTTAGCCGTGCGACGCCATCGACATCGGCAGCGCCGCACTCGACCAGCACCAGATCATAGGCAGAAGACAGCGCTTCGAGGATGATCGACAGGCGGTCGGCTCCGCGCATGGCGCGGCGGAGATCGCTGGTTCCTTGCGGAACGAGATGGGCGTCGGACAACCGGTCCGGATGGATGGTGTCGACAAAGGCTGCTTCATTGCAAAGCAGATCGGTGATACCGGGCAGATCCGCCGCTTCAGCCATCAGCCGCGTCGGGCAGCCGGTGCCGGTCATGTCGACGAGGACGATACGGTGACCCGTATCGGCAATCGTGCGCGCCAGCATCACCGATGCCGTAGAGCCGTTGTCACCGCTCGGTGAGATTGCCGCCACGATCTTCGTATCCAGTCGGATGAGATAGTCGGCAACGGACTGGATCGAAAAGTCCTCTTCCTCCTCGGCAGGGGCGGACTGTTCGACATGAACGGATTCTTCCATTTCCCGAGCCAGTTCCTCGTCTGCCGCAACCGAGAGCATGCTCGCGGGTACATCGGCACGCTGGGCGACCGGCGCCGCGGCAACAGTCTCCCGCTCGACGACCTTCTCCCTGGCGTCGGTCGTTTCGGCTTCGACTTTGCCGGTTGGGCGCAGGGCGCGGCCGCTGAAGAGCTCCATCAGCATGATGACGATCGAGCTTAGGATAAAGGTTGCGAGCGTGGCGACGACGACGATCGGCCCGACCTTCGGAAAATAGGGATCGACCGGCTCGACAGCCTTGGAAACGACGCGGGCGTCGGCCGGGCTGGAGTTCTTGTCGGCGCGGGATGCGGCCTCGCGGTAGCGGGCAAGATAGGTCTCGAGCAGTTGGCGCTGGGCGGTCGCCTCGCGCTCCAGCGCGTTGAGGCCGACCGTGCTTTCGCCTGCCTGGGCGCTGGCGGCCTTGAGCTTGTCGGCCTGCTGCATCAGCTGCTGCTCGCGCAGATCGGCAACCTTCGCCTCGTTTTCGATGCTGGCGAGGATTTTCTGGGTCTCACGATCGATCTGCTGGCGGATGTCGGCGAGCTGGGCGCGCAGGGCCTTCAGGCGCGGATGCCCGTCCATCAGCGTCGTGGAGAGATCGGAGATCTGCGATTCCAGATTGGACTCTGTCGCCTTCAGGCGCTGCATGTTCTGCGAGCCGGAAACATCGGCAAGCGTATCGGTTGATCGGCCGGTGGAGAGCGCATTGCGGACTGCCTGTGCACGCGCCTCGGCATTGGCCTTGTCGCCGCGAACCTGGGCGAGCTGGCCGGAGATATCGGAGAGCTGCTGGCCGGCAAAGGTGTTGGTATCGCTGGTCTGCAGCAGGCCATTGGCGGAACGATAGTCGGCCACCTTCTTCTCTGCGTCGCTGACCTTCTGGCGCAGGTTTTCGATTTCAGGCTCCAGCCAGCGGGTCGCCTCGGAGTTGGAGTCCAGCTTCGCGCCGCTCTGCATGGAGAGGTAGACCTGCGCCATCGCGTTCGGGACGCTTGCGGCAAGCTGCGGGTCGCGGGAGGTGAAGGTGATGCCGATGACGCGGGAGCTGTTGATCTGGTAGACCTGCAGGCGATCGGTGAAAGCGTCCAGCATGCGCTCTTCAGGCGCCTTGTCCATGACGCTCTTCTTAAGGTGCAGCAGGACCAAGATCTTCGACATGGCCGAGCTTTCGTCGGGAGCCTCGAATTCGGGCTGATCGTAAAGCTTCAGATTGGTGATGACCTGCTTGATGAGATCGGCCGACTGAAGAATCTGCACCTGACTGGCGATATTGAGTTCATCGAGAACATTGCTCGACGTCGCATCCGCCCCTCCGGGCGCCGTCGTCGCAAAGGCCGGAGCGCGCTGCTCGATGAGAATACGGGTTTCGCTGCGATATTCGGGGGAGACGAGTTTGGCGATCACCAATGCGGCGCAAGCACCAATGACGGTGATGATCAGGACCCTTACGCGCCGCTGCCAGACAGCTCGAAAAAGCTGACCAAGATCAATATCCACATCCTGCTGGCTGCTGTTTACGCCGGACATACCCGTACTCCACACTATGAGTTCGCGAAAGCGTAAACGACCATGGTAACGCAACGGTTAATATTGGCCCTTCCCCGGCGTTACTGGCCCCATGTTACTTGTCGTAACGATATCAAATGGAATTGATCGGCCTCTTTACCCGCTGTTAACCCTAACGGATCGATAACAGCGTCATGATTTCCATCTTCCTGTGAGCATGCGGATGTCTTTCGCAAAGCCTAAGATTGTTCTGGCCCTCGGCATGGCTGCGCTCGGCGTAGGCCTCACCGGCTGCATGAGCTATCAGCCCGCGCCGCGGGCTTTCAATCAGGCAACGATCCAGCCCTATACGCTGGATAGCGGCGATCGGCTGCGCGTCACCGTCTTCGATCAGGAAGGCCTGACCAACACCTATACGGTGGATCAGGCCGGTTACATCTCCTTCCCGCTGATCGGTCAAGTCACCGCTCGGGGACGCACCATGCAGCAGCTTTCCGGCGAGATCGCCCAGAAGCTTCGGCAGGGCTATGTGCGTGATCCTGACGTCACGATCGACGTCGATCGTTATCGCTCGGTCTACATCATGGGCGAAGTTGGCCAGCCGGGCCAATATTCGTACGTGCCGGGCATGACGATCCAGAATGCTGTCGCAGTTGCAGGCGGATTCTCGAGCCGCGCCAACCAGGGCACTGTCGACGTTACCCGCAAGATCAACGGTCAGGTCATGACCGGGCGCGTCAACATTTCCAATCCGGTGCTCGCAGGCGATACGATCTACGTTCGTGAACGGTTGTTCTAACCATTCATGAACACCCCCCGCCCCCTCCGCATCCTTCATTGCTTCAGGTCCCCGGTCGGCGGAATTTTCCGCCATGTGCGCGATCTGGCGGAGGAGCACAGCAAGGCGGGACATGATGTCGGCATATTGTGCGACAGCTCGACCGGCGGCGAACATGAGGATCGGCTGTTCGATGACATTCGTCCTTATTTGTCGCTCGGGCTGACGCGGATGCCGATCCAGCGCTCCGTCAGCCCGGCGGATTTCGGGGCGCTGTGGGAAGGTTACAAGACAGTCAAAAGTTTGCGGCCGGACGTGCTGCATGGGCATGGCGCCAAGGGCGGCCTGCTTGCACGCGTCATCGGCTCAGCCCTGCGGGTGAACAGGTATCGCGTAGCCCGCCTTTATACGCCGCATGGCGGCAGCCTGCATTTCTCTCCCACCATGCCGCAGGGCAAGCTGGTGCTGTTTCTGGAGCGCTTGCAGGAGCATTTTACCGACGCGCTGATCTTCATCTGCGATTTCGAACGGCAGACTTACGAGCGCAAGGTCGGCATCCCCAAGGCGAAGACGAGACTGATCTACAATGGCATCAACGAGCGCGACTTCAGACCCATACCCACACGGTCCGACTCGGTCCATTTTGTCTATATCGGCATGCTTCGGGACCTTAAGGGTCCCGATCTCTTTGTGGACGCCTTTGCCAAGACCGAGCGGCGCGTCGGGCGGCCGCTGTCGGCGCTGATGATTGGGGACGGGCCGGATCGCGACAAATATCGCACCATGATGGTCGAGCGTGGCCTCGGGCATCGCATCGGGATATTGCCGGCCATGCGCATCGATGAAGCCTTCGCCATGTCGCAGAACGTCGTCGTGCCCTCGCGCGCCGAATCCATGCCCTACATCGTGCTCGAGGCACTTGCGGCCAGCAAGGCGGTCATCGCTTCCAGAGTGGGTGGTATTCCAGAAGCACTTGGGCTGGAAAGCCCGGCTTTGGCCGAGCCGGACAATGCCGATGATCTGGCGCGGGTCATGGCAGAGGCCGTGGTCACACCACGGTGGGGAGATCGTGTCATGCCCCCCACTGAATCCATCAAGTCTGTCTTCTCCGCGCCCGTTATGGCACGGGATGTCCTAAAACTGTACTATGAAATACTTGGCATTCGTGGCGATGCGTAAAATTTAACCTTTTCTTCTAAGCGTTCCTTAGGTGCTTTTCTGCTAGGTCGATTTCCGGCGAGGACCGGATATTCAAGACCATGAATCAGATAGACAAGCCTGAGCAATTCAACATCGAAAACATTCGCAGGCAGGTCTCCGAAGTACGGGCCCGGTCGGCTGACGAAAAGGCAGGCGAGATTACGCCTCCTGCCATCAATCCGTTTGCAGCCAAGATCGCCGAGCAGTTCCGCGAAGCCAACCAGACGCCTTCGATCATCATCGGGCAGTTTCGGCTTTTCGAGTTCCTGTCATTTCTCGCCATCGGACTTGGTGTCTCCTATGCCTATATCGATGCGCACGTTCAGCCCTTCCTGATCCAGGCGGCCGTCGCGATCGGGCTGTCTGCACTGACCGTCTTCATCCTGCAGGTGGTCGACGCCTATCAGATCCCGGCGCTTCGCGCTCCGCTTCATTGCGTGCGACGTCTGTTGCTGGCCTGGGGGGCATCCTTCATCCCGCTTCTCGTCCTGGTCGCGCTGCTGCGGGCCGGCTCGATATATTCCCCCCGCCTGTTCATTGTCTGGCTCCTGACCGGCATCGTCTTCCTGTTCGTAGAGCGTATCGCCTTTGCCTATGGCATCCGCAACTGGACGAGAAACGGCGTCATGGAACGGCGGGCCGTCATCGTTGGCGGCGGCGAACCGGCCAGAGAGCTGATCCGCGCGCTCGAAAGCCAGCAGGACAATGATATCCGCATCTGCGGTATTTTCGACGACCGCGGCGATGGCCGTTCGCCGGTCGTCGTCGCCGGTTATCCGAAGCTCGGTACCGTCGCCGAACTGGTCGAATTCGCCCGGGTTGCCCGCATCGACATGCTGATCATCGCGCTGCCGATGAGCGCCGAAAACCGCATTCTCCAGCTTCTGAAAAAGCTCTGGGTGCTGCCTGTCGATATCCGGCTGGCGGCCCATGCGAACAAGCTGCGGTTCCGCCCGCGCGCCTATTCCCACGTCGGCGCCGTGCCAATGCTCGATATCTTCAACAAGCCGATCCGCGATTGGGATTCCGTCGCCAAGCGCGTGTTCGACATCTTCTTCAGCCTGGTTGCGCTCTCGCTTCTCTGGCCTGTCATGATCGGGGCGGCGATCGCCGTAAAGGCGACGTCCAAGGGGCCTGTCTTCTTCATGCAGAAGCGGCACGGCTTCAACAACGAGATCATCAAGGTCTTCAAGTTCCGCTCGATGTACACCAATATGAGCGATCCGTCGGCGCGCAACGCCGTCACCAAGAACGATCCGCGCGTCACGCCGGTCGGCCGCTTCCTGCGCAAATCCTCGATCGACGAACTGCCACAGCTTTTCAACGTGCTGATGGGCAGCCTGTCCCTAGTCGGTCCTCGCCCGCACGCCGTCCTCGCGCAGAGCCATGACCGCACCTATGCCGACGTCGTCGAAGGCTATTTCGCCCGTCACCGCGTCAAGCCGGGCGTAACCGGCTGGGCGCAGATCAACGGTTGGCGCGGCGAGATCGACAATGACGACAAGATCAAGTTCCGCACCGCCTACGACCTCTTCTACATTGAGAACTGGTCATTGTTCTTCGACCTGAAAATCCTCTTCCTGACACCCTTCCGCCTGCTCAACACGGAAAATGCATATTGAGTGCTATCGCAACCACTACGCTGCACGTCCCGCAGCCGCAGCTTGCCGCCATGCGCCTTGTCGGCACAGCTTGCGTTGCGTTCGGTGTCTTTCTTTCCGGCTTCGTCATTGACGAGCCGGCACCGTACGAGCTTTGGCTGACGCTTCTGATCGGCGTCTGGTTCATTTTGGGTCTGCGGATTTCGCGCAGCACTGCGCCGCTCCTGGCGCTGTTCCTGACATTCAACGTCGGCGGCATGCTGTCGATGACGCAGATGCGGGATCTCACCAGCACCGAAATGGACGCCCCCATCTACATCGCGGTGTCGACTTTCCTGGCGCTGAGTTCCGTCTTCTATGCCGCGATCATCGAGGACAATGCCAATCGTCTGGCGCTGATTTTCAAGACGCTCACCGTCGCCGCGATCATCACCTCTGTTCTCGGCATCATCGGCTATTTTCATGCCCTGCCCGGCTTCGAGATCTTCACGCGCTACGACCGCGCCATGGGCGCCTTCCAGGACCCGAACGTCTTCGGCCCCTATCTCGCCGCGCCCGCGCTCTACCTGATGCACGGCATCCTAATCGGCGATCTGAAGAAGGCGCCGCTCAAGACAGTCGGCCTTGCGATCCTCGCATTCGGCATCTTTCTCTCTTTCTCGCGTGCCGCCTGGGCGCTCTTTGCCTTTGCCGCCGCGATGCTGATTTTCATCATGCTGCTAAAGCATCGCAGCAACGCCTTCCGCCTGCGCATCCTGATCATGTCGCTGACCGCCGTCATCCTTATGGTCACGGTGCTTGTTATCGCGCTGCAGTTCCATCAGGTCAGCGACCTCTTCTCGCAAAGGACGCAGCTGGTGCAGGATTATGACGGCGGCCACCTGGGGCGCTTCGAGCGTCACCGCATCGGCTTCACGATGTCGATGGAGAAGCCGCTCGGCATCGGCCCGCTGGTCTTTGCGACCATGTTCAACGAGGACGAGCACAATATCTGGCTGAAGACGCTGACCACCTATGGCTGGCTGGGCTTCTTCTGCTGGGTCACCATGATCTGCTGGACGATCTATATCGGCTTCCGCTGCCTGCTCAAGGAGCGGCCGTGGCAGCCCTACGTGATGATCTCCTGGATCGTCATTCTCGGCCATGTCGGCATCGGCAACGTCATCGACACCGACCACTGGCGCCATCTCTACATGCTGATCGGGATCGTCTGGGGCTGCTGGGCGCTGGAACAACGCCATCAGCATCGCCTCGCCCGGGGAGAAATCGTGACATGAACGTCAACGTATCGATCAAACGCCTCTCGCTGCTGCAAGTCCTGGAGCCGAGCGGTGGTGGATCCGGTCGCCATTTCCTCGATCTGTGCCGCGCCATGCAGCGCCGTGGCCATTCGGTAACCGCGATCTATTCGCCAGTCCGGGCCGAAGACGCGTTCGTTGAAGAACTGGAGGGAATGGGCCTCGACGGCGTGCTCCCCGTCATGATGCATCGCTCGCCCGGAATTGCTGATATTCCGGCCTGGTGGAACATCCGCCAGATCGTTTCGAAACACGGTCACTTCGACCTGATCCATGGCCACAGTTCCAAGGCGGGTGCGCTCACGCGTCTGCGCCTGCCCGGGGTACACACGCCGGTCATCTATACGCCTCACGCTTTCAGGACCATGGACCCGACGCTGGGCTCCAAGGGTCGCATGATCTATGGCGGCATCGAGCGTTTCCTCGGCAACGCCCTCTCGGATCGTGTGATCTGCGTCTCGCGCGATGAATATGAGCATGCGCTGTCGATCGGCTTGCCCCGGGACAGATTGCGGGTGGTCGCAAACGGCGTCGCCTCGCCTCCTCCCGGTCAGCGCGCTGCTATCAGGTCTCGGTACGGCATCGGCGATGACGCGCTACTGTTCGGCTTCGTTGGTCGACTGACTCAGCAGAAGGCGCCGGAGCGTCTGGTCAATGCCTTTGCCCGGATCGCGGCAAAGCTCCCGAACGCTCATCTGCTGATGATCGGCACTGGGGAGCTGGAGGCCGAGATCGACGCACGCATCAAGGCACTCGGGCTCCAGGGTCGCGCACATCTCAATAGCAGCATTCCCGGCGCCGTCGCGATTGATGCCTTCGACGCGGTCGTGATGCCCAGCCGCTATGAGGCCATGTCCTATGTGATGCTCGAGGCAGCGGCAGGCGGAAAGCCGCTGGTGCTGACGAAGGTCGGCGGCGCCAGCATGGTGCTGGAAGATGGACGGAATGGCCTGCTCGTCGCCAACAGCGATGATCCGGAGCCGCTTGCCGACGCGATGATGCGCCTGGCGGATCCTGATATCCTGCGCCGTTTCACCGCTGAAGCGCGGCGTCGGAAGGATCGCAACACGATTACAGGCATGGCCGACGAAACCGAGGAAATCTATTTCGAATTGCTGGGTTATCGTTCGCCGGCCCTCTTGAGAATGGCCGAGACGGCGCTACAATTGCAGGCATGATCACCTCTGCACAACTCCGAGGCGCCCGCGCCATGATCGGGCTTTCCACAGAAGAACTCGCAGCCGACAGCCGGCTGTCCGTCGCCTCCATCGAAGCGCTGGAGACGGATGTCGGGTCAGTCGAGCATCATACGCTTTCGGCGGTCCGCGCAGCGCTGGAAGCGCGAGGCATCCTGTTTCTAGCGAGCGGCAGCCAGGGGGTCGGCGGACCAGGCGTACGGCTGAAATCCTGGGACGAGGACGAAGGCATTCGTCCGGAAAACCTCAACGCTACCAACGACGATTAGGGCGCTACCAAACCTTCATGGAACCAAAGCGGAGTTTCGCGCGTTTATCCTGCGAAATCATTGGTTTGCATGGGGGATTGAAAGATGAAACGTAGCAACGGCCTTTATCGGCGCTTTGGTGGTCGTGGTCATCGGTCTCGGGACCTATATCTATCGCGAGCAGACCAAGCCGGAAGGTATTCAGATGAATATCGGCAAGAACGGCATCTCCGTCGAGCAAAATTGACGGCGAGACTGCTGGGTCTCAGCGCTGATCAAGCCGCCAGGAATGGACCATTGCTTCCGGCGCCGAAACGGATGCCGGAAGCATGAAGCGGTCAGTCTCGTTGGAGGGGTTGCGGGTTGCGCACGTTGAGCGGACCGGCAGCCCGTGACCGAAATCATCGAGGGTCACCAGTTCCACAATCGTCCTGCCGCGGCTGTCCTGCCATCGCTTGCGGCTGGCGCCGTTACGTCGGTCGTCTTTCGCCTCTGCCCAGTCCAGCCCATGCAATGCCAGCCACTGCGATAGCGAGGCTTCGGCATTGCCGATCGCGACGACTTGGTCGGAGGCGCCATGCCAGATGGAAACGGCAGGAAAGCTCCCAGCATCCGGGGAGACATTGCGGACGAACTGCGCCCATTCATCGGGCGTATGCTGCACCGGATTTTGCATGACATGCAGGGCCGACATCGCGTCCCGCGCAGAACCGAAGGGCAGACCGGCAACGATCGTTCCGGCGGCAAAGAGATCGGGATAGGTGGCAAGCAAGGCCGCCGCCATGGCGCCGCCAGCGGAGAGGCCCATGACGAATACACGATCAGCATCGATCGAATGGCGCTCGGACGCAAAAGCGATCATCTCCCTGATCGATCCCAATTCGCCACGGTCGCGTGTGACCTGGCTCGGCCGGAACCAGTTGAAGCATAGGTTGGAATTGTTGGAGGGCTTCTGCTCCGGATAGAGCACCGCAAAACCGTGCTCTCGCGCCAGTGCTGTCCAGCCGCTCGCCCGATCGAAATCCGGAGCGTTCTGCATGCAGCCGTGGAGAACAACGACCAGCGGCATCGCTCTGCCGGCCGGCCGTGGCGGCACATATTCCAACATCCTGAGATTGCCGGGATTGCGACCGAAGCCCGTTACCTCGACAAGACGCCGCGCCGGGGATCCTTGTCCGCGATCGGGCTGATCGGACCCAAAGGGAGATTCCAGTCCGGACAATATCTGTTGTTGAAAAGCAAAGGGATCGGCGAGCAGACGGCTGAGCCGTGTGGGAAATTTCAGACGCATTCGGAACCTTTCCGGTTCGATCAGGAACCGTCACTTTTGCCGCCACCGCAATGCGATAATATTTGTGCACCGCAGCAATAATAGGGCAAAAGTTGCTTCCGGATAGGCCTAAAATGCCAAGCCGTCGAAAATCATCCAAAAGATGGAATTGATCGGTGGGGAATCAGAGATAGGCCTTGGCAAGGGCCAGCAGCTTTGCGTCTTCCTTGACGCCATGGCGATAGAGCTGAATGATCACTGCGCCGAGCCGTTCGGCTTCAGGACCCTTTCGGGCGATGCCCCGCTCCTTGCATGCCGCCGCCAGCACGCCGTCGAGCACGTCAAGATCGTCCGAAAACAACGGCAAATCCTGCGGATGAATGGAAGATTTCAACATCTACGCCGCCACTTCTTGCCAAAAATTAGATGAGACTGGGTTATCGCCAGCCCCCTCTTTTAGCCGCCGATGAAATGAGTATGCTCTCCGACCTTACCCTTGGCAAGAAAGCTTTTCGTGATTGGAACAAATAGAGCGGCGATGCGTTTCATGACTTTATTTGCGCTGTTTCCGAGAGCAAGTGAGGGAAGCGGCAAGGTCTTCACAGGCAAGCCAAAATCGGGTTTGCGCCTTACGATCCGATCTCGATCCTGGCGCATTCAAGGCGCCTGCCATGGGACCACTTTTCTGGCACTCCGGCAGCGCGGTTTTACTCATTCGGCTGCCATCTGCGGATTGCTGATGGACATGGTGGGCATCGTGGACGCCGAAAAGGCGTCCACGGGAGGAAAATCGATCTATCGGGGCATCTCGCTGCGGATCCATTCCGTGATCGAGGTTGTCTTCGGCTTCCATCCCAGATCCCTGGTCGCGATATGGCCCCTGACGCGGCTGTTGGAGCCCAGTCCGAACACGGCCATTTCACGTCCCCAGGTGGCAATAGCCTCGTCCGCTGACATGGATCCCGCTTCGCCCAGTTCAAGACGGTCGGCGACGGCACGCACGACATTGCCGAGTTCTTCCTCACCGCTTTCGACATAGAGGAAAGTGCCGGGCTTCGCGCTATCAAGGGCAAGCAGGTATAGATCTACGACATCGGCGATATGGACGTTGGACCAGCGGTTGAGGCCGCGTCCGATGTAGCGTGCCTTTCCTGTCTCGCGCGCGTTACGGGCGAGGCGCGGAACCTGGACGCTCTCGGCCGGAGTGCCGAGCGTGTTGCCGTAGATCATGGTGTTGCAGAGAACCACGGAGCGGACGCCGGACGCGCCGAGCACGAGCTGGTCGATCGCTACGCGGGCGACCTTGTCCGGCTCCGGCTCGATCTTGGCGTCTTCGTCATAGATGCTGTCCGAGGGCTCGCCCATGGCTTCGTCACCGACAATGCTGCTGCCGCTCGTATGAAGGAACGCCTTGCCGCTTCCCTCGATCCCCCTAAGGATGGCTTCGACCGCGCCGCGATGATCGCTGCTTGCGGTATTGATCACAGCGTCCGCCGCGCGGGCCTCTTCGGTGAGGAGCGAGGTGTCATCAAGGGTTCCGATCACGGGTTCGATGCCCGTGCGCACCACATCGGCCGCCTTTGCCTGATCGCGGACGAGGCCGCGAACGGTATGCCCCTTGGCGACGAGGGCGGCGCCGACCGAACCACCGATATAGCCGCTGGCGCCTGTGAGGAAGATTTTCATGTTCGAATTCCTTTCCGGGATGTTTGTCTCATTCCAGATAGACATGTCGGGCTGCGATGATTATATCTGCAGGGAGAACACTTATTGTGAACTGCAGGACATAATGTCGAAGCTGGTCATGGAGCGCCTCGGCGAAATGGAAGTCTTCGTCCGCGTCGTGCACGAAGGCGGTTTCTCGAAGGCCGCGAGAAGTCTGGACTTGACGCCGTCAGCCGTCAGCAAGCTGATTGCGCGACTGGAGGAGAGGCTTGGCGCGCGTCTGCTGGTACGCACCACGCGCAGCCTGACACTCACGGATGAAGGCCGGGCTTTTTTCGAGGCGAGCGGTCGGATCCTTCAGGAGGTCAGCGACGCCGAGGACGCGGCCGCCTCAGGTTCGGTTCGCGGAAGACTGCGGATCACGTCTTCGCTGACTTTCGGAAACATGTATGTTGTTCCCCACCTTGACGATTTCCTCGCCCGCAATCCGGACCTTGCCGTCGAGCTCGCCTTCACCGACGACCTCGTCAGCCTGCTTGCCCAGCAGGCAGATGTCGCGATCCGCATCGGGCCGCTCTCCGACAGTTCGCTGACCGCACGCAAAATCGGCGACGTTCGCCGCGTGGTTTGCGCGTCGCCGAACTATCTCGACAAACATGGGGTGCCCGCCGTTCCAGCCGACCTTGAACCCCACCAATGCATGAGCTTCACATTCAGGACACCCAAGGACCGGTGGCCGTTTCTGATCGGAGGAAACGTCGTCGAACAGCTTGCGCCCGGCAGCATCGAGGTCAACAACGGCGAGACCATGCGCCACCTCCTGCTTACCGGCGCCGGCATCGCCCGGGTCGGCCGTTTCATCGTCGCGGATGATATCGAGGCCGGCCGGGTCGTGCCTCTTCTTGAGGATTTCAATCCCGGCGACGTGGAGACGATCCATGCCGTCTATGTCGGCGCCGGCCCCCTGCCGCGCCGCGTCCGGGCCTTTATCGACTTTCTCATGGAGGTTATCCCGCCCCGGCTCGCCGTTTTATGAAGGTAGCCGGGGCGGGGCGGCACCGCCCTTGCCGTCGCTCTAGGTTCGCAGGGACCGGAAGGATTCGCGTAATTCCTCGGTGAAGACGGTGGGCTGCTCCCAGGCAGCAAAATGTCCGCCCTTCTGAGGCCTGTTGTAGTGGATGAGCTTTGGATAGGCTTTTTCCGCCCAGCTCTGCGGCGCCTGATAGATCTCGTCGGGGAACGCGCTCACAGCGACCGGGATCTTGATGCCTCTCGGATCGAAGAAGCCCCCTGACGGAAAATGCGCATTGTCCCAGTAAAGGCGGGCGGAGGAAATCGCCGTATTCGTCAACCAATAGAGCGTCACGTTGTCGAGGATGTCATCGCGTGTCAGCCCTTCAGGCTTACCATCGAAGACACGGGCGATCATGTCGTAGCTGCGGATGTCATGATCGAGCATCCAGGCGGCAAGGCCGATCGGAGAATCCACAATCCCGTAAAGGGTTTGCGGCCGATTGTTCATCTCGATCGCATAGCCGAGACCATTCTTGTAGAAATCGTCAAGTTGCTCATAGGCGTGCTTTTCGTCGGGCGAAAGATCCGCCGGCGCCGGCGCGCCCGATGCGAGTGCCTTGGCGATGTCGGCTGGGACGGTGGCGGCCATGTTGGTGTGAATGCCCAGCAATCCCGGCGGTTGCTGCACGGCCATCAGCTCGGAGATGGCATTGCCCCAGTCTCCGCCCTGGGCGACATATTGGGTGTAGCCGAGGCGGTCCATCAGTACGGCCCAGGCCTTCGCAATACGCGGCGGATTCCAGCCCGGTTCGGTCGGCTTGCCGGAGAAACCATAGCCGGGGATCGACGGAACCACGACGTGGAAGGCATCCGACGCAGTGCCCCCGTGAGCCGTCGGATCCGTCAGGGGAGCGATGATCTTCATCTGCTCGATGATCGAGCCCGGCCACCCATGCGTGATGATGATGGGCAGCGCATTTTCCTGTTTCGACTTCACATGGATGAAGTGAATCTCCACGCCGTCGATTTCGGTTACGAATTGCGGAAGGGCGTTCAGCCGCGCTTCGACCTTGCGCCAGTCATAGTTCTTGGCCCAATAGTCGGCGAGCTTTTTGATCGTGGCAAGCTGCACCCCTTGGGTATGGTCCTTCACCGTTTCCTTGTCCGGCCAGCGGGTCGCTACGACACGCTGATGCAGATCCTTGAGTTCTTTGTCGGTCGCGGAGAAATGAAAGGGCTTGATGGAGGCGCTATCATTGGTGGCGGCAAATGCTGCGGGCACCAGACCCGCGGCGCTGGCGGCGGCGGCAGTGGCAAGTATGCTGCGCCGGGTGACCGGCGATGATAGGGCCGACATGGCTTCCTCCTATGCGTTGGTGTTGATCTACGCGGCTTGAGGGTCGTCACTTAAATCGGGCTGCATTCAATAGCTTTGGATCGGCTTGGACCGGTACACCGGCGCTCTGAAGATCAGTCGCTCGTAGTCCGCGAGCATTGCCGGCTGCGGGGTCAGGATGGCCAATTCAGGACGGCTATTCTATTGTACCATGGTGTCGCCGATGGCCCAGCATTTGCGGGGACGGGTAACCTTGGGTTTGATGGCGTTCGCAGCCACGCCACCAGTCCACATTGATATGCTGAGTTTCCTCGATCAAGCGGGCCGAAGGGTCGCTTGATCGGTGCTAACTGTCAAGCAGCAACCACAGCCTTGCCGAGAGCGACCAGAGCAGTCTCGTAGAGCGTTCGGTCTCTCCCAAGATTTATTGTACCTCGGTTCCGGCCTTTGTTGTTGCCATCCGAACCAACATCCGCCGACACCTTGGTGCAATAGTCGTCCCCTCAATTTCGCGCGATGATCCACTCAGTCGACGGGCGACGAAGTCACCGGGCGGTCGACACAAATGCAGATCGGCAGTGAATTCGAGGTGATCTCCCCTGGATGACCGCCACGCGAACGGCTGCCGTTTTCGCATCCAGAGACACGGAGGCAGGAATGGATTCGAACAAGACCATCTTGATCACCGGCGCATCCCAAGGCATCGGCGCCGGGCTCGTGAAGACGTTTCTCGACCGTGAATACAACGTCGTCGCGACGTCGCGGAACATCAGCGAGACCGCAAGATTCGACCGATCGAGCCGGCTGGCGCTGGTCGATGGCGACATCGGCGACCCCACTACGGCGGAGAAGGTCGCCCGCACCGCCATTGAAAAGTTCGGATCGATCGACGCGGTTGTGAACAATGCCGGGATCTTTTTCACGAAGCCGTTCCTGGACTACACGATCGAGGACTTCAGACGGCTTTCCTCAACCAATATCGAAGGTTTCATCTATCTGACGAAGCACGCGATCCGACAGATGCTGCGCCAGAAATCCGGGGGAAGCATCGTCAGCATAACGGCATCGCTGGCCGATCATCCCATTGCCGGCATAACAGCCTCTGTCGCGATGATCACCAAGGGTGGCATCAACGCCATCACCAAAAATCTCGCCATGGAATTTGCGAGGGAAAACATCCGGGTGAATGCCGTCGCACCTGGGAGCGTCGAGACGCCGCTGCACGAAAACAGTCCAAAGGACTTCCTCAGATCGCTATCGCCAATGGGCACGATTTCCAGTGTCCAGCAGATCGCCAATGCGGTCGTCTATCTGACCGAGGCGGAGGATATCACCGGGGAGGTGCTGCACGTCGATAACGGCGCACATCTCGGCAAATGGTAGACGTTGGAAAAGCTGCCGGCATCGAGCCGGACCGCCGCCTGGTAGAGCTGGACATCGCCCTTCCACCTGCGCCGACGCCCTTCGGCGCCTATGTCGAGGCGATCCAATGCGGGCCTCTTTTATTCCTCAGCGGCATGCTTCCTGTCATCGGCCATGATCCGAAATATATCGGGCGGATCGGCGACGAGCTGGGAGTTGCCGAGGGTTACAACGCAACAAGGACGGCGTGCCTTAGCGGACTGGCTGCCGCGAAGGCTCACCTTGGTTCCCTCAACCGGATAAGCAACATCGCCAAGCTTGGCGTCTATATCGCCACTGCGGGCGATTTTCGAGAACATCCCAAGGTCGCCGACGGAGCGTCCGAACTGCTCCTGGAACTGTTCGGAGCGGACAGGGTCCCTCCCCGCATCGTCCTGGGTGTCGCCAGCATACCGCTGGGAATGCCGGTCGAAATCGAGCTCGTCTTCGAGATCAAACCCTAGCGATCATCTCGCGTATCAACCTTCGTATGGAGAGAGTCATGGAAGCCAAATCACCTGCCCAGATCAAAGTTGACAAGCGCACGCCTGGCTACTGGCGGGTGACGTTCAACAACCCTCCATTCAACATCTTCGGGCCTGAAACCATTCCGCAGTTCGAGAAGGTGATCTCGGCCATCGAGACTGATCCGGACCTCAAAGTCGTTGTCTTCGACAGCGCCGTGCCGGGCTTCTTCCTGACCCACTACAATTTCACGCCACCACTTGCGGAATCGACCGGCCTGCCCTCCGGGCCGACAGGGCTTCATCCGCTCCCCGACATGCTGGTGCGGATCAGCAGATCGCCGGTCGTCTCGATCGCCCTCATCCGCGGAAGAGCAACCGGCGTCGGCAGCGAGTTGGCGCTGGCAAGCGACATGCGTTTCGCAAGCCGTGAGAAGGCGATCTTGTCTCAATGGGAAGTCGGCGCAGGCCTGGTGCCCGGCGGCGGCCCGATGGCGAGGCTGCCACGGCTGATGGGACGAGGACGGGCGCTTGAGGTCCTGCTTGGGTCCGACGACATCAATGGCGATCTCGCGGAAAGATATGGCTATGTCAATCGTTCTTTCCCCGACGATCAACTGGATCCCTTCGTCGACGCACTGGCTCTCAGAATATCCGGCTTCGACCGGCAGGCGATCGCGGATACGAAGAGGCTGGTGGACTTTGCAAGCCTCCCCTCGAATCCCGAGATCGGGGCGGGCTGGGATGCGTTCATCACCTCGGTGCAACGCCCGACGACGCAAGCCAAGATCGGAAGACTGATGGAGATGGGGCTTCAGACGAATGCCGACATCGAAAGAAGGTTAGGCCATTACACCCAGACCTTGGCTGGCATATAGGCTGGAAGGTGCCCGCGCCGGCGGTCTATAACAGGCAGCGCGGGCACCCAACTCGCAGTTCTAGGAGTCGAGGCCGACGCCGAGCTTGGCCGACATTTTGACCAGATCCGGGAGAGAGCGTGCGTTCATCTTCCTCATCACCTGTCCGCGATGCGCCTTGACCGTGATTTCGCTGATACCCAGCTCGAAGCCCACCTGCTTGTTCAGCATCCCGGTCACGACGAAACGCATCACCTCACGCTCGCGGCGGCTGAGGGAATTATAGCATTCCCGCAGCACCTCCTGCTGGGCCTCCAGTCCCACCGTCTCGGCACTCCGTTCAAGCGCGCTCTCGATCGCGCCGATCAGGACATCGTCGCTGAACGGCTTCGTCAGGAACTCGACGGCTCCGGCTTTCATCGCCTTGACCGTCGTAGGCACGTCTCCGAAGCCGGTGACGAATATGATCGGCATGTCCGTGCGATCTCCGGATACCAGCTCCTGCAGCTCGAGCCCGCTCAGATCCGGGAGATTGACATCCAAAATCAGACAACTCGGAACATGCATTCTGGGGAACGAGAGAAAGTCTTTCGCCGAACTGAAGAGCTCCGGTCGCCATCCGGCCTGGCGGATGAGCAGTTCGAGCGATTCCCGTATCGAGATGTCATCATCAACAACGAAGACGACCGGCATGATATCTTTCGTGGCAACCGCACTCAGTTCTTGTGGTCTGGTCATCAGAAGCCTGTACATGCGATCTCTCCTTGACGTAGCCAGTTAACAAACAAATCAGTGGGATTGGAAAACGAGATCGAGCGCGCCGCGCAGGTCGGTGTCGCTGAATGGTTTGAACAAGCACTCCACCGCACCGGACTCAAGCAAAGGCTCACGATCCGCCTCTTCGCGGTGAGCGGTGATGAAAACGACGGGAATGGTCTTGCCGCGCCGGGTGAGTTCGCTCTGAAGTTCCGGCCCCGTCATCCCGGGCATTGCGATATCCAGGATCAGGCATTCGGTCTGCCCCAGAGCCCCGGAGACCAGGAACTCCTCTGCAGAGGAAAAGGCCTCGACCTTAAATCCGAACTCTCTGAGCAGGTCGGGCAGCGACTCTCTGACTGACTCGTCATCATCGACAACGGATACGAGGGAGGACAAGGGTTTCATGGCCGCTCCGCCTTACGCAAGACATGGACAGGGGCAAGCGAAATGGCCTCGGAATTGATATCCGTTTGAGTGTAGGCAGGAACGGAAAACGCGAACGTGGCGCCTGGGCCGTCATTGGCCATCGCCCAGATCCGTCCCTTGTAGCTTTCAATGATAGATCGGCTGACGGAAAGGCCGATGCCCATCCCCTGCTCCTTGGTGGTATAGAAAGCCTGGAAAAGACGTTCACGCTCCTGGTCGCCGAAGCCCGGGCCGTTATCCTCGACCAGCAGGCAGACATTCCGGTCGCGCTGGAGTTCGGTGCGCATGACAAGATGCCTGGGACGATCACTGACCGAGCTCAGGGCTTCGGAAGCGTTGCGCAACAGGTTCATGATGACCTGTTGCAACTGAATGCGGTCGCCGCAGACAAGTGGCAGGTCATCGGCGTATTTGACGTGAAGATCGACCTTGCCTCTGCGAAGGTCGCTCCACAGGAGTGCGACAACCTCACGCGCAGCCTCGTTTAGGTCAGTCTTCTCGACGACCGCGGCCTTCTTCCGGAACAGCGCACGCAGGCGCGCAATCACATCGGCGGCTCTGTTGCCGTCGCGGATGGTCCGACGCGCTGTCTCCAACGCGCCGGCAACATTCGGCGGATCGGCCGAAAGCATCCGCAGACAGGTGCTCGCATTGGTGACGATCCCCGCCAGCGGCTGATTGACCTCATGCGCAATCGATGCCGCCATCGTGCCGAGGCTCATAATCCGGGTCACTCTGGCAAGCTCGGTTCGAACTTCATCGCGCGATTCCTCTGCCAGGCGCCGCTGCGTGACATCCTGGACGGCCCCGAGGCACTCGAGCCTGCCATCCCCGTGGTGGATGACATTGGCCGTTACCCGCACATGCTTGATGGCCCCGTCCCTGCCCTTCAGCCTGATCTCGTATTCCGAATTGTCCAATCCGTTGCGGACCTGCTCCATCTTTTCGGTCAGCATCGCCAGGTCGTCGGGATGAATGCGATCGACGATATTGTTGATGTTCACCGCTGTGCCGTCTTCAAACTCGAAGATCCGGTTCAATTCTTCGGAGAAGGTCATCTCGTCGGTATCAATCTGCCAGGAAAACGTACCTGTCAGGCTGATCCTCTGGCCCGCAGCGAGAAACATCTCGCTGCGCCGTATCCGCTCCTCTGCCCGCCTGCGTTCATCGATGTCCGTCAGGAGGGCATACCACCGGATGATGCCTTTGCTTGCGTCGCGAAACGGCAAGCCGCGCACCTGAAACCAGCGGTAGACACCGTCCGAACGCCGCATGCGCGCTTCGAAATCGTAGGCCTTTCCCGTGCCGATCGCCTTTGTGAAGTCTCTGATGACTTGCGGCAGGTCGTCGGGATGGACGAAGTCACTCGTCGCCCATTGCTTGAATTCCTCGAGTGTCAGTCCGGAGTATTTGACGAACTGATTGTTGACCGCCTCCACCTCGCCCAGCGGGGTAAAGATGGCGACCAGCCCTGAGATGCTGTCCACGATCAGCCGCGAGTTGCTCTCGCTGTCGCGAAGAGCAGCTTCGGCTCGTCGACGCTCGGCGATCTCGCGCCTGAGGGCCTCGTTGGTTGCCGCAAGTTCGGCGGTCCGCTGCGAAACCCTGGTGTCGAGTTCCGAGGCAAGGCGCCTTTGCACCGATAGCAACCGCGCTTCCTTCAGGGCTACCGTCGCCTGGTTGACCGCAACGCTGATCAGCAGCCGTTCTTCCCGCGACGGAAACTGAGGGCGACGGGAGCCCGCCACCAGAATACCTTCCTCTCCTTGCATTCCAAGCCGCAGCAGAGCCACTGAGAACGCAATGCCGTCCAATGTCAGCACAGTTCTCTGCGGCCACGCCGCGAGGCTTTCACCGAGCGTTGAATAGAGCGCCTGCCAGATATCCTGGGATCGGCCGAACTGTATCGCATCCGCCATCCTGGCTATCGCAGAAGGAATGTCGTCGCCTCCATCCGCGGAGCGCAGAAGCAGGAAGTCGACATCCAGCATGGTACGCAGGGCATCGGGCAAGGTATTGGCGATCTGGGCAAAACTGCCTCCGGCCCACATCGCTGAAAGCGTGAGAAGGCCGACAAGGTCGTTCATGCAGCGGCGCAAGCCGTCGACCTCAGCGGAGGCGCGCTCAAGTTCCATCATCATTTTCTACCTCAGAACATGTCCAAGGGGACCCGGCGGCTCGTCGGCTACGGAACTCTTCCAGGAACTGCGCGGGAGGAACGAAGAAGGGATTTTCGTGCAATATCCCGCCGATGACGACCAGGGGATGACTTCTCATGATGTCCACGACGGTGTCACCGCCGAATTTCGCCAGGTCGTAAACGCAGATCACCACGTCATCATGCTGGGACCAGACATCGTTGACCCGCGCTTCGAACTCGATCAAGTCGGCGACGTGGGAGCGGCCATCAGCGGCCCAATCCATGTGGCAAACAATCCTGCTTAGCGGATATGGGCCCTCAGCATTGCCGCTGGCAAGTTCGGTGAAAACCGCAATCATCCGATCCTGATCAAAGCGGCCCTCAGACAGATAGGTGTCTGTGTTGGTACTGAGTTCCAGTTGCCCGCTCTTCTCGGCCGCCTGCGTATCGATCCCGGCTTGCGAGAGCCGCTCGAGATGGTTGGCGCGCTCGCCCGGATTGAGGAGATGCACGGCCTTGTGGCCACAGCAAAAACCATCGGCAATGAAGGGCAGAAGCACATGATAGGCTTCCTCATTGCTGTTGAAGAAGGCGCAGACATGGCGTCGCTGGCGCAGCTCGAATCCGGCAAGGCGAACAGGCTCAGCATCAGATTTCACCCGAAACCCTCCACGTCTTGGTAACAACTTTGCCTGCCATCATGGAGGGCCGCACCAAGGGCGCATCGCCGGCCGCACTCCCCCGACCCCACGATGCGCCTTTTGCGATCAAAGGTCTATTATTCCTTGGTGTCGACCTATCATTTCGGTCGTCGCCATCTACCATTCCGCAGTCGTGCGCCTAAGATACAAGACGGCTCACAGAAACAACCGCAATATTGCCTTTCACCGCGACCGGAGAGACATTCCAATGATCGAAATACTCAGCCGAGACGAACTCGAGACCAGAATTGCCGAGGTCAGCGAAAACATTCGCACGCTGATCGAGCAGGCCGCCGCAGTTAGCGGCCCCGCCGATGAGGAGCGGATCAACGACCGGATCGAAGAGCAGCAGGCGCTCTATGAGGAACTCGTAAAACAGCGCGACGCTCTCGATCAATCGAAATAGCCTGCGGTTCCAATAGAGGAGCGCGGACAGAGCGGGTTTGCGCTCCTGTACTTGCCAACAACTCAAAGGGGGAGAGCAGATATGGTGGATTTCAAGGCCGAGGACGAAGCGATCGGAACGTTGATCCTGATGGAGGAACTGTTTCAAACCATGGTGAAATCAGGCATATTGCCGGCGGCCGATATGGCGGACGTGGTCCGCGGCGCGGTCGCAAGGCTGGATACG
The DNA here is from genome assembly GCF_008365395.1 of Neorhizobium sp. P12A. Taxonomy (NCBI): domain Bacteria; kingdom Pseudomonadati; phylum Pseudomonadota; class Alphaproteobacteria; order Hyphomicrobiales; family Rhizobiaceae; genus Neorhizobium; species Neorhizobium sp. P12A. The sequence goes on along the minus strand of NZ_QOVX01000004.1, from coordinate 262,282 downwards.
ACCGATCATTTCGGCGCAGGCGCCGCTATCCGGCACTACTTTGAAAGCTGGCTGTCGAAGTAGTCTAATTCGGCGTGCTTCCCAAGCGATTTCAGACGACGCCACCGGTTATCGGATCGACAACGGGACGCTCGCTTTTATCCTTGGCACCGGCCGGCTGTACCGTCGGCGTCGCGACGGATTCTTCATCCGCAGGCTCCGGCTTTTCCGGTATCCTGTGAACATCCCTCGGCGCGCGTTGCTCGGGTTTCACATTCTGATCATTGGTAGACATGGGACTTCTCCTTTAGAGGAGGAAGCCTATGGGAACCGGATTGGTTCCGCAGGTAACGACGTTCGTTTGTCTTTTCCGGTTGCGTCCGGATCGATTTTTTACGCCCGTGCGATTTTCCGCTTGCGCTTAGAAACCCAATTTCATAAAGCATGCAAGCCGTTTCGGCAGGTCGGGGCGTAGCGCAGCCCGGTAGCGCACTTGACTGGGGGTCAAGGGGTCGCAGGTTCAAGTCCTGTCGCCCCGACCATTGAAATCCTTGATAGCCCTAGTCAAAATCTGAATATCCGGAGCCCAAGACGCAAGAAAGCGGGCCGAGGTCGACAACGTCTGTTCGGGAAAGACTAGGTTCCCAACGATTCCACCAAGCAATCACCGGAAATTGGTGCGTCTTCCCGGTTCCGGGAGACTGCCTTGTGCGCCCTGATAAGCGGCATATTCAAACCGCCAAAACTTCGGCGCAGTCGATCATCATCGATGGCTTGACAGTGTGATGTAACGGTACACATTACCCCGATAATCAGGGGGATTTTAGGATGGGAATGAACGGACGTATCCTGATCGTCGAGGATGATGCGCTAATTGCCATGGTGCTGGAGGATATGCTGGCCGAGCTATCCTACGAGGTTGCCGGCAAGGCAGCCGATCTGAATGAGGCACTGGCATTGGCCGGCAGCATCACATTCGACGCCGCGGTGCTGGATGTGTCGCTGGCAGGCAAGAGTTCTCTGCCGGTCGCCAAGCTGCTCGACGAAAAGGGCAAACCCTATCTTTTTGCCACCGGCTACGGCAGCCTGCCTGATGGGATGGCAAGCGGCAAGCATCAGCTGCTGAACAAGCCCTACCAGCTTCATCAGCTGCAGGCGGCGCTCGCCAGCCTTAAGACCACATCCTGATTCAGCGCACCTGATCGAGCAGACGCTTGCATTCGAGAAGATCGTAGAGCGTTTCCTGCAGCAGGGCTCTGTCTTCCTTGCCGACGCTCGATTTGCCGAGGGAAACCTCCGGCATGTCGTCGGTGCCGCCGAAATTGAAGAAGCGGCGGCTGATCGGCGCCTTGGCTCTTCCGACGATCTGATCATCCTCGGGGCCGGCAACCCGCGGCTCTGCCGGCGCCGGCTCCTGGGCCGTCGAAAGCGCCTCGACGCTTGCCAGGTCGCCATGGCCAACGGCAATGACGAACTTGTTGCCGTTCGTCTTCAGGAGCTTCTGCACGCCCTTGATCGTATAGCCGTGATCGTAAAGGAGATGGCGAATGCCCTTGAGCAGATCGACATCCTCCGGACGGTAATAGCGCCGTCCGCCGCCGCGCTTCATCGGCCTGATCTGCAGGAAGCGCGTCTCCCAGAACCGCAGGACGTGCTGCGGCAGATCAAGATCATCCGCAACTTCGCTGATCGTGCGAAAGGCATCGGGGCTCTTGTCCATCGTCATACTCCCAACGCAGCATCAAATATGAAGAAGGCGTTCCCTAGAACGACTCATCATATTTCAACGGTTTGCAGGAAGAAATTCAAGTCACATCTTGAATTGTTTCACAGCGAAACGACCGATATCCCGCCGGAAAGGCAAAGAAAGGGTCCCATTTCGGCAAACCTGGATATGTAGAATTATGGGAAGCGGAGGCTGCTCAGGAGGCAGGATTCTGCGGCCGTGCCTTTATCTTGCGGCTCGCATGCGACTTCAAAATCCGCGTCTTCAGGACATTGGAAGCCTTGAAGGTCATGACGCGGCGGGGCGAGATCGGGACCTCTTCGCCGGTCTTCGGATTGCGACCGATGCGTTCATTCTTGTCGCGCACCTGAAATGTCGCGAAAGAGGAGAGCTTAACCGTTTCGCCACGGACGATGGCATTGCAGATCTCGTCGATAACCGTTTCGACGAGCTCAGCCGATTCTGTCCGGGACAGGCCGACTTTCCGGAACACCGACTCCGCCAAGTCCGCCCGCGTCACTGTCTTACCAGTCATGGTTCCCCGCCCGTTTTGCAATCGAATTTTGTGTAAGCCGCACGAGACTATTGCCCTTGCGCCAAGCGGTCAAGCTCTTGTTCGGAATCAGATTTTAGGTATTGGGCGCGCTACCAGCGCAGCAGAACCGCACCCCAGGTAAAGCCGCCGCCCATGGCCTCCAACATCACGAGGTCGCCCTTCTTGATGCGACCGTCGCCGGCTGCCGCGGCGATGGCCAAAGGGATGGACGCAGCCGACGTATTGCCGTGAAGATCGACCGTAATCACAACCTTCTCGGGAGCAATTCCAAGCTTCTTTGCGGAGCCGTCGATGATGCGGCGATTGGCCTGGTGCGGGACCAGCCAGTCCAGGTCGTCGGCCGTCGTGCCCGTCGCGTCGAATGCCGCCTGGATGACGTCTGTGATCATGCCGACCGCATATTTGAAGACCTCGCGGCCCTCCATGCGGAGCTGACCGACCGTGCCGGTCGACGACGGGCCGCCGTCGACATAGAGCTTGTCCTTGTGCGCCCCGTCGGAGCGCAAGCTCGCCGTCAGCACGCCGCGATCCCTAGAGGTCCCCTCGCCTTCAGCGGCTTCGAGGATAAGGGCGCCGGCACCGTCGCCGAAGAGAACACAGGTCGTGCGGTCCGTCCAGTCGAGGATGCGCGAGAAGGTCTCTGCACCGATAATGAGTACGCGCTTTGCCAATCCGCCGCGAATATAGCTATCGGCGGTGGTCACGGCGTAGACGAAGCCGCTGCAGACGGCCTGCATGTCGAAAGCGAAGCCGTGATGCATGCCGAGGCGGTTCTGGATGTTGACGGCCGTTGCCGGGAACGTGTTATCCGGCGTCGAAGTGGCGCAGATGATCAGGTCTATATCGGCAGCGGTCAGGCCCGCATTGTCGAGTGCCGCGCGGGCTGCCTGCTCGCCGAGGGAGGCGGTGGTCTCGCCTTCGCCGGCAATATAGCGCTGGCGAATACCGGTACGCTGGACGATCCATTCGTCGGACGTTTCGACAATCTTCTCCATATCGCGATTGGTGACGACACGCTCTGGAAGAGCCGCCCCAAACCCGCGAACAACTGAACGGATCATGCTGATTTTACCTCGCCCTCATGCTGCTTCCGGCCCGATGGGTGGCTGCCGCTTGGCATGATATCTTTTAAGATCGTTTTCTATTTTCTGAGTAAGGCCATTCTTAGCCATGTCGTAACCGACATCGATGGCCGCGGCAAAGCCCTCGGCATTTGCGCCGCCATGGCTCTTGATGACGATGCCGTTGAGGCCGAGGAAGACGCCACCATTGACCTTGCTCGGATCGAGCTTTTCACGCAGGAGGTCGAACGCACCCTTAGCGAACACATAGCCGATCCTGGCGAGCAGCGTGCGCGACATAGCGGCCCTTAGATAGCCGGCGATCTGCTTCGCCGTGCCTTCCGCCGTCTTCAACGCGATATTGCCGGAGAAACCTTCCGTCACGACGACGTCGACCGTGCCCTTGCCGATATCGTCGCCCTCGACAAAGCCGGCGTAATCCAGCGATTCGAGATTAGCCTCGCGGATCAGGCGGCCGGCATCCTTGACCTCTTCCTGCCCCTTGATCTCTTCCACGCCGACATTCAGGAGGCCGACGGTCGGACGCTCGATCTCGAAGAGCGCGCGCGCCATGGCGCCGCCCATCAGCGCGAAATCGAGAAGCTGCTGCGAATCGGCTCCGATCGTCGCTCCGACGTCGAGAACGATGCTTTCGCCCCTGAGGGTCGGCCAGATTGCGGCAATTGCCGGACGCTCGACATTGGCCATGGTGCGTAGACAGAATTTCGCCATGGCCATGAGCGCGCCGGTGTTGCCCGCCGAGACGACGACATCGGCCTCATTCTTTTTCACAGCCTCGATCGAGCGCCACATGCTGGAGACGTAGCGGCCGCGGCGCAGCGCCTGGCTCGGCTTCTCGTCCATGGCGACTGCGACCTCGCAATCGTGGAAGACCGATTTTCCCTTGAGCTTCGGATATTTATGGAGGAGCGGTTCGCATTGCTCCTTCAGGCCGTACAGTAGAAAGGTTATATCGGGATGCCTTTCCAGCGCCTTGGCTGCGCCGGGGATGACAACTTCCGGACCAAAGTCGCCGCCCATGAGGTCGAGAGAAATTCTGATCACGCGTCCCTGATCCTTGCTTTTCGCCACTTCCAGCGAAATTGGCGCCAAAATACCGTTTCTGCCTTCGCTTACAACTAATTTATGTCGAATGCGATGCAGGCTAGTCCTTTTTCCAGTCTTTCAACGCGGCAAAGGGAGAAGGTTTCCGGTCGGCCTCGCCGGAGTCTTCGATATGGCCATCGAATTCGATTCCGGGCTTGCGCGGATAGGGATCGATGGCGAGTGCTGCGAATTCGGTGACGACAGCACCGACATCGATCGTGTCGCCGCTGAAGCTCTCCGGCAGGTCGGGACCATCGGGATCGAGAATCATCTCGCCCGCCTCTCCCGAGGGAGCGCGCGCAAGCTTGGAGCCTTCCGGAACGAAGATCTGCTCCAGGTCCTCGGAGATCTCGGAAGGAACCGGGTCGAGCGTCACGACACAGGCCTGAACGAGCTTTGCCCGCACGTTGCCCTTGACCCGGATGCCGTCCCGCTTCCAGCGAGAGATCTTCAGGTCGGCGGCGAGACTCTCTACGGACAGCACGTCCCAGAGCTTGGCAAGATCCTCCAGTTCGGACTTGTCCGCCTCGATATGCACGTCAACCGGATTGGCGGAGATATGGCCGACCTTCACCGGATAGGAAAAGGGGTTCTCCGGATCTCGCTTTGTCTTCGTCATCGTCTTCATCCTACGCCGGCAGCGGCAACGTCGCAGAGCCGGTCGCTATCTCGGTCTCCGAAACAGCCGTCAAATGGCGTTCGGCAACCATCATCCATTCCGCAAGATCATCCATCGCAGGAGCACTCTCGTCTTGCTGCGGATAGATATTGCGTCGAAGCGCGGATGCCAAGGCCGCGCAATCATTGCCGTCCATCGCCGCCGCGTAGGATTCCAACCGCCCGTAGAACATTCCGGCAAGCTTCTTCATGCGCTTGGGCACGCTGTTGTCGCCGATCCCCAGTTCGCGGATCGAATAATCGATATCCTGGAAAAAGGCATCGACGATCTCCTGGGCGATCTCCTGCCCGCTCGTTTCGGACGAGCGCGTCCGGCGAAAGAACAGGATCATGACAACGGACAGCATTTCGAAGCGGCCCATGACCGTATCCGGCACAGCCAAACGCTCGTAGAAAACCGGCGTCCGCGCAATCGCGGTCAAAGCCGCATATTGCCGTTCGACGATGATGTGATTGTGGTTTTTTTTGCCAAAGAGCCCGAAGATCATGAAAATTCCCAGAATAGGCTCATTCTGAGCGCTGAGCGGCGTAAGGCCTTGTTGCATCCATCAGAAAGCTGGTTTACCGAAGCAGGCGCGAATTGCAATGCCGTTTGTGCCCGCTTCGAGGACCCGCCCCCCAACCTGTCGTCACGCTCCTGCAACGATCGGTCATGAAGAGTGCCGGACAAACATCGCCATGGTTTTCCGTTTATCGCGGAAAGGCCACAATGATGTGCACAGCAAGGTCGGGCCGTTTTGGCCAGAGGATTGATTACATTAGGGGAGATGTCGTTGAAGAGACGGGATTTCAAGTCTGACAGAACTTTCATCAGCAACGCCGCCATCGCCCTTGTGATCGCGACCGTAAGCCTTTCCAGCTGCCAGACCAGTGAGGTCATCAACGGCGGCTACATTTTCGATCAGCAGTCGCTCAATCTCGTCCCGGTCGGTTCCAGCCGCGAGCAGGTCCTCCTGTCGCTGGGCACGCCGTCGACAACGGCGACCTTCGATAACGAAGTCTTCTATTACATTTCCCAGAAGCGCGTGCGCCGCGCTGCCTTCATGAAACAGCAGGTCGTCGACCAGCACATCCTTGCGATTTATTTCGACAAGGACGGCAACGTCTCGCAGCGAGCCGACTACTCGCTCAAGGACGGCAAGGTCTTCGACAACATCAAGAGCGTAACGCCGACGGGCGGCAAGGATCTTACCTTCCTGCAGCAGATTCTGCAGGGCAGCGGCACCGGTGCCGGCGCTGCGAAGAACTTCCTCAACAACCTCAATCCCGGCCAATAAGCCACCGGGAGACGGAACGAAAAACCCGCGAAGCTCTCGCTTCGCGGGTTTTTTATGCGGTTCGCTTTACTGCTGAAATCAGGCGAGAACGGCCAGCAGCAACAGGGCGACGATATTGGTGATCTTGATTGCAGGATTGACGGCCGGACCTGCCGTATCCTTGTAGGGATCGCCGACGGTATCGCCGGTCACCGACGCCTTGTGCGCCTCCGAGCCCTTCATGTGACGGACGCCGAGCTTGTCGACGAAGCCGTCCTCGAAGCTCTTCTTGGCATTGTCCCAGGCACCGCCACCCGAGGTCATCGAGATCGCGACGAACAGGCCGTTGATGATGACGCCGAGCAGCGAGGCGCCCAGAGCCGCGAAAGCGGATGCCTTGGAGCCGGAAATGATCAGCACGCCGAAATAAACGACGAGCGGTGCCAAAACGGGCAACAAGGACGGGATGATCATTTCCCTGATTGCCGCCTTCGTCAGAAGGTCGACGGCACGGCCGTAGTCCGGGCGCTCCGTACCCTGCATGATTCCCGGCTTCTCCTTGAACTGACGGCGAACCTCCTCAACGATCGCTCCCGCCGCACGACCTACCGCCGTCATGGCGATGCCGCCGAAAAGGTAGGGAATGAGACCGCCGAACAGCAGACCGGCGACCACGTAGGGGTTGGAGAGATCGAAATTGATCGCCCCGATATTGGCGAAGTACGGGTACTGGTCGCCATGGGCCGCAAAATACTGGAGGTCGTTGGAATAGGCAGCGAACAGGACAAGCGCGCCGAGGCCGGCAGAGCCGATGGCGTAGCCCTTGGTTACGGCCTTGGTGGTGTTGCCGACTGCGTCGAGCGCGTCGGTCGACTTGCGAACCTCCGGCGGCAGATGCGACATTTCGGCGATACCGCCGGCATTGTCGGTGACCGGGCCGAAGGCATCGAGGGCGACGATCATGCCGGCGAGACCGAGCATGGCAGTAACGGCAATGCCGGTACCGAACAGGCCGCCCAGCTGATAGGTGGCGAGGATGCCGCCGACGATGACGAGCGCCGGGAGTGCGGTAGATTCCAGCGAGACAGCCAGGCCCTGGATGACGTTGGTGCCGTGGCCTGTGACCGAAGCCTGGGCGATCGAGACGACCGGGCGCTTGCCCGTGCCGGTATAATATTCGGTGATGACAACGATCAGGGCGGTTACGATCAGGCCGACGAGACCGCAGACGAAGAGACGCAAGCCGGTAATCTCAAAATTGGCGACGGTGCCGAGCGAACCCCAGCCGACCGTCAGTGACGTCGCGGCGGCAAAGCCGATGATCGACAGGACGCCGGTTGCGATCAAGCCCTTGTAGAGCGCACCCATGATCGATCCGTCGGTACCGAGCTTGACGAAGAAGGTGCCGATGATCGAAGTGATGATGCAGGCGCCGCAAATGGCCAGAGGATAGGTCATGGCGGCGCTGAGAACGGGCGTGCCGGCAAAGAAGATCGAGGCCAGCACCATGGTGGCGACAACAGACACCGCATAGGTTTCGAAGAGGTCGGCCGCCATGCCGGCGCAGTCGCCGACATTATCGCCGACATTGTCGGCGATCGTCGCGGGATTGCGCGGATCGTCTTCCGGAATGCCGGCCTCCACCTTGCCGACGAGGTCACCACCGACGTCAGCGCCCTTGGTGAAGATGCCGCCGCCGAGACGGGCGAAGATCGAGATGAGGGACGCACCGAAACCGAGCGCCACCAGCGCATCGACGACTTCACGCGAGCCATCCGGCAGGCCGAGTATCTTCGTCAGGATGAAATAGTAGATCGAGACGCCAAGCAGGGCGAGGCCTGCGACGAGCATCCCGGTTATGGCGCCGGATTTGAAAGCGATCTCGAGGCCGGCTGCCAGGCTGTGGGACGCTGCCTGTGCCGTGCGGACATTGGCACGGACGGAAACATGCATGCCGATGAAGCCTGCGGCACCCGAAAGGACGGCGCCGATCAGGAAACCGATGGCAGCGGCACCCGACAAAAGGAGCCATGCGGCGATAAAGACGACGACGCCGACAACAGCAATGGTTCTATACTGGCGCGTCAGGTAGGCCTGAGCCCCCTCACGAATATAGCCGGCGATTTCCTGCATGCGTGCGTTGCCCTGATCGGCAGCAAGCACCGATTGGGTTGCCCATATGGCATAGACCACAGATAGCAATCCGCATACTATTACGCCTATAAGAATGCTCATGTTGCTTTTTCCTCTCCCCAAAAAGCCGGAAGTCCGACAGACCTCCGTGGCAGTCGGCAATGCGTGCCTCCCCCTCCAAGGATGGCAAACATGGCGCATGGCGAGATTGCTTTTGCGACAACGGCGCGTCAAGAGCGCCGGGCCGTAAAATACGACCCTTCTTTGAAAGAATATTCGGAAGTAGTGCAAAGGTGCAAAAGGCTGGTATTGCACGTATTTTTACGAGAAGGCCCAATCGCCGACAACCGAGCGGCCGAAGTCGGCATTGGGCTCGCGGGCGCATTCGGCCCGCGACAAATCAGCCTACTTCTTGGCTTCGCCGCGAACCTGCTTGGCAATCCTATCGAGAACGGCGTTGACGAGCTTGGGTTCGTCTTCCTCGAAGAAGGCGTGCGCAATCTCGACATATTCCGTCACGATGACGGGAACGGGCACGTCCTTGCGATCCAGGAGTTCGAAAGTGCCGGCACGCAGGATGGCGCGGACGGTGCTATCGAGGCGGGAAAGAGCCCAATCGTCCTGCAGGGCGGAGCCGATCAACGGATCGAGCTTCTTCTGGTCACGGACGACACCCGACACGATGGAGCGGAACCAGGATGGGTCTGCCTTCAGATAGGTCTCGCCGTCCAGCTCCTGGCCCAGGCGATGCGCTTCATATTCGGCGACCACTTCGAGCACGCCGGAACCGCCGATATCCATCTGATAGAGCGCCTGCACGGCCGCAAGGCGCGCCGCGCCTCGCTGGTTGGCCGTCTTCGCAGGTCGCTCGGCATCCTGATTGCTCATATCTTATGCACCCAACTTCTTCTTCAGGGCGATCATGGTGAGCGCCGCACGGGCGGCAAAACCGCCCTTGTCCTTTTCCGAACGGCGAGCGCGCACCCAGGCCTGGTCGTCGTTCTCGACCGTCAGGATGCCGTTGCCGATTGCCAGCGACTCGCTGACGGCAAGATCCATCAGCGCCCGCGACGATTCATTGGAGACGATATCGAAATGATAGGTCTCTCCGCGGATGACCATGCCGAGCGCGACATAGCCATCATACTCCGTTCCGCCGTTGTCGGCACCATCCAGCGCCATGGCAATCGCAGCCGGAATTTCCAGCGCGCCGGGAACGGTCACGACATCATAGGTTGCGCCGGCTTCGTCGAGGGCCGCCTTTGCGCCATCGAGAAGAGCGTCAGCCATGTCGTCGTAAAAACGTGCTTCGACGATCAGAATATGCGCATCGGAAGAGCTGGACATACATCACCTGCAGATGTGGGAGGGCGAAACGCCGAACAAGCGGCGGTCAAACCACGCCGCACCGCGCTTGGCAAGTGTTTTTCGGCCTTTCACGGGGATTTGGGGATCAGGACCGCAGAAATCGCGCCTTCCCCGATGGGGATCGGTTCTATAACAATTGGCGCCGAATTGGAGGGTATGAAATGAGCGAAGACCCACGTCCCGTTATCAATGTCGGAGAGCTCAAGCTCGAACATTGGACGCAAGGCGACTTCTTTGAGGGCCGCGATACCTCCTTCGGTGCTTTGCTCGGACTGAAGGATCTCGGCATCAGCTATAACGAAGTGCCGCCAGGCAAGTCCGGCTGTCCCTTCCACAACCACCATGTCGAGGAAGAGATGTTCTTCATCATCAGCGGCGAAGGTGAATACCGGATCGGCGCCGACCGAATCGCCATCAAGAAAGGCGACGTGCTGGCAGCCCCTGCCGGCGGGCCGGACACGGCGCATCAGCTGATCAATACCGGATCGGCTCCCCTCGTCTATCTCGCCATGTCGACCAAGGCGAAGGCGGAGATCGTCGAATATCCGGATTCCGGAAAGTTCATGGCAAAGACCTATCCCACGCGCGAACGACCCGTCCGCTTCAGCTTTATCGGCCGTGACGATACGGCCGTTGATTATTGGGACGGCGAACCCGGCGCATAGTGCCGGGAGCCCGATACGCATTCTTCTCTATTCGTTTTTGAAAGACGCCCTTTATGCCTGACATGCCGACCATTGAAACCGAACGCCTGATCCTTCGCCCGCATCGCCTCGACGATTTCGACGCCTGCAGCGCCCTGTGGGCGGATGCTGATGTCGTGCGTCACATCGGCGGAACGCCCTCGACCCGCGAGCAGAGTTGGGCGCGAATGATCCGCTATGCCGGGCTCTGGCACCATCTGGGCTTCGGCTTCCTGGCCATCGAGGAAAAGAGCAGCGGTCGGTTCGTCGGCGAGGCCGGCTTCCATGAAGTGCTTCGGGATATAGTGCCGTCCATCGAGGGGACACTCGAAGCCGGCTGGGCATTTTCACCCTCGGTCCATGGACGCGGCTATGCCACGGAAGCTCTTCAAGCCATGATAGGCTGGGCCGAGGCCAAACTCCCCGACCGCCGCATGACCTGCATCATCGCGCCGGAAAACGCCCCTTCCCTGCGCCTGGCGGAAAAGCTCGGCTTCCGGCAAATCGCCGTGACCACCTATTCCGGCAAGCCAACCATTCTGTTTGAGCGTTCAGCGGAAAACTCCGTCGCCTGATCCAATCGATCGATAACTGCAGAGCGTTGGGACAGCGAAACAGGTCCGTGGGGGCGGTTGCGGACGAGCCTGTGGTCATGTGCGCACGAGGAAGCTATTGCGGGTTCTTGGGATTTCTCTCCAGCACAACGGTCTGTGCCTGGGGGTGAAAACCACGTTTTTCGGCGACCAGCTTATATCCGGCGCTCAACAATACGTCCTCATGGACCGGATTGTTATAGATGGCGATGACCGATTGGTTCTGAAGCTTAGCCAAAACCGGGCGCAATATAGTCTCGTCAAAAGGGTGATAGAGATAGACGATAACGTGCCCGCCCAATATGCTGTAGTCGAATTCGGTGGCGTCGGCGCAAAAGAAAGCGCCGTCCTTTCCAATGACTTTTCGATAGTTATATTTCGCCTGCTCAATCAGATAATCATAATAATCCATTCCATAGACGTTTTGCTCAAGGCGGCGCTTTCGAAGCATTTGCTTCCATTTGATCGCCACCTTCCCGCGGCCGCATCCGATATCGATGAAAGCGTATTTCTCAAAGTCCGGGCCGAGCTTGTTTCGGCATATCTCGAAACCGAAGACTATTTCGCTGGTCCAGGAACTCGAATAGTGGACACCATGCGCCAAATTATTGATTCTGCTTGAAAAAGCGCCTTTCTGTACCTGTGTGATCGTGTCTATTCCATTGACGGCATCGAACAGTATGCGTTCCTTCACGTTCGCGTAGATCAGGCGCAGACTTTTCTGCCTGACATACTTCAGAATTGTCGATGGACCGCCGCCAAAAATTGAACCCATCCGCCACCTGCCGGCAAAGTTAGCCCCATTGGAAATTGATCGTCGCCTGACGTCTTCTTGTCGCGCGGCATGAGAGGCGCGATCTTGCCAAGCCCGACCACTCCGGCTGCGTCAGCGTCTCGTCGTCAACCGGCCCCATGACGAAAGCACCTCTTCCGCCCGTTCGATCGAAGGCGCAGCGGATGGCGCTGAGAAGCGTGTACCAGCCCACACCGGCGACCGCGTGCTCTGCGCCTCCTTCAAGATAGAAGATATGCCTTCCCACGTCGACGCAGGTAGCAAACCCTAGGACGGTCTCGTCTTTCCGACAAACGACCGACCGGATATGTTTCCTCAGGACTGCATATCGCAAGACATGCCGCAGCAGGGTCAACGGAATTATATTCCCGATCTTCTTCCTGAGAAACGTTGCGTTTTTTAATCGGAACAACGCGAGCGTATACTTAAGGCCATTTATGGCTTCGTATATTTTAAGTCTTTCCGCTTCTTGCGTGTTGTTTATTTTGTTGAAGTTACGCCGCGCGTTTGAACTGATGGACTTCCAATAGCTGCTCCAATCGGGCCAGGTCTCGAATTCGACAACTTCCAGATAGACGGGGCGAACATTCTTGATCTTTAAACCGTCTATACATGCCAAATCCTGATCTCTTGCGATCTCGGTAGACCACTCGGATCCGTAGATATATTCTCCGGGGCCAATATTTTCGAGCACCCCGAGCAATGCATCTTTCCAGAGATAGTTATAATCGGGCAACAACTGAATTTGGTCAGAGAACGTGCGAACGCTTGAACCTACCAAAACCGCACATTGACCTACCTTCAGCAATCCTCCTTCACTCTGAACAAAGAAATCAAATCTTTTTATGTATATTGCTCTACTAGCCAGTAAATAAAAAAGGTTAGCCCTATATAGGCATCTATAAGAAACGTCACACTTTCCCGCGAAAAGATCCCACTCTTCCGGATTAGATTTACTTCGCCTAACTAGTAATTTTAGTTCGACATGTGTGAGCATAAACTTTATTTATATTCAATTCACGCATTTTTCAATATATCCGCTGATCGCTTTCGATTTTAATTTTTGGCGACACTTGATTTCTATTATCTTCTGGATGGTGCCGTTAAAGATTTTTTATTTCGGATCTTGCTTCTTCGGGCTCATAACCGAGCAGTTGAGCTGATTTCTGATCAAGATTCCCGATGGAGCGCCGGACACAAACAGGCCCGGCGCCCGATTGATCAGTTGATCGGCAGCATGCGCTTCAGGACGTTATCCTTCAGCAGGTAGTGGTGGGTCAGAGCCGCAACGGCGTGACCAAGAGCAAGGATAATGATTGTCCAGGCCGCATAGTTGTGCAGCCATTCGAACCATTCAGCGAGCGGCTTGCTCGGGCCAAAGAGGCTCGGAATGGAAAACAGGCCGAAGAACATGAAAGGTTCGCCCTGCGCCCAGCGCAGGAGATAGCCTAGCACGATCTGCGCGGTCAGCAGGAGGTATAGCAGATGATGCATGCCCTTGGAGAGGACGCGCATCAGGCCTTGTTCGGTCGACGCCAGCTTGCGGCCGCTCGTGTTGCGCCAGTAGAGCCGCGCGATGAAGACCACCGTGAAAAGAATACCGAGGGAGATGTGCAGCGCCTGCAGGAACTTGCGCGGCGGCGAGCCTCTCGCAAACTCGTTGTTCCAGAGATAGGCGGCGACGAAAAGCGCGATGACGAGAAGCGCGGACAGCCAGTGAAGGGTGATCGTCACCCTGTCATATCGGGATTTCGGGCTTTCAACAGAAGTTACAAGGGTTTGGTCGACGGCCATGGGAGGTCTCTTCCTGCAGGTTCGAATTGGGGCTAAATCGAGGCCCGCGACATAACGCGCAGCAAAAAACCCTGCAACAGCAATAATTTAAGAGATTCTTGACGGTGAGGATTTCAATGCCGCTAAAATATGATTGAAATTATCATCTTACGTCCGAAAATTTATGAGTTTTACAGACAACAATCCATTAATCACAATTGCGTGTGATCGAACTCATGGCCTGCAAATGCAACAGGGCGGAGATGATCTCCGCCCTGTTGCATGGATCCCAAAGCTCGACGAGATGGATCAGATGGCTTTCGACGCCGGGAATTCGGCAAGCCGCGCGGCATAGCGCGCCATGGTGTCGACCTCGAAATTGACGAAGTCGCCGGCCTTCCGTTCGCCCCAGGTGGTGACTTCGAGCGTATGGCGGATGAGAAGCACGTCGAAATCCGTGCCCTCGACGGCGTTGACCGTCAGCGATGTGCCGTCGAGCGCGATCGAGCCCTTGGGCGCGACGAAACGGGCAAGGTGTTCGGGGGCGCGCAGGCGGAAACGGGTTGCGTCACCTTCCGCTGTCACCGACAGGATTTCCGCCTTGCCGTCGACATGGCCGGAGACGATATGGCCGCCGAGTTCGTCGCCGATCTTCAGCGAGCGTTCCAGGTTGATATGGCTGCCGGACTTCCAGGTGCCAACAGTCGTCAGGCGCAGGGCCTCTTCCCAGGCTTCCACCTCGAACCAGCGACCGTTGCTGCCCTCTTCCGGCAGGCCGGTCACGGTCAGGCAGATGCCGGAATGGGAGATGGACGCGCCCATGTCGATGGTCGCGGGATCGTAATTCGTCGCGACACGCAGCTTGATGCCCTCCTTCAACTCCGAAACAGTCTCAATCGTGCCGATATCGGTGACAATGCCGGTAAACATCAAAGCTCTCTTTCAAATTCATCGCTGCGATCCTCGCCGAACTGGCGCGTGGCGACATGTGTAAAACCGGAAGGCATATCGGTTGCCTTGAGCGGCGATTCAATACCGCCCTCGCCGATCATGTCCGGCCCCTGGAACAGCAGTATCCGGTCGACCAAGCCTGCCTCAAGGAAAATGCGCGCCGTTCTGGCTCCACCCTCTACCAGAAGCGAGGAAATGCCGCGCGACGCCAGCCCCGGCAGCAGTTGATCCGGGTGATACGGGCGGCAATAGAGGATCTCGACGCCGGCAGCCTCAAGAGCGGCGCGGCGGACATCGCTACCTTCCGCCTTTTTCCTGTCGGAGGGACTAAGGTGCTCATCGCCCCCCTCTTCAGGAGATACTTCCTCGTTGGCAACGGAGATCACGGGCACCTGCCTGGCGGTCCGCGCGAGCTTGCCGGTGACGGGCAAATCAAGCCACGGATCGAGGACGATCCGGATTGGCGAGCGATGTTCGTCGCCGGGTATCCTCACAGTCAACTCCGGATCATCGGCAATAGCGGTTCCTATCCCGACAAGGATCGCGTCGCTCTCGGCGCGCAGGGTTTGGACTGCGGCGCGGGCGGAATCGCCGGTTATCCTTATCTGCCCCGCGCCCTGTCGGCCGATCATTCCGTCAGCGGAAACGGCAATCTTCAGAGTCACATAGGGCCGCTTGCTCGTCTGGCGCATAAGATAACCGGCAAGTGAGCGGCGGCCCTCCTTTTCCAGAATTCCGGTATCGACCGTAATGCCAGCGTCCCGCAACATCTGAATGCCCCGTCCAGACACCCGCTCATCGGGATCGGTGACGCTGATGGCGACACGCGCGACCTTTGCCGCAATAAGCGCGTTGGCACAGGGTGGTGTCTTGCCGTAATGCGAGCAGGGTTCCAGAGTGACATAGGCGGTGGCGCCTTCAGCGCGTGCGCCGGCTTCGGCCAAGGCTTGGGGTTCGGCATGCGGACGGCCGCCGATCGCGGTAACCGCGCGCCCCACGACGGCGCCGTCCTTGACGATCACGCAGCCGACGGATGGATTAGTACCGGTCTGGCCGAGATGGCGGCGCGATATCTCGATCGCCTCCGCCATGAACCGTTCGTCGTCCGCCGCTGTTGTCATGGCTCAATGGTCCAATGGATCACGCGCTATCTTGGCATTGATCTCGGAAATAAGCTTCTCGAAATCCTCGGCATGCGTAAAATCACGATAGACCGAGGCATAACGCACGAAGCCGACGTCATCCAGGCTCTTCATGGCTTCGAGCACCTGCAGGCCGATCTGCTCGGAGCTGATTTCCGTCTCGCCGGAGCTTTCGAGGCGGCGGACGATTCCGGATACGGCGCGCTCGATGCGTTCCCGCTCGATCGGGCGCTTGCGCAACGCCACCTCGAAGGAGCGAACGAGCTTGTCGCGATCGAAGGGAACCTTGCGACCGGTCTTCTTGATGACCATGAGCTCGCGCAGCTGCACGCGCTCGAAGGTCGTGAAGCGGCCGCCACAATCCGGGCAGATGCGCCGCCGGCGGATGGAGGTATTATCCTCCGCCGGGCGCGAATCCTTGACCTGGGTGTCTTCCGAGCCGCAATAGGGACAACGCATGAGCTGGCTTAGCCCATGTAGTCGTACATCGGGAAGCGACCGGTGAGATCGACGACCTTTCCGCGCACCGCAGCCTCGACGGCCGCATTGCCCTCGTCGGAATTGGCAGCCTTCAGGCCATCCAGAACCTCGATGATGAGATTGCCGATTTGCCGGAACTCGGCTTCCTTGAAGCCGCGCGTCGTGCCGGCCGGCGCGCCAAGGCGCACGCCCGAGGTGACGAAAGGCTTTTCCGGATCGAAGGGAATGCCGTTCTTGTTGCAGGTGATGTAGGCGCGGCCGAGGGCGGCTTCAGCGCGCTTGCCCGTTGCGTTCTTCTTGCGCAGGTCGACCAGCATCAGGTGGTTGTCCGTGCCGCCAGATACGACGTCGAGGCCGCCCGCGATCAGCGTTTCGGCCAGCGCCTTGGCGTTCTTGACGATCTGAGCCGCATAGTCCTTGAATTCCGGCTGCAGAGCCTCACCGAAGGCAACGGCCTTGGCGGCGATGATGTGCATCAGCGGGCCGCCCTGCAGGCCGGGGAAGACGGCCGAGTTCAGCTTCTTTGCCAGTTCTTCGTCATTGGTCAGAATGACGCCGCCGCGCGGGCCGCGGAGCGACTTGTGCGTGGTCGTGGTGGCAACATGGCAATGCGGGAATGGCGACGGATGCTGGCCACCGGCAACGAGACCGGCGATGTGGGCCATGTCGACCATCAGATAGGCGCCAACGCTGTCGGCGATTTCGCGGAAGCGCTTCCAGTCCCAGATGCGGGAATAGGCCGTGCCGCCGGCGATGATGAGCTTCGGCTTGGTTTCCTCGGCCTTGCGGGCGACTTCGTCCATGTCGAGCAGGTTGTCGCCTTCGCGAACGCCGTAAGAAACGACGTTGAACCACTTGCCGGACATGTTGACCGGCGAACCATGCGTCAGGTGGCCGCCCGAGTTGAGGTCGAGGCCCATGAAGGTGTCGCCCGGCTGCAGCAGCGCCAGGAACACTGCCTGGTTCATTTGGCTGCCGGAGTTCGGCTGGACGTTGGCGAAATTGACGCCGAACAGCTTCTTGGCGCGTTCGATCGCGAGTTCTTCAGCAATATCGACGAACTGGCAGCCACCATAGTAGCGCTTGCCGGGGTAACCCTCGGCATATTTGTTCGTCATGATGGAGCCCTGCGCTTCGAGAACGGCGCGGGAAACGATGTTTTCCGAGGCGATCAGCTCGATTTCATGCCGCTGGCGACCCAGCTCCTTGCCGATCGCGCCAAAGATTTCCGGATCGGTTTCGGCAAGCGAGCGATTGAAGAAGAGTTCGGTGGAAGCGTTTGTCATGGTGAAGGCTCCTGAACGGGAATGGCGAAGGTATTAGCGTTCCGCCATTCCAAGAGCAATACGATCAGCGACATTTGCTGGGCAAACTACGGTGAGACGAAATGAAGGAGAGGATGCCGAAGCCCGTGGCGGCATGCTGGTGGCATGTTCCAGCAAAATCCGGGAATTTCAGAACAATAGAGATAACTAAAACAGCATCCACGGATTGACAGATCATTACAGCCAGAGCTAGAAGAAATGACGGTTTACTCGCAGGTCTTCTCCAATGCGCATCGCTGGCGGACTTTTGCAATCGGGTGCATCAGTCGGTTCTGCCGTCGGGGGCAGAGGCGCAAAACTTGCCTGCAAGTCCGCAACAGCTCGCGATACTTCTATCTATATTTCAAGCTATATATTTGCAGTAATCGCCTCTGCTGCTGGACAATTTCGTCTCTGTATTTCCCATTATGAGATGACCTCTCGATCAAATCTTGCGATTTCATTCCCTAAATTTCCAAAAATATTTCCCGATATTCCGCCGCCCCGGGATTTCGGTCCTCTTGGCATTTGGTGTAACGTTTTATGCTTCACCTTTGCCATTCTTACCCTGTGAATTTGGACCATGCCCGGTTCGAAGACAGGTAGCGCTCACAAAAATGGGGGTCGTAAGAAATGTATTTTATTCTCTGGATCATCATTGGCTGCATCTGCGCGGCCATCTGCTCAAACATGGCCAGAAGCCGTGGACGCGGCAGCGGCCTTTGGGCGGTTCTCGGCTTTTTCCTGGGATTGCTGGCAATCCTGATCCTAGCGGTCATGGGGAATACCAACGAACGGCTCACGGTCAGTTCCGCCTCAAGGGGCGAGGAAATCGCTAAGCTCAAGCAGCTCCACGACGAGGGCGTGCTGACGGAGGATGAATTCGAGCAGGAAAAGCGCCAATTGCTGGCAAGGGGCTGAACGCCACGTGCATCGAATGGCCGGATTTCGGGATCCGGCCATTCGATGCACACGGATCAGCCACTGTTGCCGGCTGGATCAATCGGCTATTGGGCCTTGCGGCAAAATAGAGCGGCGGCAGCCCAAGAAAAAAGGGGCTTGCGCCCCTTTTCAATCACGAAAGTCTTTCGCCCTAGGCCTCTCCCGCAAGAGAGGGCTACAGGCAAATGCCGCTTACTGAACCGGCTGCTCCATGCCCTGCGTCGTGTCGAGCGCGAGTTGGGCGTTGCCATCGAGCTGATAGATGTCGTCACGGAACTGCACGACATTGTTCTGCATGGCCCAGGCGGAGATATAGGCGAAATACACCGGCACTTCTTCCGGCAGCTCGATCGGCGTGTTGACGCGGCTGGCGATGACGCTCTCGATACGCTGGCGCGGCCATTCCGGGTTTTCCGACAGCAGCCAGACGGCAAGGTCGCGGACGTTCTGTACGCGCACGCAGCCCGATGAGTCGAAACGCATCAGCTTGTTGAACAGGCCCTGCTCCGGCGTGTCGTGCATGTATTCGTTGTTCGGATTGTGGAAGTTGATCTTCGTGGAGGCCATGGCGTTGTTCTTGCCCGGGTCCTGACGGAACATCAGGTTCGGCGCCTTGTCGGCATTCCAGTCGATCGTCTCCGGCGCAATTTCCGTGCCCTTGGGATCGAAAAGGCGGATGTTGTTCTTCGTGAGGTAGGTCGGGTCCTTGCGCATCAGCGGAACGATATCCTTCTCGATGATCGAGCGAGGCGCCGTCCAGTAAGGATTGAGCATGACCTCGTAGATCTTCGAATTGATGATGTGCGTCGGGCGGCTGATGCGGCCGACGATCGCCTCGTGGCGTAGCGCCACCTGACCATCCTGAACCGCTTCGACATAGGTCGCCGGGATGTTGACCATGACGTGACGGCGGCCGAGATCGGCCGGAAAGGTCTGCAGGCGGATGAGGTTGGTGTTCAGCTGCTGCAGGCGAACGTCAGCCGGCACGTTGAGCGCCTTGATCGTGTATTCGCCGAGCACGCCATCCGGCGGCAGGCCGTGACGGGCCTGGAAGCGCTTGACGGCACCGTCGACGTAGGAATCGAAGGAAGACGACATGCCAGCGCCGCGCGGCAGGTCGCCGACGATCGCCAGATGCTGGCGCAGAGCCTGGACGGCTGGATCGGTCACGCCGAGCTGCAATTTCTGCTGACCGGCCGGGTTAACCTGCGGCCAGCCGCCATTGGCAACAATGCTCTGATACTGGGCAATCGCCTGCTGGATGTTCGGAACCGAATTCGGGCTGAGGATCGGAGTGTTGGACAGCACCGGGATCGCGGTACGCGAGGCGGCGCCTGCATCGAACTGGTCGTCCCAGTTGCCGCGAGAGCGCGCATTGATCAGCTCATCTAGCGCCGATTGCTGCGCAAGGGCGGGGGCTGCCAAGGCTGCCGCACCAAAGGTTGCCGCCGACCGCAGGAAAGAGCGGCGCGAGAAAGATCCAGTTTCGTTTTTCTTCGACATGTCCCACCGTTAAAAGCTGCAGGGAATTTTGCCGTCCGCAGCCGAGAGCGAAATGAGTTTCAACTCATGCACCTAACGCAGTCCCTACCAATCGGTTGCCCCTGCACACCATAGAAACTTCGCGTCCGGACATCACAATATTGCGAGCCCAGAACGCAGGGCATGATAGATAGTGATCATGAAAGCGCTGGTTGCCGTGTCTTTCCGCTCTCACACCATTATGGCCAATTCGTGTTCCGCGGCATGAAACTTGCCTTCACGCGGGGTCAGGAGGCCGATAGCTCTGTGGATTGCAGAAAAACCACGGTATTGGCGGGGTTAATAGCGCAAGGCATCGGAGCGTCAATCGCTCAAATGACGCCGGTTGGCGCAATCCGCAAAGTTGCGGTGGAGCGTGGCAAAAACCGCACAGCCTAGAGATGCGGAATCCCAAATGGCAGTTCTAGCCCGGCCTGATATCGCCGCTTGACTCATTCATAGCTGTCTGGCTATACGTTAATTCATAGCCAACGAGGTATGAATTAGTGTCTGACGCTCATGACGTGCTCTTCAGGACCCTTGCCGATCCGACTCGCAGGGCGATTTTCGAGCGGCTGTGCCGTGAAGGAGAAAAGACGGTCGGGGCGCTGACGGCTCACGCCGGCGTCTCGCAGCCGGTCGTCTCGAAACATCTAGGCCTCCTGAAGCGCGCCGGCCTTGTACTCGACCGCCACGAGGGCCGCCAGACGCACTATAGCGCCAAGGTCGCAGCGCTTGCCCCGCTGGTCGACTGGACGAGCCAGATGGCCGGGTTCTGGGAAAACCGCTTCGACGATCTCGAAGACCTGCTCCAAAGGATGGACCAATGAACGAAGCATCGGCCGAGACACGCACCGTCGTCGTCGAGCGCAACATCCCTCACCCGCCGGAAAAGATCTGGCGCGCGCTGACGCAACCGCACCTGATCGAGGAATGGCTTATGAAGAACGACTTCAAGCCTGAGGTAGGTCACCGTTTCAATCTTCGAGGAGACTGGGGCGGCGTTCTGGACTGCGAGGTCCTGACCCTCGAGCAGAACAAGAAGCTCTCCTACACCTGGAATTACGTGCACGACGATGCTGCCTACGACCTGAGGAGCGTCGTGACCCTGACCCTCACGCCGACGAGCACGGGGACCCATCTGCGCATGGAACAGTCAGGCTTCAGGCCGGGCCAGAAGCAGGCCTACAACGGCGCGCATCACGGATGGCAGGGCTTCTTCGGAGCTCTCGAGAAAGTTCTGGCACGGATAGATTGAGGTCTGCCTGGCGCCACTCGATGACGAACATTTTAAAAGAACGGACGCACCGGAAAGGTGTCAAACGGAGGAAATACCAATGAAAATCAAGCTGACCACCCTATATGTCGACGACCAGGAAAAGGCACTGCGCTTTTACACCGACGTGCTGGGCTTCACCAAGAAGGCCGATTTCAGCAATGGGCCGTTTCGCTGGCTGACGGTTGCCTCGGCCGACGAGCCCGATGGAACCGAACTGCAACTCGCGCTCAACGACAATCCGGCGGCAAAGGCCTATCAGCAAGCCATGTTCCAGCAGGGCCAGCCCGCACTCATGCTCTTCACAGACGACATCAAGGGCGACTACGAGCGCATCAAGACGCGCGGCGGCGAGTTCAAAATGCCACCCACCGAGGTAACCGGCTCGACCATCGCCCAGTTGAACGACACCTGCGGCAACCTCGTTCAAATCACCCAGCTGGCGCGGTGGTAAGGCCGGCGTTCACCGGTCGGACAGATCCACGATAGGCAGCCAGTACTCAGCTTGTTCTCAACAGGAGATACCATTGAACTGGAACAAATATCTTCGGCAAGCCCACCGCTGGCTGTCGATCATTTTTACGCTGACGGTGATCGCCAACTTCGTTGCGATGGCACTGGGGCAGCCACCTTCCTGGGTGGTCTACTCGCCCTTGCCCCCGCTCTTCCTGTTGCTGTTCAGCGGGCTGTATTTATTCGCGCTGCCGTATGCAGCGACGCGGCGCGGCGTCGGACGGGTACGCGGATAGAAGTGCGTCGATAAGGCACGTCTCGAACACGCAACAAAGCGCAACGCGGCGTCTTCTCTCGCCCCGTTGCGCTCTTTTGTGCCATGCAGGAGGTCCGGTGGGCCGGAGGGAAGGCCGGCCTAGGCGGAGATTACAGGCGGTAGAGGATTTGGTCGTTCCAGAAGCGGTCGAGGCGCTGCAGGAGCTTGTTCATCTGGGTGAATTCGTCGGTGCCGATGCCGCCGACCTTGTCGATCGAGGCGATGTGGCGCTCGTAGAGGCGGCCCACGGTTTCGGCGATATCCTGGCCCGTCTCCGTCAGGCTGATGCGGACCGAGCGGCGGTCGATGCGCGAGCGCTGATGGTTGATGAAGCCGAGGTCGACCAGCTTCTTGACGTTGTAGGAGACGTTCGAGCCGAGATAGTAGCCGCGCGAGCGAAGCTCGCCTGCAGTCAGCTCGGAGTTGCCGATATTGAAGAGAAGGAGTGCCTGGACGGCGTTGACGTCGCTGCGGCCCTGACGGTCGAACTCGTCCTTGATGACGTCGAGAAGACGGCGGTGAAGGCGCTCGACAAGATGGAGGGACTCCATGTAGAGATCACGGATTTCTTCGACCTTCTGGTCACGCGGATTTGCAACGGCCTGCGGCTTGATTTTCGTGTTCATGATGACTGCCTCACTGTTTTGTTTGGCGGTGTTGGTTTTCTTCCCGCCTTGAGACAGACCCTATCGAATACACATAAAATTCTACTTAAACCGCAGGCTTAACAGCGTCTTACCGGAAACCCTTCGTTGTCTCAGGGTAAATCAACCATTACCCGTTGCCGCTGGCGGCGCTTTTCAAGCCATAGCGCGATACGGAAGGCGCAATAGAGAATGGCGACACCCCCGTGTAGGATCATGATCAGCGGATTATAGCCGAAGATCGCTGGCCAGAGGCCGTACATCAGGATCTGGCCGCCGGCGGCAACGATCCAGATGACAGGTCCCCAGGAGACCGTCAGCCACAATCCAAGCGCAGCAACCGGGAATACGACCGCAAGGCCGACGCCCGCGACTTTCCATGGAAGATCGAGCAGATCAAAGCGCGCATGTCCCGCCAGCGAGTAGCCGACGAGCATAGACCAGTATTGCAGACCGAACCAGAAGCAGACGATCGCGATCAGGCGCAGGAAGACGACGAACAGAATGTCCGTGAGTGTTTGTTTGGGCAGGGTCGAAGAATCAGGTTCCATACGCGAACAATAGGTGCGGGCCAACGGACGGGCCAGACCGATAATAAATGCGGCCTTTCGTCCGGTTTCGCATTACACTTACGACATGATAAGCAGTCCGCCAACCGCCCAGGTGGGCAGAACGCACAAACAAACAACATAGACAGATATGCAAGAAGGACGACGGGCGATGCAGGACAAGACGCATCTCGTTGACGACATAACCGGGCATCGCCGCATGCGGCGCAACCGCAAGGCGGACTGGACCCGCCGGCTGGTGCAGGAAAACCGACTGACAGTCGACGATCTGATCTGGCCGATCTTCCTGATCCCCGGCCATGGCATTGTCGAGCCGGTCGACGCCATGCCTGGTGTCAACCGCATGACGGTCGACAAGGCGGTGGAAGCGGCCAAGGAAGCAGCCGACCTCGGGGTGCCGGCGATCGCGACCTTTCCCAACATTGAAATGCACCTGCGCGACGAGACCGGCTCGAACAGCCTTGTCCGCAACAACCTGATCAATCTCGCAACGACGGCCATCAAGAACGCCGTTCCTAATATCGGCATCATCACCGACGTGGCGCTCGATCCCTTCACCAGCCATGGCCATGACGGCATCCTGCGCGAAGGCGAGATCGTCAACGACGAGACTGTGGAGCAGGTGGCCAAAGCCGCCGTCATGCAGGCCGATGCCGGCGCCGATATCATCGCGCCATCGGAAATGATGGACGGGCGCATCGGCGCCATCCGCCGCGCGCTCGACGCCGCCGGCCACCAGGGAGTCGGCATCATGAGCTATGCCACAAAGTTTTCCTCCGCCTTCTACGGCCCCTATCGCGAGGCGATCTCGACCGGCGGGCTGCTGAAGGGCGACAAGAAGACCTATTATATCGACCCGGCCAACGGCACCGAGGCGATCCGCGATGCGGCCCTCGATGTCGAAGAAGGCGCCGACATGCTGATGGTCAAACCCGGCCTGCCCTATATCGACATCTGCTGGCGCATGAAGGAGGCCTTCGGCCTGCCCACCTTCGCCTACCAGGTGTCGGGCGAATATTCGATGATCAAGGCCGCGGGCGCTAATGGCTGGATCGACGAAGAGCGGGTGATGCTCGAAACCCTGCTCGCTTTCAAGCGCGCCGGCTGCGACGGCATTCTCACCTATTTTGCGCCTGAGGTGGCGCGGCTTCTTTCGAAGAGAGGCTAGTCGGGCTTCGAGCGGCATCGCCATCGAACAAGTTCGCCGAACTCGGTTGTCGGCGGCAGCGATAGCCGCAGTTGACCTGTAACGGCTATCGCGATGGCCTGGGCACAGCGCCCCTCACATCAGGGCGCTGCGTCTTCGCCGATTTACCACTTCACACGGAAGCCGGCGGTGCCGCTCAGTGCGTAGCTGTCGCCAAAATCCTTGAGCGAGGATTTGGCGGCCACTTCGCCATAGAGCGAGAAGCGGTCACCATTCCAATCATAGGAAGTGCCGAGGGTAAGGCCTCCCCAGACAGGATCGTTCTTGCTCTTGAAGCCGACACCCGACACATCGACCGTGGTGCGATCCAGGGCCTCGCCGTAGAGGTTGGCAATACCGTAGAACTTTGCCCGTGCCGTCTGGCCGTTGGCCCGCTGCCAGCTTTCCTCGCGGTCGAGCGCCACACCGAGACGGCCGATCAGGCTGTCGCCGTCGCCGGACGAAACCCTGGCGCCGAACCGGTCGTCAAAGCTGTCGAAATCGACCGCGGAATAGATGACCTGCGCCTGCGGCGTGATCGACCATGGGCCGGAGGTCGCAAAACGCTTCCCTGCCTCAAGGCTGAGCGCATAGCCGAAGCCCTTGTTGCCATTCTCCATCGTGCCGGCGAGATCGGATTTCAGGTCGCTGTCGTACCAGGTCAGCTGGCCCTGGGCGTCAGCATAGAAGCCGTCATTGCCATACCAGGTCAGCGTCGCGCCGCCGCCGTAGCCGTTGGTATCGACATCGCCGTTGCCGTAGAAGGAGCTGATATTGCCTGACAGGGTCTCGTAATGCGCGGTGATCCCGCCGATCAGCGTGCCATTGCCGTTCGTGTAGAGCTCGCCGTCGGCACCTGCCTGAAGCTTCCAGAAATCATAGTCGTAGCTGGTGGCGCTGGTGCTGGAATCCGGCTCTACCCTGCTGTGCAGGCCCTCTGTCCGGATCCAGGCGCCTTCCGCTGCCGTGCCGGGTGCGCCTTCGCCATCATTCGACCATTGACGGTTGCCGACACGCTGCTGCAGCGTCGGCAGCGTGTTCGCGTCGATCAGCAGCTGCGCATAGGCTTCGTAGAGCGGGACACCGGGCTGGTAGAGCGACGCTGATGGCGTTGTGGGATCAGCCGGAGTGCCGGGAGAACTATCGGGATTGATCAGCGTCGAGCGGAGATACCAGTCGCCATCCGTCGGCGTGGAGACGCCATTCTTGTAGAGCCGATAGGCGTAGGCACCCCCAACAACGGCCTGGTCGCCCTGGAAGACATAGTCGCCCTGCAGCGTGAAGGTTCCGGAGGAGATGCCGCCGACGTCGACGACCTTGATGCCCTCGACGGTCGGCGCACCGGCGCCGCCGACATTGATCACCTTGACGTTCGTCGTACCGGCGGTGTTGCCCGTGACGACGAGGCGGTCGCTCGGCGAGGCGTCGTTGCCAAGCTCGGACTCGATCTCCAGCGTGCCGGCGTTACCGGTATAATTGCCTGATATCGTCAGCGTGCCGATCGAGTTGCCGGGTGCGATGGTGCCGTTGGCAGCAAGCGTGAGATCGCCGCCGAGGATACCGATCCCCTTCAACGTGCCACCGTCGGCGACGAGGTTCGTGCCAGTCACACCCGAGTAATCGCCATTGACGGACAGGACGCCTGCATTGATGGTCGTGCCACCGGTATAGCTACCGGTGCCATCAAGGCGAAGCGTGCCGTCGCCGCTCTTGGTCAGCCCGCCCGCGCCGGTCATCGTACCGTTGAGAGTGAGCGTCGTGCCATCGTCGGTCGAGATGGTGCCGACGGAGTTCAGGTTCACAGCGCGGCTGGACGTCATGTAGGCCGTCGTGTGCAGGGTGCCGCCGTCGAAGGTCAGCGCACCAGTCGTGCTGCCGAGGTTCGCATCGCTGGAGATGGACAGCATTCCGCCCTGGATCGTGGTACCGCCGCTATAGCTATTACCGACCGTGCCGGTAAGGTCGAGCGTTCCGGCGCCGGTCTTGATGAGGCCACCCGCGCCGCTCAGCGAGCCTCCTGCGGTCAGGCTTGCTCCGGAAGTCACGTCAATGGTGCCATCGCTGTTGAAAATCATGTCACGAGTGCTGGCTACGCTGGCGCCCGTCACCTGCAAGGTGCCCCCATCAAAGGTCAGGCTGCCGGTCGGCGCGCCGAGATTGGCATCGCTGGAGATGGACAGCGTGCCATCGGTCAATGTCCAGGCGGTTTCCTTGGAGGTCGTTCCCGTCAGGGTCCAGGTACCGGCTCCGGCTTTATCATAATGCTCGAAGCCATCATATTGGCCGCCGGCATCGAAACGGGAAACATCGAAGCTGTCGCTGGTCGTGCCCCCGAGCGCGAAGGTGTCGTCAGTGCCGCCGGCCACGATATTGCCCACGATGCTCGAGCCGGACCAGATTTCCAGCCTGTTGCTACCGCCGGTGAACTCGACGGCATTGCCGTCATTTCCGCCAACTCCGCCGCTAGAGCCGCCGGTGATCGTACCCTTGTTGACGACCGTTACGCCTGAACCCTTGATGCCCGCGCCACCGTTGCCGGAAGATGTTGTGGGATTTGTCGTCGTATTCAGTGTACCCAGACCACCCGCGCCGCCGGTGATCGAACCGCCGACTTCATTGATGATGATTCCGCCATTCAAAATCTGCACGCCAGCGCCGCCATTGCCGCCGCCTGAGTTTGCGCTTGCTGACCCACCCGCACCTCCGGTCAGAGTTCCGCTGTTGCTGATGGTGCTGCTGCCGGTTAGCACGACAGCTGCTGCTCCTCCTCCGCCGCCGCTGCCGAAGCCTCGCCCGCCCGCGCCGCCGGTGACCTGGCCGTTTGCCTGAACCGTTACATTGGCATTCGAGAAAATGCCGACTCCGCCGCCGCCGCCGCCGCCACTGAGGGTGGGGCCTGTGCCGCCGGCCCCAGCGCCGCCCGTTACCTCCCCGGTTCCCGTCACGGTAACATCCGCTGTGGCCGACACACCCACGCCGCCACCGCCGTGTCCGCCCGCCATGCGTGCCGAGTTGCCAGTCTGGCCTGTGCCGCCTGCCCCACCCGAGATCGCCGTCGAGATAGTGGTGGCCGTCGTGACGCTCGATCCCATGGTACCCGTTGTGCCCGCGGTGCCATCAGGGCTGCCGACAGCCGTATTGACGGACGATGCCCCACCTGCGCCACCGTTGCCGGTCGTAAGGTCGACACCGCCGCCACCGCCCCCGGAAAAGGCGGAGCCGCTGGTGGTGGCATCCCTGCCGGTCGCATCGGCCAGCGAGCCGTCGACACCACCGAGACCGCCTGCTCCAACGCCGATCGTCGCCTGCCGGCCCGCGCCGCCGTCAGCCAAGGCAGGCACCGCGCCCAGAACAACTCCGCCAGCCACGATTGCGACTGCGGAAACGCTGGCACCAAGCAACAGGGTCGGCTTGCCGCAAGTGCGAACATGAAAACCAAATATTGGATCGAGCCCCTTCAGGGAGCGAAGAACTACCCCCTGAGGAAACTTCGATTTTCCGGTACCCCTGCTGCCCACGCCGCCGCCCATGACTGGCTCCTTAAAGTTGATTCGAGTCTGAAATAAGTACGATTTTATGGTGCACGTCTGTTGCACTTGGACCTGCCGATCGGCAACTATTCAACCGAGAAAAAAGCGACAAATTCTTGATCAAAAACGGCATATGTTGCGACGCAGCAACAAAAATAAAAATGTGACATTATTGTAAATCAATGTGTTATACGTTTGTTAACCGAACGAACTATCGTTCACAGAATCCGCTGGCAGCAAGCGAAATATCCGCTCGCTGGAAGCGTGATCACGGTGCTTCGCGATACCCTCAATCATGACGGGCCGCGGCAATGCTCCAGAGTTTGAACGAGCGGAGACTGCGTCCGCAAATGGTGCACGGATGCACCAAGCTCGCGGGCATCCGTGGGGCGCGAGATCGGCCCGATCGCCGGCATGGTTCGAGTGGTCCGCTTATTGCATTCCCCCCTGCCCACACCATATTGTGGTGGACCTTTCGAAGGAGGAAGCAATGAGCTGGACACCTGCACCGATTTATGGAGCACCTGACGATTGGCGCGCCTATAGCGGCGTGCTCAGCAGGCGCGTATTTGCGTTCATCGTCGACTACATCATTGTCGCGCTTCTATGCATCCCGGCAGCGGTCGTGCTGTTCTTCGTATCGATCGTAACGCTCGGGCTCGGCTTCCTGCTTTACCCTGCGCTCTTCGTCATCGTGGCCGGCCTTTACTTCGGCCTCACGCTCGGCGGTCGCAACCAGGCTTCACTCGGCATGCGCGCCATGGGCATTGCGATTGTCCGCGTTGATGGGCGACCAATGGATTTCCTGACCGCCATCGTGCATCTCGCACTTTTCTGGATCCTCAACTCCGTGCTCACGCCGCTGATCCTGCTTGCGGGCCTTTTCATCGAGCGCAGCAGACTGATCCACGATCTTCTCTTGGGAACGGTGATTGCCCGGACTGCTTGAGGGCGCCGGACAACACTAAAAAACGCCCATGCCAGCTTGGTCACAAAAGGACCATCTGATAAAGAAAAGACGAAAACAACACTTCCGAAACCAAGGACGCTGTTGACGTTTTGTAATCTTGAGCCATGCTTGAAAAAAGCGCGACGCCGAATGAAAGGTTGACCAGCGGCAAATGAACACGCAGTCGACGCCATCCCCTCAGTTTTATCTGACGGCTCCGGCTGCCTGTCCCTATCTGCCGAGCGAGATGGAGCGAAAGGTCTTCACGCATCTGGTCGGACCGCGCGCAGCCGAGATGAACGACATTCTGACACAAGGCGGTTTCCGCCGGTCGCAGAACATCGCCTATCGCCCCGCCTGCGAAGCCTGTCGCGCCTGCGTATCCGTTCGCATACTTGCGGAGGAATTCGAGCCGACGCGATCGATGAAGCGGGTGATGTCTGCCAATTCAGATGTCGTCGCCACCGAATTTCCGGCACAGCCTTCCAGCGAACAATATTCTCTCTTCCGCCGCTACCTCGACTATCGCCACCAGCAGGGCGGCATGTCCGACATGACCGTGCTCGATTACGCGATCATGGTCGAAGACACGCATGTGAATACCCGCATCATCGAATATCGCCGGCGCGAGGAAGGCTCCGGCCTTGAGCAGCGCCCCAAGGGCGAGTTGTTGGCGGCGGCACTGACCGACGTCATGAGCGACGGGCTGTCGATGGTCTATTCCTATTTCAACCCCGACGAGGACCGCCGCTCGCTCGGCAGCTTCATGATCCTCGATCACATCAAGCGGACCCGCGCTCTCGGCCTGCCCCATGTCTATCTCGGCTACTGGGTCAAGGGTTCGCGCAAGATGGACTACAAGACACGCTTCCAGCCGCAGGAGCATTTGACGCCGCGTGGATGGGAACGGTTCGACCCCGCAGAGCTTGGGGCGGATCCCCTGTAAATGTCATCCTCAGCTTTGTCGGATCATAGAAAAGGCTTGCTGCTGACGGCTGTCGGCGGCCTGGCCATATCGTTCGACATGCCGCTCATCCGCTTGGCGGAAGGGAACGTCTGGTCGACCCTCACCCTTCGCGGCACCATCATGCTGACGGCGACGGTGGTAATCCTGGCGTTTCTGCGGCTATTTTCGAAGGCACGGCCGGTCCTGATCCCCGGCATCTGGGGCCTTGTCACGCTGGTCCTTTACGGACTGACCACCGTCTTCTTCCTGGTCGCGATAGCCTATGCGCCCATCGCCAACATCGCCTTTCTGCAGACGTTCAATCCGATGTTCGGCGCGCTGCTGTCCTGGTTTTTCCTGAAGGAGCGCCCATCCGGCGCGACGCTCGCCTCCATGGGCGCGATGACCCTTGGCGTCGGGCTGATTGTCGGCGACGGCATGGCGAGCGGCCATCTGTTCGGCGATGCGATGGCGCTGCTGACGGCGTTGCTGATCGCAGCCGCTATCACGATGACGCGCGCCTCTGGCCGCGACATGGGTTTCGTGTCGCTGATTTCAGCCATCGTCCCGGCAGCGCTCGGCCTCTATCACACCATCCCGGCGGGATTGTCGGTCAATCATCCGGTCTGGATCTTCATTGATGGCGGCCTCGTCATGCCGATCGCCTTCTGGTGCCTGGCGACCGGCCCGCGCTACCTCTCCGCCCCCGAGGTCGGCATGTTCTACATGCTGGAGACGGTGCTCGCACCGATCTGGGTCTGGCTGATCTTCGCCGAGGCGCCGACGCCGATGACCATGCTCGGCGGTCTCATCCTGCTGCTCGCGCTGATGGCGCATTCGCTCTGGCAGGTCAGGGCAAGGCGGAATGCCGCGGCTTGAGGCGGCAGTCTCCTGATGTTATAACTTTGTTATTACATCAGGAGAGCAAGCCATGAACGTCACCATCCGCAAGATCGGCAATTCGGAAGGCGTGATCATTCCGAAGGAATTGCTTGAGCAGCTTGGCCTGCGCGCCGGGGACTCCATGGACATTACTGTGGCCAACGGCGGCCTGCAGATGCAGCCACTGGACGGCGATTTCGAACGCCAGATGAAGCATGCCGAGCGCTTCATGGACAAATACAAAGTCGCTCTCAAGAAGCTCGCCGAATGACCGCGTTCCGCTTCCTCAGCCGTTTCGTTGTTGAGTACCTCCACAAGGCGCAGATCGATCGCTTTGGTGGGTCGCATGGTTTGCGAGACGAGGGTATGCTCGAATCCGCGCTTGCACGCCCCATCAACAAAGCGGCTTACGGTAGCGAAGATGTTATCGAACTGGCTGCCGCCTATCTTTTCGGTCTTGCCCGAAATCATTGCTTTATTGACGGCAACAAGCGCATCGCCATTGCCGCCGCCGGCATCTTCCTCATGGACAACGGCTACGAAATCGAAACGAGCGACGCAAATCTCTACACGTTCGTTATGGGAATCGCCGCGGGCGAGATCGATGAAGACGGCGCTATTCGATTTCTCAGGGACTTCGTCGTGCCCTATGAAGGCTGACGGTTAGCCGCCAGCCCTCCCTCACCCCGAAAACTTGCCGCTGCGTGGGAAGCCCTTCGGCACGGTGCGGCCGGCGGAGGCGCGGTCGGCCAGCCATTCGGCGAGCTCGTCCTTGTTCTTCGTGAAGAGCCGGCCGGCGCTGTCTTCCCAGGTCAGGCCATCGGCAATCGCGAAGCAGCGGACGTCGGAAATGCCGCCGTCCTTGTAGCGCTGCAGGCGGACACCCTTGCCGCGCGACATTTCCGGGACCTGCGATAGCGGGAAGACCAGCATCTTGCGGTTCTCGCCGACGACGGCCATGTGATCGCCCCGGACGGGCAGGATCATCTTGGTTTCGTCGGGCATGGAGACATTCATGATCTGCTTGCCCTTGCGGGTATTGGCGGCCATTTCCGCTTCCGGCACGATGAACCCGTTGCCCGCGGTCGAGACGATCAGCATCTTGCGGCTTGCGTCATGAACGAAGGCGGTCAGCACATCCTGATCGTTTTCCATGTCGACCATGATGCGCAGCGGCTCGCCGTGGCCGCGGCCGCCCGGCAGCTTGTCGGCGCCGAGCGTGTAGGCCTTGCCGCCTGTCGTCACGATCAGGATCTTGTCCGTCGTCTGCGCCGGGAAAGCCACCTTGAGGCCGTCGCCTTCCTTGAAGGTCAGCGTCGAAGTATCGGAAATATGGCCCTTCAACGCGCGGATCCAACCCTTTTCCGAGACGACGATCGTGACCGGCTCCTTCTCGATCATGGCCTGCTGGATGGCCTGCTCGTCCGCCTCCGGCGCATCGGCAAACTGGGTGCGGCGGCGACCGAGTTCGGTCGCCTTGGCGAACTTCTTCTTCACCTCGCCGATTTCCCAGGCGACGGTCTGCCACTGCTTGTCGTCGGAAGCGAGCAGCGCCTCGATATCGGCCTTTTCCTTGCTGAGATTGTCGAATTCGGTGCGGATCTCGAATTCTTCCAGCTTGCGCAAAGAGCGCAGCCGCATGTTGAGGATCGCCTCGACCTGATTGTCGGTCAAACCCCAGCGCGCGATCATAACCGGCTTCGGCTCATCTTCCTCGCGGATGATACGGATCACCTCATCGATGTTGAGGTAGGCAATCAGCAAGCCACCGAGGATTTCCAGGCGCCTGTCGATGGCGGCAAGGCGGAAGCGGGAGCGGCGAACGAGGACTTCGCGCTGATGGTCCAGCCACTCCTTCAGCACATCGTTCAGCGCCATGACCTTAGGGATGCGCCCCATAGAAAGCACGTTCATGTTGAGCGGAAAGCGGCTTTCCAGCTCCGTCAGCTTGAACATGGATTCCATCAGGATGGTCGGATCGACGGTCCGGTTCTTCGGCACCAGAACGACGCGGACGTCCTCGGCAGATTCGTCTCGGACGTCTTCCAGCAGTGGCAGCTTGCGGGCAAGCAGCACCTCGGCGATCTTTTCGATCAGCCGCGACTTCTGCACCTGGAAGGGAATCTCGGTGACGATGATCTGATAGCCGCCGCGGCCAAGATCTTCGGTGTGCCACTTGGCGCGGGTGCGGAAGCCGCCGCGGCCGGTCTTGTAAGCCTCGATGATGCTTTCGCGGCTGTCGATGATGATACCGCCGGTCGGAAAATCCGGACCGGGAATGAAGTTTTCGACCAGCGTTTCGACCGTCGCATCCGGATGCTTGATCAGATGAAGCGCAGCGTCGCAAAGCTCATGCGCATTATGCGACGGAATAGAGGTCGCCATGCCGACGGCGATGCCGGACGAGCCGTTGGCGAGCAGGTTCGGAAACGCGCCCGGCAGAACGACGGGCTCGTCGTCTTCCTCGTTATAGGTCGGGCGGAAGTCGACGGCGTCCTGGTCGATGCCTTCGAGAAGCAGCGACGCGACCTCGGTCATGCGCGCTTCCGTGTAACGATAGGCGGCGGCGCTGTCGCCGTCGATATTGCCGAAATTGCCCTGCCCGTCGACGATCGGATATCGCTGCGAGAAGTCCTGCGCGAGACGCACCAGGGCGTCATAGACCGATTGGTCGCCATGCGGATGGAACTTACCGATGACGTCGCCGACGATACGGGCGCACTTCTTGAACGCGGAATTCGACCGGATGCCCATCTCGCTCATCGCGTGAATGATGCGGCGATGGACAGGCTTCAGGCCATCGCGGACGTCAGGCAGCGCGCGGTGCATGATGGTCGACAAGGCATAGGCGAGATAACGCTCTTCGAGCGCCGCCTTGAGGTCGACCGGATGAATACTATTGTCGTCTCCGCCAGAAGGCGGCAAAATCTCTTGTCCCATGGGCTATGTGACTAGCCGAGATGCGCCAAAACGGCAAGGAAACAAGGCTATGCGGCTGTGGATGACGCCATGCATTCGCCGCGTTAAGCGGGCAAAGCATGATTGAAACAATTGTAGGTCATTCTATTTTGCACTTTCATAAGACTTTTAGAAACGATCGAATATAAACCGCTCGACTATGAGCCAATCTCCGTTCAAATCTTTCGCCCCATACCAACGAGGAAACGCCATCATGAATTTTTACCGGACAACACGGCTGATGCTGTCGAGCGCCGCGATCCTGTCGTTCGCAAGCTCCGCTTTTGCGCTTGATGGCGTCGATCTTCTGAAGAAGATCAATGCTGCAAGCACTCTGCAGGGCAGCACGCTTGCAGCTGATGGCGTCGATGTCGAAGGCACCACTGTCACGCTCAAGGGCGCGACGATCAAGCCTGCCGCTACGCCCGATAAAGGCATCGCGCTCGGGAATGTGACGATGACCGGCGTCGCCGAGCAGAGCGATGGTGGCT
This sequence comes from Neorhizobium sp. P12A, assembly GCF_008365395.1. Lineage (NCBI taxonomy): Bacteria > Pseudomonadati > Pseudomonadota > Alphaproteobacteria > Hyphomicrobiales > Rhizobiaceae > Neorhizobium > Neorhizobium sp. P12A. The sequence continues at coordinate 228,036 of NZ_QOVX01000004.1, read as the reverse complement.
ACCACATCGACCAGGTGAGCTTTGCCGATACGGCCGTCACCGATGATGGCGTCAGCATCAGCGTTACCGACATGAAGCTTGGCGGCGTCAACGTTCCGGCCGATTCAACGAAGGGCGGGCTGGACTCCCTGCTGCTCTATCAGACCGCCCATATGGGTGCAGCGACGGTCACCAAGGACGGATCGCAGGTCTTTGCCATCAAGGAAATCAATGCCCACCTCAATCCGCGCGGCGATAAATCCGGCTTCGATTTCGATGCCGGCGTGACGGGCCTTATGGCAGACCTTTCCAAGGTCGACGATCCGAAGAGCAAGCAGGTCATCGAAGACATGAACCTGCAGCATCTCAACGGCAATATCAGCGTCAACGGCAACTGGGATCTCGGCCCGGGCACGATCAACGTCAAGCAATATGCCTTCGACTTCAAGGATATCGGCAAGCTCGATATCGCGCTGAGCATCTCCGGCTATACGCTGGACTTCATCAAATCGATCCAGGATGCCATCAAGGCTTCGGAAGCCAATCCGAACAAGGAAGAGGCGCAGCAAGCCATGGGTCTTGCCATGCTCGGCCTGATGCAGCAGCTGACGCTGAACAGCGCCCAGATCCGCTTCGACGATGCCTCGATCACGAAGCGCGCGCTCGACTATGCCGGCAAGCAGCAGGGTGTGACAGGGGAGCAGATGGCCAACACGCTGAAGGGCCTGACCCCGATCATGCTGGCGCAGCTCAACATTCCCGAGCTGCAGAATGCCGTGACCGCAGCCGTCAATACCTATCTCGACAGCCCGAAGAGCCTGACGGTCAGCGCTGCTCCGGACAAGCCGGTGCCGCTGCCGATGATCGTCGGCGCTGCGATGGGCGCCCCGAACACCATTCCGAAGGTCATTGGCCTCAAGGTCTCGGCAAACAACTGATCGCACTGGTTTTCCTGCTGAAAGGCCCGGCGGCCAAGCTGCCGGGCCTTTTCCATCTCCGTTAAATCGCTATAGTGCACGGCAAAGTTCAACTTCGATATTTTTCACTTATTACAGGCGGTTATCAGCACACGATGCTTTCATGGCTCGATCGCAAGACGGAGATCGTCGAAAGTCTCGACACCGGCCGCCGATTTTTCGAACCTGCCCATTCTGCATATTATAACGGAAAGCCAGGCCAGCCGATCCAGCTTCTGTTGCAGGCACGAAGTGACTTTCTTTCCATATGGCGGCGCGGCGACTATGTGGAAAAGATCACCGATTTCAAACTCTTGGGCCGGCAGCTTGTCGTCGTTAACTCACCTGAGGCGATCCGCTATGTCGTCGCCAAACGGCACCAGAATTTCGAGCGCAAGACGCCGCAGATGCGCCGAGCACTCGAACACCTCTTAGGCGACGGCCTGTTCATCTCCGATAAGGAAACGTGGAAACAGCGCCGTCCCCTCGTCTCCGACATCGTCCACAAAAACCGGGTGCCAGCCTTCGGCCCGGTCATGCAGAACACGACGAGCGAACTTGTCGGGCGCTGGCATGCACTGGGGGATGGCGCGAGTGTCAACGCGCTCCATGAAATGGCGGGACTGACGGCTGAAATCATTTCCCGCAGCATTTTCGGCAACCAGCTGGGCGAAGACGGCGCCAATGGCGTCACGGAAGGTTTCAGCAGCTATCAATCGCTGATTGATTCGATCAATATCGGCTATTTCCTCGGCTTTGACGAAGGCCTGCCTGTCCTGAAAACGCCGACGTTGCGGCGCTCGGTCAAACGCATCCATCGCATCATAGACAAGGTGATCGAGGATCATCTGGCCGGCAACGGCGATAACACCTCCATGCTTGATTTGCTGATCCGCCGCCAGCAGCGCAATCCGGAGCTGAAACTGGATGTCGTTGCGTTGCGCAACGAAGCGGCAACGATCTTCATGGCCGGCCATGAGACGACTGCAGCAACCCTGACCTGGGCCTGGTATCTGCTCTCAAAGGCCGCGTGGGTGGAAGAGGCAGTGCATGCGGAAATCGAAAGCGTCTGCGGCAGCAATGTACCAACCATAGATGACGTGCCTCGTCTCGACCGGTGTCGCGCCGTGATCGAGGAGACGCTGCGCCTCTATCCGCCCGTGCCGATCCTGGCGCGGCAGGCGACGGATGCCGACACGGTCGGCGGAGTTGACGTCAAGCCGGCGGCGTTGGTGCTGATCGTTCCATGGATACTGCACCGCACGGAATCGCTTTTCCCTAACCCGCATGAGTTCCGGCCAGAACGCTTCATGAGCGGCGATGGCCCGACGCCATACAGCTATATTCCCTTTGCCGCTGGGCCGCGCGTCTGCCCCGGACTGCAGTTCGGCCTGACAGAGGCGATCCTGTGCCTGGCAATACTCGCGCAACGTTTTCGCGTGCGCATTCCTGAGGGGCACAAGGTCGAGCCGCAATGCCGTCTCACGCTGCGCCCCAAAGGCGGCCTGCCGGCAACCATCCACCGACGTTGAGCCGAGACATGACTGAGCATCTCAGAAAACGGAAGGCTTGGACTTATGAGTCCCCTGTCGCGCCGCCATTCGCCGATTTTCGCGCCGGCGGAGAGCGGCGAAGGCTTTTCCTGAAATACTGGCTGCACGACAACATCGACAATGTTTTCGATATAGCAATGTTCTTCGCCCTGAAGCTGTTGCCGGCGCGCGACTGCTCGGATCTTGGTGCCTTTCTCGGCCGGTTCTCCGTTCCCCGCTGGCACAAGGCTCAGCAATCGCGCGCGAAGGAGAATTTGAAGGCGTTGCGGCCAGACGCGACCGAAGCTCAGATCGAGGCCCTGCTCCTTGCCTATGCCGAATCCCAGGGGCGGCAGATGACGGAATATTCCGTTGTCGACCGGCTGGCACGCAACGCATGCGGCATCCGTTTTCATGGCACGGAGAGATTCGCCGAACGCTGCGAACAGAGGCCGGTGATCTTGATCGCAGCGCATATCAGCAATTGGGAGGTTCTGACACACTGCCTCGTCAACCTGGGGCTTGTCGTCACGCTGAACTACGATCCGCCAAAACGCCGCGCCCGCCACTGGATCGTCAACCGTGTACGCAAGGGCGGAGGCCTTTGCCTCCTGAAGCCAGGCAGACATTCCGTGCGTCCCGCCCTGCGCGTTCTCGAAGAGAACGGCAATCTGCTTATCTTTTGCGACGAGGGTTTCAACGGGCGTATGCGTGCGCCCTTCTTCGGCAACCCGCTGCACCTCGAAGGGAACTACGCCTTGATCGCGCGCATGGCCAGAAAGACGGATGCCCTCATTTACCCCGTCTATCTCGAGCGCGATCATGGCGTGAACTTTTCGTTCCACGCGCTTGAGCCCTTTAAGTTGCCGCCGGAGGAGAAGCCCGGCGATCGGCTGGTCGATGACGTACTGCTTTTGAATTCCGTCATCGAGCCGATCGTCAGGAGCCATGCCGAGCAATGGTATTTCATCGACAATCGCATGCCGGACCGCCACAAGTCCTGACGTCGATCGCGGTGTTGATGCAGAAGGCGCAGGACCTCTTTGCACCCCGCCCGAAGGCATTCTATTGTCGGAAGGTTTTGACTGCTCTGGGAGTATTGAATGTTGTCACGGCCGCTCTCGAAATTCTCGATGTGGTTCTATGGAGCGGTGGCGGCAGTCGGGCTTTTGACGGTCGCAGCACTCACCGTGCCTGACATGGATGGGCAAACCAGGCTTGATCTGCGGGTTTTGCTCGTCGTCGTGTGGGCGATCTTTGTCCTGCAACTGATCCAGGCAATGGTCGTACCGCGGGCAAAAGGCGCTGAAGCCGGAATGCCCGTCATCGTGATCGACGTGCTTGCCGTCCTGGTTCCTCTCGCCGCATTCCTGTTCGTCAGCGGGGGTGATCAGAGCCTTTATTGCGCCGTCTGGCTGCTGAAACCGTTGCGCGATTCGATTTTTTTCCGGCTGCTTGGCAGGGTCGTGAAGAACGAAGCGCACAATCTCATCGGTGTCACCACGATCTTCGGCATCGTTCTCTTTGGTGCGGCGGTCGCGGCCTATGTCCTTGAGCGCGACGTTCAGCCCGATCAGTTCGGCAGCATACCCAAAGCGATGTGGTGGGCAGTGGTGACGCTGTCGACAACAGGCTATGGCGACGAGATCCCCCGAACCATTGCCGGACGCGTGCTTGCCGGACTGGTCATGATGAGCGGCATCGGCATATTTGGCCTCTGGGCCGGCCTGCTGGCCACCGGCTTTTACGAAGAGGTCCGGCGCCAGGATTTCGTGCGGAACTGGCAGCTGGTTGCGGCGGTGCCGCTGTTCCAGACGCTCGGTTCGGCCGCACTCGTCGAGATCGTGCGGGCGCTGAGGCCTCGCATCGTGCCAGCAGGCACGATCATCTGCCGCCAGGGCGAAAGCGGCGACCAGATGTATTTCATTGTCGAGGGCCGCGTCAGCGTCGCCACACCGAACCCCGTAGAGCTTGGGGCCGGCAGCTTTTTCGGCGAGATGGCCTTGATAACGGGAGAGCCACGCTCTGCTACGGTCAGCGCCGTCAGCGAAGTGTCGCTGCTCTCGCTCTTCTCCGTGGATTTCCAGATATTGTCGAGCAGCAACCCCGATATCGCCGACACCATCCGCAGGACCGCACTCGAGCGGCGTGGGGCAACGCCGAAGTCTTGAAGCCTTGCGGCGTTCAGCAAAACTGAAAGAAGTCCGTAAAATCCGGCATGAAAAACCGCCCGCAAAGTTCATTGCGGGCGGTTCAGCATTTCAGAATATCGGCCTTGGGCCGCGCCCCTGAGGCTAGCTCAATCCTTCTTGACCGGCGGGATCGGGCGGATCGCCAGTTCGCGCAGCTGCGTCGGGGTTGCCGGCGTCGGGGCGCCCATCAAGAGGTCCTGTGCCTGCTGGTTCATCGGGAACAGCGAGATTTCGCGCAGGTTCTTGGCGCCGACGAGCAGCATGACGATACGATCGATACCGAAGGCAGCGCCGCCGTGCGGAGGCGCGCCGTACTGGAAGGCGCGGTAGAGGCCACCGAACTGTTCTTCCACTTCCTGCGCCGACTTGCCGGTCAGCTCAAAGGCCTTGACCATGACTTCGGGAAGCTGGTTACGGATCGAGCCCGAGGCGATTTCGAAGCCGTTGCAGACAGCGTCGTACTGGAACGCCTTGATCGTCAGCGGATCCTGGTTCTGCAGCGCCTCAAGGCCACCCTGCGGCATCGAGAAGGGGTTATGCGCGAAGTCGATCTTCTTCTCGTCCTCCAGCCATTCGAAGAACGGGAAGTCGACGATCCAGCACAGCTCGAAACGGTCGCGGTCGACGAGGTTCAGTTCCTCGCCGGCGCGTGTGCGGGCTTCGCCTGCGAACTTGTAGAACTTGGCCGGCTCGCCGGCGACGAAGAAGCAGGCATCGCCAGCCTCAAGGCCGAGCTGCGTGCGGATCGCCTCGGTGCGCTCTTCGCCGATGTTCTTGGCGAGCGGGCCGGAGCCGGCGATCTTGCCGTCCTCTTCCTTCCAGAAGATATAGCCGAGGCCGGGCTGGCCGGTCGACTGCGCCCAGGCGTTCATGCGGTCGCAGAATGCGCGGGAGCCGCCGGTCTTGGCCGGGATCGCCCAGATTTCGACCTTCGGGTTGGAGGCGATCATGCCCGCAAACACCTTGAAGCCGGAACCGGCGAAATGCTCGGTCACGCCTTCCATGACGATCGGGTTGCGCAGATCGGGCTTGTCGGAGCCGTACTTGCGGATCGCCTCGTCATAGGGGATGCGCGGCCATTCCTTGGTGACCGGCTTGCCGTCGGCGAATTCTTCGAAGACCGAAGTCATCAGCGGACCCATCGTGTTCCAGACGTCTTCCTGGGTCACGAAGCTCATTTCGAGGTCGAGCTGGTAGAATTCGCCCGGCAGGCGGTCGGCGCGCGGGTCTTCGTCGCGAAAGCACGGCGCGATCTGGAAATAGCGGTCGAAGCCGGCGACCATCAACAGCTGCTTGTACTGCTGCGGCGCCTGCGGCAGGGCATAGAAATTGCCGGGGTGGATGCGCGACGGCACGAGGAAGTCGCGCGCGCCTTCCGGCGAGGACGCCGTCAGGATCGGCGTCGTATATTCCGTGAAGCCGGCAGAGCCCATCTCGCGGCGCATGGCCGAGATCACCTGCGTGCGCTTGACGATGTTCTTGTGCAGCGTCTCGCGGCGCAGGTCGAGGAAGCGATACTTGAGACGAACATCTTCCGGATAGTCCGGCTCGCCGAAGACGGGGAGCGGCAATTCCTTGGCAGCCGAGAGAACCTCGATTTCCTGGGCGTAGAGCTCGATCTCGCCCGTCGGCATCGTCTTGTTGACGGTGTCTTCGGTGCGGGCCTTGACCAGGCCGTCGATGCGGATGACCCACTCGCCGCGGACGGTCTCGGCCGCCTTGAAGGCCGGGCTATCGGGATCGGCGACGATCTGGGTGATGCCGTAGTGATCACGAAGATCGATGAACAGCACGCCGCCATGATCTCGGACGCGATGGACCCAGCCGGAGATGCGGACGGTCGAACCGACGTCGGACTTGCGCAGGGCGGCGCATGTGTGGCTGCGATAGCGATGCATAGTATCAATCCTGGGCTTGGCGGCCGGTGGCGAAAGCGCATAAAAGCACCTCGCCTGCCGACGATAAAATCCGGCGGAAAAGCGCATGACCCGCCTGATTTGTCAAGGCTTGAACGCGGTTGCGCACCGTAAGTCGCCTTTGGGCTTTCCGCTTCACAAATACGACAACGGCCTGGAATGCGGCAGTTTGGCGGCCCCGGGGCTATTGCTGAAAGTTCTGCTCAACTTTAAACAGGGGCGAATTCCTGACTGCCGGAGCGCCCAATGCCCATTCTCACCCGCCGCAACCTGCTGAAAGCTTCCGCCGTCGCCGGCGCCTATGGTGTTGGCCTCGGGCTTGCGGGCAGGTTTACCGCAGCGCAAGCGGCGCCCGAACCCATGGTGCTCAAGACGCAGAAGACCGAGGCCAAGATCATGGATGTCGGCCCCACGAAAAACATGCTGACCTGGGGCGAACACGGCATGCCGCCCGTTATCAGAATGAAGAAGGGCGAACCCTTTGCCGCGCGCCTCATCAACGGCATCGACGACCCGACGACGATCCACTGGCATGGGTTGCGCATTCCAAACAAGATGGACGGCGTGCCCTTCCTCACCCAGCCCTACGTCTATCTGAACGACGCGTTCGACTACGCCTTCACGCCGCCTGATGCCGGCACCTTCTGGTATCATCCGCATTGCAACACGATGACGCAGATGGGGCACGGCATGACCGGCGTGATCGTGGTGGAGAATCCGAAAGATCCGGTCTTCGACGCCGAGATCGTTCTCAATCTGCGCGACTGGCGCCTCGGCGGTGACGGGCAGTTCATCCAGCAGTTCAAGCCTCGCGACGCCGCCCGTGCCGGCACATTCGGCACAGTGCGCTCCGCCAACTGGCAGCAGCAGCCGCAATATGACGCACCGGCCGGTGGCCTCCTGCGACTGCGGCTGGCGATTACCGATGTCACGCGCATCTATTCCTTCAAGCTCGACGGTGCGGCCGGAACGGTCATCGCCATCGACGGCAATCCGGTGCCCGAGCGCTTCACGCTCGATACGCTCGATCTCGGGCCGGGCGAGCGGCTGGAGCTTGCCATCCGCATGCCCGACGACGAGGGCGCCATTGTCTCGCTCAGCGACATCCACAGCACCAACCCGGCCGTGCTCGCCACCTTCCGCGCCGTCGGCAATTCGCTGAAGCGCGACGTGCGCGATCTCGGACCGCTCGACGCCAATCCCGTCGCCAAGGCCGATCTTTCATCCGCCGAGCACATTCCGCTGCAGCTCAGCGCCTCGGCCGACAAGGGTCCGAGCGACAGCATCTGCGGCTCGCTCGGCTATACGTTCTGGGCGATCAACAAGGTGGCCTGGCAAGGCGATACGCCCGATCCGACGGCGCCGCTCGCCGAGCTCAAGTTGGGCAAAAGCTATGTCATCGACATGGAAAACCTGACGCCGCATCTGCACCCCATTCACCTGCACGGAATGAGCTTCACGACCGTCTCTTCCAATACCAAGCAGGTGATGCCCCTGGTGTCGGACACCTATCTGATCGAGCCGAACGAAAAGGTGCAGCTGAGCTTCGTTGCCGACAATCCGGGCGACTGGCTGCTGCATTGTCACATCATTGAGCACCAAAAAACTGGTATGACGAGCTATCTGCGCGTCGTTTAGCCAGATGAGGCTTGCTTCATATTGACATATCGGACCGAAAGAGGAAGGAAGGTTAATCGAACTGTTTTCCGATGAATGTGTTGAGATGATCGAAACTACCGCCGAATTGGAGGCGGCCTGCAAAGAGCTGGCCAAGTCAGAATTCATTACCATCGATACCGAGTTCCTTCGCGAGACCACTTTCTGGCCCGTGCTTTGCCTCATCCAGATGGCAAGCCCGACCACCGAAGTTCTCGTAGACCCCCTCGCCCCGGGCCTTGATCTTGCGCCCTTCTTCGAGTTGATGGGCAATTCTTCGGTGCTGAAGGTATTTCATGCTGCCCGGCAGGACATTGAAATCATCTTCAATCGCGGCAATCTCATCCCGCATCCAATATTCGACACGCAGGTCGCGGCCATGGTCTGCGGTTTCGGCGACAGCGTCTCCTACGATCAACTCGTCAGCCGCATCAAGAACGTTAATATCGACAAGTCGTCGCGTTTCACGGACTGGAGCCGCCGGCCGCTTTCGGAAAAGCAGCTCGACTATGCGCTGGCCGACGTCACGCATCTGCGCGACGTCTATCTGGCGCTGCAGGCGCAGCTCGACCGCGAAGGCCGCTCTTCCTGGCTTGCCGAGGAAATGGCGATCCTGGAATCGCGCGAGACCTATGATATGCATCCCGACGATGCCTGGCAGCGGCTGAAGATGCGGCTGCGCAAGCCGCAGGAGCTGGCGGTGCTGAAATATGTCGCCGCATGGCGTGAGCGCGAGGCGCGCAACCGCAACGTTCCCCGTTCACGCGTGCTCAAGGACGATGCAATCTATGAGATTGCCCAGCAGCAGCCGAAGGACAGCGAGGCGCTGAGTCGCCTGCGCACGATCCCCAAGGGCTGGGAACGGTCCGCCGCAGGCAATGCCGTGCTGGAAGCGATCAACGAGGCGCTTGCGCTGCCCAAGGCTGACATGCCGCATGTGCCGCGCCACACGCAGGCGCCCGAGGGAACCGCGGCAGCGGCCGAACTCCTGAAGGTGCTGCTGAAGCTCACGGCGGAGAAGCATGGCGTCGCGCCGAAGGTTATCGCCAACAGCGAGGATCTCGACAAGATCGCGGCGGAAGGCGAAAGCGCCGAAGTCGCGGCTCTGCACGGTTGGCGGCGCGATCTTTTCGGCGAAACGGCATTGCAACTGATCCAGGGACAGGTGGCGCTGCGCTTCGTCGGCAAGAAGGTTGAAACCGTCAGTCTCTGAGGGCTACAGGGAGCAGTTACTCCTTTTCGCCGAAATAGCGGAACAGAGTCTGCTTCCATTTTTCGTCATGGATGGCCTGAAGGATCGCGACGTCGATCGTGCGGCGGTAGTTGCTGTTCAGCGGCATCGCCATGGCATAGCTCTGAGGCTCGAAGACGCCGTCGAGCACACGCACGCTGCCTGAAAACTGCTGCTCCACCGTCCAGGCGAGCAGCGGCTTGTCATAGACGAAGGCGTCGAGCGCTCCTGATGTCAGCGCTCTCAGCCCATCCCGCACGGTGTTGAAATCGCGATGCTTGATGCGCTCCGCGTCAAGAAACCCTGTTGTCGCCGATCCCGCCAGCGCGCCAACCCGTACGGTCGGCAAATCTTCGACGCCGTTGACAAGCCCCCGGATCTGCCGTGTCGTCAGGGCCGAGGTAACGCTGGCGGTGAAAACAGCGATGGTGATGATGGACACGACCATCCAGATAATCGCAAGCGCCCGCCCGGCGATCGTCACCGGAGCCCGATGGCCGGTGCTTGCCTGGGTCATCGCTTCGGCCGACCACCAGATGCTCGCGCCCAGACCCTTGGCTGCAGTCCCGCCAAAATGTTCATTGTGACGACGCTCGAAGAGCCAGATCAGCGCGCCCACCAGAAGCGAAATGCCGATCAATGCGCCGGCCGCCTGCAGAAACCCGAAAGACGTCATCGTGCGGATGATCTCATGCCACACGGAAACGCTATCTGCCGGGACGGCGATGCCGAGACCCGTGTCGTAGAAGGGCTGCGAGAAATCGACCATTCGCGCACGCTCGGCCGTCACGGTGATTGCCGCGACCGACAGGTCGTAGTCTCCACGCGTGGTTGCCTCGACGAGGCTCTGTACGGTGGGTTCCTCTACGAGCCTGAACTTGACGCCGAGTGTTTGGGCAACCTGCGTCCAGAGATCGATGGAAATGCCGGTCCACGTTCCGTCGGGACCTTTCATCGCAAAGGGAGGAGCCTGTTTGGTGCCGATGACGAGTTCGCGATTTGGGAAGTTTTCCGCGCCTCCGGGATCTGATGGCGTCTTTCCTTGACCGAGGGCCGGCGTCGCGAGCGCGATTGCGACGAGAAAGAATGGCAGGAGGGCCGGGCACGACAGCAATGGCCGCCGACGCCCGCTCATTTGGCGCCCGCGACCTTCGTTGACATGATAGTCGACGGCCACGCCGAGACGACCGGAAAGACAGGTTGCCTGTCAGAAGTTATATGAGCGGATAGAGGGGAGAAGCTGATAAATCCGATTGCCGGTAGAGCGGAGCATATCGTTTTCACAACACGTCTTCCTTGTGGTTACGATTAACTCTACTCCGCGTATGTCCATGTCGCAACTCGGCAGTGCATCGTGCTGTCGACACGGCAATTCGGGTTTCAGGGTTTGGCGCGCCCCCTGCCCCTTGGATGTGTCCGAGAGCATTCACTATATGATACCCGAAAGACGGCCCGGTTCCGCCATATGCTCGCCACTTGACGATTGCATCACGATGGCAAGGATAGAATTGGCAGGCGGACCGGGATCGGTCGGCCAAGGGATCGGACAGCATGGGTAGAGTACCATCAGCATTCAGCTGGGTTTTCATTGCGGTCTTCATCGCGGCAACGGGGTTTGCCTATAATTTCATATTCGCAGGACCGGCTCATCCTGCCATCGCCGTCGTATACGCCCTCTTCTGCGGCATGCCGCTGGTCGCCTTCGAGCGCGGCGCCATTCTGCCGCGCCTTTACCACTGGATGCACCGGCTGCCGACGCCGGTCTACGTCATCGTCGCCCTCGTTCTGGATTTCATCCTGATCAGTGTCGGCTTTGCCGCTGCCGGAACGGTTTTGAAATCCGTCGGGCTGATGTCAGCGACCTGGTCGGAGGTTACGATGTTGCCCGCAAGGGTGCTCATCTACGCGCTGACGATGACTGCCATTCTCATTCTGGTGCTCAGGGTCCGCGAGCTTCTCGGCCGCGATATTTTCCTCAGCCTGCTGACGGCCCGTTATCGCAAGCCGGTTGCGGAGGAGCGCGTTTTCCTTTTCGTCGATCTCGTCGGATCGACATCCTTCGCGGAGGAATTCGGGGATATCAGGGCACAGCAATATCTGGCATCGCTGTTTTCGGATTTTGCAAGATCGGTTCGGCGCCACAAAGGCGCCATCGACGACTATGTCGGCGACGCGGCTATCATTACCTGGCCAATGGCACGCGGCGTAAAGGACGCCCGCTGCGTCCGCTGCATCTTCGACATATTTGACGATATCAAAACACATGAGGCCATGTGGCTTCAGACATACGGGCGCGTGCCGCAGCTTCGCGCCTCGCTGCATGGCGGCCCGATCATCACCGCGGAAATCGGCGTCGACCACCACAAGATCACCTATTTCGGCGACACGGTGAACACCGCAGCGCGGCTCGAGAGCCTTTGCAAGGTGCTGGACAAGCGCATCCTGATGTCGACAGATCTTGCCCGGCGGATGACGCTTCCCGGCAACGTGCTTGCCGAGGACTTGGGCGAACATGCCGTCAAAGGCCGGGACCAGACCGTTGGCGTAGTGGCGTTGCGAGGTCTCGGCGAAGAGACCAGTGTCGCTCCCCTTGGCCGAAACGAGCGTTTCCGCTCATCGGTCAGAACCGCCCCAGCCTGAGGTTGATCGACGCTTCGTAGGCCTTACCAACAGTCACTCAAGCTTCACCTAAGCGTTAATCGGCCGACACTACTCGCCTGTTAAGCGAGGAACGTTCATCATTCCTCATACACAGGTGACACGATGTCCAAATTCCTTTTTGCCTCCACGGCGCTCTTCATGCTGATTGCTGCTTCGGCCTCCGCCGAAGAGAAAGCCTTTCCCGCGACATTGACCTCGCAGGCCATCCTGCCGGCCAACACGATCGTTCCCGCACCGGCAGATGCGCCGGAATTCCTCAAGACCTCGGGCAAGTTCACGACACCGGACCGCAAGCGTACCGAAGCCCTCGGCACGATTCCCGGCATGGACGGCAATCGGCCGACCGGCCTTTCCCTGCCCTTCGCCGGCCAGGCCGTCCAAGGTTTTTCCGGCATCAAGACCATGCCTGACGGCACGTTCTGGACGCTGACGGACAACGGTTTCGGCTCCAAGGCCAACTCCAGCGACTCCGCGCTCTTCCTGCACAACATCAAGTTCGATTGGGACAAGGGCACGGTCGAGATCGTCAAGAACGTCTTCCTGTCGGATCCGAACAAGAAGGCTCCCTTCCCGATCGTTCTCGAAGGCGCCGAGAAGCGTTATCTGACCGGTGCCGATTTCGACATCGAATCCATCCAGCCGGTCGCCGACGGTTTCTGGATCGGCGACGAATTCGGACCCTACCTCCTGAAGGTCGATAGCGAAGGCCATCTGACCGACGTCATTTCGACCACGGTCGACAGCAAGCCCGTCATGTCGCCCGACAATGCCATCCTCAGCCTGCCCGGCAGCCCCACCGGCAAGATGCCTGCCTTCAACCTGCGTCGTTCCGGCGGCTTCGAAGGCCTTGCCATGTCCAAGGACCGTAAAAAGCTCTACGGCCTGCTCGAAGGCGCGCTCGTCAAGGACGACGGCACGCTGGAACAGGCTGACGGCCACACCGCGCTGCGCATCATCGAATTCGATATCGCCTCCAAGGCCTGGACCGGCCGCACCTGGTTCTACCCCTTCAGCGATCTCGGCGAATCCATCGGCGATTTCAACATGATGGACGACACGACCGCCCTCGTCATCGAGCGCGACAATGGCGAAGGCACCGCCGACAAGGCCTGCCCGGATCCGAAGAACCCGAAGCCGGATTGCTTTGCGACGCCTGCCAAGCACAAGAAGATCTACAAGATCGAAATGACCGACGCCAATGTCGGCAAGGCAGTGCGCAAGATCGGCTATATCGACCTGATGCACATCAGCGATCCTGACCACAAGCGTCGCCAGGGCGGCGGCGAAGGCTTCTACGACATGCCTTTCGTGACTATCGAGAATGTCGACCGCATCGACGCGACCCACATCATCGTCGGCAACGACAACAACCTGCCCTATTCCGCAGGCCGTGCCCTCGACAAGGCTGACGACAACGAGTTCAGCATCCTCGAAGTCGGTGAATTCCTGAACGCGAAGTAGGTCCCATAAGCGGAGGCGCCATTCTGCAGTTATTGCGGAACGGCGCCTCCGGCGTGATCCCGACCTGAAGACCATCATAGAATGCAGGCGCTTTCGGAAGCATTCAGTCACCTGTCAGGAGAAACAACTATCTCCGACCCGGGCTGAAGCTGGCAGAAAGGCCGATTAAATGATGAAATTATCGCATTATGTTCTGGCTACATTCACCATTCTTTCCCTCGCCGCACCAACGTGGGCGGCCGGCACCATCAAGGTGATGGAGGGAGGCGAAGGCGGCGGACCGATGACGCTGACGCTCGATCAGTCGACCGTCAAAGCCGGGGATACGATATTTCTCGTCCACAACGACGCTATGACTGAAAATCATGAGATGGTTCTTGTGAAGCTGAAGTCTTCCGACCAAAACATCCCGTTCATCAATACCAAGCATCGCGTCGACGAGAAGCAGTTGAAGAGCATCGGCGAGGTTTCTGATTTGAAGCCGGGCGCAGATGGCCAAATGAAGGCCAAGCTTGTGCCTGGTTCATATCTCCTGCTCTGCAACATCAAAGGCCATTACGAGGCCGGCATGCACGCGAAGCTGACGGTTACGGAATAGCGAGACCACTCAGGCCAGGGCTCGCGATCCAATGCGAGCCCTGGATCAACGGCGGCGGACTACTCGACCCGTCGAACGCAAATGCCGCTGTCGATCGGCATCAATCAGATCATAGGAGCCATCACTTTGGAATCCTTCTCCATCCCGCAGCGTATTCTGCACTGGCTCACAGCCGCGCTCGTCCTGTTCAATCTGTTGCTGCCAGATGGCATGAACGAATGGAAGCGCGCCATCAGGCACACAGGCACGGCAACGGCCGATCAGGTCGCAGGCGCCAATATTCATGCCTATGTCGGCATCGGAATCCTGCTTCTGGTGATTGTCCGTCTTCTGCTTCGCCACAAATCGGGCGTGCCGGACGCCCCGGCAGAAGAGCCGGCGATCTTTACCTTCGCCTCAAAGCTTGCCCACGCCATCCTCTATCTGCTGCTGATCGCCATGCCGCTGACGGGCATGGCGGCCTACTATCTCGGCTATAACAGCGCCGGCAATATTCATGCCGATGTCCTGAAGGTCATTCTTTGGGCGGTCATCGGTACCCATGTTCTCGGCGCATTGGTCCACCAGTTCTACTGGAAGACCAACGTCTTGCGTCGCATGACGATCGGTTGAAGCGGGCGGCGTCCCGTCAGGCGTCCGACATGGCCGAGAACGAGCCTTCTTCCTCCGGCTGCTGGAACTTGAAGGTGAGCCGGCGGTTGGTGAGCTTGGCGAGTTGCTGCAGGCGGCCCTCGATGCGCTCTCCGGCGAAATCGTGATATTCCGGCGGCACGACGAATTCGAGGTCGATATCCGGGTTCGCCGAACGCTGGAAGGTCAGGTTGCGGACGACGCCGGGCATCGAGGCGGAGAACAGGTAAACGACCCGCAGGAGCCCGCCAAGCAGCTTGGCCCGCTCGATCAACTGCGGAGTTGCGATCGTCGCTAGCGGTCCGGTGGCGCTGTCATCGCTCAGTCCCTCGAAGCGATAGTAGTTCGCAAGCGCAATGAAGGCGCGGCCGGCATGGGTGATGCCAACGAAGGACGTATGGGCGATGATATTCAGCGCCTGCAGCCCGCGGTAGTCAGGATGCGCGCGCCAGCTGATATCTGCCAGAAGGCACGCGGCCTGACGATAACGGCTTTCCTCTTCGGTTTCGGTGATGCCGAAGAAGGGCATCATCCGGCCGGTCCAATCCGCCAGCTCTCTCGCATGCTCCGGCGAGCGGGCGCGCAATATAGCAAGCTCGGCGGCTGCGGACAGAAGCGGATCACTGGCGCGTTCTGCCTCGCTCAAGAGCGAATAGAGATAGCCTTCGCGCACGCCTTGCGCCGAGAAGGAGACTACTGACGGCTTCATGGCCGTCAGCACTTCCCTCATTGCGACGGCGCCGAAGGGAAGCAGCGCACGCCGGTGCTTCGAGACCGACTGGAAGGCCGGCTCCTTGCTGTCCTTTGCCTGCTCGACCAGTTCGAGAAAGCGCAGCATCTCGTCGAGCGGCACTTCGTAGCCCTGCATCATGTGCAGCGGGTACTTGCGGATTTCCATGTGCAGCTTGGCGATGTTTCGCCATGTGCCGCCCACGGCGTAGAAAGTCCGGCCCTCGCCCTTTGCCAGCAGTTTTGCGGTCTTGACGTGCTTGCGGGCAAAACTGTGAGCCTTGCTGATGGAACCGCCGGCATATTCCGACAGCCGCAAACCGCCGAGCGGCAGGGTGATACCCTGGCCGATCTGCTTTCCCTTGATGTCGATGAGTTCCAGGGATCCGCCGCCCAGGTCGCCGGCGATGCCGTCGGCATTGAAAAAGCCGCTGACAATGCCGAGCGCGGAGAACAGGGCTTCCTCTTCGCCCGACAGAACACGAACCTTGCGTTGAAGGATCGTTTCGGCCTTGTGGATGAAGTCCGGCCCATTGCTCGCCTCGCGGGCAGCGGCTGTCGCCAGCACGTACATGGTGGCAGACCGCGCCTGGTCGGAGAGCGCCTTGAAGCGATGCAGGGCGCCGAGCGCGCGTGCGACGCTGTCCTCGTCCATCTTGCCCGTCAGCGCGATCCCCTTGCCGAGACCACACAGGACCTTTTCGTTGAACAGGATCGTCGGCGAGCGCGAATGGCCCTCGTAAACAACGAGACGGACAGAGTTCGAGCCGATGTCGACGACGGAGACAGGGGCGACACCGGGAAGACGCCCCTGGGCTTCGGATTCAACCATGCAGTTCCAGTTTTATAGCTTGCGGCCTGAAAGCAGGCCGGCGATGAGTTTCGGCGCGCTGGATTTCAAGGCCTCGCCGCGCCCCGAAAGGCTCGGATTGGTCATGAAATACTGCTGCGCGTTGAACGGTTCCTCTCCCTTGCGCACCTCCATGCGCCTGGATGTACCGTCGGGCAATATCTCGTAGCTTTGCTGGTTGTCAATGATGTTGCCGAGCATGATCTGGGACAAAACCTGCTCATGCACAGTCGGATTCGTCAGCGGAACGAGCGTTTCGACGCGCCGATCGAGGTTTCGAGGCATCATATCGGCCGAGCCGATATAGACCAGCGCCTTGTCGGACGGCAGGCCGTAACCATTGCCGAAGCAGAAGATGCGGCTGTGTTCGAGGAAGCGTCCGATGATCGATTTGACGCGGATATGCTCCGACAGGCCAGGCACTTGCGGGCGCAGGCAGCAGATGCCGCGCACGACAAGATCGATCTCGACGCCGGCCTGGCTGGCGCGATAGAGCGCGTCGATGATATCCGGGTCGACCAGCGAATTCATCTTCATCCAGATCGCGGCCGGCGCACCGTTCCCGGCGTGCTCGATTTCCTGCTCGATGTGCTTCAGGATGCGCGCGCGCAGCGTATAGGGCGAAACGGCGATCTTCATGCCCTTCTCTTCCGGCTCGCCATAGCCGGTGATGAAGTTGAAGATATTCGCCATATCATGGGCGATCTTCGGATCGCAAGTGAAGTAGGACAGGTCGGTGTAGATCTTTGCCGTGACCGGATGGTAGTTGCCGGTACCTAGGTGGCAATAAGTTCGCAGCTTGCCCTCTTCGCGGCGCACGACCATCGACATCTTGGCGTGTGTCTTGAGCTCGATGAAGCCGAAGACGACCTGCACGCCGGCTCGCTCCAGATCCCGCGCCCAGCGGATGTTAGCTTCTTCGTCGAAGCGAGCCTTCAGCTCGACCAGCGCCGTCACCGATTTGCCGAGGTCGGCAGCGTCGATCAGGGCGCGCACGATCGGGCTGTCGTTGGAGGTGCGGTACAGGGTCTGCTTTATCGCCAGAACGTCAGGATCGCGCGCAGCTTGGAGCAAAAACTGAACCACCACGTCGAACGATTCATATGGATGATGGACGACCATATCCTTTTCGCGAATGGCGGCGAGGCAGTCGCCGGCGTGCTCGCGGACACGTTCGGGAAATCGCGCATTGTAGGGTTCGAAGCGCAGGTCGTCGCGCGGCGCCTTGGCGATTTCCGAGAGGGTGTTGAGTGCCAGGAGGCCAGGGAGAACGGCCACGCGATTATCCGGAACGCCGAGTGCGGCAACGACGAAATGGCGCAGCGAGGCCGGCATTTCGGAATCAGTTTCGATGCGGATGACAGAACCGCGGCGGCGGCGCTTCAGCGCGGTCTCGAAGAACCGAACGAGATCTTCAGCCTCTTCCTCGACTTCGATATCGCTGTCTCGGATGATGCGGAAAGTACCTGAACCCTTCACTTCATAGCCGGGATAGAGCCGGTGGATGAAGATGTTCACTACGTCTTCCAGCGTGATGTAGCGAATGACGTTGGTTGAATCAGGCAGGCGGATGAAACGGTCAAGCGCCGGCGGCAGGCGCAAGAGCGCCGTCATCGGCTCACGGCCGTTCATGCTGGTGAGCTGCAGGGCGATCGAGAAGCCGAGATTGGGGATGAAGGGGAACGGGTGCGCCGGGTCGATGGAGAGCGGCGTCAGCACCGGGAAGATCGCGGCGTCGAACTCGCCGGCCAGCCACTGGCGATCGGTCTCCGACAGCGCGGCCGGACGGACGATCAGGATGTCTTCCTTGGCAAGATATTGCTGCAGAACGGCCAGCGATGCCTGCTGCTCCATCTGCAGATTGTCGATCTCGCGGAGGATGTCGTCGAGCTGTTCGGCCGGCGTCTTGCCGTCGGGGCTGCGAACGACGATCTTCTGGCGGACCTGGCCTTCGAGGCCGGCGACGCGCACCATGAAGAATTCGTCGAGGTTGGCGGCCGATATCGATAGGAAACGGATGCGCTCCAGGAGCGGGTGCGCCGTGTTCAGCGTTTCCTCGAGCACGCGACGATTGAACTGCAGCCAGGAGAATTCCCGGTTGATGAAACGCTGCGGACTGTTGAAAAGCTCGCTGACCGAGGGCTGAACCTCTGGCGCCAGAGCATTGGAGTCCTGATGTTCCGCGACTGTCGAGTCCATATTTCACCCACCTCCATTAGCTTCTCAGCGACCTATTACAGTTTGACGACGGAACTGTGACAGTCAATCCGAGGAGCCGGAATTTCCCAATTCATTCAATACTTCAGCGGCCAGCAGCCGCGTAATTCTCGTGCCGCGCGCCAAGGCCAGCCGATCGAGCCGCTCGACGATGGTCTGCGCGGCATTCAGGGACCGTTCCATCCTGTTGACAATGTAAAGTACAAGTTTGTCATCGATGTAAAGCTGGCGATCCGCAAAGAGCTTGACGATGACCTGCGCCAGCAGGTCCTCGTCCGGTTCGCCGATCTCGACGACGGTCGCAGCCTTCAGCCGCGAACGGAGATCGGGCAATGTCACCGTCCACGACATCGGCCAGAGACGGCTGGTCATCATCAGGCTCGTACCATTCTCCCGCACGCTGTTGATGACGTGGAAAAGCTCGGTGTCGTCGAAACCCTGCCGGTCCACATCCTCGAAAATGACGGGACTGTTGGCGGCAACGACGGCAGCACCAGAGCCGGCGTTCGGACGAATGTCCAAAGCGCCGCTTCTTTGACGCCAGATGCTGGCCAGATGCGACTTTCCTGAGCCAACCGGGCCGGTCAGGATGACGACCGGCGACGGCCAACTGGGCCAGGAATCGACGATTGTCACAGCCGCACTCAGGGGATCGGAGATCAGCAGGTCGTCCCTGCCGCTCGCGGGATCGTGGGTAAAGGCCAGGGGAAGCTGCTCGGCGCCCTTCCACCTTGATCCAGCGCTCTTCGGATCGTTCATATTATTTAGTCTCGGGATTGCGAGCCTTCGTCCTCTGGACGGGCTCTTCGGGCGTGCGTCCGTGATAAAGGTCGCTTTCAAGGTAACGCGAAATGGCAAACCGGACAAGGACGCCACAGGCAGCCGCTGCCGGCACCGCCACCAGAAGGCCGACGAAACCAAAGAGCGCGCCGAAGGCAAAGAGGGCAAACATCAGCCAGACAGGATGCAGTCCGACGCTTTCGCCCACCAGCTTCGGCTGCAGCACGTTGCCTTCCAGGAACTGGCCGGTGAAGAAGACAACGAGCACGAGGCCGACCCAGAGATATTCCGGCCAGAACTGCACCAGCGCGACGCTCAACGCCAGAACGAGGCCGACCATCGAGCCGACATAGGGGATGAAGCTGATCATACCGGCGAAGAGGCCGATCAGCAGGCCGAAATTGAGACCGACAAGCGACAGGCCGACGCCATAGTAGACGCCGAGGATTATGCAGAGCGAACCTTGGCCGCGAATAAAGCCGGCGATCGCCTGATCGACTTCGCTGGCGATCTGACGGACGGTCGCCACATGGTCGCGCGGAATCCAGGCGTCTACTTTGGCAATCATGCGGTCCCAGTCGAGCAGCATATAAAAGGCAACGACAGGGGTCACGATCAACAGCGAGATGATGTTGACCAGCGCCTTGCCCGAACTCCAGATCTGCGCAAACAGGCCGGCAATGAAGCTGAGGCCCTCCGACATGAGATTTGAGAAATTGTCCTTCAACGCACCGGCCTGGCTGCGGATCCATGGCGGCAGGAAAGAAGTCTGCGCGTGTTCGACGAATTGCTGCAGCTGCCGCACATATTCGGGCACATGCTGCACGAAATCATTGAACTGGCTGACGATGATCGGAATGAAGATGGTGAGTGCCAGCGCGAAGATCAGGATAAAGGCGATCAGGATCACGACCGTTGCCATCATGCGGCTGAGACCGAGCTTTTGCAGGCGGTCCGCCACCGGATCGAGGAAATAGGCAACCGCCATGCCGGCGATGAAGGGCAGCAGGATCGAGCTGAAAAGATAGAGAAAAACGATAAAGGCGGCGAGCACCAGCAGCCAGAAGACAACCTGCTGCTTTAGGCCCGAACCGCTGACCTTATGTTCCATCATCTTCCCCGATTGCCGTTCAGCCGAGGTTAAGCACATAGGATGGCGCCTTTATTATGGTCAAGCGAGTTTACGCGCCGTCAGCTACAGGACTTGGGGGTGGTCAGCTACGTCGAATGGCCGAGTTGCTACCATGCTGATCGAGCGTAAGATTTGCTTTACCTGGGGGACCAGGTAGCCGCCGAGATTCCGCGACGCCGCACCTCCTGCCAAAGTCTCGGCGGCTCCCTCCCCATCCTCGAAAGCGGGCTATTTCTCTTGCTCAGTTGCCGCGCTGATCGTTCGATGCGCAGTTTGAAGTATTCGTCGAGAACGCACCGCAGAAGCCGCGCCATAAAAATTTGAACACCGGCGGCGGCTTTGGCGATTGAGTACGGCCCGATACCTCTTAAAGGTGACCAGGCTTCCCAAAAGTTTCCCTACCAAAGCCGTGGCCATCCGCAATGATGGGTCAGCCGCACTCTCGCGGCGCAGGGCTCGTTGCGCGTCCCCACGCAATCCGTTCAAGCCGCGGATAGGCGAGCCCTGTCATTCCTGTTTGAGCCAACAGCAGCCGGTCAAAGCCGGTGAGCCCGACATGAGAGGAATGTGCGAAGGGAACGGAAAGCCTTCTCCGTACCCTTCGCGGTGTCAGATCAAGGCCAAGTTCGGGAGATGGTCAGGCTGCAGCGCTGAACCGAACTTCGCCGTCGTTCAGGAAGCACGTCTTGTTGAACAAGGTCAGATCCACCGGGTTCGGCAACCGGACGTCGTCCATATCGGGGCATGGTTTTTTCGACGGATCATAGGAACGGTCGATCTGGGAAATGAAGACCATGATCAGTCCCCTCTCCCGAGCAAAGGATTTCAGCGCGCAAACCTGAACCATCAATTCAGGATTTTCGCGCCTCTGATCGAGCAGCTGTAGATAATCCACGGCGACCAGCATGCCGCGGGGCGCCAAGGCCAATTGCTCCATCATGTAGCCGGCGCTGACCGCATCGGAATCATCGAACAAGAAGCGATCGGCAAAACGCGCCGGGTCGACCCCGATCGCGTTGAATCGGCTGAGGACATCTCCCTTTGTGTAATCAAGGGAGAAGAAGGCGCTGCGGTGGCCGGCCTTCATGGCTTCCACCGCCAGTTCGAGGCTCAGCAGGGTTTTGCCGTGCCCCGGCCGGGCGCCGACCAGCACCAGATCGCCCGGCGCAAGCCGCGGAAACAGCTTGCCGGCCGGTGCTGTCTCCGATGCTTTCGAGACCAATAGGCTCCAGCCTGCGAATCCTTCCTTGGCCGCAATGCGCTCAAGCGCCTCATGCAGCGGGATTTTTTCGTCACGGGACAGGAGTTTTGCTTTTCGCTTCAAATGATAGATAGGCGCAGACAGTTTCATCCAGAAACCTCCTATTGCGAGCCATGATCGCAACCCCTCCTTATGCATTGTGCTCGAACAGTCGGTTTGGAGATCGACCAGCCCTGCATGAATGATACTTTCCCGGACGGAGGGGGGAGGCGTGGGCAGCGCCAGAATCAGATGATAGCTGAAACCAGGTTCGTGGAACATCCGCGCAACTGATGGAGTTGAAAAAATCGAGCTGGCTGGACACTCTCTTTTCAACCTGTCTTCCGCCCGGAACGCACGTTGACAAGCCGGCATGAATGGACGACGACCGCAAGCGGAAGGTTGGCCAGCGTCGCTTCAGGTTACCTCCGATCATAACGAGAGCCCCGCCCCTGGACATGCATATCCCTCCTGCCCACAACGCCGCCCGTCTACCTCTCCTCGCAGAGACCATGCGATGAGCACGACGGCCACGGACAGAATAATGCATGATATCGCCGCTGTCGGCGAACTGACGCGGTTGGCCGCCGAGCGCTATGACGGGGTCTACGTTTCTCTGCGCGCGGCGATGATGGAAGCGCTTTCGCGGGCCGCCGATCTCGGCGACGGCGCGCGTGCCGTCATGGACATGGCGGATGCCGCCGCCGG
This sequence comes from Neorhizobium sp. P12A, assembly GCF_008365395.1. NCBI lineage: Bacteria > Pseudomonadati > Pseudomonadota > Alphaproteobacteria > Hyphomicrobiales > Rhizobiaceae > Neorhizobium > Neorhizobium sp. P12A. Next base: position 205,568 of record NZ_QOVX01000004.1, on the reverse strand, counting down.
CGCCATCATGGAGCATTATCCCAACCAGCCCGCGCGTGCCTGTCGCGCCGGCTGCGATGCCTGCTGCCACCTCTATGTCATGATCCCGCCGGGCATTGCCGAGGCGATCGCCGCCTATCTGACGGAGCGGTTGGAGCCGGAAGCCCTTTTGAAGCTGCGGGGCGAATTGCAGAAAGCGGCGGATGCGGCAGCGGGTCTCGCCGATCCCTCGACACTTGTGCATCGCTGTCCGCTGCTCGGGTCTGATGGGCTCTGTACGATCTATGAAGTACGGCCGCTGACCTGCCGCGCCTTCACCTCGAAATCCGCAGCCGCGTGTCGCTCGATGGTCTTCGATCCCGAAAGCGCGGTGACGACGATCACGCAGAACCCGGCGCAATTCCGCGTTTATGTCGAGGCAACCAGCGCACTCCAACAGGCTGCGCGCCTGCGGGGCCTGTCTGCGCAACAGAAAGGTCTTTCGGCGGCACTGCTCGAGATTTTGCCTGACTGAGATATTTTCGAACTGCCGGGAACGGGGAAAATACGCCCCTTTTGCCCTCAATCCCTTGCATAACAGCCCCCATCGTGCAATTGCGACCCGCATGTGACGCCGGTACATTGGCGTCTGGCGGACATCGGAGATCAGCATGAGCCAGTCTGGAAAAAACGGCCTGACCTATAGCGACGCGGGCGTGGATATCGATGCCGGCAATCTGCTGGTGGAGAAGATCAAGCCTGCCGTGCGCTCGACGCGCCGGCCCGGTGCAGATGGCGAGATCGGCGGCTTCGGGGGGTTGTTCGACCTGAAGGCGGCGGGCTTCACCGATCCGGTCCTCGTTGCCGCCAATGACGGCGTCGGCACCAAGCTCAAGATCGCCATCGACGCGGATTATCACGACACTGTCGGCATCGACCTCGTCGCCATGTGCGTCAACGATCTCGTCGTCCAGGGCGCCGAACCGCTGTTCTTTCTCGACTATTTCGCAACCGGTAAGCTCGACCCTGATCAGGGCGCGGCTATCGTCTCCGGTATCGCCGCCGGCTGCCGCGAGGCAGGCTGCGCGCTGATCGGCGGCGAGACGGCCGAAATGCCGGGCATGTATTCGGATGGCGATTATGACCTTGCCGGTTTTGCGGTCGGTGCGGCCGAACGCGGCCAGTTGCTGCCGTCGGGCGATATCTCGGAAGGCGACGTTATTCTCGGCCTCTCCTCCTCGGGCGTTCATTCCAACGGCTTCTCGCTGGTGCGCAAGATCGTTGCGCTTTCGGGCCTTGCCTGGGACGCGCCTGCTCCCTTCGCCGAGGGCAAGACGCTCGGCGAAGCGTTGCTGACGCCGACCCGCATCTATGTGAAGCCGCTTCTCAAGGCGATCCGCGAGACCAAGGCGCTGAAGGCGCTCGCCCACATCACCGGCGGCGGTTTTCCGGAGAACATTCCGCGCGTGCTGCCGAGGCATCTGGCTGCCGAGATCGATCTCGCCGCCGTCAAGGTTCCCGCCGTCTTCTCATGGCTTGCCAGGATCGGCGGCGTCGAGGCGAAGGAAATGCTGCGCACCTTCAATTGCGGCATCGGCATGATCGTCGTCGTCGCCGCGGAGAACGTGGCTGCCGTCTCCTCGGCCCTGGAAGCGGAAGGCGAAACCGTGGTGACGCTCGGCCGCATGGTCGCCCGAGCCGAAGGTTCTGCGGGCACGATCTACAAGGGTACGCTCGCGCTATGAGCGGTTCCGGCGTCAGCGGGGCGCGCAAACGCGTCGTCGTCTTCATTTCCGGCGGCGGCTCCAACATGCTGGCGCTCGTCAAGGCAGCGCAGGCGGCCGACTACCCGGCCGAGATCGTCGGCGTCATTTCCGACAAGGCGGATGCGGGCGGGCTTGCGAAGGCAGAAGCACAAGGCATCAGGACCTTTGCTTTCGTGCGCAAGGATTTCGCCAGCAAGGATGCGCATGAGGCAGCGATCTTTGCATGCCTCGATGAATTGCAGCCGGATATCCTTTGCCTTGCCGGGTATATGCGTCTTCTGACCGGCGAGTTCATCCGCCGCTACGAGGGCCGGATCATCAATATCCACCCTTCCCTGCTGCCGCTCTTTCCCGGCCTGCATACGCATCAGCGCGCCATCGACGCCGGAATGCGTATCGCCGGTTGCACGGTTCATTTCGTGACCGAAGGCATGGATGAAGGCCCGGTTATCGGCCAGGCGGCTGTACCTGTCCTGTCGGGCGACAGCGCCGAGACGCTGGCAGGACGCGTGCTGACCGTTGAGCACCAGCTCTATCCGCAGGCGCTGCGCCTGTTGGCGGAGGGCAAGGTGCGGATGGAAGGTGGCAAGGCGGTGAGCGACGGTGCGGGCGCCGGCTCGGCCTCAACGCAGCAGGTTATTTCGCTGCCGGTTAGTGACTAAGCTGCTGGCTTAGAATGGATGACTTCGGGGCTATGTCGTGAGAACCCCTCATCCGCCCTTCGGGCACCTTCTCCCCAGGGGAGAAGACACTTGCGGCCTCAACATCGATCACATTGAACGTTTTTTGGTAGAGGTGCCGGCAGTGCGGCATATATCTTCTCCCCTTGGGGAGAAGTCCCCGGCAGGGGATGAGGGGTTCCAATAGCCAACCCCGTCACCAACACCCGCCTCAAGCAACCATCAAGCAGCCGCCAGAGCCTGTAGCGGATGCAGCGTGCCGTCGCTGTAAATCACCCGGCCGCCACGGAAGGTGGCGCGAATGCGATGGACGGCGCCGTGCTCGATTGCCACGAGATCGGCTTTCTGGCCGATGGCGATTTCGCCGCGGTCGGTCCAGCCTGCGGCGCGAGCGGCATTCTTGGTTGCCATGGCCACGGCGGCGGCGAGGCCGCCCTTGGCGACTTCGGCAAGCTTGAAGATGGCGGGGACGAAGGCTGCCGGGTGATAATCGGCAGCGATGATGCCGAGAACGCCGGCGCTGGCAGCATCCTGTGCGCTCAAATTGCCGGACATGGATTTGCCGCGTAGCGCATTCGGCGCGCCCATCAGTGTCCAGAGACCGCGACGGCAGGCTTCCTCGGCAGCGTCCATGCTCACGGGGAATTCGCTGATGGTCACGTTGAAGTCGTGCATTTCCGCGACCTTGGCGGCGCTATCATCATCATGCGAGGCCAGCGACAGCTTGTGCTTCAGCGACAGCGCGACGATCTCGCGAAGCTTGGCTTCGATCTCGGGATTGCTGCGCAGCGCGATGCGCTTGGCGAGGATTTCCTCGGCCTGCGCGCGCGAGATGGAACGGCGCTCGGACATGCTGAGCAGATAGGCCTCGATATTGTTGTACTGCCCCTGCCCCGGCGTGTGGTCGGTCAGCGAGACCATGTCGACTTGGCCGGCATCGATCAGTCGCTCCAGCGTGGGTGCAGCACCGACATTGGTGATCTCGTAGCGGGCGTGGACGCGGTGGTCGATCAGCAGCTGGCCGTGCAGGCGCTTGATGCCTTCGATGACGGCCGATGTGGTCTCAAGCGACCGAACGTGGCCGTAGACGCTTTCGGTCGCGAAGGAGACGGCGGCGAAGGCGGTCGTGACGCCCGATGCGGCGAGCTTCTTGTCCAACTCGTGGATGCCGAAATCGATTGGCATCGTCGCATTCGGCCTCGGCGCGATTTCGCGCTCGATCATGTCGCCGTGAAGGTCGACAAAGCCCGGCATCAGAAAGCGGTTGCCACCCTCGAAGGTCGCTGACGCTACCGGCTCGGGCCGGATCTCGGCAATGACGCCGTCCTCAACCCGCACGGATCCGTTTTCGATCACCTCATCGGGCAGGACGAGGGTAAAATTGCTGAGCCACATCGATTTTCTCCTGAAATCCATAGGGTCGCACTATGCGACAAAGAGTTGAATGCGTTGAGACAACAACAGGAAATCCGCGCTATCCGGCATCGGCTGCCGTCATGTCGCCGATCTCCAGGCTGTTGTCTATGGTGAACTGAATGCGGTCTCCCGGCCACATGGCCTCGCTATAGGCAATCGGCACGCCGTTCAGATCGGCGTCGACCTTGCGGGTGACGAGGACCGGCTGGCGCGGTGGCAGGCGAAGGACGCGTGCGGTCTCTGCCGTCGGCATAGCGGTCGAGATGGCAGTCTTCAGCCTGATATAATCATGCACGCCATAGGTCTTGTAGATTTCCGTCAGGCGCTGCCGGCTGCGGCGGGCCTTGTCGATATCGGGAAAGCGATCGACAGGATGGTAGCTGACCGACATGTTGATCGGCACATCATCGGCGAAGGCGTAGCGAACGATCATGTAAACCGGCGCCCCCGTCTCGATATGCAACGCCGCGGCGACGTTCTGCGGCGCAGGGACCATTTCTTCCCTTACCGGCTGGTCGGACGAGACGCGCCCCAGTTCAGCCAGATTGTTCGAGGCGCGCGTGCGCAGGGAAATGCGGTAGTCAAGCACGCCTGTACGCTGGACAAAGCTGCCCTTGCCGTGTTCGGTGCGGATCAAGCCTTGATGCGCGAGTTCCGCCAGCGCGCGACGCAGGCTGTGCCGACCGCCGCCGAAGCGTTCGATGAGCTTCGGCTCGCTCGGCAAGCGACTGCCATCGGGAAACGCGCCCGCTTCGATCCCCTCGCGGAGGCCGTTGTACAGTTCCTGCCATTCCACAACGGCGTTGCGTGCCACGGACAACTCATTCGAATGTCTTTATCGATGGTCCGGACGAGTAGACCGGATTCGTGACAGAAGAATGAAGGCTTCGCGGATTTTCGTGCTCCGGGCGGCACCGAATGCTCGGCGTAACGTATCGAATGTTGCATTTACCGTAACGTACTTCCGCGATGTCCAAGGCCGATGCAGTCTTTCCCAGCAAAATGGCGATCCCGTCCCCGGCAGCGCCAAACCTCTGCAAAAAGGAGAGCAAGATGTTGGACAACCGGAAGAATATCGGGAGGATGCCATGAAAATCGCATTTTCCAGGAGCCTTCGAGCAGCGACTGCGGCCGTCGCGATCAGTTTGACCTCTGTGGGCATCGCTCCCCTGGCATCCTATGCCCAGCAGGCAGCCCCCGCTTCTCCGACGCCGGCTCCGGCTGCCACCGCCCCCGATCAAACCGAGAAAACCGATAGCTCGAAGCCCAACATCCTTGTCATCTTTGGCGACGATATCGGCCAGACGAACATCAGCGCCTATTCCTTCGGTCTCATGGGATATCGCACGCCGAACATCGACCGCATCGCCAAAGAAGGGTTGATGTTCACCGACTACTATGCGGAAAACAGTTGTACGGCTGGCCGCTCGACCTTCATTACCGGCCAGGTCTGCCTGCGCACCGGCCTTTGCAAGGTGGGCATCCCCGGCGCAACCGTCGGCCTGCAGCCGCGCGACATCACCATCGCCCAGGCGCTGAAGCCACTCGGCTATGCCACCGGCCAGTTCGGCAAGAACCATCTCGGAGATCGCGACGAGTTCCTGCCGACCAAGCACGGTTTCGACGAATTCTTCGGCAACCTCTACCATCTGAATGCGGAGGAAGAGCCGGAGCGGCCCTACTATCCGAAGGACGATCAGGAGTTCGTCAGGACGAACTCGCCACGCGGCGTCATCCACTCCTATGCCGACGGCCGGGTGGAAGACACCGGCGCGCTGAACACGAAGCGCATGGAGACCATCGACGACGAGACGACGGCAGCCGCGATCGATTTCATGGGGCGGCAGGTCAAGCAGGGCAAGCCGTTCTTCACCTGGATGAACACCACGCGCATGCACGTTTTCACGCATGTCAGGCCCTCGATGCAGGGCCAAAGCGGCATGCCGGGCAACGAATATGCCGATGGCATGGTAGAGCATGACGGCGACGTCGGAAAGCTACTCAAGGCACTCGACGATCTCAAGATCGCCGACAATACGATCGTCATCTACACAACGGATAACGGCCCGAATCAATGGTCATGGCCGGATGCCGCCACCACGGCCTTCCGAAGCGAAAAGGACACCAATTGGGAAGGCGCCTTCCGCGTTCCCGCGCTGGTCCGCTGGCCCGGACACATCAAGGCCGGCGAGGTTTCCAACGAGATGATGTCGGGCCTTGACTGGTTCCCGACGCTTGTCGCAGCCGGTGGCGATCCGAACATCAAGGACGAACTGCTGAAGGGAACGAGCATCGGCGGAAACCAGTTCAAGGTTCACCTCGACGGCTATAACCAGCTTCCCTATCTCACAGGCAAGGAACCCAAATCGGCACGTCAGGACTTCTATTACTTCGACGATGACGGGCAGATGGTGGCCTATCGCTACAACAATTGGAAAATCGTCTTTTGCGAGCAGCGCCAGCCGGGCGGCTTCCAGGTCTGGGCCGACCCGTTCGTCTGCCTGCGTGCGCCGAAGGTCTTCAATCTGCGCATGGATCCTTACGAGCGTGCAGATGTCGTCTCCGACCAGTATTATGACTGGCTGGCGAAGAACGCCTATCTTATCCAATACGGCGTCTGGCGCGTGGCGCCCTTCCTGCAGACCTTCCGCGACTATCCGCCGAGCCAGCGTCCGGCGAGCTTCAGCATCGATCAGATGATCGATAGCCTGATGTCCTCCCTGGAGCATGGCCCGGCATCGGCTGGACAATAGAAGAAATCGAACGGGCGCGGTCGATGAGCCGCGCCCGTTCGGCAACCGCTGGCATTCCACGGCGACCTCTCGTGCCAAAGGCAACTCATTCGAGTGTCATTGTTCAAACGGGTGGGCCGAATTCGGGACAAAAGACGAGGGGCCGACGATGCCAGACTTCAGAAATGAACGACTAGGCCAAGTATCGGCCCGTGCTCGACGATATCGTTCGTAAGGCTTCCATTCGAATAGTTGACGCCAAGCGCCCTGTAGCCGGCGACGGCGGAAATCGACTGCTTGAACTTGTAGCCGAGACCCGCCATCACGTCCCAATCCAGATCGGCTCCGCCGGCGCCGATCATGCCCCAGCCGGTCAGATAGAATTGCGGCGTAATCGAGTAGACGCCTTTAAATCCGGCGAGACCATCGACCCACGTCGCATCGTCGCGTGCCGAACGTCCGCCCAGCGGACCTCCGCTGAAGGATATGGTCGTTTCCGTCCACCAGAGCTTTGCGCCACCGACCGCGTCCAAGTGGCTATCTTCGTTACCCAGGATCGTATAGCCGGCACCCAGAAAGCCCGTGAATGTTTCCTGCTTGAGGTCCACCGAGTCCGCCAACACACCTCGCGGCGTCGCAGAGTCGGTTGTTATGCGCGTATAGATTAGGTCAGTGACGACACTGAACTTTCCATATCTGGCTTCGCCAGCCCCCATGAAGCCAAAATCGAGGTCCTTCAGAATATCCCCGAAGTTTTCGTCGATATGGACTTCCGGGAGCCCGAAGACGCCGGTGTCGCCATTGATCCCCGCGGCCCAGAAATAAGGCGCGAAGGAGAAGGTCAAGTGATCCGGCTGTTCCTGGGCAGGTTGGGGTGCCGTGACCGGAAGAAGATCGGCGGCGTCTGCCGGTATGGTCGCCATGAGCGTGGCGCTGATCGGAAGTAGACCGTAGACGATCCAGCCGAGCAAAAACCTCGTAGAACGGCCGCCCGGTTGATGGCTTGCTTGCCTTCCGAAGTCGCCCTCTTTCATCGCACGCTCCCCTCAGACGCAGTACGCGATTAAGTGTGCGGTAATGGTTACACGACGGAAAGTTGAATGTCGATTGTGTATATTAGTGAAACAAATCAACGTCACCGATAGTGTTAAATCCGCAACGGGCCAATAGCGGAGGGTCGTTCTGCCTCAATTTTGATATTTGTATACACGGCCCATTCTGCTGGCCATCATGTATAGTTCCTCCATCCGGCCAAAGCCTGCGCTGTTTCCCAATGCAGCCCAATCCGCCTTGCTCTCGGGATAATCAGCGGCCCTGATATGGGTATCGACGGCTGCAAATTCCTCGTCGGTGAGCGCGCTCCATTCCGTGCGGATCGCCGTGAAACGATCGAGCCATGCCGCCCGATCCTCGTCTTCGAGCAGCGTCGGCTCCCAGATGAGGAACAGACCGTTGCGGGGCAATATCGCGCGGATACGCTGCATGAACGGAAGCTTTTCGGCCGATGGCAGGTGGTGAAGAGACATGCCGACCCACACGACATCAACGGGCTCAGACCACTGATCGATGGCGTCGGCGAAGTTCTGGCAGCGCAACTCCACCGGGCACGGAAGCATCGCGAGTGCCTGTTTGGCGACGTCAAGAGATTGCGTGGAAATGTCGATGCCGATGTAGCGTCCGATATCCGTGCCGATCAGGGCAGCCGCAGACGAAGACGCCGTTCCACACGCCACATCCAGAAACCTGAATTGCTTCGGTGCCTCCCTGACCAGAATATCGTGAAGCTTCCCATAGACCTCCCGGTGAAACATCAGATTTTCACGGACGATCTTCTGATAAATGGCGAGTCCTGCGGCAAACAGTTCCTGATCAGTCGACATATGCGCCCCCACGCTTTGTGACTTTGCCGTTGGGGATCATATCCCAGATTTGCCGATGTGACACCAAGGTTGCATTAGTCTTTTTGCATATAAATGCAATGCCGTCTCGGACCGACCACGTTTGACGATCGCCAGCCGTCGAGCAATTACCTTCCATACGTCGTTTGCCGGTGGTGCAGTAATCACTTTTATGGAAAAGTGATTACTGCACGTTCAGAGGTAAAGCATGCTTCCCAATCCGTTCGATGACAAGCGGTCCGAGGTTAAGACCAAGGCGGCGATAACCTATATCCTTCTCATCACCGCGAACGTTGCGGCCTGGGCATGGGCCTGGATCGCCTTCGCGGAGCAGCCGGTCCTGCTCGGCACGGCGTTCCTTGCCTATATGTTCGGGCTGCGTCACGCATTCGATGCCGATCATATCGCTGCAATCGACAATGTCGTGCGAAAGCTGATGCAGGAGAAAAAGAGCCCCTATTCCGTCGGGTTCTTCTTTTCGCTCGGGCATTCCAGCATCGTCGTTCTCGCCTCGGTCGCAATCGCGGCGACGGCGGCGACCATGCAGAACAGACTGGGCGATTTCCACGACATCGGCGGCGTGATCGGCACGACGGTCTCGGCGGCGTTCCTGCTTGTCATCGGCCTTGCCAATCTCTTCGTCCTCAGGGGCATCTGGTCAGCGTTCGATCGCGCCCGTCGCGGCGAAAAGATCGTCGATGAGGATCTGGACGCGCTTCTCGCTGGGCGCGGCCTCATCGCCCGCATCTTTCGTCCCGTGTTTCGCGTCGTCTCCCGCTCCTGGCATATGTATCCGATCGGGTTCCTGTTCGGCCTCGGCTTCGATACGGCAACCGAAATAGGCCTGCTCGGCATATCGGCGAGCCAGGCGGCGCAAGGCATGTCCTTCTGGACGATCCTGGTCTTTCCGGCACTGTTTACCGCCGGCATGTCGCTCATGGATACGACAGACAGCGTTCTGATGACGGGAGCCTATGGCTGGGCATTCGTCAAACCGATCCGCAAGCTCTGGTACAATCTGACGATAACGGCCGCCTCGGTCGTGGTTGCCGTCTTCATCGGCGGACTGGAAGCGCTCGGGCTGATTGCCGACAAGCTTGGCCTGGAGGGCGGTTTCTGGGGTTTCGTCGGCGAGATGAACGACAATCTCGCCAATTTCGGCTACGCGGTCGTCGGCATATTCATCGTAAGCTGGATCGTCTCTGCCATCGTCTATCGATCCAAGGGCTACGACAGCCTGCAGGCCGGATAGGCTCGATCGCGACGTGAGCGGCTTACCGACAGAGTCGCCCGCCGACGCGGAAACGCCACCCCGCGCAGAGAGCGCCCAAAGGGTGGCGTCAGCCTTTCGATCAGTTTGAGCAATCAGACTGGGCCTGGCCCAAATCCGTGCAAGCCGCCCAGCAGCCAAAGGATGAGCAAGACGACAATGACCAACCCCAGGACGCCTCCGAGGCCTCTGCCGCCGTATGAGCGATGCGCGTAATAACCGCCGCCGCCGCCAAACAGCAGGATCAGGACAATAATCAGAAGAATCAATCCCATACTGGCAGTTCCTTTCCGTCAAAACACGGGATTGAAACGCTGTGAGATGCTGAAAGGTTCCTGGCACAGCCGACGAATTGCCGTTCGACCGGTAGGTTGGGGCACACCTGTCAATCGCCGTGTCGATGCAGTTTTTCTGTGGTCGGGTGTCGGCTAGAAGAAGCTCAGTGTCCGCGATGTCAGCCTTCAAGGCTTTCCCTATTGAGCATCGCCCATTGCAGCAGCATGATCGTCTTGGCGTCGAATATCTCGCCGGTCTCGACCATCCGCATGGCATCCACGAGCGGCACTTCCAGCACTTCGATATCCTCATGCTCGGAGGCAAGGCCACCACCGGATGCGATACGATCCGACGTATCGACCGAGGCTGCGAAGAAGTGGACGATTTCAGTGATGGCGCCCGGAGCGGTCATGGCCTTGAAGAGGAAGCGAACGCCGCGGACGCGGTAGCCGGTTTCCTCCATCGCCTCACGGCGGATCGCCTCTTCGGGTTGTTCTCCATCGAGCAGGCCGGCCGGCACCTCGATCATCCAGCCAGCATGGCCTTCCAGGCAGGCCGCGAGGCGAAACTGGCGGACAAGGACGACAGTCTCACGCTTGACGTCGTAGAGCAGAATGCAGGCGGCCGGCGTGCGGTGATAGATCTCCCGCCTCAGCCGATGCGTTTCGCCCCTGGAATCCCGATAGTCGATGTCGTAACTCGAAAGCTTGGTCCATTCGTTCGACAGCGTCCTGTCGCTGACGATTTTTACGCGCGCCTTGTCCTCGGTCATATCCTGCCTTCGCATTTGCTGTAGTCGGTGCTGCTCGCCTCCCTGCCCTGTATCAGACGGCGTCGCGGCGAAGCCAGACCTTGTTGTCGTGGACGGCGGCACCGCCAAAGGGTGCAATCGGATCGGCTCCGGTCAGGATATTGATCCCCTCGCCATCCACATGCGCCTTGTTCGGCCACAGACCCTCGGCAATCAGCACGCCGGGCTTCACCTCGGTCGTGACACGCGCGTGGATGCGAAGGTCGCCGCGGGTGTTGCCGATGCGGACGAGATCGCCATGTGCGATGCCATGGGCTTCCGCATCCTGCGGATTGACCATCACGTCAGGCCGACCTTCCTTCTGGCGGGAGGTCTTGGTTTCTGAGAAGCTGGAATTCAGGAAGTTGCGCGCTGGCGAAGTGGCAAGCCGGAAAGGATGCTCCGGATCGGCAAGCTCGATCACGTCGACCTGGTCGGGGAAAACCGGCAGCTCGACATGCGGGCCGAGCATGCCGATCGAGGCCGGCGGACGGTTCGATGCCGGTTGATTGACCCAGTCCGGGCGGAAATGGAACTTGCGGTCCGCATGGGCAAAGCCGTTGAGGAAATGCGCATCCTCGAAATCCGGTTGGCGGTCGAACCATTTGTGTTCGAGGAAATGGTCGTAGTCAGGCAGGCCGCTTTTTTCGAGCATGCGATCGACCATTTCGCGGGCGGTAAAGCCGAAGCCGGGGCGATCGGCAACGCCGAGCCGCTTGGCCAGTTCCTCGATGACGAAGAGATTGGTGCGCACGGTCGGCGGCGGTTCGACCAGCTCGGGGCCGAGCAGGATATGGCTCTGGCCACCGGCCTTGTAGATGTCGTCATGCTCGACGAACATGGTGGCGGGTAGGACGATATCGGCCATTTCGGCCGTCTCGGTCATGAACTGCTCGTGGACGGCGACGAAGAGATCGCTCCGGGCAAAGCCGCGCTTCACCAGCCGCTGTTCGGGCGCGATATTCATCGGATTGGTGTTCTGTATCAGCATCGCCGTGACCGGGCCGCGATGACGCAGCGCCTCGGCATCGCCGGTCAGCGCGCGGCCGATCTGCGACTGGTCGATCATGCGGATATCGGGATCCTTCATCGAGCGGCCGATGACTTCCGAATTGTCCATCCGGAAGATATCGCCGTTGGAATAGAAGGCGCCGCCGCCCTCATATTGCCAGGAGCCAAGAACCGTGGCGACTGACGCAGCCGCATGCATGGCGACGGCACCGTTGCGCTGGCGGGTAAAGCCGTAGCCAAGACGGAAATAAGTCTTCCTGGTTCTGCCGATGAGACGAGCGAAGGCCTCGATTTCATCGACCGGCAGGCCGGTGATGCCGGCTGCCCATTGCGGCGTCTTCGATTTCAGATGCGCTTCGAGACCGGCGGGGTCATCGGCATATTTCGCCATATAGTCGCAGTCGGCATAGCCGTCGCGGAACGCGATGTGCATGACGGCGCAGGCAAGGGCCGCATCCGTGCCGGGCCTGACGATCAGCGCCATGTCGGCCTGCTTCATCGTCGGATTGTCGTAGACGTCGATGGCAACGATCTTTGCGCCGCGTTCCTTGCGCGACTTGATCGCGTGGGTCATCACGTTGACCTGGGTCGAGACCGCGTTGGTGCCCCAGAGCACGATGCAATCGGTGCGGGCCATCTCGCGCGGATCAGGACCGCGCAAGGTACCGGCCGCCATCAAGAAGCCAGTGGTTGCGGGCGCGGTACAGATCGAGGAGAAGAAGCCGGAATAGCGCTTGGCATGGCGCAGGCGCTCGATCGAATCGCGCTGCACCAGGCCCATCGTGCCGGCATAAAAATAGGGCCAGACCGCCTCGCTGCCATCCTTCGCCTCGGCCTTGATGAAAGCTTCGGCGATTTCATCAAGCGCGTCGTCCCAGGAGATCTGCTGCCACTGCCCCGCCCCCTTGGTGCCTGCGCGGCGCAGCGGATGCATCAGGCGATCGGGGTGATAGAGCCGCTCCGAATAGCGGGCGACCTTGGCGCAGATGACCCCCGACGTGTAGGAGTGATCGTTGGCCCCTCGCACCCTGCCGATCCTGCCATCCTCGGTCAGGTCGACCTCGAGCGCGCAGGTCGAGGGACAGTCATGGGGACAGGCCGTGTGGCCTATTTTCGCTTTGGCGTGAATGGGGGTCGCAATGTTCATGAGACTTCTATATTTCATGCCGGGACCGGCCAAAAGACCTCAAGCGGTCCATCACAACAAATCATGCGGGCTTCACTCGAAATGAACTACCGGCATATCTACCATGCGGGCAATTTCGCCGATGTGCTGAAGCACGCGATATTAGCGCGGCTCGTCCGCTACATGCAGAACAAGGACAAAGCTTTCCGCGTGCTCGACACCCATGGCGGCATCGGGCTCTACGATCTGTCCTCCGAGGAAGCGCAAAAGACCGGAGAATGGCGCGACGGCATCGGTCGCATCATGGAAGCCGAGCTTTCGCCGCAAGTGGCCGATCTGCTGGAGCCCTATCTGTCGGCCGTCCGCGAGCTCAATCCCAATGGCGGTGTGCGCTTCTATCCCGGTTCGCCGAAGCTTTCGCGCATGCTTTTCCGGCCGCAGGATCGCCTTTCGGCGATGGAGCTTCATCCCGAAGATTTCAACCGTCTGCACAGACTGTTCGAAGGCGACCATCATGTGCGCATCACCGAACTCGACGGCTGGCTGGCGCTCGGCGCGCATCTGCCGCCGAAGGAGAAGCGCGGCATCGTGCTGGTAGATCCGCCTTTCGAGGAGGACGGAGAATACGAACGGCTGGTGGACGGCCTGATCAAGGGCTACCGGCGCTTCCCGGGCGGCACCTATTGCCTGTGGTATCCGCTGAAGAAGGATGCGCCGATCAAGAAATTCCACGAAGCGCTGCAGGCATCCGATATTCCGAAGATGCTGTGCGCCGAGCTTGCCGTCCGGAGCGACCGCGATACGACGGGCATTACCGGCTCCGGCCTCATCATCGTCAATCCGCCCTTTACGCTGAAGGATGAGTTGCATGCTCTGCTGCCGGCGTTGAAAGACATGCTGGCGCAGGACCGTTTCGCCTCGCACCGCGCCTTCTGGCTGCGCGCGGAAAAATGAATAACGCATATGCGGCCAAAGGAACGGTCGTTACTCCAAAGGTGATTTAATGAAGCTCCTCTTTTCCTCCACCTCTCCCTTTTCCAGCAAGGTGCGGATGGCCGCGCGCTATCTCGACATCGAACTCATGGAAGTCCGTGTCGACACCAATGCCGGCCCGGCAATCCTCGTCGACAACAACCCACTCGGAAAGATTCCGACGCTTCTGACGGACGATGGCATTTCGATCTTCGACAGCCGCAGCATCACGCACTACTTCCACCGGATGAAGGGCAAGAAGCTCTATCCCTCGAAGGAAGCGAAGCGTACCGAAGCCGAGGTGTTGGAAGCCCTTTGCGATGGCGCTTGCGAATGCCTTCTCTCCATCGTCTACGAACGGCGTCTCCGCAGCGAGGAGAAAGTGTTCCAGCCCTGGATCGACCGGCAATGGATGAAGGTCAGCCGCACACTCAATCATCTGAGCGTCGACTACCCGAAAATCGGCAAGAAGCTGCACGGTGGGCATTTCGCGCTGGCGGCGCTGATCGGCTATCTGCAACTGCGCTTCGAGGGTCAGTGGGAAGAACATCACGGCGAACTCCTTGGCTGGGCCCGCGCCTTCGAGAAGGCCTTCCCTGACTACGCCGAATTGAAGCCGCAGGCCTGAGGCAAGACGGCTGCCGGGCCACAAGCAGGCTCAGCGGTTGCCGGGTTGTCGCGCCGTGTCTGTCTTCATGAAATCCACGAAGGCCCTCAGCGCCGTCGGCAATTGCCGACGGCTCGGATAATAGAGGAAGAAGCCCGGATAATAGGGGCACCAGTCCTCGAGCACACGGATGAGCTTCCCTTCGGCGATATGCGGCAATACCTGTTCTTCGAACAGATAGGCCAGCCCGGAGCCGGCAAGGACGGCCTCGACCATGATGTCCTGATCGCCGAGCGTCAGCGGCCCCTGCACTTCGATCTCCAGCTCGATACCGCCCCGCTCGAACTCCCATCGGTAAAACGAACCGCCGGCAAAGCGATAGCGGACACAGGGATGGTTCTTCAAATCGTGCGGCGTCAGCGGCTTTCCGTGGCGCTCGAAATGTGAGGGCGCGCCGACCACGGCAAAGCGGTGACGCGGCCCGAGGGGTACCGCAATCATATCGGCCGCAATGCTCTCCCCAAAGCGCACGCCGGCATCGAAGCCGGCCGTGACGGTGTCGACAAACGCGTCGTCGATCACCACCTCGACTTCGACCGCTGGGTACGCTTCCAGGAAACGTGACACGACCGGCAGAAGCGTCAGCCTTGCAGCGATGCGCGATGCATTGATGCGCAGCTTTCCGTAGGGCTCGCTGCGGAAATTATCCAGATCCTCCAACGCATCCTCGATGTCGAGAAAGGCGGGACGGATGCGGTCGAACAGCCTCTCGCCCGCTTCCGTCAATCCTACGCCGCGGGTCGTGCGATTGACGAGGCGCACATCCAGCCGCTCCTCGATCGCACGTAGGGAATGGCTGAGTGCGGAAGGCGTGACACCCAGCTCTACCGCTGCCTTGCGGAAGCTCCGGTGCTGGGCAATGGTCAGAAAGATGGCGAGGTCGCTGGATCGAACGCGTTTCATTGATGAGAAATTCTCAGCTCTTCATGGAAGAGAAAGTAGATTATCTCATCATGGCTCACAAGCTACCTTTCTCCTCGCAAGCAAATTCCAATCCTTGCCAACCCCTAAAGGAGAATGTCATGCGTGTTTGGTTCATCACTGGCGCTTCCCGCGGTTTCGGCGCCCTAATCACCCAGGAAGCCCTCAATGCCGGCGATGCAGTCGTTGCCACGGCCCGCAATCCGGAAGGCCTTGCCGCCAAATTCGGCAACCATGCAAACCTTTTGACCGTCTCGCTCGACGTGACGAACGAGGAGCAGGCCAACAAGGCCGCGGAACAGGCCGTCAAGCGCTTCGGCAGGATCGACATCCTCCTCAACAATGCCGGCTTCGGTCTGCTGGGCGCGGTCGAGGAAGCCAGCGCCGCAGAGATCGAAAGGGTCTATGCGACCAACGTCTTCGGCCTTCTGAAGGTGACGCGGGCGGTCCTCCCCCATATGCGCCGCCAGCGCTCGGGCCACGTGCTCAACGTCTCCTCGATCGGCGGCTATGTCAGCTATCCCGGCTGGGGCATCTATGGTTCGACCAAGTTTGCCGTCGAGTCGCTTTCGGAAGCCCTTGCCATGGAAGTCGAACCGCTCGGCATCAAGGTGACGGTCGTCGAGCCCGGCTTCTTCCGGACGGACTTCCTGGACGACAGCTCGCTCTCGATCAGCCCGAGCTCGATCGCCGACTATAACGAGACGCCAGTCGGCGCGATGCGCGCCTTCGCAGCCGATCACAATCATGCGCAGCCGGGCGACCCTGCCCGCTTTGCAAAGGCAATGATCACGCTCGCCCATTCCGAAAACCCGCCACTGCGCATGCCCTTCGGCAGCGACACGGTTGCGGCGATCGAAGCCAAGAACGTAAGCGTCGCGAAAGAGCTGGCTGCCTGGCGGGAGCTCGCGGTCTCCACGGATTTCCCGAAGGACGCCTAAGACAGTATCGAAAATAGAAAAAGCCGGGGCTCGCGCCCCGGCTTTTCACGATCAGCAATGATCGAAACTTAGAACTTGAGGCCGATACCGACCTTGACGCTGTTCTCGTCGTAGCCACGCGAAACGTTGCCGGAGTCGAGGTCGAAGTTCTTCTTCTGGTAGTCGGTGTAACGGTATTCAACACGAGCCGTGATGTTGTTCGTGATCATCGTTTCAGCGCCTACGCCTGCGGTCCAGCCGACTGCCGTTGCGCTGTCGGAAGAAGTGGCGTCTTCAACCTTGTTCTTGCCGAGAGCAAGACCAGCCGTGCCGTACAGCAGGAAGGGGTTGAAGTCGTAGCCGAGGCGGCCGCGAACCGAGCCGTTGAACTCGTTCTTGTTCTTGTAACCGTCATGGGTGTTGTCGAGACCGGAGTAGCCGAGATCTGCTTCAACGCCGTAAACGATGTTGCTCTGTTCCCAGTTGTAGCCGGTATAGACCTGACCGCCGAAGGCGTAGCCATCGTCACCACCATGGGTGAACTTGCCCATGTTGTAGGTGCCAGCGCCACCGAGGTAGAAGCCGGCCCAGTTGGCTGGCGGAGGTGCAACGTCCTGGGCGACGGGCGGCTGCGGGACCTGTTCGACAGCGTCAGCTGCGTGAGCAGCGGTAAAGCCTGCAATAGCAAAGGTCGAGGCCATGAGGGTCACGATAAGCGTACGCATATTCCATTCTCCTTTTCATCTCGTTTCGCCCGGCATACTGTCTCTACACCCTAAGCATCACGAGTAATCACCAGATGTCCCTCCCGGATCGAGTGTCAAATTGGCGTCCAATTGAGGAATTGGAAGAGCCAAATTATGATATCATTGTGGCACACACATGGCTGAATTTCGATGTTGCTTCATCGCAACACAGAATCTATTAACCTTAATCATCCGTAAATCCAAGAATACATAAATTTACCCAACTATTTCTAAAGTTTTACACAGAACAACAAAGGTATGCATCGAATAAGGACAGGCCTTTTCAGATGATGTACCGGCATCCTATATGTGTGGCGGTTGGGTAACGGCAGTGAAAAGGCAAGAACTTGAGCGACGGTAAACTGCGCAGCGCACTGATCACGGGCGCATCCAAAAGAATAGGCCGGGCGATTGCAGAAGATTTGGCGGCTAATGGCTTCGGCGTCGTCATTCATGCCAACCAATCGCTGAAAGAGGCCGATGCCTTGGTGACGGAATTGCGGCAAGCCGGCAAAAGGGCAATTTCGGCACGTGCGAATTTAAGTGATATTGCCGAAACATCGGCCCTCGTCGAAAAGGTCGTATCCGAGTTCGGACCGCTCGATCTTCTCGTCAATAACGCCTCCATCTTCCAGGGGGATACGGCCCACCAATTCGATGCCGCGGCATTCGACGCCCATTTCGCGGTTCATGTCCGCGCGCCCTCGATCCTTGCCGCAGCCTTCGCCCGCCAATTGCCGAAGGGTGCCCACGGCCTCATCGTCAACATCATCGACCAGCGCGTCTGGGCGCTCAATCCACGCTTCTATTCCTACATGCTGTCGAAGTCCGCGCTCTGGACGGCGACGCAGACCATGGCGCAGAGTTTTGCCCCCAATATCCGGGTCAACGCAATCGGGCCGGGGCCGACCATGCCGAGCGAGCGGCAATCGAAAGAGGATTTCCAGAGGCAGGTCGACGGGCTGATCCTGAAAGCCGGCCCGGGCCTCGACGAATTTGGGCGGACGATCCGCTTTCTTTTTGACACGCCCTCGATCACGGGCCAAATGATTGCCCTGGATGGCGGCCAGCATCTTGCCTGGCAGACCCCGGACATCTTGGAGAGCCTGGAATGAATGGACGAAAGCTGCCGGACGGCGGCGTTCTCTATGACGAATCGGAAGAGATCGAAGACGACATCGAGGTGGAAAGCGATGCCGCCCCCTCTCCCATTGCAGCCGTCGACTGGAACGAAGGCGGCAAGAACGAGAGCGGACTGAAAGGCGCCGACCTGATCGCCGAGTTCGTCAAGCGGCTGCCGAACAGCCCCGGCGTCTACCGCATGTTCAACGAGGCCGGCGACGTTCTCTATGTCGGCAAGGCCCGCAGCCTGAAGAAGCGCGTCGGCAACTATGCGATGGGTCGCGTCCACTCCAACCGCATCGCCCAGATGGTTCGCCAGACGGCAAACATGGAATTCGTGACGACACGCACGGAAACCGAAGCGCTGCTGCTGGAAGCCAACCTGATCAAGCGCTTGCGGCCGCGCTTCAACGTGCTGCTACGCGATGACAAGTCGTTTCCCTATATCCTGATCACAGGTGATCACCGCGCGCCTGCCATCTTCAAGCACCGTGGCGCGCGGGCGCGCAAGGGAGACTATTTCGGCCCCTTCGCCTCAGCGGGCGCCGTCGGGCGCACCATCAACTCGCTGCAGCGCGCCTTCCTGATCCGTACCTGCACCGACAGCGTCTTCGAGACGCGCACGCGGCCTTGCCTGCTCTACCAGATAAAGCGCTGTTCCGGCCCCTGCACGCACGAGGTCAGCGATGCGGGCTATGCCGAACTGGTGCAGGAAGCCAAGGACTTCCTTTCCGGCAAGAGCCAGAACGTCAAAGCGCACATGGCCGAGGAGATGAACGCGGCCGCCGAAGACCTCGATTTCGAGCGGGCGGCGATCTATCGCGATAGGCTTGCCGCGCTATCCCATGTGCAGAGTCATCAGGGCATCAATCCGGCCGGCGTCGAGGAAGCGGATGTCTTCGCGATCCATCACGAGGGCGGGATTTCCTGTATCCAGGTCTTCTTCTTCCGCACCGGGCAGAACTGGGGCAATCGCGCCTATTTCCCGAAGGCCGATCCGCAGCTCTCAGGCGCCGAAGTGCTCAACGCCTTCCTGGCGCAGTTCTACGACGACAAGCCGGTGCCGCGGCAGATCCTGCTGTCGGAGACGGTCGAGGAGATCGAACTGCTGGCGGCTGCTCTCGGCGAAAAGGCAGGCCACAAGGTCTCGATCCTGGTGCCACAGCGCGGAGAGAAGAAGGATCTCGTCGATCATGTCGTCGCCAATGCCCGCGAGGCGCATGGCCGCAAGCTTGCCGAAACGGCGTCGCAATCGCGACTCCTGGAAGGTTTCAAGGAAACGTTCAAGCTTCCCTACACCCCGCAGCGCATCGAGATCTACGATAACTCCCATATCATGGGCACGAATGCGGTCGGCGGCATGGTGGTTGCCGGGCCGGAAGGCTTCGTCAAAGGCCAGTATCGGAAGTTCAACATCAAATCGACCGACATCACCCCCGGCGACGACTTCGGCATGATGAAGGAAGTGATGACCCGGCGCTTCTCGCGCCTGCTGAAGGAAGAGGGAATTCCCGACCGCAGCGCTGTGCCTTCGGCGGCCGATGCGGCCGACCTGCCCTTCCCCGCCTGGCCCGACGTTATCCTCATCGACGGCGGCCAGGGACAGATGACTGCCGTACGGGCTATTCTCGAAGAGCTCGGCATCACCGACAGCGTGATCGCCATCGGCGTCGCCAAGGGCGTCGACCGCGAAGCAGGACGCGAACGCTTCTTCCCGCCGGGCGGCGATAATTTCACGCTGCCGCCGCGCGATCCGGTCCTCTACTTCATCCAGCGTATGCGCGACGAGGCGCACCGTTTCGCGATCGGCTCACATCGAGCACGACGCAAGAAGGAAATGGTGAAAAACCCGCTCGACGAGATCGGCGGGATCGGCCCGTCGAGAAAGAGAGCATTGCTGCAGCATTTCGGTACCGCGAAGGCGGTTTCGCGGGCGGCGCTTTCGGACCTGACGGCGGTCGAGGGTATCTCCGAGGCTGTCGCCAAGCAGGTTTACAATCACTTTCACGACGACGCCGCGAAATAAATCCGCGCAGTCGCAAATTCCACGCAATGGCGACGAAAAAACAGAAACAATGTTGACGCTAAAGCTCTAACACATCATCTACCGCTCCGACCCCAGAGAAAACGGTTTCCATGGCATCGCGCGCATACAATATCCCCAATCTGCTCACCTATGGCCGCATCCTTGCCGTGCCGCTGATCGTGCTGTGCTTCTTCCTCGAGGGGAAGCTGGCGATCAGCAACACATCGCGCTGGGTAGCCCTGTGGATCTTCATCATCGCCTCGATTACCGACTATCTCGACGGCTATCTCGCGCGCATCTGGAATCAGACGTCGAATATCGGCCGCATGCTCGATCCAATCGCCGACAAGCTTCTTGTCGCTGCGGTGCTACTGCTCGTCGCCGCCGACCAGACGATTGCGGGCTGGTCGATCTGGGCGGCCATCATCATTCTTTGCCGCGAGATTCTCGTTTCCGGCCTGCGCGAATATCTGGCGGCGCTGAAGGTCAGCGTGCCCGTGACACGGATCGCCAAGTGGAAGACGACCGCTCAGATGGTCGCCATCGCTTTCTTGCTGGCCGGGCCGGCAGGCGACGAGATTTTCCCTTATACGACATCGCTTGGTATATTGCTTTTGTGGGTCGCGGCGCTGCTGACGATGTATACCGGCTACGACTATTTCCGCGCCGGCCTGAAGCATATCGTGGATGACGAAGCATGACGCGACTTGTCTATTTCGCATGGGTGCGTGAACGCATCGGCAAGGCGGAGGAAGAAATGTCCCTGCCATCAGAAGTCGTGACCGTTGGCGATCTCTTGAATCATCTCAAGGGACTGGGCGAGGAATATGAGATGGCGCTTCAGTTTCCCGAAGCCATCCGCGTTGCGATCGACATGGAACATGCCGAACACGACGAGCCGATCGGGAATGCCCGCGAGATCGGGCTGTTCCCGCCGATGACGGGTGGGTGAGGAACGATCCGGCGGAGCCGGAGCAATCGATCCAGTGAATCGATTGCAGTGACGAACGCTCGTAGCCATGCGAAGGGCCGGGAAGTGTTGCATAGGAAACGCCCATGACCCCCACCATCCGCGTCCAACGCGAGGATTTCAACCTCCAAGCCGAAGTCGACAGACTGACCAACGGCCAACCCGGTATCGGCGCCGTCGTCACCTTCTCCGGCCTCTGCCGCGACGAAGGCGGCACGCTCGGGGCACTGGAGTTGGAGCACTACCCCGGCATGGCGGAGGCGGAGATCACGCGCATCGCCGAGATCGCCATCGAGCGCTTCCACCTGCTGGGACTGACGGCGATCCATCGCTACGGCAAGATCGTGCCCGGCGAAAACATCGTGCTGGTCATCGCTGCGGCGTCACACCGGCAAGCCGCTTTCGACGGCGCCAATTTCGTCATGGATTTCCTCAAGACCTCCGCGCCCTTCTGGAAGAAGGAGCACGGACGGGACGGCACGGAAGGCGACTGGGTGACGGCAAGAGACGCGGACCAGACCGCCCGGGACAAGTGGCATAAGCTCTAAAGTCTTTCTAGGGTATCGCCCGCTCGCGCCGACTAAGCACCAGAACCAGAACGAGCGCCGAGAAGATCACCATTTCACGCCACATGAGGGGGCCATAGGCACCCCAGAGGGTTTCGGCCACGCCGACCAATGCAGCCCCGCCCGCCGATTTCAGCGGATCGGAATAGCCGCCGGCGGCGGCAATCATCAGGACCTTGAGGCCGAATAGCAGGCCTACACTGAAATCCATCGTGCCGTAATAGGAGGTCGACAGGATGCCGCAGAGCGTGGCGATGAGCGTCGATGCCCCATAGGCCACGAGGAAGACACGGCCGGCGCTGGCGCCGCACAGTTCGGCGGCGAGCGCATCGTCGGTGACGGCACGCCAGATGCGGCCCCAGGACGTGTATCGCATGATGGCGGCTCCACAGAGAACGATTGCGGCCATCAGCCCAATATTGAGAAGCTGCAATTGGGTGAGCGCCACCTTGAAGGCGCCGTCGTCCCAGAAGACGATCGACCGGCTCATCAGCGGCGGCAGCCAGATGCTGCGCGCATTGGAAGCAAGCCGCGCCGTTTCGCCGAGGACGATGACCATGCCCAACGCTGCGACGATGACGGTGTTCGGCGATTTCTTCGCCAGCGGCTGCATGATCGTCCGGCCGATGAAGAGCCCTGCCCCGACAGTATAGACGGCGGCCAGCGCGCCTCCGAAGGCGATCGCGGCAGGCAGGACCAGAAACATCCGGTTGTAGCCGAAATCGGTAAAGAGCAGCAGGAGCTGGCCCGAGAAAGCAAAGAGCGCTCCATAGCTGATGTCGGCCCGGCGCGTGACGCCGAAGCCGATGGCATAACCGAAAGCAAGCGCCGCATAGAGCGCGGCGAGCGGAACGGCATTTGCCAACTGCTGCAATAGATAGGCCATGGAGAACTCCGGCGATCGTCAAATAATAACTGGCAAAATTGCTTTTACCAGTTATATTTTGACCATGAGCTTTTCCTGGACCCCTCACCGCTTTTCCGGCGGCGCGCTGGCGCTTGATGTCGCCAACAGCGTCATCCTGCGGCATGACGAGACGCGCCGGATCGATCGCTTCGAGGCACCGGGGCAGATGGAGAGTTTTCCAAAGGCGGCCGCCGATTTCTGTGCCGAGCGGGCGCTTTTCGGCGATATAATCCCAGTTCATGCGGACGGCAGACCGGGCTTCATCCGGCTGCGCGAGATGATCGACCGCTACTTCCGCGCCCGCGTTCTCAAAGAGCCGAGCAACGGATTGCTGGCCGAGCTGCTGGCGGCGCTGTCGGAAACCTTGAGCCGAGCGCAATCGCCCGAGGGACTGGATGCGGCAACCGTGCATTCGACGCTGCGGCTGATCGCGATGCCCGACGAGGAACGGATGAAGATCTGCGGCAATTGCGGCTGGCTCTTCATCGACCGCAGCAAGAACAAAAGCCGGACCTGGTGCGACATGGCGGTCTGCGGCAACCGCGCCAAGGCGAACCGGCACTATCGCCGCAAGAGGGAGGAGACGCCATGAGGAACCGTTTGATCACCATGATGGCTGCGGCCGGGCTGCTGCTCTCAGCCTGTCAGAGGCAGGCGGAAAACATGCTTGAGGTGACCGGTCATCTGTTCGTCTTCAACTATCGCGTGGCGAGCGCCACCTATCTCCTGACGCTGAAGAAGACGTCACCGATCCCCGATGGGTCGAAGCTCGTTGCCGAATTCGAAAATCCGCAGGGTGGCGCGCCTCTCGTCCTGGATCAGAAGGTTTTCCCGATCGATGAAAACATCTCGCTTCAGAGCGGGAACCTGCATTGCGTCCGCAAGGACCGGCCCTACTCAGTCAGCGTCAAACTGGTCGACAAGGACGGCAAGGTCCTGCAGGAGCTGAAGGCGGAGTTCAAATCCGACGTCGACCAGTCGATATTGCCGAGCAAGCCGCTCGTCGTCGGCGCCGGTTACGAAAAGAACCCTGAAGTCTTCAAGCCTGACGGCACGACCGACTTTTCCAATACCGACAAATGCCCGGCATAGGCTTCACGGCACAACGCAAAAAGCCGGGACGAGCCCGGCTTTGCGGAGTCAATTCAAGGCATTCGCGCGGAATGCTGAGAGGCTGAATCAGCCGACGATTTCGGTGTCGGAGAACCAGTACTTGATTTCCTCAGCAGCGGTTTCCGGAGCGTCGGAACCGTGAACCGAGTTTTCGCCGATCGAGAGGGCGTGAACCTTGCGGATCGTGCCGTCAGCGGCGTTGGCCGGGTTGGTTGCGCCCATGATTTCGCGGTTCTTCAGGATGGCGCCTTCGCCTTCGAGAACCTGAACGATCGTCGGGCCCGAAGTCATGCCTTCAACGAGTTCGCCGAAGAAAGGACGATCCTTGTGAACGGCGTAGAAGCCTTCAGCTTCGCGCTTGCTCATCCAGACGCGCTTGGAGGCGACGACGCGCAGGCCGGCATCTTCGAGCATCTTGGTGATGGCGCCCGTGAGGTTACGCTTGGTGGCATCAGGCTTGATCATCGAGAAGGTGCGTTCAATCGCCATGGGTCAAATCCTCTGTTTTACTGGAAAAGTGGGCGGTCTTTACCTGCCCCTTTGCCCGAAAACAAGGGGGATGCGCCAATTTCACGCCGCTGTCACAGTCGAGCGCATCGTCCCGTCAGGCAATTTCATGACTGGCGCCTGACACAACATTCAATTCATCCTTGAAATCATTTCATTGCCACGGAGGGAGCAAACAATGCCGAGACATCTACAAATGTTCGCGAACTATAACCGCTGGGCGAACCGGCTGCTTTTCGACGCCGCCGCCACACTGAAGGAGGACGAATACCATAGGGACATGGGCGCATTTTTCGGTTCGCTTCATCGCACGCTGGACCATCTGGTGGTTGCCGACATGATGTGGATGCGCCGCTTCACCGGGTCGGGCGACATGCCACAAACGCTCGGCGCCGCATTGTACGAGACGCTCGAAACGCTTGATGCCGCGCGGCAGCGGCTGGACCAGCGGATCATCGACTGGGTCGCGATACTGGACGAGGCCGCACTCTCCCGCGACATCACCTACAGGCCTGTCACCCGGCCGATGGAATTCACCCATCCGCTTGGCCCGACACTCTTTCATCTCTTCAACCACCAGACCCATCATCGTGGCCAATGCCATGCCATATTGACCGCGCTCGGCAAGCCGAGCCTGGAAATGGACCTGATCTATTTCCTGCGCGGCGATGGTCAGGAATGGCTCTACGGCTAAACCCGGACCTCATCGCCCAACCATCCCTGATGAGTGCAGATGACAGCGCCCGCAACTTCGCGTTAACTTCATCTGCTGATAGAGCAGGAAAATCATACCCGTAGCGCCCAGCGTTCATCCGGTTTTAACTGCCTACCCGGCTATTCTTATCGCAAAGAACCAGGGCCCTGAACCAGCGGGCCGATGCCGAACAGGGGGCAGGGATGGCTCATTCACATGCGGGCGCATTGGCGCACCATAGCGGAATACAGGACGCGGAAGCGCCGATCGATCTGCAGAAGATCGGCCACTACATGGCCAAGCTGAAGGTCCAGGGGCTGCCGCGCAACTATCAGCTCTTCCACGAAGCGCTTTTCGGCCATAACCGCGAGATCGCCGCCGAGATCGGCGCGCTCGGCTCCAATCCTTCCCAATCCATGCTCGACGAGATCGGCCTCAAGCATCGGCTCGTCAGCCATTGCGGGCTGGTGGCGGACAAATCCAATGCCGACGCCGCAGCGATGTTGCGCGAGGTTGCCAGCCAACTGAACGAGGGACTGCAAAAGAAGCAGGGTTTCATGCGCGCCGTCGAAACCGTCGCCCATTCGGTCGCGGAGGACCAGAACCAGAGCCTTGCCCAGTTCACCGCCGAGATGGATTTCCTCAACGCCTCGCTGACCAACCTCATGCTCTACGAAACCGAGCTGACGGAGAAGCTGAAGGACGAGATGGAAAAGCTGGAGGCGCTGGAGTCAGGCAATGCTGCAATCCGCGCCGCCGCTGCCTCCGATCGCATCACCGGGCTGCCGAACCAGATCGCCCTCATCAACCGGCTGACTGACCTTTACGAGGACGGTCGCCAGGCCGGCACCGCGCTCTTCCTCGTCGATATCGACGACTTCCGCGCCTTCAACAACAAATATGGCCCCCAGCCTGCCAATCATCTCCTGAAGAAGCTGGGCATGGTCTTCCGCAAGTCGGTAAAGAAGAACGATTTCGTGGCCCGCCTCGGTGGCGACGACTTCAGCTTCATCTTCAGCGATGTCGGAACGGAGGATGCGCTCGCAATCGCCACGCGCTTGCGCGCATCCGTCGAGGAAAATCTGGTCTATGCGACCTCCGACAAGACCGACCCCGGCAGGCTGACGATCTCGATCGGCATCGCGCTCGGCACGGACGCCTCATCGGCGGCCCAGCTGATGGGCCATGCCGAAAAGGCGCTCACCGCAGCCCAAGCCAATCGCCGCAAGCCGATCCAGATCTTCCAGCGATAAGGCGTCTGCCAGTCGGTGAAATTGCCTGAGCACCAGGGATTGATAATAAGGGCATGCACCGCTCTTCACGCGAGGAACTAAATCATTGCGAGATCGTTATGCGACCACCGCAACCGGGAGGTCCGCCATGCTCAAAGTTTCGCTCGCTGCCGCTTTAATAATAGTCGCCACACTGTCGTCCTGCGCCAATACCGCGAAAGGAATGGCAACCGATGCGAAACAGACCGGACAGGCGCTGGGTTCCAGCACAAGCGACGTCATGAAGGCGGGCGCAAAGGGCAACAAGGCTGCGCAATAAGCTGCGTCGACCGCGGCCCCCGTCCGCCGGGTGAACGGCGGGGACATAGCTTTACCTTGCCCGTCGACTTCGGCCAAGACCGCGCCATGATCACGATGTCAGCCATTGCGGCCCGTATTGTTGAGGCGCCTGCTTCTCGAAAATGCCAGCGTCTCGCTGCGCGCGGGGATGCTGGCGGGATGGCGTAGCGGCACTCACACTTTCCGCTCCATTTGCGAAATCATCGCCACCCGCTGAGAGCCTCCGGCGTGGTCGCTTCAAATAAGGCCGAATTTTGTTTTGACCGCCATTTACCGTTGATCATTTTTGCGATATTGACCAAATTAAAATTCTACCAGGGGCGGTAATTTTATCCGGGGTGGTATGGACAATATAGGCAAAGACTTCGTGTATATCGCCATTTATGTCCTATTGGCGTCGTTGCTGACATACACAGAGTACGTCTCACTATTCTCTTTCTTCGAGAATGATATAGAGGCCATTTGTGGTCTTTTCTTCTTGAATATGTTGGTGTGCTTTGGCTTAGAGAAAGCCACCAAAATAGTATCAGTAAAAAAGTCGGTGAAAATGATTAATAAGAAAGTCATTGCGCAGAACTCGCGGGCAAAATTCTACGGCATCGATGTCGTTAGAGGTTTCGCTACTTGCATGGTTGCACTGGCCCACGTTGCCTATAGAACGGGTGAACCTCAACTTGGTGGCCACAAGGCATTTTGGGGTACTCTCGACGGATTATTTATCTGCGTTGACTTCTTCTTTGTCCTGTCCGGATTTTTGATTGCGTGGGTACATTTCAAGGATTTTGGGAATCCCGCTCGCGTGCCTAACTACTTTAAGAGGCGCTTTTCCAGAATCTTCCCGGTTTACTGGATTGTTTTGACCTTGTTCATCATCGGTCAGTTCATTCAGCCATCGACAGCGCATCCACATGAATTCACGCCAAAGCTTATTCTGACGTCCTATTTCCTGCTTCCGAATTCCGGCCCGACCCTGATGGAAGTGGCGTGGACCTTATACTACGAGATCGTGGGCTATCTCGCCTTTGCGCTGCTGCTCTGCTTCGGCCGCATCGGAGGCGCAATCCTGGCCGCATGGGCAGCCTGGATAATCATCGCGAACATCATTGCCCAAC
Source organism: Neorhizobium sp. P12A (assembly GCF_008365395.1). NCBI lineage: Bacteria > Pseudomonadati > Pseudomonadota > Alphaproteobacteria > Hyphomicrobiales > Rhizobiaceae > Neorhizobium > Neorhizobium sp. P12A. Next base: position 177,831 of record NZ_QOVX01000004.1, on the reverse strand, counting down.
CGACTGAGTTTCCAGCAAACTTCTATCTCAATGCTTTCCATCTGGAGTTCCTGATGGGCATCGGAGGCGCCGTGCTTCTCCGCAAAGGGTCAATTCCGTTCCCCCGGGTTATGGCCACGGTGGGAACAATTGTTTTCGTTTCAATGATCTATTTCAGGGTCGATGCTCTGACAGATAGCAGCAACCTTGCCATGCGTCTCATTGTCGGAACTTCCGCCAGCATGGTCATTTTGGGGCTCATTCAGGCAGAGCGAACGGGCAAGCTTTCCATCCCGCCGTCGCTGCAGACCTTCGGAGCTGCTTCCTATAGCATCTATCTGACGCACACGATCATTCAGGCGCCCACGATCAAGTTCGGCTGGCGCTTCTTTTCCCATTTCCCCTCGGAGATCTGGATGTTCATGGTGGCGGGAATATCGATTGCCGTCGGGTACATCTTCCACCGCCTTGTCGAGCTTCCAGCCACAGAACTCGTCAAGAACCTGGTGATGCGCGAGCCGGCAGTCGCGGCGGAATAGATCAAGCATCTTTCGCAACGGGAAGATTATCGCACTCGCCCCTTTGTCAGGGCCGGCGTTAGCCGAGCAAACGCGATCTCAGCGAATCTGATCACGAAATGCATTTCGATTGGAGACGCTTTTGGCAAATACCCCGCTCTACATGGACATCCGCAAAATGCTGACTGAGATCGCCTCCTTGGGAGGCGAGACGCGCTACGAAGGTGATAAGCCTTTCCCGCAAGCGATTGTCGACTAGGCGCAGGATCTTGGCCTTTTGGTCGAGATTCCCGCTGGCGGCCTAGGGAGTATCGCCGAGATACTTCAGCTGGCGCCACTCGGGCGTGCCCGCGCGGGGCGGGTGCCACGCCCGCAACGGATTGGCGGGCAAACAAGCTATTCGCGTCCACCAGCTGAGCCCTTGCCTTCCCCGCCGACTTCGGCCAAAACCGCGGCATGATCACGATATCAGACATTTCCGCCCGTATTGCCGGGCGCCTGCTTCTCGACAATGCCAGCGTCTCGCTGCCCTCGGGCACGAAGGCAGGTCTGGTCGGGCGCAATGGCGCGGGCAAGTCGACGCTTTTCCGCATCATCACCGGCGATCTCGGCGCGGAGACGGGGTCGGTCTCGATCCCGAAGAATGCGCGCATCGGCCAGGTGGCGCAGGAAGCGCCGGGCACCGAGGATTCGCTGATCGAGATCGTTCTCTCAGCCGACAAGGAGCGCACCGCGCTGATGGCGGAATCGGAAACCGCGACCGATCCCCACCGCATCGCCGAAATCCAGATGCGGCTCGTCGATATCGATGCACATTCGGCGGAAGCCCGCGCGGCGAGCATTCTTGCCGGCCTCGGTTTCAGCCAGGAGGCGCAGGCACGCCCGGCATCCGCCTTTTCCGGCGGCTGGCGCATGCGCGTGGCGTTGGCCTCCGTGCTCTTTGCCGAGCCGGATCTTTTGCTGCTCGACGAACCGACTAACTATCTCGACTTGGAAGGCACGATGTGGCTGGAGGATTATATCCGCCGCTATCCGCACACCGTCATCATCATCAGCCACGACCGCGACCTTCTGAACAACGCCGTCAACTCGATCGTGCATCTGGACCAGAAGAAGCTCACCTTCTATCGCGGCGGCTACGACCAGTTCGAGCGGCAGAAGGCCGAGAACGACGAGCTGCAGATGAAGGCCAAGGCGAAGAACGAGGCCGCCCGCAAGCATCTGCAGAGCTTCATCGACCGCTTCAAAGCGAAGGCCTCCAAGGCCCGGCAGGCACAGAGCCGCGTGAAGGCCTTGGAACGCATGGGCACGGTTGCATCAGTCATCGAGGATCACGTCCAGCCGATCACATTCCCGGAACCCGAGAAGCAGCCCGCCTCTCCGATCATCGCGGTCCAGGGCGGCGCGGTCGGCTACACGCCGGGCAATCCCATTCTGAAGGGCCTCAATCTGCGCATCGACAATGATGACCGCATCGCCCTTCTCGGTTCGAACGGCAACGGCAAGTCGACTTTCGCCAAATTCATTTCCGGACGGCTCGAGCCGGAGGGTGGCGTGGTCAAGCTCGCGCCCAGCCTGAAGATCGGCTTCTTCGCGCAACACCAGCTCGACGACCTCGTTCCCAACGAGACCCCGGTCGAACATGTGCGCCGCCTGATGCCTGATGCGCCCGAGGCGAAGGTACGCTCCCGCGTGGCGCAGATGGGCCTGGCGACCGAGAAGATGGCGACGGCCGCCAAGGACCTTTCGGGCGGCGAGAAGGCGCGCCTGCTGATGGGCCTTGCCGCCTTCCATGCACCGAACCTTCTGATCCTCGACGAGCCGACGAACCATCTGGACATCGACAGCCGCCGGGCCCTGATCGAGGCGCTGAACGATTACGAGGGCGCCGTCATCCTGATCTCGCACGATCGGTATCTGATCGAAGCAACCGTCGACCGGCTCTGGCTCGTCAATAACGGCACGGTCACAACATTCGAAGGCGATATGGACGAGTATCGCGACCTGATCGTTTCCTCCGGTAAAAAAAAAGAAGAAAAGCCGCAGCTAGCTGAGGACGCAGGCTCGAAGGCCGACCAGCGTAAACTGAATGCGGACCGCCGCGCCTCGCTCGCGCCGCTCAAGAAAAAGATCAACGAAATCGAATCCTTGACGGCGAAGCTGGAGAAACAGATTCAGGCGCTTGATGCAGAACTTGCAGATCCGGCGCTCTATGAAAAGACCCCGGCAAAGGCTGCAGACAAGGCCAAGCAGCGTGGCGAAGCCGCCGCAAAGCTGGCGGCGGCGGAAGAGCAGTGGCTGGAACTTTCGTCGGAATATGAAACGGCGATGGCTGGTTAAGTCCGGAGGTTTACGGGCTCTTGCGGTCCCGCAGGCGGCAGGCAGCCTCTTCACCGTGGATCAAAAATCGCGATTCACGAAGGAGTGAATGGCATGATTTGGAGAAATTTGATCCGAATCACGCTATCCGGTTCCATCACGGGTGGCGGCGCACGGCTGCCGAGCCCGCTTTTTTGGGAAAGCTGATCACGTGCGGTCGACCTCAAGCCACTGGACTATTCGCAAGACTATCGGCCTCGCCGGCGTGGCGGCCCTCCTCTTCGGTGGCCCGCAAGCCTCTGTCGCGGCACAGCAGCCGAGCGTTCCGGCCTGGCTCAGCGCGCATGTCGGCTTCGGGCCGGGGCAGATCGCCTGGCCTGTGCTTTCGAGGGCGCGCGCGCTCTACATGCAGCGCGTCAGCGAAGGCAAGGTGAAGAACCCCTGCTACTTCGCGATGGACGCGACGAAGCCGAACGATCCGAGCGGCGAGAAGACAGGCGGCCGGTTCTACGTCATCTGCGAGGCCAGCCAGTCGTTTCGCGCCATTTCGGCCGGGCACGGCAGTGGCCGCGACCTGAAGGGTGCCGCCGATTTCTCCAATGGGCGGGAATGCGCACGGAACTTCGGCAACGCCATGGATTCAAACCTGACGACCGGCGGCTCCTATATGACCAGCGAGGTCAAGACCACGTTCAAGGGCTATTACCGAGCCTCGGGCATGAAGGATGCAGCCTACGTGCGCTCGTTTCTGCAGTTTGACGGGGAAGGCGAAACCGCCAATGCCCGCCAGCGCGCCATCGGCGGCCATGCGGCTGCAAAGGTCTCGGGCATATGCATGATGAAGAACCCGGAAAGCCCCTATGCGAACCACGACGGATATGTTCCGTTCGGCACGCTGGTGACCTATGCCGGCGGCCGCAGCGACGGCTGCACCAGTTGGACACCCGCCGACGCCACGCAAGTCATGTCCATGACGAAGGACAATCCGACGACGCTTTATATCTACCCTGAATCGGCAGATATCGCTGCAGTCGCCAAGGCTGTGGGAACGCACGCCTCGCTGACCCAGGCCGGGCTCTACTGGAACGACGATTGCCTGAAGGAAATCAGCACTCCGAAATTCTGGCCGAAGACGACGCTCGAGCCAATCATTGTCAAATATAAGCAGGACCATCCGCCACCGCCGAGCAAGCCTATTCCGATCTGCGCGACGCAGTGACGGCGAGGCTCCAGGAGCAATCTTTAACGGCTGCAATGTCTGACCGCTGCCCGCCGACCGGCACGGGCGCGCATCGTATTGGCCATTCGTTGCGTCTGAAAATCGGCAGGAAGCGTCCCGTATGCCCCAAAGACACACTCCCTGTTTTGGTCCGCGTCTAAGGCCGGTTTCCCGCTCCATTTAAACCGAACGTTAACCATAATCGGAAAAATTACGCCCAACATTCATTGATTTATATGTTGAACGGTTCCGATGTCTTTTCGCGTACTGCTGGCAAGCCTTGCCATTTCCCTCTCCGTTGCCGGCTGTGCGACCAAACCTCCGGAATCAGCGGCTTCGCTGAAGACGGCCTATGCGGCGTCCCCCACCGAAACGAAGGCTCTGAAAGCCAACGATCCCGTTTCGATGGAGCCCTCGTCCTGGGGCGGCACACAAACCGCAGAGCTGGACCCGGTCACCACGCATTCCGTCTTCGGTCATCATCTCGCGGGGCGCACGCTCTACGTTTCCTCGCTCAGCGACATCAAGCTTGCCGACAAAGAAGTCATCCTGACCTTCGACGACGGCCCGATGCCTGGGAAAACCGAGCATATTCTGGCCGCACTCGACGAATTCGGCGTGAAGGCCTCCTTCATGATGGTCGGCGAGATGGCGCAGGCCCATCCGGAGATCGCCCGCAAGGTCGCCGAGGACGGCAATACGATCGGCAGCCATACGTTCAAGCACCCCGATCTCGACAAGATGAGCTTCGACCAGGCGATGGCCGAGATCCAGCGCGGCGAAAACGCCGTGGTGAAGGCCGTCGGATCAGACGTCAATTTCTTCCGCTTTCCCTATCTCGCCGATTCGAAGAAGCTGCGCGCTGCCGTTGCGATGCGCGATCTTGTCGTCATGGATGTCGATGTCGACAGCAAGGACTATTTCAGCGTGACGCCCGTCGCTGTCATGCAGCGGACCATGAACGAGCTGCACAAGCGCGGCCGCGGCATCATCCTGATGCACGACATCCACACGCGCACCGCAGCCATGTTGCCGACCCTGCTCAACCGGCTCGAAAGAGAAGGATACAAGGTCGTCACGCTGCGCTATAACAAGCGGCCCGTGTCCTCGGACGTCGTCGCGCAGGCGGACACCCGGACGATCCGCTGATCGCCGCGGAGAAACGTTTGCCGGCCTTGCTCGCGGCCGGCTTTCTGCTACAACACCCGCAATAATCATACTTTTCGAGTGAACCATTCAGAGCGAGCAAGCCCATGTCTGCCATCAACCTTGCCATCGTCGGCGTCGGCAAGATCGTCCGCGATCAGCATCTTCCCTCCATTGCAGCCAATGGCGATTTCAAGCTTGTGGCGACCGCGAGCCGGCACGGCACCGTCGACGGGATTCCCGCCTATACCTCGATCGAAGCCATGCTTGAGGCAGAGCCCTCTATCGATGCCGTCTCGCTCTGCATGCCGCCGCAGTATCGCTATGAGGCTGCCTACAAGGCGCTGGTCGCCGGCAAGCACGTCTTCCTTGAAAAGCCGCCGGGCGCGACGCTTTCTGAAGTGGCCGACCTGCAGGAGCTTGCGGACAAGCAGGGCGCCTCGCTCTTTGCCAGCTGGCATTCGCGCTATGCGGCCGCCGTCGAAGCGGCCAAAAGCTTTCTCGCCTCGACGACGATGAAGAACATGCATGTCATCTGGAAGGAAGACGTGCGCCACTGGCACCCGAACCAGGAATGGATCTGGCAGGCCGGCGGCCTCGGCGTCTTCGACCCAGGCATCAATGCGCTGTCGATCGTCACCCACATCCTGCCGAAGCCGATGTTCCTCACCGCCGCGACGCTGGAATTCCCGGAAAATCGCGACGCGCCGGTTGCCGCCGACCTCTATTTCCGCAATGCCGATCACGTGCCGGTCCATGCCGAATTCGACTGGCTCCAGACAGGCAAGCAGAGCTGGGATATCATCGCCGAAACCGAGGCGGGCCGCATGGAACTCAACGAGGGCGGCTCGAAGCTGTCGGTCAATGGCGAGCTGAAATTCTCCGCACCCGAGGCCGAGTATCCGGCCCTCTACCGCCGCTTCGCCGAGATCATCAAGGCCGGCACGTCAGACGTCGACCTTGCACCCCTCCGCCACGTAGCCGACGCCTTCATGCTCGGCAAGCGCAAGGTCGTGGACGCGTTCTACGACTGAGAAGACCGCAGAGGTTGAAAAGGCCCGGGATCGACCCGGGCCTTTTGTCGTTTTGCCGCCGAAATCCTGGAACCAGCCGACGGCGACATCAGCCCGCCCTTACGCCTTTTTGCGCACTGGTACCCACCTTGCGAAGAATCACGGCCACGGGCATTTTCCGGATATGGCGTTTTTCCTGAAAGAGCTCTCCATCGCGATCGGTCTTCTGACCAGTGACCATTCGCCCGTCGCCAATGCCGACGGCTGGAAAGACTATGTCTGGAGAATTCGGCCCGTTGATCAGTGCATTGCCAAGGATAAGAGGGGCTTCTGCCGGATCGTCGATGACAAGTGGGACTGGAAAAGGGACCAGCACTACAGCTTTGCTTTTCATATGGATCCGAAGTCAAACACGCTGACCGGCAATCTTAGCCTGGACAATCGCGATCCCACCGACGACGACTTTGTCTGCGTCGTTGCCATCTTCGCCGACAAGAACGATGATGAAGTCGCTGTTCTCTATCAGAACTGGCATTCGCTGCATGGCCGCTCGATCGAACGGGACGTGCCCGTGCGCCCCTCCCTGCCGGTGAGTTCGATCGTCAAGGTCGCGGTCGGATCGAAGCAGTGCGATGTTCATGCATCGCCCGATGCGGCAAATTTCTATCGGACACGGCTGCAGCTGAACCAGCGGTGAGTTGCCGGGCATCATTGCCGGTCGTTCACTTAGCCAGCCGTTCACCTAGAACGTCTGCAGAATTTCGTCATGGGTTGAGCCTGCGATGAAGCACTGGCCGGCTTCGCCGAGCATTTGCTGAAACTCGATATCAGTGTTGATTTTTTGATGGTCGCGTTCATAGGCTTGCAGATCGTCGTGCTGGGCGTACCAGAATATCCGGGTCGGATTGCCGACAAGCGGACGGCTTGCAACTATCTTGATGGCATACTTCTCTTCGATCAGCTTTGCCGCCTTTTTGACGAAGGCAAATGCGTCCGGGACTTTCCCCGGGGCGATCGCTGCACTGCGAATCCATGTGATCATGGAAGCTCCCTTTGGCTCTTGATGAAGACTTTGCGGGGAGGACACTAGGTCAGCCTGCTGTCAGATTTTGTCAGCAGCCTCAGGAGAATGATTGGGCAAAGTTTAAGCTATCTAGCTTCGAGTGCGGATCCCGTATCTGGCGGGCGACGTCAAGGTCGACGCTTGAGATTCGCGTCCTCGGGCTTTCCCCGGACAAATTCCAGCGCCACCGAACCCGCTCGTATGACTCCGTTCAAGCCGTAAATCGGCACGAACTCTATCTCCACGTCGGTATTCAACCATTTTCTCGGGTAATAGATACTACGTTCACACCGCTCCAGCAGGGGACGGATGATCAGGTCGCCGATCACATTCTGGTGGCTGAAATTCTCGAGTTCGAGATCAATGATGTCGTCTATCAACAAGGTCACGACAGCGTGCTTGCCAACCTCGCCATTCCCCATGCCCCAAATGTGAATTGAGATCCGGCTTGTGCTGCGTCTGTTGAGAATGACCTGCGTTATCTCGCCGTCGTGGAATATCGGGATATGGCCGAAATAGGCTGTAAGCTCATCGCCGCCGGGAAAGGCTTTCCAAGCATGTTCGTCCATGCGCTCCATGCCCTGTCGTCCACCTTTTTGAAGCCCTACGCCTTCTTCTCCCAGCGCCCTTCCGGGGTCTGCTGCCAGTAGGTGAGCTTATGCCCCTCGCCTTTCAGCTTCTTCCATTGCGTGCGGGCGCCTTCCAATTGGCCCTGGTCGTAGCCATCAAACATGAAGACCACGCGATCATAGGCCTCGACCGTCGACGCATCCGCACCGTCGACGAGGAAGCGGACGGTTGCGGCGTTAAGGTTGCCGGTGGTGGCCGTCAGCAACACCGGTTGCTCTTCCGGCATGTCGCCTTCGTCGGTGCCGTGCGGCAGAAAGCTGTCCTCGCGAAAGGTCCAGAGATGGGCATCGAGCAGATCGCGTCTTGCCGTCTCCCGCGTCTGGACGGCAACGCGCCAGCCCCGCTCGACGCTCTTGTCGAGCAGCGGGGGCAGCGCGTCTTCCATCTTCGATTCCGTCAGGTGGTAGAAAAGGACCTCGGTCACGCCGCAGCCTAGTTCTCGCTTCCTGATTCGTAATTTGCCCGAACCAGCTCATCGAGCAAGCGGACGCCGAAACCGGAGCCCCAGGACTGGTTGATCTCGTCCTGAATGGAACCCATCGCCGTGCCTGCGATATCGAGATGGGCCCAGGGCGTTTCCTGGACGAAGCGCTTGAGGAACTGCGCAGCCGTGATCGAGCCGCCATTGCGGCCGCCGGTATTCTTCATGTCGGCGAACTTGCTGTCGATCAGCTTGTCGTAGTCCCGGCCGAGCGGCATGCGCCAGAGGCGTTCATTCGTGGTCAGTCCTGCCGCCGTCAACTGGTTCGCCAACTGGTCGTCGTTGGAGAACAGGCCGGCATGCAGGTTGCCAAGCGCGACCATGATCGCGCCCGTCAGCGTGGCGAGGTTGATCATGAATTGCGGCTTGAAGCGGTCGTTGGTGTACCAGAGCGCATCGCTGAGTACGAGGCGACCTTCAGCATCCGTGTTGATGATTTCAATGGTTTGGCCCGACATCGACGTGACGATGTCGCCGGGACGCTGCGCATTGCCATCAGGCATGTTTTCGACAAGGCCGATGACACCGATAGCGTTGACCTTGGCCTGGCGGGCAGCAAGCGTGTGCATCAGGCCGGTCACCGCGGCCGCGCCGCCCATGTCGCCCTTCATGTCTTCCATGCCGGCTGCCGGCTTGATCGAAATACCGCCCGTATCGAAGACAACGCCCTTGCCGATGAAGGCGACCGGCTTGTCCTTTGCCTTGGCGCCCTTCCACTGCATGATCGCCAGGCGCGGCGGGCGAACGGAGCCTTGCGCCACGCCGAGAAGCGCGCCCATACCGAGGCGGCGCATTTCGCGCTCCGTCAGGATTTCCACTTCGACGCCGAGCTTTTCGAGCTCCTTTGCCTTGGCCGCGAATTCGACTGGACCGAGGACATTCGGTGGCTCGTTGACGAGTTCGCGGGCAAGGTTGACGCCCGATGCGATCGCCTCGGAGTCGGAGAAGACTTTCTTTGCCGCAGAGGCATTCGCAACGACGATCGTCACCTTGACCGATTTTGAACTCGCCTTGTCTTCGTCGTCATTCTTCTTGGTCTTGTAGGTATCGAAGCTGTAGGCACGCAACAGCATGCCCAGAGCGAAATCGGCTGCTGCCTTTCCGCTTGCCTCAGCGCCCGGCGTATCCAGGAAGATTGCGACCTTCTCGACATTCTTTATACGCGCTGCGGCGGCGCCACCGAGCTTCAGCCAATCATGGGCGTTGAGATCGGCCACCTTCCCGCCGCCGATGACAAATATGCGATCCGCGGGCGAACCTTCCGGCGCGACGATGTCGAGCGCGTTCAGCCCCTTGGCAGAATAGCGGGCAATCCGCGCCGCCTTCGCGAAAACATTTGCCGGATCCGCGATCGCGGCACCCGCCGGCAACTCGTTGTCGATATCTTTCAAGAGAATGGCAAGACCGCCGCTCAGCCGTACTGACTTTGCGAAGGTAATCTCGAATTTTGCTGACATATCTGCTCCGGGGGAAGGCACTGAAAGTAATTGGACCTTATTAGCCTCGATCATTCAGGGTTTCCGCATCGAATACAAGCTGCTGGCGAATCTTTCGACCGGGAAATCCACCGAAGACCTTCAAATCCCTGTCATTTGGAGCTGCTAAAGGAACCCAGAAGCTTGTCTGCTGCGATGCAGCGAGTATCGCTTTTCGACGGAATTACCTTGATCATCAATTTTGAAAGCGCAGAACGAGGGGGGCTTTTACCGACCCTTTTGCGCCCGCAGACGGCTGGAGATGCTTTCATCCTCCTATTCTGTCTCTGGTGGCTGCTGCTGGCTATTTTCGCCACCTTCCCTCAGATCGATCTGAGCGTCGCAGGGCTTTTCTTCAAACCCGAGCAGTGTTCGGCTGCGGTCAAAAAGATTTGCGGCGATTTCCCCTATGGTGAAGATCCGCATCTGCGTATTCTGCGCGAAGTCTTCTTCCAGCTGCCCTACATCGTCGCCATTGCCCTTTGCTGGATGCTGTTCGACTGTCTGCAGCATCATGGTGCGACCTTCAATGTCGTGCGTGCCCGCAACCTCAAGATCGCGCTCGGCTCGCTGATCGTAGGTCCTGTGATCATCGTCAATCTCTGGCTCAAGGCGTTTTCCGGTCGCCCCCGCCCGCGGCAGACGGACCTTTTCGGTGGAATGCTCGATTTCGTGCATGCCGGTTCCTTTGCCGGCAAATGCGTGAGCAACTGCTCCTTCATATCCGGAGAGGCGGCCTCAGCGGGCTGGATGTTCTGCCTGATTTTCCTGATTCCGCAGCCGGCCCGCTCGGCTCTTGCATTGCCGATCGGCGTCGTATCGATCCTCATCCCTGCCCTTCGGGTCGCCTTCGGCGGACATTATCTTTCAGACGCCGTGCTCGGCTGGCTTTCATCGCCCGTCATATTTCTGGCTCTTTTCGCGCTATCCCAAACGACACACAGCAGAAAAATTTCTGAATTTTAACGAAATTTTTTCAATCGGGTTGTCGCAAAAAAATATCAAACATCGTAGAGCAATGAATCTCTGCCGGGCCATCGTGCTGCGGTGGGGCATTGTATCCAAGGGCCGGCATGAAACTACTCGAGATATATATCATTCGGCGTGTCGGCCAAATGTTCCTGGTAGCCCTGCTGCCGGTTCTCGCGATCATCTGGACCACCCAGGTGTTGCAGCGCATCAATCTCGTGACCGATAGCGGTCAGTCGATCGGCTCCTTCGCGAAGCTCGCCACCCTCATCCTGCCGACCATCATTCCGGTCGTGCTGCCCTTTGCCATGGTGATCGGTATCGCTCAGACGCTGACAGCGATGAACAATGATTCGGAGCTGACGGTCATGGAAGCCGCGGGCGCGAATCGCAGCGTGATCATCCGACCGATCATGCTGCTTGCCCTTGCAGTGAGCGTCTTTTCCTTCTTCGTGGACAACATGGTCGAGCCTCGGGCGAAGGTTGCGGCGCGCCAGATGGTGGCTGCCGCCTATGCGGATCTGCTGTCTACCGTTATCGAGGAAAAGAATTTCCGGCGTATCGAAGACGGACTTTACGTCCAGATATCGCAGCGCCTGTCGGGACGTATCCTCAAGGGCCTTTTCGTCGCGGATTCCCGCGATCCGGCCTCCGATCTCATCTATTATGCCAAGGAAGGTGCGGTCGATCCCTCCGGCACGTCGCTGCTGATGAAGGATGGAGAAGTCCACCGCAAGACGCCCGACGGCAACGTTTCCATCGTCAAGTTCGCTTCCTATTCGTTCGATCTTTCGGATATGACGGCAAACAAGGGTCAGGCGACGCTGCGCTCGAGCGACCGTGATCTCGGATTCCTGCTTCACCCTGATCCAAACGATCCGGATTATCGGGCAAAGCCGGGCGGCTATCGGGCCGAACTTCACCGACGCCTCACGGATTGGGCTCTGCCCGCGGTCTTCGCACTCATTTCGCTTGTCATTGCCGGGGACGCGCGTTCGCACCGCGAAGCACGCCTGCATCCGCTGGTCTCGGCGCTAACGATCGCATTCGCGCTGCGTTGGGCGGATTTCTATGCCGCGAACCAGATCGAGAATTCGCCTTTCTATATATTCGTGCTTTACGCACTGAATATCGGGGCAGCCCTCATCGCGATTCTGTTGCTCAGTCGTTCGAAGCGGCAAATGATGCCGGCCACGATCGGCAGCCGCCTTTCCGCCGTCTGGGTTGCGATACAGGGGCGCATGCCGAAGAGATCGAGCGGAGGCGAAGTATGATCTTCGATATGCTCGGCCGCTACTTCTTTATCTTCACGACGCTCGGTCGCTACTTCTTCGTCCGCTATATGCTGACGACCTTCTGGTTCTTCCTCGGCGTCATTTCGATCGTCTTTCTGGTCGACTTCAGCGAAACCGCCGGCCGCCTTGCCGGTCTGCCGGGCTACACGGTAACGGTCGGCCTGATAATGACAGCGGTGCGGCTTCCGCTGATCATACAGCAGACAGTACCGTTCATCGCGCTGTTCGTGGGGATGACGGTGCTGATCGCGCTCAACAGGCGTCTGGAACTGGTCGTGGCGCGCGCAGCCGGCGTTTCGGTCTGGCAGTTCATGACGCCCTTCGTGGGTGGTGCAATCGTTGTCGGCCTGTTGACCATGCTGGCGCTCAATCCGGTGGCTGCCTGGGGACAAAGACAGGCGGAAGCCATCGAGGGGGACCTGCGCGGCGACCCCTCCTACCGCAATACGCTCACCGTTCCATGGCTGCGCCAGATTAGCGGCAAGGACGACGTGATCATCGGCGCCAAGGCCATCCAGAACAATGGATTAACGCTCATCAACCCGGTGTTTATCCACTTTGATTCACAGGGGAACATCGTGCTGCGGCAGGATGCTGCCATGGCAAAATTAGAAGATGGTTACTGGCTTCTTAACAACGTCGTCGAGCGGGCGCCGGGTGAAATCCCGGCTCACAAGACAACGGTACAGGTTCGTACGAATCTGAAACAGGACTTCGTCTCCCAGCGCTTGGTAGATCCGGAAACCATTGCTTTTTATGATCTTTCTAATCGAATTGCGATTGCAAAAGATTTCGGCATCTCAACCAAAGCGTTGGAGACACAATTTCACTCGTTGCTGTCGCAGCCATTCCTTCTGGTGGCAATGACGCTGATCGCAGCAACCGTGTCCCTAAAATTCAGTAGATTCAACCAATCACGTTCGGTGATTCTGGGTGGCATCATTTCAGGCTTCGTGCTTTATGTGGTCACCGTGCTTGTAAAGGCATTCGGAAGCAGCGGCGTGGTTCCCCCCTTCGTAGCGACCTGGATACCAGTCATCGTCGCGTTGGCTCTCGGGGCAACGATTCTGCTTCATCAGGAGGACGGCTAGTGGCGGTCAGTAACCGCAAGCGTATTGGCAAAATCGTAGCTGCCCTGCTCTCGGGTGCGGCTGCCTATGTGTTCGTCGTGGCGAGCCCGGTTGTCGTCTATGCACAGGCAAATGACGCAGCGGCAACAACGCCAGGCACGAAAGTTAAGGTTCCTGAAGGATCGAAGCTCGTTCTGTCCTCGAACGAGCTCATCTATAACAAGGATACGCAGATCGTAACGGCGAGCGGCGCCGTGCAGATCAATTACGGCGGCTACCGCATGGTGTCGCAGCGCGTCGAATATAATCAGAAGACCGGCAGGATGACGGCGACAGGCAATGTCGAACTGATCACGCCTGACGGCAACCGCATGTACGGTGACCACATGGATGTCACCGACAATTTCTCGGATGGTTTCGTTGACGCATTGCGTCTGGAAATGCCCGACAATACCCGCCTTGCCGCTGAAAAGGGCGAGCGCGTGGGCGGCACCCAGATGATCCTGACCAAGGGCGTCTATACCGCCTGTCTGCCGTGCTCTGCGGTCGGTCGTGCCCCGCTGTGGCAGGTCAAGGCACAGCGTGTCGTGCAGGATGGCAAGACGCATACCGTCACCCTGCATCACGCCCGGATGGAGCTTTTCGGTCAGCCGATCGCCTATGTCCCGTGGATGCAGGTTCCGGATAATACCGTCAAGCGGAAGTCAGGCTTCCTGTTCCCGAGCTTCGGCATCAACGAAAATCTCGGTTTCAGCGCCTCCGTTCCCTACTATTACGTGATCTCGCCAAGCATGGATGCGACGGTCACCGGCACGTATTATACGAGCCAGGGGTTCCTTCTGCAGGGCGAGGTTCGCAACCGCTTCGAAAACGGCACCCACACGCTGCGTTTCGCTGGGATAGATCAATCGAATCCCAACCAGTTCAACTCGGGCACGACTGACTCGAAGCAGACAACGCGCGGATTTGTAGCGTCCAAGGGCGACTTCAAGATCAATCCGCGCTGGGCGTTCGGCTGGGATGCGATGTTGCAGAGCGACAACGATTTTGCTCGCACCTACAACTTGACCGGCTTCAACCAGAGCACACATACCAACCAGGCCTATTTGACGGGCATTGGCAAGCGTAACTATTTCGACGCGCGGGCCTACTATTTCGACGTGCAGAATGCAGCGACGGACCCGGATCTTTCGGCCGTGACCGCCGAGAAGCAGCAGTCGATCGTCTATCCTGTCATCGACTATCATTATGTCGCGCCGGAATCCGTGGAAGGCGGCGAACTTTCCGCCACCGTGAACTTCACGAACCTGTCCCGCGATACGGCGAGCACGCTCAGTCCGGCAGACTTCAACAACAGATTCCTAGGTTTGTCCGGAACTGACACGCGCCTGACGACGGAAGTGCAGTGGCAGAGAACGTTTACGACTGACGAAGGCTTGCAACTGACACCGTTGCTTGCAGCACGTGGCGACGCGTTTGGCCTTGGTATGGATTCACCGAGTTCGCAGGGTCTATCCTATACGGGTAGCTTCGATGACAACAGCACTGCCACGCGCGGGATGCTGACTGCAGGGCTTGAGGCGAAGTATCCGATCCTCGTTTCGACCAGCAACAGCACGCATGTGTTCGAACCGATCGCGCAGATCTATGCCCGTCCGAACGAACAGCTTGCGGGCGAGCTTCCCAACGAGGATGCGCAGAGCTTCGTCTTCGACGCCACCAATCTGTTCGACCGCGACAAATTCTCCGGCTACGATCGGGTGGAAGGCGGCACGCGCGCCAATCTCGGTATTCGCTATACCGGCAGCTTCGACAGCGGCTACAAGCTGCAGAGTATTGCCGGTCAATCTTATCAGGTTGCGGGCATGAATTCCTTTGCGTCGCCCGATCTGGCGGGTACCGGGGCGGAATCCGGTCTGGAAACGCGGAGTTCCGACTATGTCGGAATGGTGGGAGTGACGACGCCGCAGGGCATTTCGCTTTCGACCTCCTACCGCCTGGATGAACAAGATCTAAGCTATAAGCGCGGTGATACGGCCGTCAGCTATAGCAATCCGGATTTCCAGAGTTCGCTGGTCTATACCCACATTGCAGCTCAGCCGAACTATGGGTTCCTGGAGAACCAGGACGAAATCCAGGGCAGCGCCAAGTACAAGTTCAAGGACTACTGGTCGATCTTCGGTACGGTTTCGTATGACTTGAACAACGACGAGATAACCCGCGAGGGGGTTGGACTTTCCTACGAGGACGAGTGCACCATTTTCACCCTCGCCTTTCTCTCGCGCAAGGACTCAACCAATGAGACGGCCAGCGACTGGTCGATTGGCGCTCGCATCACCTTCCGTACGCTGGGTGATATCAACTTGGGTGACACTCAGAACACAACGTTCTGATCCAGAGGAGACGACCTAGCGGCTGCCGCCTGGTCGTCTCTTCCGTCGCGCGATTATAATCCACACTGGATGTCATTGTTTCGCCGCAAGGATTGTGCAATTCACGGTCCTTGCTGTAGATGTATGGCTCAAAATCGCCGGTGTCGTTCGACTTAATCCGTAGATGTGACGATGCCCGATACGCGACCTTTGGGAAGGGGTAATTGATGTTTTCTGCAAGGACACCGATGCGCGCCATGGTGATTGGAGCCGCCATAATGGCGATGGCGGCAGTTGCGGTGCCGCAGGCCTACGCGGCGACCGGTGGTGGTGGCAGCGAAGTGAAGGCTGTCGTCAACAACACCGCGATTACCAGCGGCGATGTCGCGAAACGCGTCAACTTCCTGAAGCTGCAACACCAGAAGGGCGATCTCGGCAAGCTTGCGGTACAGCAGCTTGTCGATGAAACGCTGAAGCGCCAGGAAATAACGCGCGTCCACATGTCTGTCAGCACACAGGATGTCGATGCAGCCTTCGGCCGTTTCGCCACGAGCAACAAGATGTCCACCGAACAGCTTGGCCAGATTTTGGACAAGATGGGCGTCGGCGTCGACCATTTCAAATCCTATATCGCCGTTTCCATGAGTTGGTCCCGTGTTATCAATGCGCGCTACGGATCGGCCAAGATGTCGAATGACGACCTCGTCAAGCGCATGACCGAGAACAAGGAAAAGCCTGCCACAACGGAATATTTCCTGAAGCAGGTCATCTTCGTCATCCCGGCGGCCAAGAGGAATGCGATCACCGCGCAACGAAAAGCCGAAGCAGAAGCGTCGCGCGCGAAATTCCCCGGCTGCGACCAGGCCAAGGTCTTTGCTGCCACCATGCACGATGTCTCCGTTCGAGACCTCGGTCGTGTGCTGGCGCCTGAGCTGCCGGACGGCTGGAAGCCGCTGATCGAAAAGGCGTCGGGCAATACGACACCGACGCTGGTCACCGATCGTGGCATCGAATACCTCGCCATCTGCTCGCAGCGGCAGGTCAATGACGACGTTGCTGCTGCCGCAGTCTTCCGCGCCGAAGATATTGGCAAGGGCGGCGATCAGGCGGTCAGCGCCAACGACAAGAAGTATATGGACGAACTGCGCTCCAAGGCCCAGATCCTCTATCGCTGATCGAGTTCATGTCGTCGCTCTTTTCGCGCCCCCTCGCCCTCACTCAGGGCGATCCCGCCGGCATAGGTCCGGACATCACGCTTGTGGCATGGACACGGCGTACGGAGCTTGGATTACCGCCCTTTCTTTTCATCGGCGACCCAAAAGTCCTTGAGAGCAGGATGCGGCAGCTCGGCTTGACCGTGCCTTTGCGTGATGCGGACGCCGCGACCGCTTGCAGCGCCTTTGCCAGCGCCCTGCCCGTGCTCCCCATTGCATCAGGCGTGGATGTCGTTGCCGGCGAACCGCATATGGCAACAGCCAAGGGAACGATTGCTGCGATCGAGACAGCTGTTTCCCTCAGCATGGCGGGCGAGGCGCTAGGGGTCGTGACCAATCCGATCGCGAAATCGGTTCTTTACGAAGCGGGTTTCGGCTTCCCGGGACATACGGAATTTCTGGCCGATCTTGCGATGCGGGCAACAGGAAAGCCCGTCATGCCGGTCATGCTTTTGGCCGGGCCGAAGCTTCGGGCGATCCCCGTCACCATCCATATCCCGCTGAAGGACGTTCCGGGTGCTCTGACGACCGATCTTATCGTCGAGACGTGCCGGATCACCTATGCGGACCTCAAGGCGCGCTTCGGCATTGCCCACCCCAGACTTGCGGTCGCCGGGCTCAATCCTCATGCGGGAGAGAACGGGGCGCTCGGTAAAGAAGACGATGCGATCATCCTGCCGGCGATCCAGACATTGCGGGCGGAGGGCATCGACGCTTTCGGTCCGCTGCCGGCCGACACGATGTTTCACGACGACGCCCGCCGCAGATACGATGTGGCGATCTGCATGTATCACGACCAGGCGCTTATTCCCGCCAAGGCTTTGGGCTTCGATGATTCCGTTAATGTAACACTGGGTCTGCCCTTCGTTCGCACGTCGCCAGATCACGGCACCGCATTCGGTATCGCCGGCAAAGGCGTTGCCAAAGAGCACAGCCTCGTCGCTGCGCTCAAGCTTGCGGCCGAGATCAGCCGCGCATCCGGAAGCCGTCTCTGATGGCAGCACTTGACGGCCTTCCGCCGCTGCGTGACGTCATCCAGCGTTACGGTCTGGATGCTCGAAAGGCGCTCGGCCAGAATTTCCTTCTCGATCTGAACCTGACGCAGAAGGTCGCCCGACAGGCCGGACCGCTCGAAGGCGTCACCGTTTTCGAGGTCGGGCCTGGCCCCGGCGGGCTGACCCGTGCAATCCTGGCGCTCGGCGCCAAGAAGGTCATCGCCGTTGAGCGGGACTCGCGCTGCTTACCGGCTCTGGCGGAGATCGCGGACCATTATCCCAGCAGGCTCGAGGTAATCGAAGGCGATGCGCTGAAGACCGATTTTGCCACGCTCGCTGCAGGCGAGCCGGTGCGCATTATCGCCAATCTTCCCTATAATGTCGGGACGCAGTTGCTGGTCAACTGGCTCCTGCCACCGCAATGGCCACCGTTCTGGCAGTCGCTGACCCTGATGTTCCAGAAGGAAGTGGGCCAGCGCATCGTCGCTCGCGAGGATGACGATCATTATGGCCGTCTCGGCGTGCTCTGCGGCTGGCGAACGGAGGCCCACATGACCTTCGACATCTCGCCCCAGGCCTTCACGCCGCCGCCAAAGGTGACCTCGACCGTCGTGCACCTCACGCCGAAGGCAAATCCCATCCCCTGCCCGGTCGCCAAGCTGGAAAAGGTGACGGAAGCTGCGTTCGGCCAGCGGCGCAAGATGCTGCGCCAAAGCCTGAAATCGATTGGCGGCGAAGCTTTGCTTGTCAAAGCCGATATCGATCCGACGCGACGCGCTGAGACGCTGTCGATCGAGGAATTCTGCCGTCTGGCGAACTTCCTTTAAAGCTGGGCGATTTTAGAGCTTCGGCTCTTCTTCCAGCAGCCCGCGAACGAAATCGAACATGCCATGGCGGCGGTCACGACGCAGGCGCTCGGCGCGGACAATGGACTGCACCGCTTCGAAGGCAGCATTCAGATCGTCGTTGACGATGACGTAGTCGTATTCTCGCCAATGCTCGATTTCCGATCGCGAATTGGCAAGGCGCGTCTGGATGACAGCTTCGGAGTCCTCCGCGCGGCGATGCAATCGAGATTGCAGTTCGGTCATAGTCGGCGGCAGGATGAAGACCGAGACGACGTCGGCCGACATCTTTTCCTGAAGCTGCTGGGCGCCCTGCCAATCGATATCGAACAGCATGTCGCGGCCATCGGCCATCGCCGTTTCGACAGGCTCGCGCGGCGTTCCATAGAAATTTCCATGGACTTCTGCCCATTCGAGCAAAGCGTCGGAATCGCGCATCCGTTCGAATTCGCGCACGCTCTTGAAATGATAATGAATGTCCTCGATTTCGCTCGGACGGCGCTGGCGCGTGGTGACGCTGACGGACAGGCTGATCTGCTTGTCCGTTTCCAGCAGAGTACGGGCGATCGTCGACTTGCCGGCACCCGATGGCGATGAAATGACAAGCATCAACCCTCGACGGGCGATCTGAGTACGCGAGGTTGATACCGGCTTCATACCTACTCCAAATTCTGAACCTGCTCACGAAACTGGTCGATAACGACCTTGAGATCGATGCCTGCAGTTGTGACGGCGGCAGAGTTCGATTTCGAGCAGATTGTATTCGATTCCCGGTTAAATTCCTGTGCAAGGAAATCAAGCTTGCGGCCGACGGGGCCACCCTTTGCAAGCAACTCGCGGGCGGCCGCAATGTGGCCTTTCAGGCGGTCGATTTCCTCGCGCAGATCAGCCTTGGTGGCCAACAGGGCCACCTCGGCATGCAGGCGTTCGCGGTCGAGGCCGGATGCGCCATCCAGAAGCACGGCCACCTGGGCGACCAGTCTCGAAGCGATCTCGGATGGAGAGCGCGAAGGATCGCGCTCCACGGTCGCAGTCAACGTCTCGATGGTCTCGACATGACCAAGCAGCACCTGACCGAGCGCCCGGCCCTCATGCTGGCGCATGGTCCGCAAATCGTAGAGGGCGCCTTCGAGGCCAGCCATGATATCCGCGTCTCGTGCTGCAGCCGCCTCTTCGCCCTCTTCCGTCTCGCGGAATTCGACAATGCCGCGGATCGACAGAAGCGTGTCCAGCTTCAACGGAGCCGGGTCGATAACGCCCGCGAGTTGCTCGCGTACCGCCATGACGGCAGAGAGGGCCTGCTGGTTCAGAACAGCCTCGAAACGGCTCTCATCGGCGGACAGGGAGAGGGAAGCCTGGAGATTGCCACGCGCGAATTGTTCAGCGATCAGTCGGCGAATATCGGTTTCCAGCCGGTCTACGCCGGGCGGCAACCGCAGCCGCAGGTCAAGGCCCTTGCCGTTGACCGATCGCAACTCCCATGCCCAGCGATAACGCCCGCTTGTGCCTTCGCGCCGCGCAAAACCGGTCATGGACTGCAGTGCCATCCGAGCCTCCGTTAAATGCTATGAGGTCAAGTCTCAATTCGTCTTCTTCCTGGGCTGTGCCCCGCCGCCGCTCGCACCCGCAGCGCTGCTGGCGTCATCGGGCTGGCCGTCGACCGCGATCGCGCTCGGGTCCTGGCCCTTCTCCGCCAGTATCTTACGCCACCGCTTCACGTTCGCATTGTGCTCTTCGAGCGTCGCGGCGAAGACATGGCCGCCCGAGCCGTCAGCCACGAAATAGAGATCCTGCGACTTCCAGGGGTTGGCGACGGCCTCGAGCGCATCCTTGCCTGGATTGGCGATCGGCGTCGGCGGCAGACCCTTTATGATGTAGGTATTGTAAGGCGTCTCTTTCTTGAGATCCGACTGGTAGATCGGGCGATCGGTCGGCTTGCCGTCACCACCGAACAGGCCGTAGATGATCGTCGGATCGGATTGCAGACGCATGTTCTTGCCAAGACGATTGAGGAAAACGGACGCGACATGAGCGCGCTCGTCGGCAAGTCCGGTCTCCTTCTCCACGATCGACGCAAGGGTCACGAAATCCTGCTTGTTGGCGATCGGAAGATTCTGATCACGCTTCTCCCAGATCTCGTCTACGAGCTTCTGCTGGGCCGCCTGCATCTGGTCGACGATTTCCGACCGCTTCGTTCCGCGCGAGAACTTGTAAGTGTCCGGCCTGAGGCTGCCTTCCGGAGGCAGCGCCGAGGGCAGATCGCCTTCGAGGACCGGATCGGCCTGCAGCTTGTTAAACATCTGGCGAACCGTCAGTCCTTCCGGCAGCGAGACCGAGTAGAGGATCGACTTGCCTGATTTCAGCAGTTCCATGATATCGCGCATGGAAGCGCCAGCCTTGATCTCATATTCGCCTGATTTCAGCGTCTCGCCGTCGTGCAGATGTGTGGCGGTCAGGTAGCGGAAGACACGCGCATCGGAGATGATGTTGCTCGCTTCCAGACGGGAGGAGATCTCGCTGATACCCGCACCATTGCGGACGATGAAATTGGTATTCGTCGTCAACGGGCCGGCCGCCTGATAGACCGAAAGGGCATAGTAGGTGCCGGCAATCGCCAATGCGAAGGCGAAGACGACCAGCGTCATGAGGAAGTTCAGGAAAATGACGGTCTGGCTGCGTGCCTTCCGGGAGCGCTTCGGAGGCTCGGGGACACGTTCAGGGCGCAAAGCTTCGCTGGCCGATTTTGGAATGATCGGCCCTTTCTGCCCCGTCTGGCCTTCGTGGCCGTTCGGGGCGCCGCCGCCCTGGTTCGTATCGCTCACCAGCAATCCCTTCTTTTTGTCATTGCCTGCTCTTTGGCCAAGCAATGCGGCAAAAACAGGTTCAGGAGACATGGAGGCCCCGTTAGCCTCCATCTCGAGCCGATCAGGACCTGTCGTTATGCCTCATAGCGACGCAGCACAAGTGACGCATTGGTGCCGCCGAATCCGAACGAGTTGGACAGCGCTACGTTTATTTCTCGCTCACGAGCCTTGTGCGGGACAAGATCGATCGCCGATTCCCGTTCGGGATTGTCGAGGTTGAGTGTCGGCGGCGCAATATTATCGCGGATTGCCAGCGTCGCAAAGATCGCCTCGATTGCACCGGCGGCCCCCAGCAGATGGCCGGTGGCCGACTTGGTGGAAGACATGGAGATGCGCGAGGCGGCATTGCCGACGAGGCGCTCAACCGCGCCGAGCTCGATCGTATCGGCCATGGTCGAGGTGCCATGGGCATTGATATAGTCGATGTCGCCCGGCGTGATGCCGGCACGCTTCAGAGCCGAGGTCATGCAGCGGAAGGCGCCCTCGCCGTCTTCCGACGGAGCGGTGATGTGATAGGCGTCGCCGGACAGGCCGTAGCCAACGACTTCGGCATAGATCTTGGCGCCACGCGCCTTGGCATGTTCCAGTTCTTCGAGCACCACGATGCCCGCACCTTCGCCCATGACAAAGCCGTCGCGGTCGCGATCATAGGGTCGCGATGCCTTCTGCGGATCATCGTTATGCTGGGTAGAAAGCGCCTTGCAGGCGGCAAAACCGGCCAGCGAAATACGGCAGACAGGCGCTTCAGCGCCGCCGGCCACCATGACATCGGCATCGCCGAGCATGATCAGCCGTGCTGCGTCGCCGATCGCATGGGCGCCAGTCGAGCAAGCGGTGACGACGGCGTGGTTCGGGCCACGCAGCTTGTGACGGATCGAAACCTGGCCGGATACGAGATTGATCAGGCGACCGGGAATGAAGAAGGGAGAAATGCGGCGAGGACCCTTGTCGCGAAGCGTATAGCCCGCCTCGACAATGCCTTCGAGACCGCCGATGCCGGAGCCGATCATGACGCCCGTCGCAATCTGATCTTCGTCGGTGGCAGGGTGCCAGTTCGCATCGGCCAGCGCCATGTCGGCAGCGGCCATGCCATAGATGATGAAGGGATCGACCTTGCGTTGCTCCTTCGGCTCCATCCAGTCATCGACATTGAATGTGCCGTCGGTACCATCGCCAACGGGAATGCGGCAGGCGATTTTGGCGGGGAGATCCTCGACCTCGAATTCGGTGACAAGACGCGCGCCGTTGTGGCCAGCGATCAGCCGTGACCAGGACACTTCAGTGCCGCAACCCAATGGCGATACCATGCCGGTACCAGTGATAACGACACGTCTCATCGACTGCGGGCCCCCGTCTTTTTCTTCATGTCATGCGTCGCAAAATACATCCGGCACCCCCGGACGAAAAAGGGCGGACTCCCGGAGCCCGCCCTTTTCAACCACAAGCGATTAAGCCTGGGCCTTTTCAATGAACTTTACAGCGTCGCCAACCGTCAGGATGGAGTCGGCAGCGTCGTCCGGAATTTCTACGCCAAATTCTTCTTCGAAAGCCATGACGAGTTCAACGGTGTCGAGCGAGTCCGCACCGAGGTCATCAATGAAGCTGGCGCTTTCAACAACCTTGTCGGCATCGACGCCAAGATGATCAATAACAATTTTCTTCACGCGTTCTGCGATATCGCTCATGTCGGTTTTCCTCGACCTTATATCCTAATCAGAATGCCGTATGACATCCCTACCCTGTTTCAACCTGCGGCGCCTAAGCACCGCCGCTGGCAAACTCGTTCAACCCGGCTTTCATATCCGGACCAGCCATTGAAAAACCGGCCGATCCGTCTGCATCATTCGGGCGACTGTTCACAGTCATGGCCCGCTTAACACGGTTTAAGTCTGTCGCAAAGCCAGAAAATCAAACGTGTTGCGTTGCTCAACATGCTATTGGAACGAAAAAACCTCCCAACAGCCAATTCCTTTTTAGATCATAGCCATGCCGCCGTTGACGTGCAGAGTCTGGCCCGTCACGTAGGCTGCTTCAGACGAGGCGAGATAGGCGACAGCCGAGGCGATTTCGCCGCCGGTTCCCATCCGCTTCATCGGGATGGCGCCCATGATCGCTTCCTTCTGCTTGTCGTTCAGCTTGCCTGTCATCGCGCTTTCGATAAAGCCCGGCGCCACGCAGTTGACGGTCACGTTGCGCGTTGCGATTTCCTGCGCCAGTGACTTGGTGAAGCCGATCATACCTGCCTTGGAGGCACAGTAGTTTGCCTGGCCCGGATTGCCGGTTACCGCAACGACTGACGTGATGTTGATGATACGGCCGTAACGGCGGCGCATCATCGGATGCGTCAGCTCGCGCGTCAGGCGGAAGGTCGAGGTCAGGTTGACTTCCAGCACGGCGTCCCAATCCTCGTCGCTCATGCGCACGAAGAGACCGTCCTTGGTGATGCCGGCATTGTTGACGAGGATGTCGACGCCTTCCAGCTCTTCCTCGGCCTTGGCGCCCAGCGCCTTGACTTCGGCGCGGTCCGACAGGTTGGCCGGAAAGATCTTGACGCGATCGCCCAGCTCGCCTGCCAGTGCCTCCAGCTTTTCGACGCGCGTGCCATGCAGGCCGACGATCGCGCCTTGGCGATGCAAGAGCCGGGCGATCTCTTCGCCGATCCCGCCGGATGCGCCGGTTACCAGGGCCTTGCGGCCGCTCAAGTCAAACATCGTGTTGTCCCTCTTTTTCGAGTTTCGGCTCAGCCGAGCAAGCCGGCAAGCGCTGCGTCGATATCGGCAGGCGTGTTGACCGCAACGCCGTTGACCGATTTGTCGATGCGGCGGGCGAGACCCGTCAGCACCTTACCTGCGCCGATTTCATACAAAGTTGTCACATTGTTGGCGGCGAACCATTCAACGGTCTCGCGCCAGCGAACCTGTCCTGTCACCTGCTCGACGAGCAGGCCGGCAATCTCCGCGGCATCGGTGACAGGTGCTGCGCGAACGTTGGCGATGACGGGCACGACCGGGTTCGACTTGGCAACGCCGGCCAGCGCCTCGCGCATGGCCTCGGCTGCCGGCTTCATCAGGGTCGAATGGAAGGGCGCGGAGACCGGCAGCAGGATGGCGCGCTTGGCACCCTTGACCGTTGCAAGCTCGGCCGCTTTTTCAACAGCCGCCTTTTCGCCCGACACGACGATCTGGCCGCCGCCATTGTCATTGGCGATCTGGCAGGCGCCGACAGCAGAAGCTTCTTCGCAGACGGCCATCACATCAGCATGTTCCAGCCCGATGATTGCGGCCATCGCGCCGACGCCGACCGGAACCGCCGCCTGCATGGCATTGCCACGGATGCGCAGCAGACGTGCCGTGTCCGCAACAGAGAAAGTGCCGGCTGCGCAAAGGGCGGAATATTCGCCGAGCGAATGGCCGGCCACATAAGCAACGTTTGCCTTCAGATCGAGGCCGCGCGCATGCAGCACGTGAACGACTGCCATCGAGACGGCCATCAGCGCCGGCTGGGCGTTGGCGGTCAGCGTCAGCTTGTCTTCGGGGCCGTTGAAAATGACGTCGGAGAGCTTTTCCCCGAGCGCGTCGTCCACTTCTTCAAAGACGGCGCGGGCTTCTGCGTAGTTGTCGGCGAGGTCCTTGCCCATGCCGACGGCCTGGCTTCCCTGGCCGGGAAATGTGAAAGCAACGGTCATTATATTGGCTTCCTTGGGGTCGTTTTGCTCCCAATTGACATTCTTCCTCCCGGAGTCAATAGCGCAAGGCCTGCTTTTCCAGGCTTTTGCCGTTGCGAAGGCAGTAGATTTTCCTATTGCGCTTGCGTCTTTCCTGTCTTACTTCGCCTGATCCTCCCAGATCGAGTTTTCCCGATATGACCAAGGTTTTCCCATGAAATATAGGAATTTAGGCCGCACCGGCATCTCCGTTTCCGAAATCTGCCTGGGCACCATGACCTGGGGCACGCAGAATAGCGAAGCCGAAGCACATGACCAGATGCACTACGCCGTCGAAAAAGGCGTCAATTTCTTCGATACAGCCGAACTCTATCCGACAACGCCCGTCTCGGCCGAGACGCAGGGCCGCACCGAAGAATATATCGGCACCTGGTTCGAAAAGACCGGCAAGCGCAGCGACATCGTGCTTGCAACCAAGGTTGCCGGCACGGGCCGTGAGTACCTGCGCGGCGGCGAAGGCGCCGACGCCAAGAACATCCGCCTTGCGATCGACGCCAGCCTGATGCGTCTGAAGACGGACTACATCGACCTCTACCAGGTGCATTGGCCGAGCCGCGGCCATTTCCACTTCCGCCAGAACTGGCACTACAACCCGTTCGGCCAGGATCGCGAAGCCGCAATCGCGAATATCACGGAAATCCTTGAAACTTTGGGCGAGCACGTGAAGGCCGGCAAAATCCGCGCGATCGGGCTTTCCAACGAGACGACCTGGGGTATCCAGAAATACCTGACGATCGCTGAGCAGAAGGGCCTGCCGCGCGTCGCCACGACACAGAACGAGTATAATCTTCTCTACCGGCACTTCGATCTCGATCTGGCGGAGCTTTCACACTATGAGGATGTCGGCCTTCTCGCCTATTCGCCGCTCGCTGGCGGCATTCTCTCCGGCAAGTATGTCGGGGGCGCACGCCCGGAAGGTTCGCGCGGCTCGATCAACCGCGATATCGGCGGACGCCTGCAGCCGCTGCAGGAACCGCCTGTGAAGGCCTATCTCGAGATCGCCGCCAAGTATAATCTCGACCCGTCGAAGATGGCGCTGGCTTACTGCCTGACCAAGCCCTTCATGGCTTCCGTCATCATCGGCGCCACCACGATGGGCCAGTTGGAGACCGATATCGCATCGGTCAACGTGACGCTCAGCGACGAAATCCTGGCCGAGATCGAAAAGGTGCACCGGCTCTACCCGATGCCGATGTAACGGAGTTCGCCTTATCCCTCTCCCGCAATCAGGGAGAGGGAATTCGCGCTGTTGGGGCTTCGGTGGCGCATGCCCTGAGCTCGAACAGCTCCGTCTCTCCTGTGCGCCCCTTGACGCTGACTGTCCCGATGGGAGCGAGCTCGAACATTTCGCCGACCAGACAGCGGACCTCGCCGCTTACAAGGATCGAAGTTCCATACTGCCGATTGAGGCCCTCGAGACGCGAAGCGACGTTCACCGTGTCTCCAATGGCGGTATATTGCCGACGTGTCTCGGCGCCAAAACTGCCCACAACGGCCGGTCCGGTATGCAGGCCGAAGCGGGTGAAGAGTATGGAGCGGCCGGCCGCCTCATTGGCGGCGTTCATGACGTCGATCGCCGCTTTCATCGCAAGAGCGCAGCGGCAGGCATTTTCGACATGCCGATCATCGGGAAGCGGAGCGTTCCACATGGCAAAAAGCCCATCTCCCATATACTGAACAATCGTGCCGCCGTGGCGCTCGATGATATCGTTGAGGGCTTCGAAATAGCTCGATAGAAGGGCGACGACTTCCTCTGGCGAGCGCTGTTCCGCAATGGTGGTGAAATCGCGTATATCGGTGAAGAGCACCGTGATCTCCTGCCGGACCGCTGCACCCACGACGGCCTGGCCTGCAGCGACGATCCTGCGCACAAGCTCCCGCGGCACATAGAGAGAAAAGGTCCTGATGGCATTGCGTGCGGAGCTCTGCGCCTTTGCGAGTGCATTGACCTCAGAAATGAAGGAATGCGTGACACGGCTTTCGCCAAATTCGAGCTTGCCCATGTGCCTGGCTTCCTCGGCAAGTGCATACAACGATCTGCTGATCAATCGGGAGATGACGATTGCTGCCAACACACCTCCGGCCAGAAAGGCCACCGCTATCGCAAGGTTGCGCCTGAGCCGCCGCTCGACCGGGGCGACCAGCTCGTCGAGCGGCGCAGCTATGACGACCGAATATTTGCCAGCCAGCCCGGCGACCTCCTGGCGAAAGATCTGCGCCAGATATTCGCGCCCGTGTACCGGAAAATGCACGACCTCGCCCGTTCCCACGCCGTTCGCTGATGCGACTAGTTTGGCAATTGGCGGAATTGCGGGATCCGCCTGCGCCAAGGTTGTAACCGACGGTTCCTGACCGCGACGCAGCTCGCTCCTGATTTCATTCATGACATCCTTGTCGGAATGAGCGATCAGGCGGCCTCTCGGGTCAAAGACGTAGCCGAGGGCCCGCTTCGAAAGCGCGCTCACGTCGACAATCTCGCCCAGAGTTAGCAACAACACATCGGCCGCGATCACCACGCGGTCGCCCTCCCCTGCGGGCGTCGCCAGCGTCATCGTCAACAACCTGGTCGATGCCGAGACGTAGGGGCCGACCGATACCGTCTTGCCCTCGCCAAGGGCTGCGAGATACCACGGCCGATAACGTGGATCGAAGATATCATCACGGTCGGCGTGGCTGCTGATCGGACGCGTATCCCTGTCGTAGAACGTCCAGGTCGTATTGGACCCCCCATCAATCTTCGTGATCACTCGGATTGCAAATGCTGTCTCCTTGGGCGTGTCCAGATCATTTCGCCATTCCGGATTTGCTGCGACATTGACAGCCTGCACGAAGCTCCCATCTGGATAAGCCGCATATACGCCGTCGATGCGGAAGGATGACTGCAAGATTTTCAGCAGAAAGTCCTGTTTTGCCTTCAGATCCTCTGGTGGCGCAGTCAGCATTTCCGGAACGACCGAGCCGGTTCCGATCGCAGCGTTTCCGCTGTTGAACACCTGAGTGTAATCCTCGATCGCGCGAAGCCCAAGCTGGCGCATCTCGGCCTCGCCGGTCGACAAGGCCGTAAACTTTCCTTGTTCGTAACCCATCCATACGAGTGGAAGCGAGGTGCAGGCGAGCAGCCCCATGATGATGACGCTCAGATGCAGCCGTAACGGCAAGGCCCACTCAGAGAGTGTGTCCTTCTTCTCGCTCCGGGCCTGCATCGCATGGCGTTTCATGCTCGACCATCCAGTACCACTGCAACTGCAACCAGAACCCGCATCAGGCCGGGGCCTACGATCAAGTTGTATTAGCAGGTCCAGAACTACAATTGAATATCCCGAAAGTACTCCAACTGATGCTTTCCGCGTGTTGAGCGGCGATTAGATCAATCCCGCTCTTGCCTTTCATTCAAAAATCCGTATAAGCCGCCCTGTTCGCAAACCCGGTCTTCTGGCTGGTGGCTGAACGGAGGGCCGGTCTCACCATGGTGAGATCGTTCGGAACGGAAGCGTTCCAGCCTCCCGTGTCTCCGCTCTCGACCGTCTCGGAAACGCTTTTCTTGCCTGGGTCCGCCCATCAGGAGCAGTCGTTGAGGCTTAGCCGCCGAATATCGGGTTGAACCAACGCAAGAAAGGCAAAGCTGTCATGGCTCTTTATGAACATGTATTCCTTGCCCGGCAGGATATTTCCGCTCAGCAGGTCGATGCCCTCGTAGAACAGTACAAGGGCGTGATCGAAGCAAACGGCGGCAAAGTCGGGCGTATCGAGAACTGGGGCCTCAAGTCCCTCACCTACCGCATCAAGAAGAACCGCAAGGCTCACTACGCCCTGATGGACATCGACGCTCCGGCGGCTGCCATCCAGGAAATGGAACGCCAGATGCGCATCAGCGAAGACGTCCTGCGCTACATGACGATCGCTGTCGAGAAGCACGAAGAAGGCCCGTCTGCCATGATGCAGAAGCGCGATCGTGACGACCGTCCGCGCCGCGATGGCGACGATCGTGGCCCGCGCCGCGACTTCGGCGACCGTGGTCCGCGCCCGCCGCGCGAAGGTGGCTTCGGTGACCGTGAAGACCGTCCGCGCCGTCCGCGCGAAGACCGCGTATAAGGAGATCTGAGAATGTCTGAAGCTTCCTCCGCACCGGTCCGCCGCCCGTTCCATCGCCGCCGCAAGACCTGCCCGTTCTCGGGCGCAAACGCTCCGCGGATCGACTACAAGGACGTCCGTCTTCTGCAGCGCTACATTTCCGAGCGCGGCAAGATCGTTCCTTCGCGTATCACGGCCGTTTCCCAGAAGAAGCAGCGCGAACTCGCTCAGGCGATCAAGCGCGCCCGCTTCCTCGGCCTGCTGCCGTACGTCGTCGCGTAAGCGACCGACAACTTAGAATTCGAGGGAAGGCATCCGTGCCTTGCCTCACTCCTTCCACGATGGGCGTGGATCGAGACCGTTAAACCCCATGTTGAGGCTCTTCCGAGATTGAATCGGAAACTTCCTCTAACTGCTTGAACAAGCAGGACAGCGACGTGAACAGATTGAACCCAAGATTGCTGATGATCGGCGCGCTCGCCGGCCTGACCGCCACCCTGCTCGTGCTCGGTGCGGATGCGCAGCCGTCTTTCAGTGCGGTTCTCTACGCTGCTTCGGCACTTCCTATCCTGATCGCCGGCCTCGGCTGGGGCAATGTCGCAGCGATCGTTTCGATCGTTACCGCGTTCGTGCTCGGTGCGATTGCCATTTCGCCTTCCTTTGCCCTGGTCATGACGCTGGTGACGCTTGCGCCGGCCGGGTGGCTCAGCCACCTCGCCAACCTGGCGCGGCCTGCTTCCGAGCTTGGCGGACCGGACCATCTGACGGCCTGGTATCCGCTTTCGGATATCCTGCTTCACCTTTGCGCTCTCGTCACGGTCGCAGTCATCGTGGTCGGCTTCATGATCGGCTATGGCCCGGGCCTCACCGACCAGATGGTCGATGCGCTGATGGATTCGGTCAAGCAGCAGGAGCCGGCCTTCACGCCAGACCCGGCCTCGATTGCTCAGACGAAGTCGCTGGTGGTCTTGATGCTGCCGGCACTGCAGGGTGCGATCTGGGTTCTCATGCTCTTTGCCGCCTACTATGTCGCGACGCGCATCGTCACGGCGTCGGGCAGCAATCTTCGCCCGCGCGAGGATATTCCCTCCACGCTGCGGATGAACCGGAATTCGATCTTCGTCTTCCTCGCCGGCCTGCTTGCCTGCTTTGCCGGCGGTGTTCCGGCAATGATCGGCGCCACGCTGTTTGGCGCTTTCGGTGCCGGTTTCCTGCTTGCGGGATTTGCAGCACTTCACTTCCGCACCCGCGGAAAGGAATGGCGGCTGCCGGCCCTGATCCTCTGCTACCTGGCATCGACCATGGTCATGCCGATCCTCTTCATCCTCGTTCTGGGGCTCGCCGACACGCGCAAGGCGATCGCGCTGACCCCGAACAAGGATGGCAATGCCTCGAAACAACCTGATACGAAACTCTGAAATCGAAAGGACAAGAACATGCAAGTCATCCTCCTCGAACGCGTACCGAAGCTCGGCCAGATGGGCGAAGTGGTCAAGGTTCGCGACGGCTTTGCCCGTAACTACCTGCTGCCGCTCGGCAAGGCCCTGCGCGCCAACGACGCCAACAAGAAGCGCTTCGAATCCGAGCGTGCTACGCTCGAAGCCCGCAACCTCGAGCGCAAGAGCGAAGCTCAGACCGTAGCCGACGTTCTCGCCGGCAAGTCCTTCATCGTCGTGCGCTCCGCCGGCGAAACCGGCCAGCTCTACGGCTCGGTTGCTGCCCGTGACGTCGTCGACATCCTGGCTGCCGAAGGCTTCAACATCGGCCGCAACCAGGTTCACCTGAACACGCCGATCAAGGCTATCGGCCTGCACAAGGTCACGATCGCGCTTCACTCCGAAGTCGAAATCGAAATCGAACTCAACGTTGCCCGTTCCGCTGAAGAAGCAGAGCGCCAGTCCAAGGGCGAAACCCTCACCTCTGCCGACGCCATCTACGGCGTCGACGAAGATGCACTTCGTCCGGAAGATTTCTTCGATCCGGAAGCTGACGGCATCGAAGACGAAGAAGCTTGATCGCTTCTCAGTTTTAGAAATGCGAAAGCCCGGCCATGTGCCGGGCTTTTTGTTGATCGGAAAGATTCAGCGGCTACCGCGCGGCCCCGGCCGGCTGGGGTTGCGAATTCTTGTCGATCGAGACGACGACGGACATACCAGGCGACAGAGATGCCGCAAGCGGCTGGCCTGGGTCGATGGAAATGCGAACGCCGACGCGCTGGGCAATCTTGGTGAAATTGCCTGTTGCATTGTCCGGGCGGATGACGGCGAATTCGGAGCCTGCGGCTGGCGAGAAGCTCTCGACATGCCCGGTCATTCGCTCATGCTGCAGCGCATCGACGGTAAAGTAGGCCGGCTGGCCGACCTTCATGCCGTCGAGCTGCGTTTCCTTGAAATTGGCGATGATCCAGACGTCCTGGGGCACCAGCGACATCAGCTGTGTGCCCGCCGTCACATACTGGCCGATGCGCACACCCACTTCGCCGACACGGCCGTCTTTCGGAGCGACAACCGTCGCATTTTCCAGGTCGATGTTCGCGAGCTGAACGGCAGCCTCCGCATTGCTGACACCCGCTTCGAGCGAGGCGCGGTTGACGATGATGGTCGTAAGGTTCTCGTTGGACACTTCGACCGCCGCCTGCGCCTGATTGACCGAGGCTTTCGCCTGCTCCAGCGTTGCCTGCGCGGTCTCAGAGTCGCTGGTGGTCGAGACACCCTTGGCGACCAATGTTGCCACACGATCCCAAGCGAGCTGCGCCCGCTTTTGAGCGGCATCGGCGCTGTCGACCTGGGCTTTGCTTGAGGCGATGCCGGCCTTTGCAGCAAGTTCCTGCTGTCTCGAATTGGCCAGGGCGGCCTTCTGGCCATCGAGCGCTGCCTGCGCTTGCGCTACCCTTTGCACATAGATGCGGTCGTCGATCTTCACCAGGATCTGGCCCTGCTTCACGACTTCGTAGTCCTTGACCGGCACGTCGGTGACGTAGCCGCTTACTTGGGGGCTGATCGTGGTGACATAGCCTTTGACATAGGCGTTGTCCGTTACCTCCACCGAGGTCTTGAAGGGCGGCAGATGCCAGGCATAGAGCACCAGCATCACTCCTCCCACTCCGGCGAGAACGGCAACGACTTCAATCGGGGAACGGACGAGCTTCGACATGGAGCGCTTTCATTTCCTCATGCGTTGGATGTCGCTTCAGCCACCGGCTCTGTTACCAGACGGGCTTTCACGGCTCTGAAGACGAGATGCAGGATTAGACCGGCCAGCGCCAGCACAGCGATGACGCCGGCAACGAAGAAGGCGTCGCCATACGCAAGCGCATTGGCCTGAAGCGTGACCTGGATGCCGAGAAGCGCCACCCCCTCGCCCTTCAGGAGCGCGGCGTCGCCGATAACCTTGCTGTAGGCAGCAGAAAGCTGGCTGGCACGCAGGGCGACGTTGGGATCGGTGAGCAGCACGTGTTCAACCAGGACGTTCGAATGGAATTTTTCCCGGATGGTGATCAGCGTGCCGAAGAAGGCCGACCCGATCAGGCCTCCGATGCTCTGAGTGAAAAGAAAGATCACGAAGAAACTGACGAGATAGGGTGGCCCCTTGGCGAAGGCGGCTTTGAATCCGTCCGATATGGTCGGCGGCAGGAAGAGCGCGGCACCCGCCGACATCAGGGCCTGGCTCAGATACATTTGCTCGGGCCGCGTCAGGCTGGTCAATTGACTGTCCATGAAAGCGCCTGTCGCCATCATGATCAGCGCGGGGATCTGAATCTGCCAGGTGAGACCGTAATTCATCAGTGCCGCGCAGATGAAGCCACCCACCAGCGAAAAGGCCAGGATGATCCAATAGAGGGTCATCAGCTGATCGTAGAGCAGGTTCGCGACGTTCTGGTAGTAGGTCCAGACGCTGTACGTTTGTTCGGCGATGATCAGGCGAAAGACCAGCAGAACACCCGTCATGTGGATATTCGGCCAACTACAGAGCCAGCGGACGTCTATCAGCGGCAGACGCCGGTGCAGGTCGATCACCATCGCCAGCACGATCGTTACGATGGAGACGACCAGGACGATGCCAAGCCAAGGTACTTCGAGCCACCAGTAGACGCGTCCGACCGAGAGCGCGACCGCCAACGCGCCGAAGCCGACCGCGATCAGCAGGTAGACGAGGATATCGCCGGGTACGATGACCTTGACCCTCGGCGGCGCGGTCAGCGGCAGCAGGTAGATGATCGGGATGACGAGCAGCGCCAGCCCCATCTCCAGCGTATAAAGGCCGCGCCATTCGCCGAAATCGAGGAGCGACGGCGAGACCAGGCGCGTGACGGGAGCGGCAAGCGTCGTGTTCATCATCGCGAGGCTGACGCCGACCGTCAACTTCTTGGCCGGCGTAAAGGCCTCCAGCATGTAAAGAAAGCCGAGCGTGGAGAGCGGCGCCGAGGCAATGCCGCTGAGGAAGCGCACGACGATCGCCGACTGCAGATCCGATACGAAGAGATTGAGCAGCGAGGCAATGACGAAGCCCATGATGCTGATCTCGGCGAAATTACGGATACCGTACTGCATCCGGATTTTCACCAGGGCGATGGCGAGGCTGACATTCGGCGCGAGATAGGCTGCCGACAACCACACGGATTCCGTGGTCGTCGCGGCGATCGAGCCCTGGATCTGGGTGAGATTGGCGAAGGCGAGGTTCAGACCCAGTCCCTGGGTCAGGAAAAACAGGACAGAGGATAAAAAGTAGAGAAACGCCTTCCATTTCGGAACAGGCGGCGGCGCGGGCGGAACAGCCGGTTCAACAGGTGCGGCCTCTTTCGCTTCCTCTTGTGGAAGCTCGACTATCCGGGCCGCCTCGGCACTCATGCCTTCACCTCACCCTTTGCCGACATTCGGAAGGTTCGCGGCCATGGCGCGGATGACCTTTAGCGCCACGGCGATATCCTCATCCGATATTCCTTCCAAAATATCCGAGCGGACACTTGTCGCAAGCGCATCTATCTCGGCGGCGATCACTTTTCCGGAATCGGTGGTGTGAATGAGCTTGGCGCGCCGGTCCGCCTGAGCAGCACGGCGCTCGATGAAATTCTGCGCTTCCATCGCATCGAGGATGCGAACCAAAGTTGGCGTCTCGAGTTCGAGCTCGTCGGCAAGCTCGCGCTGATTGATGCCATCGCGTTTCGAGAGCGCAAAAAACACCCGTGCCCGCGCCAATGTCATGCCATGCTCGCGCACGAGAGCATCGAAGCTCGCCCGCAACTTTCTGTTGAAGGACGACAGTTCATCGAACAGTTGGCGGTTCGTCGGCTTCCCGGACATTATGGCCGTTTCATATGATTAGTATGCTAATTTATACCAGTCGATGTAACCGGCTTCCAATTCACATTCAAGGAAGTTTATCACATGGGCGGGTGCAAGCATCCCTAGATCCGGCTAATATCCCGCTGTGGTTGGTGTGCGCAGCGATTCGCCTGAAACGACCCGTTGCAAGGAAGCGACAACAGCCTTTTTTGTTTATTTGGCTGCTCCCTGTGGATGAGTGGAACAACGTGGAATAGGTCGGGTGAACGAAGCCCACGCGCTCGTTATTCCCCTGGTGCTGTTGACCCGGCGGCGCTATGGCCGCAAACCTCGGACCCACAAAAAGAGATCGAGACAAACGACGATGAATGAAACCGCGCGAAAGATCGCCGCCGTTGCCACCACTGAACAGCACTACCGCGAAGCGCCGAACAATATCGAAGCCGAGCAGGCGCTTCTGGGCGCGATCCTGGTCAACAACGACGCCTATTATCGTGTTTCGGATTTCCTGAAGCCGGTTCATCTCTATGAGCCGCTGCATCGCAAGATCTTCGAGGTTGCCGGCGACATCATCCGCATGGGCAAGACCGCGAACCCCGTCACCATCAAGACATTCCTGGCGGCCGACGACAAGGTCGGCGACCTGACCGTCGCGCAATATCTCGCCCGCCTTGCCGCCGAAGCCGTCTCCATCATCAATGCCGAGGACTATGGCCGCGCGATCTATGATCTTGCGCTACGCCGCGCGCTGATCACCATCGGCGAGGACGTCGTCAACATCGCCTATGACGCCCCCCTCGACATGCCGCCACAGGCGCAGATCGAGGATACGGAGCGCCGTCTTTTCGAACTGGCCGAAAACGGCCGCTACGACGGCGGCTTCCAGTCCTTCAACGATGCCGTGGCGCTTGCGATCGACATGGCGGCGGTTGCCAAGGAGCGCGATGGTGGCCTCTCCGGCATTTCGACCGGCATCCATACGCTCGACAGCAAGATGGGCGGATTGCAGCGTTCGGACTTGATCATCCTTGCCGGCCGCCCTGGCATGGGCAAGACCTCGCTTGCGACCAACATCGCCTATAACATTGCGGCTTCCTACGAGGGCGAAGTGCAGTCGGACGGCTCGATGAAGGCGAAGAACGGTGGCGTCGTCGGCTTCTACTCGCTGGAAATGTCGTCGGAACAGCTCGCTACCCGTATCATCTCCGAGCAGACGGAGGTTTCCTCCTCCAAGATCCGCCGCGGCGACATCAACGATGCCGATTTCGAAAAGCTGGTCGCCTGCTCGATGATGATGCAGAAGGTGCCGCTCTATATTGACCAGACCGGTGGTATCTCGATTGCACAGCTATCGGCCCGCGCGCGTCGCCTGAAGCGTCAGCGCGGCCTCGATGTCCTCGTCGTCGACTACGTCCAGCTGATGACCGGCTCGGGCAAGTCGAACGAAAACCGCGTTCAGGAAATCACCCAGATCACCACCGGCCTGAAGGCGCTCGGCAAGGAACTCAACGTTCCGATCATCGCGCTGTCCCAGCTCTCACGTCAGGTCGAAAGCCGCGACGACAAGCGGCCCCAGCTCTCCGACCTTCGCGAATCGGGCTCGATCGAGCAGGACGCCGACGTCGTGCTCTTCGTGTTCCGCGAGGAATACTATGTGAAAAACTCCGAACCCCGCGATCCGGCCGATCCGAAATATGCGGAATGGGAAGCGCAGTTCGAAAAGGTGAAGGGCACGGCTGACGTCATCATCGCCAAGCAGCGCCACGGACCGACCGGCACGGTGAGGCTCGCCTTCCAGGCCGAGTTCACCCGGTTTGCCGACCTCGCCGATTCGTCCTTCATCCAGTACGAGGAACATTGAAAATGCTTAGCGGCGCAGAGCAGTCATGCGCCGCTTGAGACTTTCTATCGACAGAAATCATCTTTACTCTGGCCGGAGATCATCCCCCTCCGGCCACTTTTTTTATTCAAGGCGATTCCATGACAGATTTCTCCGACGACTACGATGCCTTTGACACCGCCGGCGTGCGTCTGACAGTCGATCTGGGAGCCATCGTCGAGAACTGGCGTGATCTGGCCCGCCGCTCCGGACGGGCGCGCACGGCCGCCGTCCTGAAGGCTGACGCCTATGGACTCGGCACGGAAGATGTCGGTGAAGCGCTCTATCTTGCCGGCGCGCGCGACTTCTTCGTTGCGACGGCGGAGGAAGGGGCAACGCTTCGCCTCTATGCGCCGGACGCGCGCATCTTCGTACTGTCAGGCATCTGGCCCGGCATGGAACGGCTCTTCTTCGAAAACGATCTCGTTCCCGTCATCGCGTCGGAAGAACAGCTCAGCTTCTGGACGGCCGTGCTTGCCGATTATGGCGACTACCCCTGCGCTTTGCAGGTCGACACCGGCTTCAACCGCCTTGGCCTGTCTGTCGACGAGGCGCTCATGCTTGCCGACGACGTATCCCGGCCGGCAAGCCTGGCGCCGGTGCTGATCATGAGCCACCTTGCCTGTGGCGACGATCCCTCCCATCAGATGAACAGGCAGCAGCTTGAATCATTCCGGAAGGTTAGCGCTGCATTCGAAGGTATCGAATCAAGCCTGGCAGCCTCGGCCGGCATCTTCCTGGGCCCGGAATATCACTTCGATCTCACCCGCCCCGGTATTGCGCTCTATGGCGGCGAGGCAGTCAGAGGCATTGCAAATCCGATGCGGCCGGTCGCAACCGCCGAGGCCAGGATCATCCAGACGCGCTCAGCCAAGGCGGGCGAAGGCGTCGGCTACGGCCAAGCTCTCCAGCTGACGCGCGACAGTCGGCTCGCGGTCGTCGCCGCGGGCTATGCCGACGGTTATCTCCGCAGCTTCTCGAGCGGCGGCGTGCCCCTGCGCGACGCGCTTCCGCAGGGTGGCCAGGGCTTCATTGCCGGCCACCGTGTCCCGGTCGCCGGTCGTATCGCCATGGACATGACGATCTTCGACATCACCGATGTTCCAGAACATCTGGTGCGGGCCGGCGACTATATCGAGCTTTTCGGCAGCAACATCCTCGTCGACAATGCAGCCCGTGCGGCGGGTACGATCGGTTACGAGTTGCTGGCCAATATGGGGCTGAGGCACCAGCGGCGCTATATGGCCGAGGAGCAGGAATAGAGCCGGAAATTTCCTAGCGTGTGCTGATCGCAAGCCGGATGCCGAGGGCGACGAACAGCGTCCCGAGGCCGCGATGCAGCCAAAGCCCGAATTTGCGATTTCGCCGGAGCGCTCCGGCCAGGCGCCCGCCGAGCAGAACGAGCGGCGGCTCTATGAAGGCGGCAACCGCGATGATCAGGCTGCCATGCAAAAGCAACTGAGCCCAGGCGGGACCGGCGCCCTCGACGACGAACTGCGGCAGGAAGGCCAGGAAGAAGATCGCCACCTTGGGATTGAGCAGGGATACGAGAATTCCCTGCCGATAGATGCGGCTTTTGACAGGCGCTTGATCCGTCTCCCTGATCCAGCCGCCCTCGCCCGTTGAGCGCAGTGCCTGTATCCCCAGCCATATCAGATAGGCGGCACCAATCCATTTGACCGCCGAGAACGCAAGCGCCGATGCGGCCAGTATCGCCGACAGGCCGGCCGCGGTCATCAACACGTGAATGCAGGCGCCGCTCCATACGCCGAAAAGTGCGGCAAAGCCGGAACGAATTCCGCTTTTGATCGTATGACCCAGTATGAAGGCGATATCCGGACCCGGAGAGAGATTGAGCAATACCGCGGCCGATACAAACGTTACCCAATGTGCAAGCGTGTAATCGAACATCCGTCACCATCCATTCCGTCCCCATGGAATGCTGTCACGAACGCCGTTGATACGGAAATCATTAG
This sequence comes from Neorhizobium sp. P12A, assembly GCF_008365395.1. Taxonomy (NCBI): domain Bacteria; kingdom Pseudomonadati; phylum Pseudomonadota; class Alphaproteobacteria; order Hyphomicrobiales; family Rhizobiaceae; genus Neorhizobium; species Neorhizobium sp. P12A. The sequence goes on along the minus strand of NZ_QOVX01000004.1, from coordinate 139,432 downwards.
TTTTGATCCTTCAGGAAAGTCATTATCTGGCAGTCAGCAGCGATTCGGACCGATTTCCGGAGCGCTCGAAAGTGAAAGCGGCATTTAATGGCGAAGAGCCGAACCCAATTCATCTGCCAGAACTGCGGCGCGGTCCATAATCGCTGGGCCGGCAAATGCGATGCCTGCGGCGCATGGAACACCATCGTCGAGGAAGACCCGATGGGCGGCATCGGCGGCGGTCCCACAAGGACGCCGCGCAAGGGCAAGCCTGTCACGCTGACCGCGCTTTCCGGCGAGATCGAGGAAGCCCCCCGCATCCATACCGGCATTTCGGAACTCGACCGGGCGACCGGCGGTGGCTTCGTGCGCGGTTCCGCGGTACTTGTCGGCGGCGATCCCGGCATCGGCAAGTCGACGCTGCTGATGCAGGCGGCCGCCGCCCTTTCGCGACGGGGCCACAAGATCGTCTACGTCTCGGGCGAAGAGGCCGTCGCGCAGGTTCGTCTGCGCGCCCAGCGGCTGAAGGCTGATGATACCGACGTGATGCTGGCTGCAGAGACCAATGTCGAGGATATCCTCGCGACGCTTGCCGAGGGCAAGCGGCCCGATCTCGTTATCATCGATTCCATCCAGACACTGTGGAGCGAACTTGCCGAATCCGCGCCCGGCACCGTCACTCAGGTTCGCACCGGCGTGCAGGCCATGATCCGTTTTGCCAAGCAGACCGGCTCCGCCATGGTGCTGGTCGGGCATGTGACCAAGGACGGCCAGATCGCAGGCCCGCGCGTCGTCGAGCATATGGTCGACGCCGTGCTCTATTTCGAAGGCGATCGCGGCCACCACTATCGCATCCTGCGCACCGTCAAGAACCGCTTCGGCCCGACCGACGAGATCGGCGTTTTCGAAATGTCCGACATCGGGCTTCGGGAGGTCGCCAATCCGTCCGAGCTTTTCCTTGGGGAGCGCAATTCCAAATCGCCAGGTGCTGCCGTCTTTGCCGGCATGGAGGGCACGCGTCCGATCCTGGTCGAAGTGCAGGCACTGGTTGCGCCGACATCGCTCGGCACGCCGCGCCGTGCGGTCGTCGGCTGGGATTCGGCAAGGCTGTCGATGATTCTCGCCGTGCTCGAAGCGCATTGCGGCGTGCGGCTCGGCCAGCACGACGTTTATCTCAATATTGCCGGTGGTTATCGCATTTCCGAGCCCGCAGCGGACCTTGCGGTAGCCTCTGCACTGGTTTCATCCCTGGCCGGTCTTGCCCTTCCGGCGGATTGCGTCTATTTCGGCGAAGTCAGCCTGTCGGGCGCCGTTCGGCCGGTTGCGCATACCGCTCAGCGCCTCAAGGAAGCCGAGAAGCTGGGCTTCTCTGCGGCGCTTCTGCCGACCGCTTCTGCCGAACTGCCGAAGGGCAATGGCGGACGCTGGAGCGAGATCGACAGCCTGCCGGATCTGGTGGCGCGTATCGCCGGATCGAAGGGCGCGCTCAGGCAGGCGGAAGACGACGATTGATTCTTTCATCGCCCGCAGGCGATGATACGGAATAGGCATTGAGGCAGACGGCGGCCATGCCCGTCATGGCAAGTCTTGGAGTGGATTGTATATGCCCATTACGATTTTCGACGGCATTGTTATCGGCGTCGTATTGTTTTCCGCCGTCCTGGCGATGGTGCGCGGTTTTTCCCGCGAAATTCTCTCGATCGTAAGCTGGGGCGGCTCGGCGGCCGCTGCCTATTACCTCTATCCCCTGCTCGTGCCCTATGCGAAGCGCTATACGGATGATGAACGCATCGCGATCGTCGGATCGGCCGCAGTCGTCTTCCTGATTGCGCTGATCGTCATTTCCTTCATTACGATGCGGATCGCCGATTTCATCATCGACAGTCGCATCGGCGCGCTCGACCGGACGCTCGGCTTCCTGTTCGGCGCGGCCCGTGGCCTGCTGCTTCTCGTCGTTGCTGTCGCCTTCTGGAACTGGCTGGTCGATCCGGCCCATCGTCCGGCCTGGGTCAACAATGCAAAGTCGAAGCCATTCCTGGATTCGATGGTCGTGAAGCTGGAATCGGCGCTGCCGGAGCAGCTGGCGCAGATGATCCGCACAAACGTCATCGACAAGATCCAGCCGGAAAAGGGCGGACAGCAGCAGGATGACGAGGACAATGGCGCGGGCAACGATAGCGCGCCGTCCGACGATGCGCCTGCGCAACCCGCGGCACCGACCGCACCGCAGAACAGCAATTGATAGTGTTTGGCGCTTGACCCCAAGGGAAACAATCGCCATTTGAGCGAAACCGACGACAGCCATCCGGCCAGGCATTTTGCCCGGCCGGATTTTCAGCTATTTTAGACACAGCCGTGATGCTGCCAACCGACCCCATCGAGAGCAAAGGCCCGCACCTATGAACGAGTCCCATTCCTTTTCGATCAAGGACGATCTCGACGGCGACACGCTGCATGAAGAGTGTGGCGTCTTCGGTATCCTGGGACATCCGGATGCGGCTACGCTGACTGCCCTTGGCCTTCACGCCTTGCAGCATCGTGGCCAGGAAGCGGCCGGTATCGTCACATTCGACGGCAAACAGTTCCATACCGAAAAGCATATGGGCCTGGTAGGCGACCATTATACGAACCCGGCCGTGCTCGCGAAGCTCCCCGGCTCGATATCGATCGGCCATACGCGCTATTCCACGACGGGCGAAGTGGCGCTGCGCAACGTCCAGCCGCTCTTTGCCGAGCTCGAAGTCGGCGGTATCGCGATCGCCCACAACGGCAACTTCACCAACGGCCTGACGCTGCGCCGCCAGATCATCGCGACCGGCGCGATCTGCCAGTCGACGTCGGACACGGAAGTTGTCCTGCACCTGATCGCCCGCTCACGCCATGCCTCCACGACCGACCGCTTCATCGACGCCATCCGCCAGATGGAGGGCGGCTATGCGATGGTGGCCCTCACCCGCACGAAGCTGATCGCCGCGCGCGATCCGATCGGCATCCGCCCGCTGGTCATGGGCGAGCTCGACGGCAAGCCGATCTTCTGTTCGGAAACCTGCGCGCTTGATATCATCGGCGCCAAATATATCCGCGACGTGGAAAACGGCGAAGTCATCATCTGCGAGATCCAGCCGGACGGCTCGATTGCCATCGATGCTCGCAAGCCTGCCAATCCGCAGCCCGAGAGCCTCTGCCTGTTTGAATATGTCTACTTCGCCCGGCCCGATTCGGTTGTCGGCGGCCGCAGCATCTATGTCGCTCGCAAGAACATGGGCATCAATCTCGCCAAGGAAGCGCCCGTCGACGCCGATGTGGTCGTGCCTGTGCCCGATGGCGGCACGCCGGCAGCGCTCGGTTATGCGCAGCAGAGCGGCATCCCCTTCGAATACGGCATCATTCGCAACCACTATGTCGGCCGCACCTTCATCGAGCCGACGCAGCAGATCCGCGCCTTCGGCGTCAAGCTCAAGCATTCGGCCAACCGGGCGATGATCGCAGGCAAGCGCGTCGTGCTCGTCGACGATTCGATCGTGCGCGGCACGACGTCGCTCAAGATCGTGCAGATGATCCGCGATGCCGGCGCCAAGGAAGTGCATATTCGCGTCGCAAGCCCGAAGATCTTCTATCCGGATTTCTACGGCATCGACACGCCTGACGCCGACAAGCTGCTGGCCAACCAATATGCCGACACGGAAGCCATGGCGAAATATATCGGCGCCGACTCGCTGGAATTCCTCAGCATCGACGGCCTTTACCGCGCCGTCGGCGGCGAGGATCGTAATTCCGCCCGCCCGCAATTCACCGATCACTATTTCACCGGCGACTATCCGACGCGGCTTCTCGACAAGAATGGCGAGACCGCGGGCCTCAAGCTTTCCGTCATGGCCAGCAACGGTTGATGTCTCGACTCTTTGGCTGATATGGGGCATTCCCTTGCCCCGCATCTCGGAGGAATGAGGCATCATGACGGTCAATCTGAAGGACAAAATCGCGCTGGTGACAGGCGCGTCGCGCGGCATCGGTTATTTCACCGCGCTGGAACTCGCCAAGGCGGGCGCGCATGTGATTGCCTGTGCCCGCACCGTGGGCGGCCTCGAAGATCTCGATGATGCGATCAAGGCTGCCGGCGGTTCCGCCACGCTCGTTCCTTTCGACCTTGCCGACATGAAGGCCATCGATGCGCTGGGCGGCTCGATCTTCGAGCGCTGGGGCAAGCTCGATATTCTCATTGCCAATGCGGGCGTGCTCGGCACGATCTCGCCGATCGGCCATGTCGAAGCGAAGGTGTTCGAGAGGGTCATGAACATCAACGTGACAGCCACCTGGCGGCTGATCCGCTCGACGGAGCCGCTTTTGATGCGCTCCGACGCCGGCCGCGTCGTGATCCTGTCGTCCAGCGTTGCGCATACGGCTCGTCCGTTCTGGGGTCCCTACGCCGCCTCCAAGGCAGCCGTCGAAGTGCTGGCCCGCACCTGGGCCGGAGAGACGCAGCGCACGGCGCTGAAGATCACCAGCGTCGATCCCGGCGCCACCCGCACCGCCATGCGCGCGCAGGCAATGCCCGGCGAGGATCCGGACACGCTGCCGCATCCGCGCGAAGTCGCACAGGCACTGCTGCCTCTCGTTTCACCCGACTGGACGGAGACGGGCAAGCTGTTCGTCATCAAGGAGAATGCCCTGAAGGACTACCGCCTGCCGGAATAGGCGGCAGCACCAAAGGCGTCAGCCGCCCGTAAGCGTGCTCGTCGTGACCAAACTGGCACCGGCGGAAGCAAATTCGCGATTGTGCCGCCGGATGATTTCGGCGGCATTTTCGACCGGGCTATCCAAGGTACTGTGGGCATCGGAAACGATCGTTACCCCCAGTCCCGCACCCATTGCGCCCTTCATCGTTGCCGCCACGCAGAAATCGGTCTGTGCGCCCAGCAAGATAACCTCTCTGGCGCCCTGCCCCATAACCCATTCACCAAGCGCTGGATTGCTGAAAGCATCGCCCACGCTCTTGGAAAACGTCGGTTCATCCTTTGCCTGACCGAGGGCAGGCCATATCGGCCAGCCCGGTTCGCCAGGAGCCAAAGGGTCTCCTTCCGGGCCGTCATGCCTGACGAACGCGATCTTGCGTCCCTCCGATCGAGCCCAGCCGATGATATCTTTCGCACGAGCTACCGTGCCGTCGGCATCATGGATCGGCGGTTCGAGGAGACCGTCGAACATGCCGGTCTGCAGGTCGATGACGATCACGGGTGCGAGGGTGGGTGCTTCTTGCTGTGACATGGTCGGGAAGCTAACGCCGTTGGTTCTTGCGTCAAGGATGAGAGTGGTAAGAAAGAGGACGGCAGAATTTGCGTTCGCGGCGCCCCCGGCCCTTCGCTTGGGCTTCGGGCGTTCGGCGCTGCAATCGATTCGCCGGATCGATTGCTCAGGCTTCTCCCGACCGCTTTTCCCCCCCTTGACCAGCCCCGGCTTCCGCGCCATAACGCTGCTCATGAAAACGGTCGTCTGCATTATTTGCCGGAAGATTATTCGCTAGCGTTACCGCTGGCCTGGCCGTTTTCGTCTCCCAGATACCCAAGATGACAAACGTCCCGGTCCGCCGGTGGATGCATTTTGAATTGCATTTGGGAGATGGGAATGGGCACGGTGCTCAAGCTTTACAACACGCTGACACGCGAAAAGGTCGATTTCAAGCCGATCGATGCGGACAATGTCCGCCTGTATGTCTGCGGCCCGACCGTCTATGACTTCGCCCATATCGGCAACGCCCGCCCGGTCATCGTCTTCGACGTACTGTTCCGGCTTCTGCGGCATGTCTATGGCGAAGCCCATGTCACCTATGCCCGCAACATCACCGACGTTGACGACAAGATCAACGCGCGGGCTCTGCGTGATTTTCCGGGCCTGCCGCTGAACGAGGCCATCCGCGCCGTCACCGAAAAGACGGAGACGCAGTTCCTCGAGGATGCCAAAGCGCTGGGAAGCCTGGAGCCGACGATCCAGCCGCGTGCGACCGATAACATCGCGCAGATGGTCGAGATCATCGAAAAGCTGATCGCCAAGGGCCATGCCTACCAGGCGGAAGGCGAAGTGCTGTTCGATACGAAATCCATGGCGGATTACGGCCAGCTCTCGAAGCGCAATCTCGACGAACAGCAGGCCGGCGCCCGCATCGCCGTCGATGCGCACAAGAAGAGTCCGGGCGATTTCGTGCTCTGGAAGCTGTCAGACGAGAAGGAGCCGGGCTGGGAAAGCCCCTGGGGTCGCGGCCGTCCGGGCTGGCACATCGAATGCTCCGCCATGAGCGGTCGCTATCTCGGCGACGTCTTCGACATCCATGGCGGCGGGCTGGACCTGATCTTCCCGCACCATGAGAACGAGATCGCCCAGTCGCGTTGCGCTCACGGCACGGATGTGATGGCGAATGTCTGGATGCACAACGGCTTCCTGCAGGTCGAAGGCCGCAAGATGTCGAAATCCGAAGGCAATTTCGTCACCATCTACGAGCTGCTCCACACGGAGAAATTCGGCGGCCGCAAGTGGCCGGGCGAAGTGCTGCGGCTGGCAATGCTGATGACGCATTACCGTGAGCCCATCGATTTTTCGGTAAAGCGGCTGGAAGAGGCTGAGCGGCTGCTGGCGAAATGGCCGGCTGCAGAGGCAGGGGACGCTACGCCTGATGCAACGGTGCTGGCGGCACTCGCGGACGACTTGAACACCGTGGCTGCGGTGCAGGCGCTGCATGCACTGGCGCAGGCTGCAAATGCCGACCCGGCCCAGCTCCCCGCCTTTGCCGCCAGTGCTGCCCTTCTCGGCGTCCTGCCGGTCAAGGCGGAGGTGGACGAAGCGGTCGCCGAAGCCGTCGATGCGCTGGTTCAGATGCGGTTGGAAATGCTGAAGGCGAAGAACTTCGCCGAGGCGGACAAGATCCGCAACGACCTTGTCGCCAAGGGCATCCAGCTGAAGGACGGCAAGGATGCCGCGACCGGTGAGCGGGTGACGACTTGGGAGTTGAAGCGGTGAGGTTGTGCGGGCGATAATTTTGGCCTATGCTAAGGCATATGCCAACGGGAGAGCGTCATGGATACCGAACGGCATGTGAAGCTATTCAGGAACGGCCGCAACCAGGCCGTTCGCATTCCCGTGGAATTCGAGCTTCCGGGCAATGATGCGATCATGCGCAAGGATGGGGATCGGCTGATTATCGAGCCGGCCAAGACATCAGGCCTGTTGCAATGGCTTGCCACGATCGAACCGTGGGACGAAGAGTTTCCCGATGTCGACGAGGGACAACTCCCGCTTGAGGATGTCGAGTTGTGAGCGATCGCCGCTATATGCTCGATACGAATATCGTGTCGCACATGATCCGCTATCCGGATGGCCCGGCCGTGAAACAGGCGTCGCTCGCGGGCGAGGAGAACCTTTGTGTCAGCGCCCTTGTGGCATCAGAATTGCGCTATGGCGCCGCGAAGCGCGGATCTAAGAGACTGACGGCTCTGATCGAGAACATTCTGAAAAGATTGGACGTCATTCCTTATGATGATCTGGCGTCACACCGCTACGCCGCGATTCGCAGCGAACTCGCGCGCAGCAGCAATCTCATAGGTCCTGTTGATCTCTTTATCGCCGCCCATGCTCTCGCCCTCGACTTGACCCTGATCACCGACAACGTGCGCGAATTTTCAGGCGTTGGCGGCCTTGCAGTCGAAAACTGGCTGGCGGAGGAGGCGTAACATGACCGACCGACCCCACACCGGCGGCTGCCAATGCGGAGCCATCCGCTTCCGCGTCACGGGCACGCTCACGGATTCCTCCATTTGCCATTGCCGCATGTGCCAAAAGGCGTTCGGCGCCTATTATGCGCCCCTGGTTTCCACCCGCGGCGCGGAACTCACGTGGACGCGGGGGACGCGCAAGACGTTCCGCTCCTCGAATTTCGTCGAGCGCGGCTTCTGCGCCGATTGCGGCACGCCGCTGACCTATGAGGCGCCCGACGGCATTGCAATCGCGGCCGGAGCCTTCGACGATCCTTCGGCGTTGCCGCCCGTCGTGCAGTTCGGCACTGAGGCAAAGATCGGCTTCGTCGACCACCTGCACGAGCTGCCGGGACATGCGACCGAAGAGGATGCCGAAGCGGCTCCCTTTGTGCTGAAGATCGTCTCCTATCAGCATCCCGATCACGATACCGAAACTTGGCTACCGGAGAACCATCATGACTGACGTTGTGCGAACAGGCGGCTGCCAATGCGGCGCCGTGCGCTTTCGCATCAGGGGAGCGCTCGGCCGCCCCTCCATCTGCCATTGCCGGATGTGCCAGAAACAGTTCGGCGGCTTCTTTTCCGCGCTGGTCACCGCGCCCGAGGAAGGTTTCGAATGGTCCCGCGGAGAGCCGACCTATTTCCAGTCCTCGGTCAACATCGAGCGCGGTTTTTGCAAGGATTGCGGTACGCCGCTAACCTATCGCCATCCCGGCGGGCTCGAGCTTGCCATCGGCAGTTTTGACGACCGAAGCGACCTTGCCCCGCAAATCCAAGTAAACCACGGCGCGCGCCTGCCCTGGGTCGAAACGATCTTCGACCAGCCGCTGCATCAAGACCCCGATTTCTACGCCCGGCAGGAGGCCATCATCTCCTTCCAGCACCCCGACCACGACACCGATGTCTGGCCCCAGCAAGGTTTGAAACTATGACCGAACTCCTGCGCACGCTCTATCCCGAAATCGAGCCCTATGCCTCCGGCCATCTTGATGTCGGCGACGGCCATGTCATCTATTGGGAGCGTTGCGGCACGCCCGGCGCAAAGCCGGCCGTCTTCCTGCATGGCGGCCCCGGCGGCGGCATCTCGCCCAGCCACCGCCGCGCTTTCGATCCTGATCTCTATGACGTCACGCTGTTCGACCAGCGCGGTTGCGGCAAGTCGACGCCGCATGCGGACCTCAACGCCAACACGACCTGGCATCTGGTTGCCGACATCGAGCGGCTGCGCGAGATGGCAGGCGCCGAGAAATGGCTCGTTTTCGGCGGCTCCTGGGGGTCGACGCTGGCGCTCGCCTATGCCGAGAAGCATCCGGAGCGGGTTTCCGAACTCGTGCTGCGCGGCATCTACACGCTGACGCGGGCGGAACTCGACTGGTACTATCAGTTCGGCGTCTCGGAAATGTTCCCGGACAAATGGGAGCGCTTCATCGCGCCGATCCCGCCGGAAGAGCGGCACGAGATGATGGCTGCCTATAACCGCCGCCTGACGCATGCCGAAAAGGCGATGCGCCTGGAGGCCGCCAAGGCCTGGGCGATCTGGGAAGGCGAAACGATCACTCTGCTGCCCGAGCCCTCGACCAGCAGCAAGTTCGAAGACGCTGAATTCGCTCATGCCTTTGCCCGCATCGAGAACCACTTCTTCGTCAATGCCGGCTGGATGGACGAAGGCCAGTTGATCCGCGATGCCTACAAGCTCAAGGATATTCCCGGCGTCATCGTCCACGGGCGCTACGACATGCCCTGCCCGGCCAAATATGCCTGGGCCCTGCACAAGGCCTGGCCCAAGGCGGAATTCCACCTGATCGAAGGCGCCGGCCATTCCTTCTCCGAACCCGGCATCCTGGACCAGTTGATCCGGGCGACGGACAAGTTTGCTGGGAAGTAAGCACGACACCTGCATGCTCGCGGCCCCGTCTCTCTAAGACGTGGGGCCGCGACACATGACGACAATCAATGCCCGGGAGGCATCGCGGTGACCAAGGAAAGAATCTACCTCTTCGACACGACCCTGCGTGACGGGCAGCAGACGCCCGGCATCGATTTTTCGGTCGAGGACAAGATTGCGATCGCCACCATGCTGGACGAATTCGGCATCGACTATGTCGAAGGCGGCTATCCGGGCGCGAACCCGACGGACACAAGCTTCTTCAGCGAGAAGAGGACGCAGAAATCCTCCTTCGTCGCCTTCGGCATGACCAAGCGCGCCGGCGTCTCGGCATCGAACGATCCCGGACTTGCAAGCCTGATCCAGGCCAAGAGCGACGCGATCTGTTTCGTCGCCAAGAGCTGGGACTACCATGTCGAAGTCGCGCTCGGCATTTCCAACCAGGAAAACCTCGACTGCATCGCCGAGAGCGTCAAGGCGGCGGTCGCGGCCGGCAAGGAGGCGATGGTCGATTGCGAGCATTTCTTCGATGGCTACAAGGCGAACCCCGCCTATGCGCTGGATTGCGCCAGGACAGCCTATGAGGCCGGAGCACGCTGGGTCGTGCTCTGCGACACCAACGGCGGCACGCAGCCGCCCGAAGTGCGCGCCATCGTCGAATCCGTCATCGCCCACGGCATTCCGGGACGCTGTCTCGGCATCCATGCGCATAACGATACCGGCCAGGCGATCGCCAATTCGCTCGCCGCTGTGGATGCCGGCGTGCGACAGGTCCAGGGCACTCTCAACGGCATCGGCGAGCGCTGCGGCAATGCCAATCTTGTCACGCTGATCCCGACGCTGGCGCTGAAGAACAGCTACAACGAATTCTACGAGATGGCTATCGACGCGGAGCGGTTGCAGGGACTGACCGGGCTATCACATGCCTTCGATGAGTTGCTCAACCGTTCGCCCGATCATCAGGCGCCCTATGTCGGCGCTTCGGCCTTTGCCACCAAGGCCGGCATCCACGCTTCGGCGCTGCTGAAGGATCCGCGCACCTACGAACACGTGCCCCCGGAGAGCGTCGGCAATTTCCGCAAGGTCATGGTTTCGGACCAGGGCGGCAAGGCCAATTTCATCAATGCCCTGAAGCGTCGCGGCATCGAGGTCTCGAAGGACGATCCGAAGCTCGACATGCTGATCTCCATCGTCAAGGAGCGCGAGGCCTCGGGCTATGCCTACGAAGGGGCGGATGCAAGCTTCGAGCTTCTGGCGCGCCGGACGCTGGGCACCATCCCCGAATTCTTCGCCATCGACGGCTTCCGCGTCATGGTCGAGCGCCGCTTCGATTCCCATGGCCGCATAAAGGTCGTCTCCGAGGCGGTGGTGAAGATCGTGATCGACGGGCAGACGCTGATGTCTGTTGCGGAAGCCGAGGGCCCTGTCAACGCGCTCGACCTGGCGCTGCGCAAGGATTTCGGCAAGTACCAGCACGAAATCGACGATCTTGTTCTCGCCGACTTCAAGGTTCGTATCCTCAACGGCGGCACCGAGGCAATCACCCGCGTCCTGATCGAATCCATCGATTCCAGCGGCGTGCGCTGGTGGACGGTCGGCGTTTCGGAAAACATCATAGACGCCTCCTTCCAGGCGCTGATGGATTCCGTCATCTACAAGCTGATGAAGAACCGGCACATGGCAGGCAGGATCGCGGCGGAATAGACACGTCCGCCGCATCAACGGCCTTGAAGGCATCGTCAAGGAAATGAATTGGTCCATTAGCAGTAATTGAGATACACCCGGCCGCAAAAGATCGGGATGGAACACCTCAATGACGAGCGATATCTCCACGCCGGCCGCCAGGAGCGACGACGGGACACGCGGCTTTCTCTATGTGCTGACGGCCTACCTGCTTTGGGGCGTGCTGCCCTTCTACATGAAGGCGCTGGGGCACATTCCGGCCATGGAGGTCATTGCGCACCGGATCGTCTGGTCCGTGCCCGTGGCGGGCACCGTTCTCCTCTCGCTCGGGCGATTGGGTGACCTGAAGGTCGCATTGCGCACGCCGCGCACCCTTGCGATGGCGTCGATGACGGCCATCCTCGTCACCATCAACTGGGGCACCTATGTCTGGGCAATCGGCAACGGCCATTCGCTGGATGCGGCCCTCGGCTATTTCATCAATCCGCTCTTCAGCATCGCACTCGGCGCCATTCTGCTGAAGGAGAAGCTCGGAAAGGCGCAAATCGCCGCGATCGTGCTTGCCGCTGTTGCGGTCGTGATCCTTGCGGTCGATGCCGGCAGCCTTCCCTGGGTTGCCGTTGCGCTGACACTGTCTTGGGGATTCTACGGCTTCTTTCGCAAGACGCTTCCCATCGGGCCGAACCAGGGCTTTCTGCTCGAGGTCCTGCTGCTCAGCCTGCCGGCGCTTGCCTATATCGTCTATCTCGAAGCACAGGGCGAAGGGCATCTCTTTCGGACCGGCACCTACGACACGTCGCTGCTCGTCGGCTGCGGGCTGGTCACCGCCCTGCCCCTGATGATCTTTGCCAATGGCGCCAAGCTGCTGCGGCTCTCGACGATCGGCATCATGCAATACATCGTGCCGACCATGATCTTCCTGATCGCCGTCTTCGTTTTCCAGGAGCCGCTCGGCACAGCGCGGACGATCGCCTTTCCGCTCATCTGGGCGGGGCTCGTCCTCTATAGCTGGTCGATCCTGCGTCAGAGCCGCAAGCGCTGACGCGGACCAGACAGCGTTAACGAAACCTTTTCAGAGCTTGGCGAGAACGTCTGCCGCGCCGCTGCGGCTGCCGCGGATCTCGTCCGCCTGCTTGCGAATCGCCGGGATGATTTCGGGGACCGTATCGATGACCAGCGGCTGGACGCGATGGGCGGTATGGATGAAGCCCGACTCGTTCATATGCCGAATCAGCTCCATCATCGGATCCCAGAAACCGTTCACATTGGCAAAGACCATCGGCTTCTCGTGCTGGCCGAGCTGTGCCCATGTCATGATCTCGACGATCTCTTCCAGCGTGCCGATGCCGCCCGGCAGGGCCACGAAGGCATCCGAGCGCTCGAACATGGTGTGTTTGCGCGTATGCATGTCAGGGGTTATGATGAGCTCGTCCAATTGACCCAGCGAATGGCGAGTCGCTTCCATGTCGACGAGGAATTCCGGGATGATCCCGGTCACCTGACCGCCATTGGAAAGAACGCCGCTTGCGACCGCACCCATGATTCCTTTGGTGCCGCCGCCATAGACCAGCCGCAGTCCGCTTTCGGCGATAGCTTTGCCCAGTTCACGGCCTGCAGAGATATGGGAAGGATCGCGTCCCGGCTGAGAGCCGCAGTAGACGCAGATGGATCGAATTGGCACAGATTCTTTTGTCATGTGACCAAACAACTATGCTGCAAGTGCTCCGTCAAGAAAATTAAAGGAAAACTTGCGTGCAAGCATTCGGAAATAGCTGAGAAAGCTTGTAAAAAACGCGGAAATCGTTAGCAATTTCAGAAGTTGCTGCGGCGATGCCGCCTGGAGAGGAATGATGATGAAAAACCGCGCCGGCTTGCTGGCATTGTTGGTCTTGGTGATAGCGAGCGTGATCATGATCTTTTTCGTCATGCCGAGGCTCGGCATCGACAAAAAGCCGGTCGGCGATGCCATCAACCAGGCAGGCGACGCGGTCAAGAACATCATTGCCGATACCCAGAAGGCAGGCGATGCGGCAAAGGACACCGCGAAGGCCGTTCAGAACGACGCGACCAATGCTGCAGATGCGACTGATACCGCGACCAAGCTGGGCGGACTGACCACGACTGCGGCGAAATCCCTGGCGGACCTGAAAACGCTGTTCAGCGCCGGCAATAGCCCGGCAGCCGAGGCTCTGGCCACCGCCAAGACGAATACCGTCTCGGCGCTGCAGGCGATCGTCGACTTCGCGCTGCCGCAAGGCTCCAATGCCGCGACATCAGCGCTCGTCACCCAGGCGCATAGTGGTGCCGGGAGGGCGCTCGGGATCATCAAGGCTCTTCCGGACAATGTCGCCGACGCGCTCGCGGCAATCACCAAGGCAGAGGCCGACCTCTTCGGCAAGCCGGAGCCGCAGGCACAGGCCAATGCCGGCCCGCGCAAGCCCTCTTTCGACGTCCTGCGCGTCGAGCCTGATGGTTCGACCGTCGTTGCCGGGTCTGCCGAACCCAATTCCAAGCTGCAGATCATGGACGGCGACAAGGTCATCACCACGACCGATGTCGGCCCAAGCGGCGATTTCGCCGCCGTGCTCGACAATCCGCTGCCGCCCGGCGACCACGAGCTGGTGCTGAAGGCGATCGGCAAGGACGGCAATGCGCTGACATCAGAGGAAGTTGCCACCGTTTCCGTGCCCAAGGACGGCAGCACGCAATTGCTTGCGATGGTCTCCAAGCCGGGTACGGCAAGCCGCATCATCACGGCACCGACCGCCAAGCAGCAGCGGGTCGCATCGGACGCACAGCCGGCCAATAACGGCAACGGCAATGCCGGCAGCGACAAGGCAGATACCACGATGGCATCGGCATCGCCGACGACCAATCCGCCGCCGACCGCAACCGCTCCGGACAATGGCGTGACGACGGATACTCCCGACGTCATGGTCAATGCGGTCGAGATCGAGAACGACAAGATATTCGTGGCCGGCAGCACACGGCCCCGCGCCAAGGTCCGCGCCTATGCCGACGACAAGCTCATCGGCGAGGCAGCAGCGGGGGTGGACGGCCATTTCGTCATCGACGGGACGATGCCGCTCGCCGTTGGCGATCACAAGATCCGCGTCGATATCGTCGACGCAGCCGGCAAGGTCCTGGCGCGCACCGCGGTCAACTTCAACCGGCCTGCGGGCAACCAGGTGACCGTGGCCGCGCAGACGCCGCCGGCAGCAGGCAATCAGCAAACCGCAGATGCTTCGATGGTGCCGCTGGATGAAGGCGAGCTGGGCAAGCTGAAGAACGATACCAACAAGGCCTTCGGCCTGCTGAAGAAGCTTTATGCCGATGGCAAGACGCCCGGACAGGAGGAGCTTGCCGCGGCTCGTTCGGGCACCGAGATTGCCCTGAAGTCGCTTGCGGACTTCCGGCCGGCGATCGACGCCAGCGTTGCTCTCAGAGACGCATCCGCGATGGTTTCGAGCAGCGCCGCCAAGGCACTTGCCTATCTGCATGCTCTGCCGGGCGATCCGAAGTCGGTGGGCAATGCGCTGGCTCGGCTCGACCAGATGATCGCCGAGATCACCAAGCCGGTTGCCGATGTGCCCGCCCAGGCGTCGGTACAAACGGCATCGAACGATCCGGACGGAACCAAGACCTATCAGCAGGCGCCGCTCTCTCAGAGCAACAGCGCCGTCATCATCCGCCGCGGCGATACGCTCTGGCAGATCTCCCGCCGCACCTACGGGCTCGGCGTCCGCTACACGACGATCTATCTCGCCAACGAAGACAAGATCAACAACCCGGACCGCATTCTGCCTGGCCAGGTCTTCGGCGTGCCGAAGGACGCGCTGCCGAACTCGGAAGAGCTGCATCGCAAGCGTATGTCCGGGCAGCATCTGTAAGCCGGATTTTTCCGATCAGGCCGGTGTTTAGACACCGGCCTGTCATTTCCTTACCTATAAAAATGATATAAGCGTGCCGCCGACCTCCCGGCCCGCCGAATTCCCGACGCGGCCCTCAGGTGCGCCGCGCGATGAGCAAGCTGCCATCCGGCGCCTTAGACATCGTGCCGGAGACCCCTGATGGCAGAGCGCAAGAAGACCATATCGGCGGATTCGAAGAATCCCCTGCAGACGATCATCAATCTCTGGCCTTACATGTGGCCGGAGGGGCGCATGGATCTAAGGATGCGCGTCGTCTGGGCTTCGGTATACCTGCTCATCTCGAAATTCGTGCTGCTGCTCGTCCCCTATTTCTTCAAGTGGTCGATCGATGCGCTGAACGGCAAGCTGGACATGCAGGGCATCCTGCCGACCTTCATGATCGGCGCTATCGCCCTTGTCATCGCGACCAACATCACGCGCCTGCTGCAGCTCGGCCTCAACCAGCTTCGCGATTCGCTCTTTGCCAGCGTCGGGCAATATGCTGTGCGCCAGCTCGCTTTTAGAACCTTTGTCCACATGCACCAGTTGTCGCTGCGCTTCCATCTCGAGCGCAAGACCGGCGGTCTCTCGCGCATCATCGAGCGCGGCACAAAGGGCATCGAGACGATCGTCCGCTTCACGATCCTCAATACCATCCCGACCTTCATCGAATTCCTGCTGACGGCGATCATCTTCTGGCGCGGCTACGGTTTCTCCTATCTGGCGATAACGGCCGCAACCGTCTGGCTCTACATCTGGTTCACTGTGCGGGCGAGCGACTGGCGTATTTCCATCCGCCGCTCGATGAACGACAGCGACACCGAAGCGAATACCAAGGCGATCGACTCGCTGCTCAACTTCGAAACCGTCAAATATTTCGGCAACGAGGAGATGGAGGCGCGGCGCTTCGATCAATCGATGGAGCGCTACGAAAAGGCCGCAACTGACGTCTGGACGTCGCTCGGCTGGCTGAACTTCGGCCAGGGCGTGATCTTCGGTCTTGGTACCACCGTCATGATGGTGCTGTCGGCCTATGCGGTTCTCAACGGCAAGCAGACGGTCGGCGATTTCGTTTTCGTCAACTCCCTGCTGCTGCAGCTTTCCGTGCCCCTCAACTTCATCGGCTTCGTCTACCGCGAAATCCGCCAGGGCCTGACTGATATCGAGGCGATGTTCGATCTGCTCGAAGTCGAGCCCGAGGTGAAGGATGCGCCCGACGCGGTGGACCTGGATATCAGCCGGGGCGCGATTGCCTTTAACGACGTGCATTTCGCCTATGATCCGGCCCGTCCCATCCTCAAGGGTATTTCATTCGAAGTGCCGGCGGGAAAGACAGTGGCTGTCGTCGGCCCATCGGGTGCGGGAAAGTCGACGCTATCGCGACTGCTCTACCGGTTCTATGACGTGCAGGAAGGCGCAATCACCATCGACGGCCAGGATGTGCGCAAGGTGACGCAGAAGAGCCTGCGCACGGCGATCGGCATGGTGCCGCAGGACACGGTGCTCTTCAACGACACCATCGCCTACAACATCCGCTATGGCCGGCCGGGAGCTGATGAGGCAGCGGTCATGGCTGCGGCCGACGCTGCCCAGATCAGCCATTTCATTCGCATCCTGCCCGAGGGTTTCGACACCAAAGTCGGCGAGCGCGGGTTGAAGCTCTCCGGCGGCGAGAAGCAGCGCGTTGCCATTGCCCGCACGATCCTGAAGGCTCCGCCCGTTCTCATCCTCGACGAGGCGACGTCGGCGCTCGACACGACGACGGAGCGGGAAATTCAGGCGGCGCTCGACGTGGTCTCGAAGAATCGCACGACGCTGGTCATCGCGCATCGTCTCTCCACCGTCATCGGCGCCGACGAGATCATCGTGCTGAAAAGCGGCGAGATCGCCGAGCGCGGTACGCATGCGGAACTGCTGGCGCGAAATGGCCTCTACGCCTCGA
Source organism: Neorhizobium sp. P12A (assembly GCF_008365395.1). NCBI lineage: Bacteria > Pseudomonadati > Pseudomonadota > Alphaproteobacteria > Hyphomicrobiales > Rhizobiaceae > Neorhizobium > Neorhizobium sp. P12A. Next base: position 122,290 of record NZ_QOVX01000004.1, on the reverse strand, counting down.
TGTGGGACCGCCAGCGCGAGGCAACGCAGGCCGAAGAGCATCTCAAGCAAGTTCGCGAGAACGACGAACTTGGCGTCGTCAACAGGCTTGCTCCGGCAACGTAAGGGGCTGGTGAAGATCGGCACAGGGGGTGACGGCCCCTCCAGCATTGCTCATGACGGCGTTTGCCTGTAGTCAGCGTCTTCCGGAACAATTGCAGGAGTTCGCGCTCGATGAGTTTGTACAATACCATACGCAACACGATAGTCCCCGTGCACAAGGAGGGTTATCCCTTTGTCTTGGGGTTCTTCGTCGTGTCGCTGGTGTTGGGCTGGCTCTTCAAGCCGCTCTTCTGGATCGGCCTCATCCTGACGCTCTGGTGCGCCTATTTCTTCCGCGACCCTGAACGGATGACGCCGCAGGACGACGATCTCGTCATCTCGCCGGCGGACGGAAAGGTCTCGGGCGTACAGATGGCCACCCCGCCTGCCGAGCTCAATCTCGGCTACGAGCCGATGCTGCGCATCTCCATCTTTATGAACGTCTTCGACTGCCATGTGAACCGTTCGCCGATGCGCGGCCGCATCGAGAGCATCGCCTATCGCGAAGGCAGCTTCCTCAATGCGGATCTCGACAAGGCAAGCGAACAGAACGAGCGCAACGGCCTCGTCATCGAGACACGCCACGGTCAGGTCGGCGTTGTACAGATCGCCGGCTTCGTCGCGCGCCGCATCCTTTGCTTCGTTCACCCGAGCGAGCCCATCGATGCCGGCGAGCGTATCGGCCTCATCCGCTTCGGATCGCGCGTCGACGTCTTCCTGCCGGCCGGAGCGGTCGCGCGGGTTTCCCTCGGCCAGAAGGCGGTCGCCGGTGAAACGGTGCTTGCGGAGTTCGGCTCCACAAAGGGTCCGATCGTCAGCCGACGCAGCTAGCCGGCAGCGGGAGAACACGAGATGAAGACGCCCTTCCCACCCTTCGAGCCCAATGGTCCCATCGGTCCCAACGATGAGGCGCGCGGGCCGCGTCTTCGGGAAATTCCCTTGCGGCTGATGGTGCCTAACCTCATCACCGTGCTTGCCATCTGTGCCGGACTGACCGGCATCCGGCTCGCCTTCGAAAACCGCTTCGAGCTTGCCGTCACCATGGTACTGGTCGCGGCCTTCCTGGATGGCATCGACGGGCGCGTGGCGCGCCTCATGAAGGCATCGTCAAAGTTCGGCGCGCAGATGGATTCGCTGGCCGACATCGTCAATTTCGGCGTCGCGCCTGCCCTCGTCGTCTATGTCTTCGTACTCGATCAGGCGCGTACTCTCGGCTGGATCGCCGCACTAATCTATGCGATCGCCGCCGGTCTGAGGCTCGCCCGCTTCAACGTGATGGCTGAGCGGGAGAACAAGGCGTCGTGGCAATCGGAATATTTCGTCGGCGTCCCTGCGCCGGCCGGCGCAATGCTGGTGCTATTACCTGTCTATGTCGGGTTCCTGGGCTTCGAGCAGACTAGAGCCTTTGCGCTCGGATCGTCCGCCTATACCGTTATCATCGCCTTCCTGCTCGTCAGCCGGCTCCCGGTCTGGTCGGGGAAAAGCGGCAGCCGCATCCGTCGCGACTTCGTGCTGCCGATGATGCTCGGCGTGGTCGTCTATGTGGCGCTGCTGATGAGCTACACATGGCAAGTCATGGTCGTGACGGTGGTTTGCTATCTTCTGTCGCTGCCTTACGGCGCGCGCCTATGGCAGAAGAAATACGGCACCTACACGATCAACGGACCTGCGGATCCGGATGTCGACGATGCCAATGACGACATCGGTCGTCATATTTAACGGAAAATAAACTTCTAAATTAGACATTTATAGACTTCGTTCCCAACCGCGTGGCTCGCGGAATGTGGTGTGCAGTCACAAAAGCTGATTGGCAAATGCCTCGGTTTTGTCGCGATTTACGATGAAAAGCACGATCACAAAACGATTCTAGGGAACACGTAAAGGAGAGAGTATCGTGACCTCGATTAAGGATAGCATCGTCCGCCTCGTTGAGCAGCAGCCGGCGAAGACCGATCTTGCAGCACTCTATCGTCCGCTCGGCCTCAAGGCCGTTCTGGCAGCCCATGTCGTGCTGAAGAGCAAGCCGCTCAATAAGCAGACCGCCTGAACCCGGCTCCTAGTCGCCGGCAAAGAAACGGACGAGCAGGCTCAGCGCCAGCAACCCCATGACAATGCCGATCACGATATCCAGAACCCGCCATGCGGCGGGTCTGGCGAAAACCGGCTGAAGCAGCCGGGCGCCATATCCAAGCGCAAAGAACCAGACGAACGACGCCAAGGCCGCGCCGGCGCCATAGGCCACTCGGCCCGCGCCCTGATAGGCGGCCGAGAGGCTGCCGAGCAGCACCACGGTATCCAGATAGACATGCGGGTTGAGGAAGGTGAAGGCCAGGCAGGTCGCAACGGCCGCCCGCAGGCTCAATCCATTGCCGGTTTCGGCGCGCATCGCATGCGGCTTCATGGCGCGGCGAAATGCGATCACGGAATAGCTGCCGAGGAAGATCGCGCCGCCGAGGGTCACGACCTCGATCAGTACCGGCGACCGCGAGACCAGGGTGCCGAGACCGCCGACGCCGGCCGCGATCAGCAAAGCATCCGACAACGCGCAGATCAGGCAAAGTACGAAGACATGCGAGCGCAGGAGACCCTGGCGCAGGATGAAGGCATTCTGCGCGCCGATTGCAATAATCAGGGACGCGCCGAGGAAGAAGCCGGAGACGGCAGCGGACAAAGACAACATAAAGAGAATTCCGTGGAAGACAGGGACTGCAGCGGATCAGAGAAGGCTCAACTGGCCATCATCGGGATCGCGCTTCTTCGGCGGTTTCGTCGGCGGCTGGATGGCGACAGGCTCCTGGAGCTCCGGCCCCATATTGGCGACCTTGTTGACGCGATCGGAAACCGGGATCACCTCGAAGAAATCCTCCTGCACCGGCGCCATGAGATCGGCGACGTCGCGAGGTTCCTGCGTCTTGCAGTCCAGCCAGCGGGAGAAATCCTGCGGCTGAATGACAACAGGCATCCGGTCATGGATGGATGCCATCATGCCGTTGGCGGCCGATGTCAGGATCGCGCCGGTATCGACTTCCGAACCGTCGGCGGATGACCAGGTTTCCATCAGCCCGGCAAAGGCGACGACACCGCCGTGACGCGGCCGGACCCAATAGGCCTGCCCCTTGCCGCCCTCTTCTTTCGAGGGGCGATGCCATTCGTAAAACCCCGATGCGGGTACCAGGATGCGCCGGTGGCGCATGGCGGCGCGGAAGGAGGCCTTGCCGACAGCGGTCTCCGCACGGGCATTGATTAGCAGCGGAAATTCCTTCGGGTTCTTGACCCAGGAGGGCGTCAGGCCCCAGCGCACCAATAAGGCTCGGCGCTCCGGAAGATTGCTGCCCGGCTCTTGCCGCTCGCCCGATATGACGATGAGGATGGGCTGTGTCGGGGCAATGTTGTAGCGCGCGGGAAAGCCTTCGAGCTCATGGAGATCGAAATACTCCGCCACGTTTCCGGGCACCGCCGTCAATGCATATCGTCCGCACATGCCGTTTCTCTTGCATCGCTGGCACGTCAGGTCAAGGATCGCGGCTCAGCCGCGGGGTCCAAACAGGATGATTGCCGTCCCGGCAAGGCAGACGGCCGCACCCGACATGTCCCAGCGATCCGGCGTGCGCCCCTCCGCCGGCCAGAGCCAGAGGACAGACGCAGCGATGTAGATGCCGCCATAGGCCGCGAACGTCCGCCCCGCCGCCTCGCTCGGCACCAGCGCCAGCAACCAGGCAAACAGCGCCAGCGAGACCATGCCCGGCGCAAGCCACCAGACAGGCTTCGAAAGCCGAAGCCATGCCCAAAAGGAGAAGCAGCCGGCGATTTCGGCCAAGGCCGCGAGGGCATAAAGTCCATAGGTGATCATCATGGCTGGATCGGCGTCCCGTCGGCTTTTGCTTGTCAGCTTGTAGCGCATAGGCTACAGTAATTCCATGCTTGAAATCCGGGAAACTGCAATCTACGCCGCATGGTTTTCCCGGTTGCGGGATGCGCGGGCGCAAGCCAGGATCAACGCGCGTATATTTCGCTTGGCAAACGGCAACCCTGGCGACGTCAAGCCGGTCGGAGACGGCGTTAGCGAAATGCGAATAGACTACGGGCCAGGCTATCGCGTCTATTTCATCCGTACGGGACAGGTGGTCTTGTTGCTGCTGTGCGGCGGAGACAAGAGCACTCAGGATTCCGATATCGACCGTGCAAAGGAATTGGCGAGACTGGCCAAAGGATAAGGCAATGACGTTGAAGACAGAGAGATGGGATATCGGCAAACATCTCGACAGCGACGAGAAGATTGCCCTGTTTCTGGAAGCGATATTCGAGGAAGGCGATCCCTCGACGATCGCTGCAGCCATCGGCGAAGTCGCCCGCGCAAAGGGGATGAGCCAGATTGCGAAAGACGCAGGACTGTCGCGAGAGAATCTCTACCGCGCGCTAAGCAGCGAAGGGAATCCGGAATTCGGCACGATCATGCGCGTCATAAAGGCGATGGGTTTCGATCTTCATGTAACGCCGCATGTCTCGGCTTAGTCTGACATCGTGACATCGCTCCCCCGCCCCGCCTCGTCAGCCATCCTGCAGCGCGATGGTCGCTTCTTGCTGGTGCTTCGCCGCAATCCGCCTTCGGCCGACATGTATGCTTTTCCCGGCGGCCGCGCCGAAGAAGGCGAGATGCCTGACGAGACGGCGTTGCGCGAATTTGCGGAGGAGACCGGGATCATGGCACGCAATCCCCGGCTTTTCAGGACCTACGACCTGCTGACGCGCGCCGAAGACGGGACCGTCAGCAGCCATTTCTTCCTCTCGGTTTTTCTCGTCGATGCCGATGAGGATCAGGTGGCGGTCGCGGCCGATGATGCGGCCGATATCGGCTGGTTTACGCTGGAGGAAATCCGCCGACTGCCGGTCCCGCCCAGCGTGTTGGAATGTGCGGAACTCATCATCAGCAGCTAATAAGCGTGGAGAATCGGGGTTCTGCCTTGCTCAGGTCATGTGCGGGGTATCAACTGTGGATATGATTCTCTGCCGCACTGTCGCCGCATCTCTGCTGTTGTCTGCCCTCGTCGTAGCGGCGGGGCCCGCATTTGCTCAGCCCAAGGCTGATACGGCGACCGTGGCGACGCCGCCGCCCGATATCGAGCGTCCGGCGCCTTATGACGACGATCTGCTGCGGCTCGCCGAAGTACTTGGTTCCGTCCACTACCTCCGCAATCTGTGCAATCCTGGCAAGGAAGATCACTGGCGCGCGGAGATGCAGCAACTGCTGGATTCGGAAACGAAAGACGAGCCGAAACGCAAGGAACGCCTGACCGCAGCTTTCAATCGAGGCTACCGGTCCTTCGCATCGGTCTATACCGATTGCACGCAGCAAGCCATCGTGGCAGAGGAGCGCTACCGTAACGAAGGTGCAACACTTGCCACAGAAATAACCGCGCGCTTTGGAAATTGACGTTTTATTAACCCCTTTTCACGGCGAGCCGTGTCGTTTTAGGAAAAGGCTGATAAAGTCGTTAACCGAGCGGTAAGGACATGGACGCCTCAAGGAAAGAAGCAATGGAACCAAGCCTCAACGACATCGACGACATGATCGTCCACGAAAAGATGCAGGCGGCTCTGGAGTATCAGAACGAAGCATGGGCGGACGGCATGGCCGATGGAATCGAGCCGGAAATTATCGCTGATGCAGCGATCGCACATGCGATCCGCGAAACGATCCGCATCAAGGGTGAACAGGGCGCTGAGGCCTTGCTCGAATCGTTGCGGGAACGCATGCTTGCCGGCGAGTTCTCAATGAGCCGCACCCTGCAATAACCGCAAGAGATGTTCCATGCGTCGCTTAAAGGGCAATGATCTGCAACGATCGGTCGCCTCGCTTCTGGCTGCAACCACTGTTGTGGCCGGCTTTGCCTCCCCATTACCCGCCCTTGCCTTTTCCTCGCTGCATGTGAGTCCCCTTGCGCCTGCGCAGGCAGGTAAGGAAAAGCCTGTGGAGCAGGCGCTGGAAACGCCTTCCAAGGGCATTCCCATGCCGGATCCGCTGGTCAACAATCAGGCGGGTCAGGCCGCGTCGAGCGACAGTTCCGCAAACCCGACGCCCGATGGCAAGCCCGCCGAAGTGCTGTTCGATATCAACAAGGCTCCGGAGCCGGTGCGCAAGTTGCGCGAGGCGATCGTCGAAGCGGCTGCATCCGGCGATCTCGAGCGGTTACGCCCCCTTATGAATATCGGCGGCGGCCTCAATCAGACACAGGTCTCGGCAGACGATCCGGGCGAAGACCCGATCAAGACGCTGCATGATCTCTCGGGCGATCCTGACGGCATCGAGGTTTTGTCCATCCTACTGGATGTCATGTCGACCGGCTTTGCGCATGTCGGACAGGGTACGCCCAACGAAATGTATGTCTGGCCCTATTTTGCCGAGAAGGACATCAAGACGCTCAGCGCCCCGGAGAAGGTCGACCTGATGCGCATCGTCACGGCCGGCGACTATTCCGACATGCTGGAATTCGGCGGATACAATTTCTACCGGGTCGGCATCACGCCCGATGGAAAGTGGAAATTCTTCACCGCCGGCGAATGACGCTGGCGGCTCCGGTGAAAACCTGAAATCGAGAATCGATTCAAGGGCAAGGCCTCCTTGCCTCAGGCTTTGATTCATCCTGCTCAACCGCCACTTCATGCTCGCTGCCGGAACTTGCGGTTCAGGCGTTGAGCGCTTACCTGTTGCTTAAAGACATGAACACGATGGATCGACCATGACCGCCGTATTTCTTGAAGGCCGCCGACTGCTCCATGTAATTGGTGCGGATGCCGAAAGTTTTCTGCAGAATTTGATCACCACCGATCTTTCCGCGCTCGGCACCGATGATGCAAAGCCGGGGGCGTTGCTGACGCCGCAGGGCAAGATCCTGTTCGACTTCATGATCTGGCGCGACGGAAGCGGTTTCGTCTTGGAAACCGATGCGGAACAGCAAGAGGGCTTGCTGAAGAGGCTGACCATGTACCGGCTGCGTGCGGCCGTCGAATTGAGCGTCGATGAGGTCGAGGGCGTTACCGTCTCCTGGGGTGACGACGCGTCGGAAGGCCGGGAAGACAGCCGCTTTGCCAAGGCGGGCATCCGGCTGCTGCGCCGCGTCGGCCAGCATGGCGCTGATGCGGAAGCGCTCTATGAGGCGCTGCGCATCGAATGCGGCGTTGCTCTCTCGGGCGCGGATTTCGCCCTTTCCGACGCCTTTCCGCATGATGTGCTGATGGATTTCAATGGCGGGCTTTCCTTCCGCAAGGGCTGCTATGTCGGCCAGGAAGTCGTCTCCCGCATGCAGCATCGGGGCACGGCCCGCCGTCGCGTCGTGATCGTCAGTGGCGAAAACGCGCTGCCTGTGGCCGGAACTGAAATTTCGGCTGGCGGCAAGCCGATCGGCACGCTCGGGTCGGTGGTCGGCAACCATGGACTTGCGATCGTGCGGATCGACCGGGCCGGCGAAGCCATGGCAGCGGAAACGCCGATTCTCATCGGCGATGTGAAAGCTTCCCTGGCGCTGCCGGCATGGTCGGGCCTTGCCTTCCCGCCCAGTGCCGACGAGGCGACGGCGTGACGGACGCCCCGCGCGCATGGCAGCGCATGCTTTCCGGCCGGCGACTGGATCTACTTGATCCGTCGCCGCTGGATGTCGAGATCGGTGACATCGCCCACGGCCTTGCCCGCGTTGCGCGATGGAACGGGCAGACATCGGGCGAGCATGCATTCTCCGTCGCCCAGCATTGCCTCGTGGTTGAGACGATTTTCTGCAGGCTCGGAGCGACCACGGCGGACGAGCAACTGGTCGCATTGCTGCACGACGCGCCGGAATACGTGATCGGAGACATGATCTCGCCCTTCAAGTCGGTCGTCGGCGGCGGTTACAAGGCGGTCGAACACCGGCTCGAAGGCGCAATCCATCTGCGCTTCAGCCTTCCGGCCCACCCCTCCCCGGAACTCAAGGATCGCATCAAGAAAGCCGATACCATCGCGGCCTATTTCGAAGCGACGCTGCTTGCCGGCTTCAGCCGTGAGGAGGCGAAGAAGTTCTTCGGACAGCCGCGTGGCATTACGCAGGATATACTGCCCATCGATCCCATGCCTGTCATGGAGGCCCAGAGGCTCTTCTGCGAGCGTTTCGAAGCGATCGAAGCCGTGCGAGCCGACGCCAAAGCGGGGCTTCGTTCATGACGACCATCATCGTCTCTCCCCTCGCCCGCATTGCCGAAATGGCCGTCCGCCATGGCGCCCGCGAGATGATCAGCCTCATGGCCAAGGAACAGACCTTTCATCGCCCAGCGGTCATTCGGGCTGATCGGCATCTGCTCCTCAACATGAACGACATCACATTTGCCGGCACCGGCGATCTCGTGGCGCCCCAGGAATTACACGTCCGGCAGATCATCGATTTTGCACAAAGCTGGGATCGGAGCGCACCGCTGGTCGTCCATTGCTGGATGGGCGTCTCCCGCTCGCCGGCGGCAGCGCTGATCGCAATGCTCGCCGTTCATCCGGAAGAAGACGATCTCGCTTTGGTGGGGCGTCTGCGGCTCGCTTCGCCCTATGCCACGCCGAATGCGCGGCTTATTCAGATCGGCGACGCGATGCTCAATCGTGGCGGCCGGCTCGTCGAAGCGGTCCGCTCGATCGGCCGTGGCGCGGATGCCGACGGCAACGCCCCCTTCATTCTGGCCTCGGAAACCGAGAAACTCTTTGGTTGACTGACCTGACGGTCGCCCCATCTACCCCGTTCGACCTTGCGTAACGGATAGACGGCGGACATATGGAACAGCAGGCAACGGACTTCATCGTGGCAACACGGACCGCGCTCAGCCAGGCGAGCGCCCTTGCGGTCCAGTATTCCTTCTCGGTGCTCGGCGCCCTCATTCTTCTCATTCTTGGATGGGTGCTCGCGGGCATCGTCAGCCGCTCGGCCTATGAAGGACTGTCTCGCATCCACGGCATAGACGAGACCCTGGCGCGTTTCTTCACCAACGTCCTTCACTACGCGCTTCTCATCCTGGTCTTCGTCACCGTCCTTGCGCAGTTCGGCGTCCAGACGGCCTCGATCATCGCCACGCTGGGTGCTGCAGGCCTGGCAATCGGCCTGGCCTTGCAAGGCACGCTGCAGAACATCGCGGCCGGCATCATGCTGCTTGTGCTGCGGCCCTTTCGCGTCGGCGAGTATATCGAGACGGGAACGATCACCGGAACCGTGAAGGAGATCGGCCTTTTCGCCACGGAGCTGACGACCAGCGACGGCCTTTATCGGCTGGCGCCCAATTCGACGCTCTGGAATACGCCGATCACCAACTACAGCCGCGAGCCGACTAGGCAGCATCAGGTCACAATCGGAATTGTCTCGAAAGACGATCTGGAGGTTGCGCTTTCCACGTTGCTGGATCTCGCAAATGCCGAGCCTCGCATCCAGAAGAGGCCGGAGCCGCAGGCATATGTCAACAGTATCGGCGCGACGGTCAGCATAACATTACAATACTGGGTCAAGACCGGCGAGTGGGCGAGCGTCAGCCGCGAAATGATCATGAGGGTGAAGCGCACACTCGACGAAAAGGGCATAGCCATCAGCTGAGTGATTGTCCCCGGCGGAATCGGACAGCATCGCCCGACAAAAGAAAACCCAGGCCCGATCGGGCCGGACCCGGGTTCAGAAGATAGAGGCTCAATCAGGCGGAAAGAGCATCCGTCGGGTCGGAAGCATATTGACCATAGGTGTTCTGGTAGACGCTCATGGCCGCCTGCATCTCGGCAAGGAGATCATCCGACGAATTCTGGCCGGAGGTTGCTGGGCCGGAATTGCTGCCATTCGAATTGGACGGCTCCAGCGAGAGGACATCCGCAGCTGCCGAATCCGTCGAACCCAACACGTTGAGCCCTTCGGAGAACTGATCCTTATCGAGAGAGCCCGCGTTTTGGGTATCGAGCTTCTTGAACAAGGCGGTAGCATCGTCCGCGCTCATGTCCTTCGGGCGCCCGGCGACGAATTCGTCGGACGAAACCTTGCCGTCGCCGTTCGTGTCCATGCTCGCAAAGAGCTGATCGATCGGCGACTGATCCGTGGTGCCGTCGGTCGACGTGCTGCCGGACTGGGAGGCGCTGCTCTCCTGCATCTGCAGCAGCATGCTCGCCAGATTACCGGAAAATTTATCGGTCGCGCTCGGATCGCTGTTGTCATCCTCGTCGCCAAGGATGCTCGCCGAGAGAAGACCGGACTTCGCTGCCGCCTGCAGTTCTTCGGCGGAAACAACGCCGTCGCCGTTCGTGTCGAGCGGGCTGATATAGGCTGCGCTCGTGCTTGAACTGCTTCCGACGGAAGAAATACCACTCATATTGATCTCCTATAGTGGACGCGGCCGGGCCTTGCCCACGCCGCGTGAGAGGATTGCTGAAAATCAAATGTTGGGAAAACCGATCCGCGAGGGGAATGAGAACGATTCCCGCCCATCACACTGCGCATTCATCGCGCCCGGCACATCTCGGCTTTGCTTGTTCGGGGTCGCCCCCACGCTTTCCGGATAATCCCAGGACCAAAATGCAGGCAAAACCCCACATCAGCACCAGTCAGCACAGCTCACGCCCTATCCTTCAAACAGCAAGGCGATCATTGAAAGGCGATGATTTTCGTCAGCAGTCAGATCTGAGGATAGATGCGCAGAACAAGGTTGCCCGAGGCTGGCGGCCTCCTTGTCTTTCGCAATTCCGGATGCAGCCGCGCCTTTACTCGACGACTGCGCAGGCAAGCCGCTTCCCCGAGGAACCACTCGGCTGGCTGCGATTGTCGTCCGAATTCTCATGAATCATCAATGTGCGCCCGCGAATGGCATTCTTGTCGTCGAGCGTCACCATGCCGTTGAAGACCTGGGCGCGCAGCACGCCGTCCTGTCCAACATATTGGTTCGGCATGTCGCCCGCATGAGGGCCATTTGCCGCCAGGAGGCCGTGTTCCGCCTTGTCGGGATTGAAGTGCCCACCTGCCGAATCATACCCGTGGGCGGCATCGCATTTTCCCATCTCGTGAATGTGGAACGCGACCCACTTGTTGGCCGGCAGTCCCGAGATCTCCAACTCGATCAGGACCCCTGTTTTCGAAGCTGTCAGTGCTGCGCGACCGGATTGCTTGCCGTCTTCGCCGACGAAATTCGCCACTGCCGTCTGCTTCTCCTGAGCAAGGACGGGAGAGCCGGCGGCAGCGGCGAGTAGCGTAATCACGAGAAGCGCTTTCATGGAATATTCTCCTTCCAGGGTTTTTATTCCAACGCATCGAGGGAAAAGCTGTTCCGAGATATGAGCATTCCGCGGTAAGCCATAAGCAAAACGGCCCGTCTTTTGGACGAGCCGTTAAAACATATCACGAAATATCGCGGATCACGCAGCCATAGTACTCACGTCATACTGACCATAAGTGCCGCGATAGGCATCGCTTGCTATCTCGAGCCCGGAGTCCGTTGCCGAGCTCCCTGGCGTTGCGGCACCGTACGCTTCCTGCTTGCCGTTCGGAGCCGATTGAATCAGCAAAGCTATGATATTGCTCAGTGCGGCCTGGGAATTGCCGCTGCCGCTATTGGTGCTGTCATCGCCATCTTCGCCGAGAATTCCCGGGCGTTCGCTGGCTTGGATTTCTTCTTGGCTAAGCACGCCGTCACCATTCGTGTCGAGACGCGAAAGCGTTCCGTGAAAGGCATACGAACTACTGGATATGGAAGAAACATGGGACATACAAACCTCCTGAAGAAGGAGCCGCCTCATGCGACGTCGTTTGTACGCAATACAATTCGTTAACAGACAATAAGAATCTAATAAGCTGATTCGCCCAATACTTCAAAACAAATTCTTAATGGGAATTAACGATAATTTCCAAGTCGTAAACGCTCTGGATCGGGAACATTCGTCAAACCCTGGCTCGCCGAGATTGCGAGGTTTGGATGGCCGACGGGTTTCTTCATTCGCCGGCCAACATCTCTTCGCCCTTCTGCATCAACCCGAAAAAGGTCCTCCCAAGAACTGGAAGCGTGGCAGGACGCGGGTGCAGGAAGTTCGTTTCTTGCGCCCCAAGAAATGCCCTAAATTTTTAGGGGATTTTTCCCGGCCGGCCTCAGATTGACGGCATATTTAGTCAGTTCCTACATTTTTCCATTCTAAAGAATATGGAAAATCTTGTATCTTTTCAATATTTTGCAACTGATTATTAATAGGCGATGATCACTGTGCATCGATAGCGTGACAGCCGTGACCCGGTGATAGCAACCGGGCAAAGCCGTCGGATTACCTCGAGCGAATTTTCTAATTTGAGTTTTCGGAGAAAGGCATTCGATGCGCCTCATGCGCAAAGACGCCATCGGGTTCGATGCGAGGAAAGACAATGCAAACGTCCGGCATGAGCGTCGGGTTCGCGTCGGGGGATGTTCTCTGCTCAATGGATTCAGGGAGACCGCCCCTTATGCCGGATGCTGAGGCGCTCCTTAGGGAACAATACCGCCGCGCCGTTAAGAAGGACGGATCGCTGGACCAGCAGCGTCTGCTGGATATGATCGTCGATACATACCGGGAGCAGCGTACCGAAATAGTACGCACCGACGATGCGATCCTCGCGATTCATCTCCAGAATATCTCGCTGAAGGAAGAACTCGCCAATACTTCCTCCAACCTGTCGAGGCAGAACGCGATCATCGAGGCGATCGTTCACAATCTTCCGCTCGGACTGAGCGTTTTCGACGCCAATCAAAGGCTGGCCGTCTGCAACGCGCGCTTCCGCGATCTTTTCGGCTTTTCAAACAAGGACGTCGAAGTCGGTACGCCGATCGCAACGTTGCTGTCGCGCGTTCCGGGGATAGAGCATACCACCGGACAGCCTATGCCGACGCGGCCGGTGAAGCGCCTTCCGAGAGGAACGAAACTGCGCCGGCGCGAATGGCAGATGCATGACGGTCGATCGATCGAAAGCATCGTGACGATCCTGCCTGACGGCGGCAGCGTCTCGATCCATGAGGATGTCACCGACGAACGCAGGGCCGCCGAGCGAATTGCCTATATCGCCCATCACGATCCGCTGACGGGTCTGCCAAACCGCATCAAGTTCGGCGAAGAGGTCGAGCAGGCCCTGGGCAGGCTTGGGCCGGGAGAGCGTCTTGCTCTCGTGCATCTCAATCTCGACCGGTTCAAACTGGTCAACAACACGGTCGGCCTATCCATCGGCGACGACATCCTGCAGCAGGTCGCCGAACGGCTTCGATCGAGCGCCGGCAGCCGAAACATACTTGCGCGGCTTGGCTCCGATGAATTCGCCATCCTGCAGGTGGGGCGCCAGCAGCCGCTGAATGTCACCGCACTTGCGGAACAGATCAGCCGCGAACTGGCGACGCCCTTCATCGTCGGCGACAAGCAGGTGGAACTCAGCATTTCGTCCGGCATCGCGATCGGTCCGGAGGATGGCGCCGAAACCCACATCCTGATGAAGAATGCCAGCGTCGCGCTTGCGCATGCCAAGGCGGATGGCGGGCGACGCAGCCGCTTCTTTACCGGTGAGATGGAAGCGCAGATCCAGGTGCGTCACGCCTTGGAAGCCGACTTGCGTCACGCGGTGAAAAACGAAGAGTTCGAGCTTCATTACCAACCGCTTTACGATGTCGCGCGCGCCCGAATCTCCGGTTTCGAAGCGCTGTTGCGCTGGAATCACCCCGATCGCGGCCGGATATCGCCGATGGAATTCATCCCTCTTGCCGAAGAGATGGGGTTGATCGCCGATATTGGCCGCTGGGTATTACTGCAGGCCTGCCGCGATGCAGCCAAATGGCCGGGTGACATCAAGGTTGCTGTCAACGTATCAGCCATCCAGTTCCGCAATGGCGATCTTCCGGGCGATGTCATGGCCGCCATCGCCGCCGCCAATCTGTCGCCCTCGCGGCTTGAGCTTGAAATCACCGAAAGCGTCCTGATGGAAAATCGTGATCAGACGCTGCCGACGCTTCATGATCTCAAAGCCCGCGGCATCCGCATTTCCATGGATGATTTCGGCACCGGCTATTCATCTCTCGGCTATCTCAGAAGCTTCCCCTTCGACAAGATCAAGATCGACAAATCCTTCGTCAACGACATCATCGACAACAGGGAAGCGCAGGAAATCATGCACGTGATCATCCTGCTCGGAAATGCGCTCGGAATGCGCGTCACCGTCGAGGGGGTCGAGACGAAGAGCCAGTTCGACCGGCTGCGTCGGGAAGGATGCGACGAGATCCAGGGCTATTTCATCAGCCCGCCGAAACCCGCCGCCGATGTCCCGGTTCTTCTGGCCGCGCCCCTCGCCTCCCTGTAGTCAGCGGCTCTCCTGAGAATTGCACAGATTGTCTGTGCCCGGTAGGAACGATGGACGATCCGATTCCGGGAATGGCCAATGGACACGAATTCTATGGCGGGAGCATTCGCCCCGTTCGAGACGCTTGCAGCACAGCTTGTCGCCCACGCAACCGAGGGCGATGACGGCTCGCATGACATCGCGCATATTCTGCGCGTCTTCCGCAATGCGATGCGCATCCAGGCAGAGGAAGGCGGCAATGCCCGCATTTTGACGGCCGCCGTGCTGTTGCATGATTGCGTATCCGTCGAGAAGAATTCTCCGCACAGGGCTCAGGCCTCGGCGCTTGCCGCCGAAAAGGCCTCTCGCCTTCTTAGGGAACTCGGCTGGGCCGAGAGCGATATCGGCGCGGTTGCCCATGCGATCACCGCCCATAGTTTCTCTGCGAATATTCCGCCCGAAACGCTGGAAGCCAAAATTCTGCAGGACGCGGACAGGCTGGATGCCATCGGCATGGTGGGTGCGGCTCGCTGCTTCTATATTGCCGGTCGCATGGGCTCCGGCCTCTACGATCCTTTCGATCCGATGGCCGAGAACCGGCCGCTGGATGACAAGCGCTACGCCATTGACCATTTCGAGACGAAGCTGTTCAAACTGGCGGATGGGTTTCAGACCGAGACCGGCCGCATGTTGGCCCGCGAGCGGCATGCGCGGCTGAAGACTGTACTTGACCTGTTCATCGAGGAAATCTGAGAGCGCCATGCTGGTCAGTGATCTCTTCATCTATCCGCTCAAGAGTGCACGCGGCATTGCGAGGACCTCCTCGCCAGTCGATGCCTTCGGCCTTGTCGGCGACCGGCGGGCGATGATTGTCGATCCTGCAGGCCACGGCATCACCCAGCGCGAGTTGCAGTCCCTGGCGCAGGTCGGCGTCGAGATCGGGCCTGATCTCATTCGCCTGACCAAGGACGGAAAGGCGGATATCGTCGCAGCGCTGCCGCCGTCCGACAGACGCATGGATGTCGATATCTGGAAATCCGTCATCAGCGCCGCGATCGCCGATGACGAAACGAACATCGGGCTCTCCGAATGGCTGGGGCGGGATGTGAAGCTTGCCCATTTCGATGGGCTTGCAAGGCGCTCAGCAAGCATCGAGTGGGCCGGCAGCGATACGCCCGTCACCTTCGCCGACGGCTACCAGATCCTCGTGACGACGACGGGATCGCTGAAGGCGCTGAATGCCGATCTTGCGTCTCATGGCGAGGGATCGGTCAGCATGGAGCGTTTCCGTCCCAATATCGTCATCGATTGCGACGAAGCCTGGCCGGAGGATCGCTGGGCGGCGATCGAGATCGGCGGCATCAGGCTTGATCTTGTCAAGCCTTGCGCGCGCTGCATCATGACGACACAGGACCAGTTGAGCGGCTCTCGCGAGGTTCCCAATCCCATGCCCGCAATGGGCCGCATCCGCATGTCCGCCGACCGACGCGTGCCAGGCCCATTGTTTGGCTGGAATGCAGTTCCGCGGAGCGAAGGGACCATTTCAATCGGGGATGCCGTCACCGTCATCGAGACGCGTCCGGAAGGCTGGGCGTTCAAAATACGCAATCGCGCCTAGAGCATTTCCGCTCTTCTTCGAATCGCGGAGGCGCTCCATCTCTTTGACTTGACGCAATTCTGGACGCAAAACCGTGTGACACTTTTGCTGGAATTGCTCTGGCCTTATTTCCTCTTGAAGCGGCCCGAAGTCGCTCAGGCCGAGATCTTGCCGGACGGATGGGAATCGGCCTTCTCTTCACCGTTCAATGCCTTGAGTGCCGCCTGGATGAAGCCGTCGCGCGCGGCGCCGAAGTCGAGACCGCGCGGCTCGTAGACATGGCGATGCAGAAAGAAACCGGTCATACGGAAAGCGGCGGCGAGGCTCTCGCGATCGGCGGCCCCGCCGTCTCCCGTTCTCAGAAAAGCCGGTAGCGCGAACATCTTGTCGGCCCAGGGCGCACCGGCGCTGCGGCAGACTGCGCGACCAGATTTGGGCGAGACATAGGCCAGATCCTCGCGCGTGCCGGTCGCGGCGCATTCGGTCAGGTCGAGACCGAAACCGAGATCGTTGAGAACCGCAAGCTCGAAACGGACGAAAAGCTCGCCGGCATCGGCCGGATCGTGAAGGTTTTCCAGGATGACCGCCAGTGCGTCATAGAGATGCGGATGCGGGTCCCGCTCAGGCAGCAGGCGCAACAATGCGCCCATGGCCTGGACGCCATAGACCGAGGTCGCGGCTTCCATCAATCGCGCTGCCCTGAGCGTGACCGGCTCGATGCGGAACTCGCCCAGATGTTCATGCAGGCGCGCACGCCATGTCACGTCGACCTCATTGCCTGCCTGCAGCACCGGCTGCATGGAACGCGACCGCCCGGAACGCACCATGCCGAGGTGTCGCCCGCGATCGCGCGTCATCACCTCGGCGATGACGCTGGTCTCGCCGTGACGCTTGATGCCGATGATGATGGCGTGGTCCTGCCACTGCATGCAGGGTTCTTCCTATGAACGGTCCGATTCCATTTTAGAAGAAAGAAGCGGCGCTGTCATTGACGCCGACAAGGCTCACGCGAGGCCCAACGCTTTCAACCCAGGTCGCTGAGGCCGACGCGCGTCGGGAAGACCCTGTTCAGGAATGCCAGCATGGCGCCTTCATTGAAGGGCTTCACCAGCAAGGGAATATGCTGCAGATCTTTCGGGAAATCCTGTGTGTCGGAATAGCCGCTGACGAAGCCGAACGGTATCCCGCGCTCGATCAGTATCCGCGCGAATCCAAAACTCATCGCATCACCAAGATTGACGTCGAGCATGGCGCAATCATATTGCCCGCTGTTGATCGCATCGGTTGCCTGAGCCAGGTTTCCGACGATATCAACGGTCTCAGCGCCAATCTCCCGAAGAATTTCCTCGGCTTCCATGGCAATGATCAGGCTGTCTTCAAGAATGAGAACCCTGCTCGCCATCATGATAAAGCTGCTTCCATATACGCGCCCCCGCAAGCGCTGTCTGGCCTAGATTCCCGCATCGATTCCTCTGGCCCCACACGGCCCGTTGTCCTTCCGGATGGCGCCCGCCAATCCGTGTTTCTCAGCCGCAATTCACTGCTCGTTAATAAAATCTAAAACTGGTCGAAAAGTGACAATGTCGTCAACCTATTCCGTTCCCACTCATCATAGCATTTAAAAAAGACACTGCGCCTATAGGAATGCTAGATAAAGGGTCGCCTGGTTTCGCCGAGGCCTTCCCAGCCAGCCAGTTCCGACAGGCCCTCACCGTTCAGAATTTCGCATCCACGCTCCTGCCAGCGGATCAAACCGCGCTGCGCGAGCTTCTTGAGTGTCTTGTTGGTATGAACAATCGAAAGGCCCAGCGTATCGGCTATGTGCTGCTGCGTAATCGGCAGGAAATCCTTTGTAGAGAATAGCTTGAGCACCGTGGCTCTTTGGTACAGGTAGGCGAGCAGATAGGCGGCCCTTTCAAGCGCGGTCCGCCGCCCGACACTCAGGAGATGCTCATCAAGGATGCGCTCCTCACGCGCTGCGATCCAGGTGAGATCGAAGGCAAGGGACGGATGCGTGTTGTAGAGCGTCATCAGCTTGTCTCGCTCGAAGACGCAAAGCGTCACCGGCGACAGCGCCTCGACCGAATGCTGCATTTCCCCCATGATCGTGCCCTGCAGACCGACCAGATCGCCGGCCATTACATAGTTCAGAATCTGCCTTCGACCATCTTCCAGGGTTTTATAGCGGAAACCCCACCCGGAAAGCACCGTATAGAGATGGGCACTGTGCGAACCTTCGACAAGGATGGTTGCGCCGGCATCGATCGCGAGTTCGCCGCGCTTGAAATGCGAAACAAAATTTAACTCGTCCGGGGTGAATTCTCGGAAATGCGGCAAGTCTCTTAGCGGACACATCTCGCAGGATGTCTTCAAGGCATGCGTAGCTGGCGTCTTGGCCATTGGTGACCTTATGAAATTTCGGCGGGACAGCCCCTCACGCCTAGGCAGTTTCAGACACACTAATGCACAAAACCGAGCCCAGTTCTACGATGATGTTTCCTGTCGGGAATACTGTCCGCCAAGTCTCACGGGGTCAAATGGCGCTTCCTCAACGAGGAAATTCGAGGCCCATTTCGCGGAAGCGTTCGGGATCGTCGCCCCAGTTCTCGCGCACCTTGACGAACAGGAAGAGATGTACGGGCTGTTCGAGGATTTCCGAGAGTTCCTTGCGCGAAGCGGTCGAGATCGCCTTGATCGTCTCGCCGGCCTTGCCGAGCGCGATCTTCTTCTGGCTTTCACGCTCGACGTAGATCACCTGCTCGATGCGGACCGAGCCATCCTTGCGCTCTTCCCACTTTTCCGTTTCCACATGCGAGGAATAGGGAAGCTCCTGATGAAGGCGCAGGAACAGCTTTTCGCGGGTGATTTCGGCCGCAAGCTGGCGCATCGGTAGGTCGGAAATCTGGTCCTCCGGATAGTACCAGGGGCCTTCCGGCAGGGTTGCGGCGAGATAATTCATGACGTCGTCGCAGCCGGAGCCGTTTTCGGCCGAGATCATGAATGTCTGGTCGAACTTGATCTTCTCGTTGGCCGCAGCGGCGAGCGCCAGCAGGTCTTCCCGCTTGACGCGGTCGATCTTGTTGAGAACGAGGATCTTCGGCTGGTGGACTTCGTTCAGCCCTTCCAGAATGGCCTCGGCGTCGCCGCGCAAGCCGCGCTCACTGTCGATCAGCAGCATGATGAGGTCGGCATCCTTGGCACCGCCCCAGGCGCTTGTCACCATCGCGCGATCGAGGCGACGGCGCGGCTTGAAGATGCCTGGTGTGTCCATGAAGACGATCTGCGCGTTGTCATGGATTGCGATGCCGCGCACGATGGCGCGCGTCGTCTGCACCTTGTGGCTGACGATCGAAACCTTCGCGCCGACCAGCCGATTGACCAGCGTGGATTTGCCGGCATTTGTCGGGCCTATCAAGGCAACAAAGCCGGAATGGGTCGGACGATCATTGGTTTCGGGCGCGCCGTCGCCGGCCGCCATGTCTTCGTTTTCTGTCATTCTATCCGTCATTTCCTGGCGGGCAACGCCTGCCATACACCTTCCCGCTCCAATATCCGTGTCGCGGCCACCTGTTCGGCAGCGCGCTTGGAGCGGTCTATTCCGGTCTCGGGCGCAGTTCCGGCAACTTCCACCGTCACTGTGAAGCGGGGATCATGGTCCGGTCCGCTGCGCTCTTCAACCCGGTAATTCGGCGTCACGCCAAACTTTGCGTGCGCCCATTCCTGCAATTCGGTCTTGGCATCCCGTCGGGCGCCGTCAGGATGTATAGCACGGCCTTCCCAGTAGCGCAGGATGAACTTGCGCGCTACCTCAAGTCCGCCATCAAGGTAGAGCGCTGCAATCAGGCTCTCGACCACATCGGCGCGAACGTTCAGCATCCGCTTGCCTGTCAGCTTCTTTACGTCGGCGCCGGTGCGGATGAAGAGATGCAGTTCGAGCTCGTCAGCGACCTGCGCGCAGGTTTCGGCGCTGACAAGCTGATTGAGGCGAACGGAAAGCTCACCCTCCGAAGCAGCGCCGAAGGTCTTGAACAGCAATTCGGCGATGCAGAGGCCGAGTACGCGGTCGCCCAGAAACTCCAGCCGCTCGTAATTGGCACCCTTGACGGTACGGGCACTGGCATGGGTCAGGGCCCGGTCTAGGCGCTCCCTTTCCGCAAACTCATGTCCTATGGCAAGTTCCAGCCGGGCACGGTCCGCCGATGAGAGCGTCAATGATTTCGTCATTCGACAACCTTGAAGAGACGGTCCCAACGCATGTTGGTCGGCCATTTCCAGATCTCGCGGAACGAGGTGTCGTTGCCGAGCGAGAAGAAGATGATGCTGGCGCGGCCGACAAGGTTTTCCGCAGGCACGTAACCGACGTCAAAACGGCTATCGAGGGAGTTGTCGCGGTTGTCGCCCATCATGAAAAAGTGGCCCGGCGGAACGATGAATTCCTGGGTGTTGTCGCCGCGGGAAACCGGGGATTGATCGAGCGTATCGTAGGTCTTGCCGTTATCCAGCACTTCCTTGTAGACGGGCACGTCTTCGCCGGGATCGAGCTTGTAATCGGACGTAAAGGTACCATCCGGCTGGCGCGGCACGGCCTTACCGTTGATGTAGAGGATATCGTCCTTGACCTGGATATGATCGCCGGGCAGACCGACCACCCGCTTGATGTAGTCGATGTCAGGGTTGGGCGGGAAACGGAAGACCACGACGTCGCCGCGCTTCGGATCGCTGCCGAAAATACGGCCGCTGAACAGGTTGAGACTGCCG
Source organism: Neorhizobium sp. P12A (assembly GCF_008365395.1). NCBI lineage: Bacteria > Pseudomonadati > Pseudomonadota > Alphaproteobacteria > Hyphomicrobiales > Rhizobiaceae > Neorhizobium > Neorhizobium sp. P12A. Next base: position 101,549 of record NZ_QOVX01000004.1, on the reverse strand, counting down.
GGCAGCGAATACTTCGAATAGCCGTATGCGAACTTGTTGACGAAGATGTAGTCGCCGACGAGAAGCGTCGGCATCATCGAGCCGGAGGGAATAGTAAAAGGCTGAAAGAACACCGTTCGGATGACCAATGCCAGGAGCAACGCCTGGATAATGACCTTGATGTTTTCCAGAAGGGCATTCGATTGTTTTTCGGCTTTCTCGGACACGCGGTCTTATTCCTTTTTCGCACACCCACGGCGTAATTTGCTGAGGCACTCTCTAACCGCTTCATATCACGGCGGCAATGGTATGAACATTAAAAGCCGTCAAGGGGAGCGGATCACGCCTGGGATGGCAGGGCTTCGATGATCACAAAGGCTTGAGCCAAAGGAAAGTCATCCGTTATCGTCAGGTGGATTGCGGCATGGTGGCCTTCGGGAAGCATGGAGGCCAATCGGCTCGCCGCTCCGCCTGTCAGTTGCATCGTGGGCTTGCCGCTCGGCAGATTGACGACACCCATGTCACGCCAGAAAACGCCCTGAGCAAGCCCGGTGCCGAGAGCCTTGGAACAGGCCTCCTTGGCAGCAAAGCGTTTCGCATAGGAGGCGGCCCTGTTCTTGCGCCCATCCGACTTGGCGCGCTCGATATCGGTAAAGCAGCGCTGGGTAAAACGCTCGCCGAAGCGCTCGATCGACTTCTCGACGCGCCTAATATCGATCAGATCGCTGCCGATCCCGATGATCATGAGAAGGACCTCTCTTCTGGCATGGTGAAGCCGGCGCTCCGTCAGACGCTGGAAGCATTGTCCGCAGCGAGCGTCATGCGCGCCCGCGCACGCTCCATGAGACGATGCCTTCGCCGCGTCTGAAAACTCTTCACGCCATAATAGGTCACGGCGTAGACGATGACGCCCGAGATGATCGCCGGAGGAATCCCGCCAATCAGCATCGGCTCCAGCACCGGGCCCCACAGTTGCGACAGGTCGAGCTTATGGAAGAGTGCCGGCAGGTCTATGCCGTTCTGCTGGCCGCCATCCCTTTGCAGGATGATGTGGCCGATCTCCCAGGTGATGCCCCAGATGAACGGATAGGTGATCGGATTGCCTGCCGCGAGACAGCCGAGCGCTGCCGCAACCAGATTGCCGGCAACGAGATAGGACAGGACGATCGCCATGATGATGTGGACGCCGATGAAGGGCGTCCAAGAGACGACGATGCCGGCGGTAAAGCCCGCCGCGATCGCGTGCGGCGACGCAGTTAGCCGCACGATGCGCTTCTGGAAGTAGAGAATCGGGCGATGGAACCCTTTGCGCGGCCACAGGGCCTCGCGCAACTTTTCCTTTAATCCCGGTGGTTTTCGGCGACGGAACAACATGTCGCCTATGTAGTGCAACGGACGCCGCCATGACAAGGGCGACAAGACATATTACGCAGCCAATAGCCTGTTGCAGTTCTTTACTCGCAAGGGGCGTTGCGAATCTGCCGCCCCTACACCAACTTCAAAGTATTAATCAGCTATTAATACCGACGGAACAGGCCGCGGTCTACCTGGCGCTGACGATACTCAAGATCAAAGCGGTCATGCGAGTTGTTCAGGTAAGCCATTTCACGTTCCTCAACACTCGGAACGCGCAGGGCACGGGCGATCTTCTTGATAGGGGTAAACATTGGTTCTTCCTTTTTTCGGTTTCGATTATCCGATGACCAGAAGATAGGCCCTGCAAAGATTAATTACCACCTCTCTAAAATAGAGACAGCCATGCGCAAGACGCATGTCTAAGCCTCCAGATCGGAGAAACTGATCATAAAACGATCACAAAATGTGCAATCGCCTCCAAAATGAGGCGATAGAGCGGCTTAACTATTCGTAAAGCCGCTTTACCGTGGCGATGCAATCGAGCTCCTTCAGCTGCACCAGGAGCTGGTTGAGCTGCCTGAGATCCCAGACTTCGACATCGAGCTGCATTTCCGTAAAGTCCGCCGCCACCCTCACCGTGTTGAGGAGGCGAATGTTGACATCGATGTCAGCAACGGTTTGGGCCACCTTTGCAAGCGTGCCCGGCTCGTTCAGTGCATTGACGAGGATGCGGGCGGCAAAGCGGGATTTGTTGGCCTCGTCGAGATCCCAGCGCACATCGATCCACCGCTCCGGCTCATCGTCGAAGCGTTGGAGTACCGGCGACTGGATCGGGTAGATGGTGATACCCTTGCCCTTCTCCATGATGCCGACGATCCGATCGCCCGGAACGGCTCCGGTCGGTGCGAAATGCACCTCGACATCGGAGGCTAGCCCGCGGATCGGCAATGCCTCGGCTCCCTCTAGAACGGCGATGTCCGATGTACTCCCATCCGGGATCTTGAAGATCATCCCCGACGCGCTGCGCACGTTGAACCAGCCTGCATCGCCGGCGGGCTTGACGGTTACGCGCTCGTCCTGATGGTCGGGATAGACGGCGCGCAACACATCAAGCGACGACATCTCCCCTCGCCCGACGGCGGCGATCGCGTCTTCAACGTCCTTCTGGCCGAGACGATGCAGCGCCGGCTTCAGCGCCTCACGGGAAAAGATCTTGCCGGCGCGCTCGAATGTGCGCTCCAGAATGCGATGGCCGAGGCCGGCATATTGCTTGCGGATCGCCATGCGTGTCGCACGGCGGATGGCCGCGCGCGCCTTGCCGGTCACCACGATCTCTTCCCAGGCGGCGGGAGGAACCTGCACGCCTGAACGAATGATCTCGACCTCATCGCCATTGTTGAGACGGGTAACCAGGGGCATGATCCGGCCGTTGATCTTGGCGCCGACGGTCGTGTCGCCGATGTTGGTATGGACCGCATAGGCAAAGTCGATCGGCGTCGCACCGCGCGGCAGCGCGATCAGCTTGCCCTTCGGCGTGAAGCAGAAGACCTGGTCCTGGAAGAGTTCAAGCTTGGTGTGCTCCAGGAATTCTTCGGGGCTGTCGCCTTCCGCCAGAGCCTCGATCGTATGGCGAAGCCAGGAATAGGCATTGCTCTCGCGCGACAGCAGTTCGCCCTCGGCGTTGACGCCTTCCTTATAGAGCGTGTGGGCCGCAATGCCGTATTCGGCGATCTCGTGCATGCGCCGCGTGCGGATCTGCAGTTCGATACGCTGGCTGGACGGACCGACGATGGTGGTGTGCAGCGAGCGGTAATCGTTCTGCTTCGGCGTCGAGATGTAATCCTTGAAGCGGCCGGGAACGACGCGCCAGCGCGTGTGGACGATGCCGAGTGCGCGATAGCAGTCGGGGATATCTTCGACGAGCAGCCGGAAGCCATAGACATCGGACAGCTGCTCGAAGGAGAGCGACTTCGACTGCATCTTGCGAAAGACCGAATAGGGCTTCTTCTGCCGGCCCTTGACCACCGCGTGCGAGAGGCCGTTGACGACAAGGAGATCGCTGAGCTCCGTCTCGATCTTCTTGACCAGACCCTCATTGCGCCGCGACAGCTCCTCCAGCCGCTTGGTGACCGTGTCGTGTGCCTCAGGGTTGATATAGCGGAAGGAAAGCTCCTCCAGCTCGTCGCGCATGTCCTGCATACCCATGCGGCCGGCGAGCGGCGCATAGATATCCATCGTCTCTTCGGAAATGCGGGCGCGCTTTTCCTGCGACATGTGCTCCAGCGTGCGCATGTTGTGCAGCCGGTCGGCAAGCTTGACCAGGAGAACGCGGACATCGTCGGAGATGGCAAGCAGGAGCTTGCGCAGATTTTCCGCCTGCTTCGCCTTCTTGGTGACGAGGTCGAGCTTCTTGATCTTCGTCAGGCCCTCGACAAGACGACCGATGTCTTCACCGAACAGCTCGTCGATTTCGGCGCGCGTGGCGGTCGTATCTTCGATCGTGTCGTGCAGAAGTGCTACGGCGATCGTCGATTCATCCAGGTGCATGTCGGTGAGGATGGCGGCGACTTCGAGGGGATGCGAGATATAAGGGTCGCCGCTGGCGCGTTTCTGCTGTCCATGCTTCTGCATGGCATAGACGTAGGCTTTGTTGAGAAGAGCTTCGTTGGCGTCGGACTTGTATTTTTGCACGCGCTCAACGAGCTCGTATTGCCGCATCATCCAACGTCACTCCTAGCAAAAAATAAAAGCGCGCCAATCGGACGACTGGCGCACGCAATTACTCATATTATCGCTCCGGAATAGAGCATCAAGATTGACGATTAGTAATCGTCGCTCTTTTCCGGCGGAACAAGGCCTTCGATACCGGCAAGAAGCTCTTCTTCCGACATCTGATCGAAGGTGACCGCTTCCGGCTGGTCTTCGTCCGCATCGCTTTCGGTCGAAGCGACAGCGCCGGCAGCAGCAAGGCTTGCCGGATCGGGTTCCGGCTCGTCGACTTCGACATGCTTCTGCAGCGAATGGATCAGATCTTCCTTGAGATCGTCGGGAGAAAGCGTCTCTTCAGCGATTTCGCGCAGAGCAACGACCGGGTTCTTGTCGTTGTCGCGGTCGATGGTAATCGCAGCGCCCTGCGAAACGAGGCGGGCGCGATGGCTGGCGAGCAAAACGAGCTCGAACCGGTTCTCTACCTTATCAATGCAATCTTCTACTGTGACACGGGCCATTGCCTGTCCTTTACGGTCATGATGTCTTCGACATGTCTGGAGTTAGCATGCCCGATACAATCAAAAGAAGGCAAATTCAAGTTTTTCCTGCCTCCCCCCTCCCAATTGCTTGTTCTTACGCTAAAATTCCTTATACAAAAACACGCATTCTACTTATGGTTGCTTGGAATATCCCGAATCGTGCCCTAAATCTCGTTTATATGAATGATTCATAAAGTAAGTGAATTATTCCGCGCCATCGCGCAAAGCTTTGTTTTGATTGCATTTTGGCGAAGGTAATTGCGTTTTTGATAACAATGGATAAGCAAGTGATGTTTGACCCACGCGAAAAAATTGCACTTTTCATAGATGGCGCCAATCTCTACGCTGCATCAAAGAGCCTTGGCTTCGACATCGACTACAGGAAGCTGCTGAAGGCATTCCAAAAGCGGGGCTATCTGCTGCGGGCCTATTATTACACGGCCCTTATCGAAGATCAGGAATATTCCTCGATCCGCCCGCTGATCGACTGGCTCGACTACAACGGCTACAAGGTAATTACCAAGCCTGCCAAGGAGTTCACTGACTCCATGGGTCGCCGCAAGATCAAGGGAAACATGGATATCGAGCTGGCCATCGACGCGATGGAACAGTCCGAAACCGTCGACCATCTGGTGATCTTTTCCGGCGATGGCGACTTCACCACGCTGGTCGAGGCGCTGCAGCGACGGGGCCGAAAAGTATCGGTCATCTCGACGATGGCAACACAACCCCCGATGATTGCCGACGACCTGCGCCGGCAGGCCGATCACTTCATCGACCTCATTTCCCTGAAGGCCGAAATCGGCCGCGATCCGTCCGAACGACCCGTCCGCCAGACGGAACCGACGACGACAGAGGCCGATCACTAAGTTCGATGGGGTGGCGGATATGCGCCAACCCATCCTACGGAGATCACTCGGCCGGCGGCAGACGTGTCAATTCGTCGGCGCTGTCGAAGGTAAGATCATCCTTGCCGGTCCTCACACCAAACGTCGTTCCATGACTGCGCAACGACCGCTCCGAGATATCGATGAGCGGCTGCGCCTGAATTTGGTGAGCGAGCGGCAGAGGTTCGCCATGCTCTTGCGATGACGGATCATTCACGAGGATGCTTGCGCGTTCGCCGCGGGCGACTTCGAGCTGCCCGGCCATGATCGCGCGCTCCGCTCTCAGTTGACGAATTTCGGCTTTGGCAATTTCGAGGCTCGTCCGCAGCTGGTCGACATCATGACGGTCGGTCTCTGCGCGCATGTCCATGTCGCGGCGCAAGGTCTCCGTCTCGCGATCACGTCGGCTACGAAGCCCTTCGGATTCCTTCAGCCGAATGGTCAACTCATTGCACTGCGCGGCAAGGTCACGACGGGCAGCTTCGCTCTCCGCCGCGGTCGAACGAACGCGCGTGAGTTCCGACTCAAACCGCTCTGCCCGCGACGAGGCCGTTGCAAGATCGGACCGTACGCGCTTCAGCTCTGCCCTTGCGGTCTGCAGCTCTTCATCGGTCATCTTGTTGCGGCCATTGGCCGTCAGCAACAGCTTCTCGACGAGTTCCGCCTTGGATCCTACCGCTTCCTGCTTGGTGTTAAGCTGCGCGATCTCCAGAGCGGAAGAGGCCTGCAGATTTTCAAATTCTTCTTCAAGCCGTCGATGCCGCTCTTCGAAGATGGAAAGCTCCTGCTTGAGGCCTGAAGCGCTGGATTGAAGGTTGCGAACCAAGGCCTCCTGCTGCGCGAGGCTGCTTCTCAGATGGCTTCTCTCTTCGTTCAGGCGCGCCAGTTCGCGGGTATGAATCCCGTTCTCCCGACGCGTGGTCTCCATCAGAAGCTGATGTGCTGTCGTTTCCTGATCCAGCTTGTTGCGCGCAGCGGCGAATTCGCGGCTGCGCAGGTCCAATTCCTGCTGGGTCCGCTTGAGAAGCGTCGTCGCCTGATCATATTGACCGGCCTGCTCGGCCAATTCCCTTTCGACATCGAGCAGGCGCGTTTCGACGATCGTAAACTCCTTGCTCTTCACTTCATGCAAGGCCTGCAGCTTCACAAGCTCGTCGTGCACTGCTTCGATCTCGATAAGGAGCTGCGCGTTGTCCGCCCTCATCCCCTTGTTCTCAGTGGCGAGGCGAACGCTGTCCTGCTCGAATTTGCGGCGGGCGCTACCCTCGTAGTCCAGCAAGGAGGTGACACGCGCGCACTCGGAGCGCAGTGCGCCGACTTCGTCCAGCGAGCGGCTGTGGGCTCCAAGCAAGGAAGACACACGCTCCTGAATGGATGCCAGGCTGGCCATCAATTCGTGCGAAGACTGCTGATTTTCCTCCAGCGCGGAACCGAATGCCTCATAGTCGGAGACGTCAGGAGCAACAAATGGAGCAGCTACGGATTCAGTGGCCAGTGTAGATACCGGAGCGAAAACGCTCTCGTTTCTGGGCATCGCAAATCCGCCCTTTGCGCTGTCCTCGTTCCGACGAAAAAAACTTCTGACCATCCGTAGACCCCATTGGATATGAAATTTCTATAACGCTTCTATGTCGACATGATTTTGTACTAATAAAGGAGATTATGCACCAATAACTACTTTAGCTTTTTGAGTTAAACTCCCGGTTGGCGCAAGTAAAACGCGCCTAAGATTGCAAGTCAAAGACAGCGCGCCGGCGGAGGATGATCCGCAAGGGGAAATCAACAGCTTTTTTCATCGATCGAAGAAGGCGCCAGAATCCCGGGCTCATCATTCCCCTGATTATTGAGGGGAATGATGAGTGCGAGCCACAGCGAACTCAGATTCCTGCCAACGCGACGGTCGGCAGGAATGCACAAACTCACTCTGACGAGATGATACCGGCAGCAGTTCGGCTCTGCGGTTCAGCCGTTGTCCTTGAGCAGGCGGCTCTTCTGCCGGTTCCAATCGCGTTCCTTTTCGGACTCGCGCTTGTCATGCAGCTTCTTGCCCTTTGCCAGCGCCAGTTCCAGCTTGGCGCGGCCCTGATCGTTGAAATAGATCTTCAACGGGATCAACGTCATGCCTTCGCGGTTTACCCCGACACGCAGGCGACCGATTTCGCGCGACGACAGCAGAAGCTTGCGGCGGCGGCGGGGCTCATGGTTGAAACGGTTGGCCTGCAGATATTCCGGCAGATAGGAATTGATCAGCCAGATTTCGCCGTCCTCGTCGGATGCGTAGGATTCGGCGATGTTTGCCTTGCCTTCGCGCAGCGACTTGACCTCGGTGCCCATAAGCATGAGCCCGGCTTCATAGGTGTCGATGATCTCATAGTTGAAGCGGGCCTTGCGGTTCTCGGCCACGATCTTCTTTACGACGCGTTGGCTGCCTTTGGGTGCCATTGTTCCATCCTCGAAATTCCAGCAGCGACTTGCGCATACGAGAATGCGGGGCCTACTGACTTACAAGCCTTAAATAAGCGAGCGCGTCGATAATGTGAAGACGGCAGCGGGAGACACGTCCTGTGCCCCCCGTCATCTCTCGTCAGTTCAGGAGGCCTGCGTGACGCATCGCGGCGTCGATTGCGGCTTCCGTGGCTGGCTCGAGCGTCGACATCAGCGGCGAGCGGACGTTGCGGCTCATGCGGCCGAGACGCCAGAGGCCGTATTTGGCGCCGCAGACGCCGGGCTCCATGAAGATCGCCTTGTGCAGAGGCATCAGGCGGTCCTGATATTCCAGCGCGCTTGCGTAATCGCCGGAAAGCATGGCGGCTTGGAACTCTGCGCTCAGGCGCGGCGCGATATTTGCCGTTACCGAAATACATCCGACGCCACCATGGGCGTTGAAGCCAAGGGCTGTTGCATCCTCACCGGACAGCTGACGGAAATCCTTGCCGCAAGTTATCCGCTGCTCCGAGACGCGCTCGATCTTGCCGGTCGCATCCTTGACGCCGACGATATTGGAATGGGCGTTTGCAAGCGCACCCATCGTCTCCGGCGACATGTCGATAACCGAGCGGCCCGGAATATTATAGATGTAGATCGGAAGCTTCACGGCCTGCGCGACCGCGGAGAAATGGGCGAAAAGACCCTTCTGCGTCGGCTTGTTGTAATAGGGCGTCACCAGGAGAATGGCGTCGGCGCCAACCTCTTCGGCGTGCTGAGCCAGTTCGATCGCTTCGCGCGTATTGTTGGATCCTGCGCCTGCCATGACGGGTACCCGCTTCGCGGCGACCTCGATGCAGAGCTCGACCACCCGTTTGTGCTCAGCATGAGACAGGGTCGGCGATTCACCGGTCGTGCCGACGGGCACGAGCCCGCTGCTTCCTTCCTTGATCTGCCAGTCGACATGGGACGCGAAAGATGCCTCGTCGAACTTGCCTTCATCGGTGAAGGGAGTAACGAGAGCGGGAATGGATCCCTTGAACATGCAAGTCTCCTCAAGGCCGGACATTCATGCTTCGGCCGCATTCCATAGTTATGAATCCGCGCACCATAAAGCGACGACTTGACTGCGACAAGCGCGCTTTGCATGGTTCAGGGCAAATTCCGATATCATAATTGATTGAAATTCAGTGCCTGCGCTAAGGTTTCGTTAAGATGCCTTTCGGCAAATGGAGGGGGCCCGATTTTCTTGTTGCGAGTACCTGGATGAAAAAAACCGTCCTGATCCTGTCCGCCGCTGGCATGGCCTTCGCGTGGAGCAGCGTCGCATCGCAACTTCCTGGGCAGAACGTACCGACGCCGGGCAGCAAACCGACCACCGACGTGGCCATGACCGTGCCGGAAGAGGATGTCATCACCGGCTCCATCCCCCGGCCTTCGGGGGAAACGCCGGTCAATAGCGACCTCAAGGTGGGTCTTGATGCCCTCTCCTCCAAGAACCCGCTAAAGGCGCTTTCCGTTCGAGACGGGATGGCTGCAGGCTCGCTAGACCGACATATCCTGACCTGGGCGATCGTCACATCCGGTCAGCCCGGTGTGCCTTCGGCCGAAATCGCCGCTGCTGCGCGCGAATTGTCCGGCTGGCCCGGTCTCGGCAGCCTGCGCGGAAATTCCGAACGCGCGCTCTATAATGAGAACCCGCCCGCCGACCAGGTACTTGCCGCCTTCGGCAATACGCTGCCGGAAACACCTGAAGGTGCCGTCATCCTCTCTCGTGCGCTTGTGGCGCGCGGGCAGTCGGCAAAGGCTGCCGGGTTCATCTCCAGGATCTGGCGCACGGAAGCGCTCGACAAGCCGTTCGAAGACAAGATTCTCGCAGAATTTTCAGGGCTGCTCACCGCCGCCGACCAGAAGGCGCGTATGGACTATCTTCTCTATCGCGACCGGACAGCGCAGGCGAAGCGGTTCGGCGACCTCGGCAAGGCCCAGCCTCTCTATAATGTGCGTGCCGCCGTCAACAATCGCGCCGCCAATGCCGGTGCACTGCTGAATGCCATGGACCCGAAATGGCGCAGCGATCCGGGCTATCTTTTCGCGCGTATCGAATATCTGAGACGCCAAGATCAATATGACGACGCCGCAGCCCTGTTGCGGCAGATGCCGCGCGACCGCGCAGCGCTCGTGAACCCCAGCCAATGGTGGGACGAGCAGCGCATCATCAGCCGCGGATTGATGGATCAGGGCGAGTTCAAGGCCGCCTACAACGTCGTCGACAACAATGTCGCAACGAGCGCATCCGATATAGGCGAAGCGGAATTCCACGCGGGCTGGTATGCGCTTCGAGGCCTGCAGAACGGCGCGGCGGCGGAAACGCATTTCCGCAAGATACTTGACGTCTCCAAGGGGCCGATTTCGATGTCGCGCGCCTGGTATTGGCTGGGCCGCTCTGCGGAAGCCGGTGGGCCGGGCAAGGCAGCCGACTTCTATGTCAAGGCTGCCGGCTATCCCAGCACCTTCTATGGCCAGCTTGCCGCCGAAAAGCTCGGACGCAGGACGCTCGACGTTACCTACCCGACGCCGACGCCTGACGACAGGCAGCATTTCCAGTCACGCGAGGCGGTGCGGGCAATTTCTCGCCTTGAGGCGGCCGGTTACGGCTGGCGGGCCGATGCTCTCTATCGCGCGCTTGCCCAGCAACTGCAGAGCCCGGGTGAGATCGCCATCCTCGCTGCGCGCGCGGAGCGCGCCGGCAATCACCAGCTTTCGCTGCAGGTCGGCAAAATCGCCTATAGCCGCGGCATCGACGTCGCCGCGCTGGCATTCCCGATCGGCGTCATTCCCGATAGCGCCAATATCTCGGGCTCCGGCAAGGCGCTTGCCTATGCCATCGCCCGGCAGGAAAGCGCCTTCAATCCCGAGGCCGTATCCGCGGCAAATGCGCGTGGCCTTTTGCAGCTTCTGCCGAAGACGGCAAAGGCCGTGGCCGACCGCCATGGCATAGCATATTCCGCAAATAAACTGACTCAGGATCCTGGCTATAATGCAACGCTCGGCGCGCACTATCTCGGCGAGCAGATCGACGCATTCGGCGGTTCCTACATCCTGACTTTCGTCGCCTATAATGCCGGCCCCAACAAGGTTCCGGACTGGATCAGCCGCTATGGCGATCCGCGCGGCAAGTCGCTCGACGATGTCATCGACTGGATCGAGCGGATCCCCTTCCCCGAGACGCGCAACTATGTCCAGCGTGTCATGGAGAACTACCAGGTTTACAAGGCGAGGCTCGGCCAGAAGACCGATATCGAGCACGACCTGGTCTACGGTCGAGGTTAAGCAGAGCAGCCCCTCAACGCATCTGTCGCAGTCTGAGACACCCCTGCGTGCGCATCCCCTAAATTAGAGGGGTTACTCGAAGGGAGTAGGTTGTCGAAACCCCTAAAATACAGTTACAACTGTCGCGCGGAATGACGTCCGCGAGGTGCGCCGATGACCAGCGATTATGAAACTGGCTTTCTTGCTCGGATATTCACGGCCTCTGATGGGCTGAAGCTCTATGCGCGCGACTATGGACACGACAACCCATTGACTGCCGATCGCGCCCCCGTTCTCTGCCTGCCGGGGCTGACGCGAAATTCCCGCGACTTCCACCAACTTGCTCTGATCCTGTCGCGCGATACGATCGCGCCGCGCCGGGTGATCACGGTCGACGCGCGCGGCCGCGGCCTTTCGACATGGGACGAAGACAAGAGCCATTACAATCTGAACGTCGAGGCGGATGACGTGCTTTCCGCCTGCGCCGTTTTCGACATAGCGCAGGCTGCCTTCATCGGCACGTCGCGCGGCGGCCTTGTGCTGCACATAATTGCTGGCACGCGCCCCGATATTCTGAAAGCTGTCGTGCTAAACGATATCGGCCCGGTTCTGGAAATGGAGGGACTGCACGACATCCGGACCTATCTCAATCGCGAGCGGAAGCCTGCGGACTGGGATGACGCTGCAGAAATACTCAAGGAGAATCACGGCGCGAGTTTTCCGGCGCTGATCGCGGACGATTGGCAGGACATGGCTTACGCCATCTATGCCGAGATCGAGGGAAAGGTTACGGCGGATTTCGATCCGGCAATTGCGACGCAAATGCTGGCGCTCGACCTGGACGCGCCGCTGCCCGATCTCTGGCAACAGTTCGACGGCTTCAACAGCATCCCAATGATGGTGATTCGCGGCGAGAATTCAAAGCTTCTGTCGGCCGCGACGGTCACGGAAATGGAAAAGCGGCATCCCGGCATGATCGCAGTCGAGGCGATGGGACAAGGTCATGCGCCGCTTCTGCATCTCGACAATATTCCGCACGCGATACAGAGCTTCCTCGCCGCAAATTCATAAAGGCGGTTTGCCGCTAAGGGCGCCGTCCTCAGAGCGTTTCTGCTCTTCCCCGAAACACTGACGGGCTCAACTTTTTGTTTTTCCGAAATTGCGGACACAGGGTCGCCGCGGCCGGAATTGCCTCAGCCTTGAAAACGAAACTGGCCCGGGTGGGAGACCGGGCCAGCCTTGATTGATCGGAGGTTAATCAGATCAACTTGATATTAGAAGTTACGCTGGAAGCGGATTTCGCCAGCCCAGGTGTCTTCGTTCAGGCTGTCGTAGTTGACGTAGGTGACTTCCGGCTCGATGGTCAGGCCCTTAACCGGGGTGAACTTCACGTTCGTCGTAGCTTCGAAGGTCTTCAGGTCGTTGTAAGCGAGCTGAACGTTCCACTTGAGCTTGTCGTTAAGCGGAACGCCAACGCCACCCCAAACTGCCCAGTCGCCCCAGCCTACACCAGCGCCGCCAGCAGCAGCGTACTTGTTCAGCTTGTCGCCGTCGGTGTTCCAGCCGCCCATGACGAAGGCCTGAACGCCAGCGATGTTGGCGTCGAGGCGAGCCTTGATAGCGCCTTCTTCGACAACCGAGTCGTAGCCGCCAACAACCTTGAAGCCGAACTGCTTGGTCGTGTAGCCGAAGCCGAGGACGCCGTCCGGAGCGTAGTGGTTGGAGCTGTCTTCGCCGTTAACGCCCTTTGCGCCAGCGCCGGAGTTGTTGTCTTCAACCGAAGCTACAGCCGTGAAGCCGTTGCCAGCGTCGTAGGTGTAGGTGATCTGGTTCAATTCGTCGGTCGAGTTGATACCGTATTCGATCACGTCGTCGTTGATGACGTCGCCGGCGTAGCCGAGGTAGGACGAATACTGCGAGTCAGCCTTACCAACCAGGAAGCCGCCGAGGCTGATGTTGCCCCAGAGGAGCTTTACAGTCGTGGCATTGCCTTCGCTCCAGTCGAAGCGATAGGTCTGGTCGGTCTTCAGAGCACCCCATTCCGTGTCGGTAGCGGTGTCCATGCTGAACTGGTTACGCGTATGCCAGAAGGTACCACGGCGATATGCGGACTGGCCCTCAACAGCGTAAGCGTTACCCCAGGTACCTTCGGTACGGATGTAACCGCCGAACTTAAGGCAGGTCTCGGTACCAGGAATGTAGAAGTAGCCAGCGCCGTAGGCATCGCAGATGCGAACGTATTCGAGCGGCTCCGGCTCGGCAGCAACAACAGCGTCGGCTGCATGAGCACCGGATACTACTGCCAGAGCGGCAGCGGAGCCGAGAAGAAGGCTCTTGATGTTCATAGTAACTCCAGTTCTTAAAATAATTAGGTATGAGAATTGGCGTCTGCTTTGACGTACCTACCCTACCCCGGTTCAATGGATCCCTTGCGGGAGAACCAAGACGCTCCGGCCTTGTTTCCGAAGCTGAAATTACAGATCGAATTTTACAGAGCAATATCAACGGCAGACTATAGCGTCATATGACAGCGCGTTTGGAATATCGCGTTGCACAAAAAACACGTCACATAATTGTCACAAATAGAGAATGATAAGATATACTTAGTATCTAAGTCTAAAAACTGGAATATTGGGAAATAATATTGCACATAAATCGATTATATGCTTCTGTAGCACCTCAATATATACTTTTATACTACATTAGTATTCAATACTAAGCTAATTTATCTAATTCTTATTTATTGGCCGATTCGACTGCACGTGGGAGTGATTCTCGAAGAGAGTTCTCGATCGACGAAGAGTGTTCGCAAGCGACAAGGTACAGACCAAAAAAAAGCCCGGCTCGAAAGCCGGGCTTTTCCATTGGCCGAAGCCAACGATATTAGAAAGTACGTTCGAAGCGGAGGATACCGGAAACGGTGTCGTCGCTGATGAAGTCGTAGTGAACGTAGGTGATTTCCGGCTCGACGAGCAGGCCCTTAACAGGGGTGAACTTCAGGTTCGTCGTAGCTTCGAAGATCTTGCTGTCGCTGTAAGCGAGCTGCAGGTTCCACTTGAGCTTGTCGTTGAACGGAACGCCAACGCCACCCCAAACAGCCCAGTCACCGATACCGCACTGCGATTCTTCGACAGTACCGTCAGATCTCGTGCAAGCAGAAACGTTCTGGTTGGTGCCGGCATACTTGTTCAGCTTGTCGCCGTCCGTATTCCAGGTACCCATCAAGAAGGCTTCTACGCCACCGAACTTGGCATCGAAGCGAGCCTTGATAGCGCCTTCTTCGACGATCGAGTCGTAACCGCCAACAACCTTGAAGCCGAACTGGCCGGTCGAGTAGCCGAGACCAGCGACGACGTCAGGAGCGTAGTGGTCCGAGCTGTCTTCGCCGTTCGCGCCGGTAGCGCCAGGGCCAGAGTTGCTGTCTTCCAACGAGATCACGCCCGTGAAACCGGTACCGGAATCATAGTTGTAGGTGATCTGGTTCAGTTCGTACGGGCCGTCATAGATCACGTCGTCGTTGATGACGTCGCCGGCGTAACCAACGAACTGGTTGAAGTAGGAGTCCGTCTTACCGACGAGGAAGCCGCCGAGGCTGATGTAGGACCACAGCAGGTTGGTGCTGGTGGCGTTGCCGTCATTCCAGTCCCAACGGATGATGGTTTCCGTCTTCAACGCACCCCATTCGGTGTCGGTCGCGGTGTTGACGTTCAACTCAGCACGGGTGTGCCACTTGGTGCCCAGGCTACTGTCCGGGTTGTAAGCGTCGTACCACTGACCTTCGGTACGAACCTTGCCGCCGATCTTGAGGCAGGTTTCGGTGCCCGGGATGAAGAAGTAACCAGCGCCGTATGCGTCGCAGATGCGAACGTATTCCAGCGGTTCTGGCTCAGCAGCAACAACAGCGTCTGCTGCATGAGCGCCAGATACTACTGCAAGAGCAGCAGCAGAGCCGAGAAGAAGGCTCTTGATGTTCATATTGACCTCCAATCAAGTTTCAATCGGATCTGAGAACTTGCCCAAAGGCAATTCCCTGCCCCAGCTCCGTGTTTCAAGAAGTCGGACGATCAACGCCCTTGCTTCCGAAGTTGAAAATACAAGACGCCGTCCGTCACGCAATCGACATCTTGCTAGAACGGGGTGTTTGCCCAAGCCTTCCACAATTCCTGTTGCCGAAAGGACACAAGTCCATCATGCGGCCCGTCGCTTTCTTTATAGTTCGTTAAGAAAAGCCTTACGCGGCAGGAACTTAACCGGCTTCGGCAAGGGCGGGGCTTTCCATGAGCCGGACGCCAGCACTCTCAATCCCCCTGCCTTAAGGGACATCATAGCGGCCAAACGGGCCCAGCCGTGCCATCTTCCGACGGGAATTCACGGATCTGAACGCTTGTTGAGGCACGTAAACGCTTTGAAAAGCCGTTCGAGACGGATCCGATTCGGAGAATCAGCACCCTGTCTGCAACCATCTCGATTAGGCGCTGCCATATGGGCCGATCGACTTGGAAATCATGGTCGTTGGATTTGGTCAGTTGGGACTAGGTAGATAAGCGACGGAAAAAAGGCCCGGAGGGAAACCGGGCCTTCTCTCTTCTCTGATTGGAGGTCAATCTAATCAGGTCAGAAGTTGCGCTCGAAGCGGAGGATACCGGCAACGGTATCGTCGTTGATCGAGTCGTAATGGACGTAGGTCAGTTCCGGCTCGACGAGCAGGTTCTTGACCGGGTTGAACTTCAGGTTCGTCGTGGCTTCGAAGATCTTGGAGTCCGTGTAGGCCAGCTGCAGGTTCCACTTCAGCTTGTCGTTGAACGGAACGCCAACGCCACCCCACAGAGCCCAGTCACCCCAGCCGCAAAGCTCGGGACGGTCGGCCGGGCAAGCCGAGCGATCCTGGTTGGTGCCGGCGTACTTGTTCAGCTTGTCGCCGTCCGTGTTCCAGCCACCCATCAAGAAGGCTTCCACGCCGCCGAACTTGGCGTCGATACGAGCCTTGATGGCGCCTTCTTCAACGATCGAGTCGTAACCGCCGACAACCTTGAAGCCGAAGTTATCGACCTTATAGCCGAGACCCGCGACAACGTCAGGAGCGTAGTGGTTTTCCTTGTCGTCAGTCCACCAGCCGGCACCGTAGGAAGCCGAATCCGTGGATGTGGAGTTGCTGTCTTCCAGCGAGATCACGCCGGTGAAACCGGTGCCGCTGTCGTAGCTGTAGGTCAACTGGTTCAGTTCGTACGGACCGTCATAGATCACGTCGTCGTTGATGACGTCGCCGGCATAACCGATCCACTGGTTATACTGAGAGTCCGTCTTACCGACGAGGAAGCCACCGAGGCTGATGTAGGACCACAGCAAGTTGGTGCTGGTGGAGCCGCCGTCGTTCCAGTCCCAACGAACGATGGTTTCCGTCTTCAACGGACCCCATTCAGTGTCGGTCGCGGTGTCGACGTTCAACTCGGCGCGGGTATGCCACTTGGTACCAACCCGGCTGTTCGGATTGTAGGCGTCATACCATTCGCCTTCGGTACGAACCTTGCCGCCGATCTTGAGGCAGGTTTCGGTGCCCGGGATGAAGAAGTAGCCAGCGCCGTATGCGTCGCAGATGCGAACGTATTCGAGTGGCTCCGGCTCCGCAGCGACGACGGCGTCGGCTGCATGAGCACCGGAGACTGCTGCGAGTGCAGCAGCGGAGCCGAGAAGAAGGCTCTTGATGTTCATTTTAACTCCAATCTGGTGTCGATTGGGCATGAGAATTCGCGTCAGAGCGACGCGTCCCCCCCATCCCAGTCCTAGTTCCCTAAACAGACGAAGCACTAAGCTTCGCGTATGATTTGTGACCTTATGATCAGCCTATTGCAATATGTACTAAGGCGGACTGAGTGTTCTACAGGGCACAAGTGCGCGCGATGTTGCAAAAAGCACACAAACCGTGATCGCGGCGGGGCGACTTCTTTATATTCCCTTAAGATTGAGGAGGATGGCATGCGTTAGCCCGCACTTGCGCGGCGCGTCCGGTTGCCCTTCGAGGGCAGGATTCTGTCTGGAATGAAATTAGCCCGGTAAGAGATCAAGCTCAGTTGAAAGGCTGAAATGTCCGGGAAACAAGAATGGCGGAGAAGATGGGATTCGAACCCACGATACCCTCTCGGGTATACTCCCTTAGCAGGGGAGCGCCTTCGACCACTCGGCCACCTCTCCGGTGGGAGCCCTGATAGGGCCATTCGCCGGGATAATCAAGTTGCAATTTGCCGGCTGATAAATTTCCCCAAAAGCGACCTTAGACGAGAGGGCGCGAAGCTGCTTTGGTTGGGCAATATCCGATCAATAGCTGGGCGGTGTCCGATCTTCGTTGACGTCCGCCTGCCGGTAACGGCTGGAAAGGCGTTGGAGCGCTGCCGAGAATTCGGCCACATCCGCTCCGACAGCCACGAAACTCGCGCCAAGCTCCAGATAGCGGCGATTGAGCTTTTCGTCGAAGGTCAGGATACCCGCGGGCTTGCCGGCCTTCAAAATAGCAGCGATTCCCTTTTCTATGGCCGCCTGGACCTCAGGCGCGCCGAGATTGCCGGGAAAGCCCATGTCCGCAGCCAGATCGGCCGGACCTATGAAGACACCATCGATGCCGTCGATCGCAGCGATTCGTTCGATATCGGCCATCGCAGCGCGAGTTTCGGCTTGAACGACCAGGCAGATGTCGTCTTTGGCTCTCTCCGCATAGTCGGCGACGGTACCGAAACGCGATGCACGCGCGATCATTGCGCCCATGCCTCTGATGCCATCGGGCGGATATCTGACGGCGCGGACCAGCGCCTGCGCCTGTTCGGCAGAATCGACCATGGGAATCAGCAGCGAACGGGCGCCGATATCCAGCGCCTGCTTGATCATCCAGGTTTCGCCGACCGGCAGGCGAACCACCACTTCGGACGGCGATCCCTGCAGCGCCTGGAGCTGCGCCATGATGCTGCGGAGATCATTCGGGCCGTGCTCGCCGTCGACGACGAGCCAGTCGAAACCGGCATAGCCTGCGAGTTCGGCGGCATAGGCATCGGCCATGGCCAGCCAAAGTCCAATGATCGGGCGGCGGTCGCGCAATGCGGCCTTGAAGCCATTCGGCGGAAGGGTCATGGGCTTATCCAAGCAAGCTTTTGAGATCGGAGGCGGGGTCGGCAAGGACGGCACGGTCCGGATTGAGGCCGGTTTCCAACAGTTTCTTGCCGGTTACATAGGCACGGGCGTCGTTGATCGCATCGACGGCGATCAGCTTGCCCTCCCTAAAATACCAGACGGAGGCCGAGCCTTCGCGAGAGCCGGCGCGCAGCAGCGTCGAATCATAACCCTGGTTGAAGCCGGCGATCTGCAGTTTGACGTCGTACTGATCCGACCAGAACCAGGGGTTTGGGTCATAGGCTTCATTGCCGCCGGCGATGATTGCGGCGGCAGCCTCTGCCTGGTCGACAGCATTCTGCACCGATTCCAGGCGAATTCGCTCGCCGTTCCATGGCAATGCCGCACAATCCCCGACCGCATAGATTGCTGGATCCGACGTGCGGGCAAGCGAATCGACGACAATGCCGTTTGCGACCTCGAGACCCGCTTCCTTGGCGAGTTGATCGTTCGGCACGACACCGATACCGACAATGACGAAATCGACCTCGATCGTCGAACCATCGGAGAGCTCGGCGGCGGCGACGCGGCCATTGCGGCCGACAAGGTGTTTCAACCCGGTCTTTTCGCGGATGACCACATCGCGGTCCTGATGGATCACGCGCATGATATCGGCCGTTTCCTTGGCGGCGACACGCTGCAAGATGCGATCGCCCATTTCGATGACGGTGACCTCGAGGCCGCGATGGCGGGCAACGGCCGCCGCTTCCAGACCGATATAGCCGCCGCCTATTATAAGGACTCGGCGCCCCGCCCGCATTTCACCGGCCAGGAGATCGGCATCGCGCTTGTCACGGGCGACATAGACGCCGTCGAGATCGCCGCCGACGGCAGCCGGCAGGCTGCGCGGCGTCGAGCCTGTCGCAAGCGCCAGCGTCTCATATTCCAGCCGGGAGCCATCTTGGGTGATCACAATTTTCTTGTCGCGGTTGATCTGCTCGACCCAGGTGGAGAGGCGAATCTCGACATCATTATCGGCATACCAGTGCTCGGGCCGGAACAGCAGTCGATCGAAGCTCATTTCGCCAAGGAGATATTTCTTGGTGAGCGGCGGACGCTGGTAGGGAAGACAATCCTCGGCGCCGATGATGGTGATCGGCCGCGTGTCCTTCAGCGCCCTCAGTTTCGCAGCAAGCGCAAAACCCGCCTGCCCTGCCCCGACGATCACCAACCTGCCCGTCACGATCCGCACTCCTATATATAAGGAGAGGTTTCGCCCTTCGGCGCACCTTTCTCCCTCATTGCTGGCAGGCGTAACGCCTCTCCGGGAAGGCGTCAACCATGGGCGAGTTGTAAGGTAGGATGGGGATGGCCAAGGGCAATAAGCAATTAGCCGGCCAGCTGAAAATCAACCCGCGATCTCGATCCATCGCCTCTCCTGGAAGGATTGCGCCATGGCATGGACGGATTTTTCGATGCGCAGCCCGTTGGCAAAATCGACCGTCGATGAAGGCTTACCCGAAATGGCATGGATCAGTTCGTGGCATTCGATGATCTTCAGATCGTTGAAGCCGAGGCCGTGACCGGGTGCGGGAATGAAACGCTCATAGGGATGGTGGTCAGGTGCCGCCAATATCTTGCGGAAGCCCTGTTCCGTTCCTCGTCCGTCCGCCTGATAGAGTTCGAATTCGTTCATCCGCTCCTGATCATAGGCGATCGAACCCTTCGAGCCGTAGATCTGCAGGGCGATTCGGCCCTTGCGACCCCAGGCGGCGCGGTTCGCCATCAAAACAGCGGAGATGCCGCCGCCGAGCCGCATCAGCACGCTTGCCGCATCGTGATTCTCGACCGCTCGACGACCGCCTTCCTTCAAAGGACGATCCGCGTAGGGCTTCAGCATATCCGTGATGACAGCCTCGACATGGCCGAAGAGGAACCAGAGCAGCGACAGCGGATGAACGGCGAAATCATCGAGCGCGCCATAACCGGAAGACAGCTCGCTCTTCCAATAGAAGAGCGCCTCCGGATCGGCCATGAAATCCTCGTCCATCTCGACACGGACGTGGTTGACGGAGCCGATCGCTCCCTCGCCGATCAGCTGTTTGATGTGCCGCATGATCGGGTTCTGGATATAGTTGTAGCCGAGAACAGCGACCTTGCCCGAGGCCTTGGCAGCTCTAAGCATGCGTTCGGCGGCATCATAGGAAGGCGCCATCGGCTTCTCGCACCAGACATGCTTGCCGGCCTCCAAGGCAGCAATCGCCATTTCAGCGTGAAACTGATTCGGTGTGGTGACCGAGACGACATCGACCTCAGGGTCGGCGATGAGGGCGCGCCAATCGGCTGTTGCCTTCTCGAAGCCGAATTCGGAGCCACGTGCCGCTGCGAGTTCCGCGTTGGCTTCGGCGAGATGGACGAGCCTTGGGCGCTCCACGTCGCCGAAGACGGTCTTTACAGCATTCCAGGCCAGCGCATGGCATTTGCCCATGTAACCGGTCCCGATCAGCCCAACGCCCAACGGTTTCATGCATATCCTCCTCAAGCCCTCTCCGCTTTAATGCGATTTTTGGAATATTTGGACCGTTTTTACAAGATGGGATTCATCGCGTCGATGGCGCAAAGCGCCCGGATTTCGCGATTAATCACGACGATTCATAGACTTAAAAATATTCGTGCTGTGACCGTCGAAATCCGCTATGGTCAAAATATGGAATGTTTATTTCATTGATGGATGAAATTCGCGAAGGGCCAGCGATGGATAATGAGGTAAAGGCACAGCCGAAGGTGCCGCGTGATTTCGAGAGCCTGCGCAGCACCATCATCGAGCGAAAGAATGCGATGCCGAAGCGGCTTGCGCAGGTCGCAGCCTTTGCCCTCAGCAACCCCGACGAAATAGCCTTCGGCACGACAGCCAGCATCGCGGCGGCCTCCGATGTGCAACCCTCAACGCTTGTGCGACTGGCCCATCACTTGGGCTATGAGGGCTTTTCCGATCTGCAGAGCATATTTCGCGAACGCCTGCGTGACCGGACACTGAGCTATGAAGAGCGGCTGATTTCCCTGGAAGAGGCTGGCGGCGAGGACGAGGATGCCAATCTTCTTTCCGGCTTCATTACGGCAGCGAGCCAATCGATCAACCGGCTGGCCGCAACCGTCGAGACCGACACTTTCGCAAGGGCGGTCGACATATTGGCGGCGGCAGAAACCATCTATCTGATCGCCAAGCGGCGTTCTTATCCGCTGACGGCGCATATGACCTACGCCTTCTCGAAGCTGAATATCCGCCACCAGATCGTCGCCTCGCCCAACGGTGTCGATCCCGAGCTGGTGCAGTTCGCGACGCCTAAGGACGCGGCAATTGCCGCCAGTTTTTCCCCCTATGCGGCCGATAGCCTTGTTCAAAGCCAGGAGCTGGCGAACCGCGGGGTTCCCGTGATCGCGATTACCGATTCGGCCTTCTCGCCGCTTGCCGCCTGCGCCACGCATTGGTTCGAGATTGCCGAGGCGGATTTTGCCGGCTTCCGCTCGCTCTCGGCGTCCATGGCGCTCACCATGGCCCTGCCTGTTGCCATTGCCGAACGGCGGCGCAAACGTTCCGGCACAAAACACACTGCGCGGAAAATGGAATAAATATTCCGAATTGACAAAATATCGGAACCAATGTTTCATTATGCCAACCAGATGCAGACACCGGGAGATGTCTGCCGCGATCTTTACGGGAGGACATCATGGCGCCATCCAATCCCGGCTCCTCGCCGGAGCCGACCCTCGATGTGATCACCATCGGCCGTTCCTCCGTCGATCTCTACGGTCAACAAATCGGCTCGAGACTTGAGGATATTGCCAGCTTTGCCAAATCCGTCGGCGGCTGCCCGTCGAACATTGCGATCGGCACGGCGCGGCTGGGGCTCAAATCGGGTCTGATCACGCGTGTCGGCGACGAACAGATGGGCCGCTTCATCCGCGAGCAGGCGGCGCGCGAAGGTGTCGCGACCGATGGAATCGTCACGGACAAGGAGAGGCTGACGGCACTGGTGCTGCTGGCCGTCGAGGCGGAAGGCGTTTCGCCGATGATCTTCTACCGCAGCGACTGCGCCGACATGGCGCTTTGCGAGGAGGATATAGACGAGAGCTTCATCCGCTCGTCGGGTGCCGTGCTGGTATCGGGAACGCATTTCTCCAAGCCGAATACCGAGGCCGCGCAGCGCAAGGCAATCCGCATCATCAAGGCCAATGGCGGCAAGGTGATCTTCGACATCGACTACCGCCCAAACCTCTGGGGCCTTGCCGGCCATGCGGAAGGCTTCGAGCGCTACGTCAAATCCGACCGGGTTACTGAGAAGATGAAGGCGACGCTGCCGGACTGCGATCTCATCGTCGGCACGGAAGAGGAAATCCTGATCGCCTCGGGCGCCGACACCGTACTTAGCGCGCTCAAGGAAATCCGCCGCCTGTCATCGGCAACGATCGTGCTGAAGCGCGGCGCCATGGGCTGCATCGTCTATGACGGGCCGATTTCCGACAATCTCGAGGATGGCATTGTCGGCCAGGGCTTTCCGATCGAGGTCTTCAACGTACTCGGCGCGGG
This sequence comes from Neorhizobium sp. P12A, assembly GCF_008365395.1. Taxonomy (NCBI): domain Bacteria; kingdom Pseudomonadati; phylum Pseudomonadota; class Alphaproteobacteria; order Hyphomicrobiales; family Rhizobiaceae; genus Neorhizobium; species Neorhizobium sp. P12A. The sequence continues at coordinate 78,660 of NZ_QOVX01000004.1, read as the reverse complement.
CGACGCCTTCATGTCCGGCTTCCTGCGCGGCTGGCTGAAGGGCGAACCCTTGAAGACCTGCGCCACATGGGCGAATGCCTGCGGCGCCTTCGCGGTCTCCCGCCTGCTCTGCGCGCCGGAATATCCGACCTGGGCGGAACTCGACTTCTTCCTGACCAAGGGAAGCAAGCACCGGGCGCTGCGCAAGGACGAGACGATCAACCACATCCACTGGGCTTCGACCCGTCGAGACGAGATTCCGCTGCTGATGGCGCTGGCGATCGACCACCGCTCGCAGCTCGTCAGCGTCTGCGACGAACTCAACGTGCCTTATGAGCGAATCGCCGCCTTCAAGCGGCTGGCCGTCGAGGCCGCCGCGCGCGTCGCCGATGGCCGCGAAGGCTACGGCATGCTGATCGACGAACGCTTCGGCCGCGACGCCTTTTTCGATGCCGCAACCAAGAACTTTTCCTGGATCGGTCGTCCGGTGGAACTGCCGGGCTCGAAGCCGCTGCGCTTCGAATTCAGCCAGGACATCGGCTCACAGCTGGTGGAATGGCCGACGAACCATTGCATCAAATGTCTCTGCTTCTATCATCCCGACGATCCGGCGGATCTCAAGCTCGAACAGCAGGAAAAGCTGCGCACGCTTTTCGAAGCGGCGCGCAAGGTCGGCCGCGAGCTGCTGGTCGAAATCATTTCCAGCAAGAACGGGCCTCTGACCGACGACACCGTTTCGACCGCCATGGAAGAACTCTATGCCCTCGGCATCAAGCCGGACTGGTGGAAGCTGGAGCCGCAGGCCTCGGCAGCGGCCTGGAAAAAAATCGATGCCGTGATTGCCAAAAATGATCCATGGTGCCGCGGTATCGTGCTGCTCGGCCTGGAGGCGCCGGCGGAGGAATTGTTGAAAGGCTTCGAGGCGACGCTCGCCGCACCCTCGGTCAAGGGTTTTGCCGTCGGCCGCACGATCTTTGCGGATGCGGCGCGGAGCTGGATGGCTGGCGGCATGAACGACGAAGAGGCGATATCAGATATGGCTGGGCGCTTCAGGCATTTGACGGAAGCGTGGCTTAGGACGCGCGGTTTGAATTGAGAATTTACCCTCCCCTTGAGGGGGAGGGTCGAGCGAAGCGAGGGGTGGGGTGATCTGCCGCGATCTCATACGTTGAGGCGTGTCACCCCCACCCGCGCGTTCCGCGCGACCTCCCCCCCTCAAAGGGGAGGTTAAGGCAAATAGAGTGAAGGTTCGGGAGGACCCGATGGGCAAGACGATCAGACTGACGATGGCGCAGGCCGTCGCACACTTCCTCGCCAAGCAGATGACCGTGATCGACGGCAAGACCGTGCCGATCTTCGGCGGCGTATGGGCGATCTTCGGTCACGGCAACGTCGCGGGCATGGGCGAAGCGCTCTACCAGGTTCGCGAGGAGCTCCCGACCTATCGCGCCCACAATGAACAGGGCATGGCGCATGCCGCAATCGCCTATGCCAAGGCGAGCTTCCGCCGGCGCTTCATGGCCTGCACGACCTCGATCGGTCCGGGTGCGCTCAACATGATCACCGCAGCGGGTGTTGCGCATGTCAACCGCATCCCCGTCCTCTTCCTGCCCGGCGACGTCTTTGCCAATCGCGCTCCCGATCCGGTGCTGCAACAGATCGAGGATTTCGGCGACGGCACGGTTTCCGCCAACGATGCCTTCCGCTCCGTCTCGCGCTATTTCGACCGGATCACACGGCCGGAGCAGATCATGTCGGCGCTGAAGCGGGCCATGCAAGTTCTGACCGATCCTCTGGATTGCGGCCCCGTCACGCTGGCGCTTTGCCAGGATGTCCAAGCCGAAGCCTTCGACTATCCCGAGAGCTTCTTTGCCGAGCATGTCTGGACGCATCGCCGGCCGCAGCCTGACGCCGATGAGTTGGCCAACGCCATCGTCTTGATCCGCAAGGCCGAACGGCCCGTGATAATCGCCGGCGGCGGCGTGCTCTATTCGCAGGCGACCAAGGAGCTGACGAGCTTTGCTGAAACGCACGGCATTCCCGTTGTCGTTACCCAAGCCGGCAAGTCAGCGATCGACGAACGCCATCCGCTGGCGCTCGGCTCCGTCGGCGTGACGGGAACCTCAGCCGCCAATGCGATTGCCGAGGAAACCGATCTTGTGATCGCGGTCGGCACGCGCTGCCAGGATTTCACGACAGGTTCCTGGGCGCTCTTCAAGAACGAAAAGCTTCAGATGATCGGGCTCAATATCGCCGCCTATGATGCCGTAAAGCACAATAGTCACCCCTTGGTGACCGATGCCCGCGAGGGGCTCAAGGCCCTGTCCGCCGGCCTCTCCGGCTGGAAGGCATGGCCAGCGCTCTCTGAGAAGGCCGCGAGCGAAAAGAAGGTCTGGATGGATGCCGCCGCCAAGGCGATGGCGCCGACCAATGCCGCCCTGCCCTCGGATGCGCAGGTCATCGGCGCTGTGTCGCGCACGATCGGTGGCGAGAATACGATCCTGCTCTGCGCCGCCGGCGGCCTGCCGGGCGAATTGCACAAGCTGTGGCCGGCCACCGCGCCGGGCAGCTACCACATGGAATACGGCTTTTCCTGCATGGGATACGAGATCGCAGGCGGGCTCGGCGCCAAGATGGCGCGGCCGGACAAGGACGTCGTCGTCATGGTCGGCGACGGCTCCTACATGATGCTGAATTCCGAGCTGGCGACATCAGTCATGCTCGGCCTCAAGATCACGGTCGTCCTGCTCGATAACAGAGGCTATGGCTGCATCAACCGGCTGCAGATGGCGACCGGCGGGGCCAACTTCAATAATCTGCTGAAGGATGCCCGCCACGAGATCATGCCGGAGATCGACTTCCGGGCACATGCCGCTGCAATGGGTGCGGTTGCAGTCAAGGTCTCCTCGATTTCGGAGCTGGAACAGGCGATCGAGGCTTCGAAGAAGAACGACCGCAGCTCCGTCATCGTCATCGACACCGATCCGCTCATCACCACGGATGAAGGCGGCCACTGGTGGGATGTCACCGTGCCCGAGGTTAGTCCTCGCGATGAGGTCAACAAGGCCCGTGCGGCCTATGAGAAGGCGCTGATGGCGCAGAAAATCGGCTAAATGGATAGCGTTAGCGCAAGGAGCCCCCTCATCCGCCCTTCGGGCACCTTCTCCCCACGGGGTCCGAAGGACGGGACGAGACCGGTGGCTCGTCCCCGGGTGGCGGCAGCCGGATGAGGGGGCCGCGCTCACTGATTTGAGAGAATGACGAGGAGAAATAGCAATGAAGGCCAAACTCGGCATGTCGCCCATCGCGTGGTGGAACGACGATCTTCCCGAACTCAGCGACGACGTCTCGCTTGAGGAATGCCTGCGTCAAAGCAGGAACGCGGGCTTTACCGGCATGGAACAGGGGCGCCGCTTTCCCAACAATCCGGCCGAGATGCTGCCGATCCTGCGCGCGGCCGATGTCACGCTCTGCGGCGGTTGGTTCTCGGGCACGCTCGTCAATGAAGAGCTGGCCGCCAACAAGGACCGCATCGCGCCGATGATTGAGCTGTTTAGGGCGGTCAACGCGCCCTGCATCGTCTATGGCGAAGTCGGCCGCTCGATCCAGGGCGACCGCTCGAAGCCGCTTGCCACCAAGCCGCGTCTTTCGGACGACGAGATGAAGGCCTATGGCCGCCGCGTCACCGAATTCGGCGAATGGTGCGCCGATCAGGGCATGCCGCTTTCCTACCATCATCACATGGCCGCGGTCGTCGAGACGGAGCCGGAACTCGATGCCTTCATGCGCAACTCAGGCGCCGGCATTCCGCTGCTGCTGGACGCAGGGCACCTCGCCTTTGCCGGCGGCGACGTGCTGCGCGCCATCGACAATCACCATGCCCGCATCAACCATGTCCACGTCAAGGATATCCGCCAGCCGGTCATCGATGGGCTGGATCGCAGCAGGCAATCCTTCCTCGACGCAGTGGCGCTCGGCGCCTTCACCGTGCCGGGCGACGGCTCGCTCGATTTCGGCGCGATCGTCAAGCGTTTCGCCGATTACGGCTATGAGGGCTGGTTCGTGGTCGAGGCCGAGCAGGATCCGCGCAAGGCGCCGCCGCAGAAAATGGCCGAGATCGGCCATGCGGAACTGATGCGGGTGATGACGGCTGCCGGCTATACGGTGGAGACGGAAGGGTTTCCGAAGGGGTGATAGGGTAACAAGCCCCCTCCCCAACCCCTCCCCACAAGGGGGAGGGACTTAATGCGCGGCGCCCTCTCGCCAAATTCGGGCCTCCTGCTGAATGCGACGTATCTGCGGGAATGCAGACAGTGCAGCGGGTTGGCCCCTCCCCCTTGTGGGGAGGGGTTGGGGAGGGGAATTTCTCGAAACAACTGAGGAGAAACACCCATGCCAAACCTCAAGGTAAGACCATCCGGCGCCTATGGCCGCGTCACGCATGTCACTCCGGAAAATGCCGGCTGGACCTATGTGGGTTTCGACATGCATCGGCTGAAAGCAAGCGAAACCGTGTCGGGCGAGACGGGCGAGCGCGAGGTCTGCCTCGTCTGGGTCAGCGGCAAGGGCACGGCGAAGGCGGGCACGCGGGATTTCGGCCTGCTTGGCGAACGCATGAACCCGTTCGACGGAGCGCCGCATGCGCTCTACATCCCGATGGAATCGACATGGACAGTCATCGCCGAGACGGATCTCGAGCTTGCGGTCTGCTCGGCGCCGGGCGGCGGCAGCTATGAGGCGAAGGCGATCCCGCCGGGGACGCATCCCGCGCTGACACGCGGCAAGGGCACGAATGTACGCCACGTCAACAATATCATGCCGGAGGATGACGGTTCGGCGCACTCGCTACTTGTCGTGGAAGTGATCACGCCGGGCGGGCACACCTCGTCCTATCCGCCGCACAAGCACGATCAGGACGACCTGCCGAACGAGAGTTTTTTGGAAGAGACCTATTACCATCGCCTGAACCCGCCGCAGGGTTTCGGCTTCCAGCGGGTCTATACGGACGACCGCTCGCTCGACGAAGTGATGGCGCTGGAAGACGGCGACGTGACGCTGGTGCCCAAGGGATATCACCCCTGCGCCGCCTGCCACGGTTATGATCTCTATTATCTCAACGTCATGGCCGGGCCGAAGCGCATCTGGAAATTCCACAATGCCGTCGAGCATGAGTGGCTGCTGAAGGCTTGATGAATGAGTTGCCGCGCCGAGCAGGCGCGGCTTTCTTTCAGGCCGGCAACAAACCATACCGCCAGCCGCGTGCCTTCGCGAGGCGCGAGAGCACCGTCGCGGCGATGACCAGCATGCCGCATTCCGCAAAGACCGGCACCATCCAGATGCCGATTTCGCCGAAGATACGCGGCAGCAGGAAGGTCAGCGGCAGTATGAAGACATAGGGCCGCGACAGGCCGAATATGGCTGCCCTCTTGGCATCACCGATCGCCTGGAAATAGCCTGACAGCACGATCATCTGGCCGAACAGGAAATAGGCGCCGACCGTCCAGGGCAGGATGCGCGAAACCTCGGCGATAAGGACGGGATCGGCAACGAAGATAGCGCCCAGCCGGGTCGCAAGACTTTCGACTGATAGCTCTACGGCGGCGCAATAGATGAGGGCCGACAGAAGCGCAATCTGCACGCTCCGCCCGACGCGGTCCATTCGCCCTGCGCCGAAATTATTGCCGCAGATCGTCTGGAAGGCGATGTTGAGACCGAGCAGCGGCAGGTAGGCGAAGGTCATGATGCGGGTGATGATGCCGTAGGCGCCGACGGTCGCGACATAGTTCGCGCTTTCGAAGAGCGACAGGTTGAAGATGACCGCCGCCGACCCCAGCGAGATGCCGATGAAGCCGAGGCTCATCGGCGCGCCAAGCGCGATGATCGCCTGCCATTCGCGCGGATGGAATGTCCTGATGGGGCGAAGTGCAGCGGCATGTCGCCAGCGGAAAAACAGGACGGCGGCAAGGCAGATCGCCTGCGCGGCAACGGTGCCGATGGCGGAGCCGGCAACGCCCCAATGCATGACGGCGATGAGGAACCAGTTCGCCAGGATGTTGAGCAGCGTCGAGGCGAGCGTGACCATCGTCATGAAGCCGATCCGTCCCTCGCATCGGAGCGCATCGATGTTGAGCGACAGGAAGAAGGCGACCGGCGAGGAAGCGATCATGACCGCCATGAACTGCCCGGCATAGGCCGCGACCCGGCCATCTCCCGCAGCCGCCGCCTCTATGATGGCGGGACCGATCAGCCAATAAACGGCGTTCAGCGCTGATATAACAAGGATAGCAAGGACATGGGCAGCGGCGAAGGTCTGGCGGGCAGCCTCACGATGCCCGGCGCCGAGCTGGCGCGCCAGGATGCTCGCCATGCCGTTCGACACCAGCGACTGCAGTGCCACCATCACCATCAGGCCGGGGAAGATCAGGGTGACGGCCGAAAGCGCATCCGGCCCGACATAGGCTCCCAGGAAATAGGCATCGACCACGGCGAAAAAACCGCTGATCGTGGTGATCAGGATAATCGGCGCTGCCGTGCGGGCAAAGACCTGCGGCAGCGGACCGGTGAGAAAGCTATTCTGTTCGGGATCGTCTCTCATTTTATGAAATCCATGTAATCGGCCTCCCGCGAAAGCGAGATGGTCGACGAAAACCACAGGTTGACGCAATTAGAGGTCGAGCACCAGATGCGGCACACCATTCGACGTCTTGCGCGGCGAAATGCCGTTCTCGTCGATCTGGGCGTTGATGCGCTGGCGGAAGGCCGAAAAGCTCTCGAAGGTCACCACATCCACGGGCTCGTCGAAGTGGATGGTGATCTTGTATTGGCCGCTGCCTGAAAGTTCCTGCAGGGCGAGCACCTTGCCGGTGAAGGGTTGGTCGAGATAGCGGCCCCGGATCTCTGCGCCGACCGAAATTCGGCTTGCCGGCGGCGTGTTGGGCTTGGCGGCGAGCGCCGACAGCGTGTTCCAGTCGCGCGCGCCATGTTGCTGCGCCAAGAGTTCAAGTGCGGCGCTATGCGATACGGGCGTGCCGCGATCGGTCATGGCCTGGCGCAAACGCTTGGCCTGCGCCTTGAGGTCGTCGATGGAGGGATAGAGAGTCGTCACGGATTCTGGCCTTTCAAGGCATGCCATTTCGACTTCGCAGGGAGCTCGCATTACCAACAGTCAGCATGCATCGGATTGGCTGTGACGTGTCTCAACAAGGCTTCACCATGGACTCTTCGTCCGCGAGCGGCAGGTGCCTTGAACCGACAGGTGATATGCGTGAAATAGCGGGCAATGTCAATTCAGCTCAGGATGAGCCATTTGCTCACCTTGGGATGGCTCATCTGCCTGTTTTTCCGACACCGGCCACAAAAATTGTGCAACAATATCTTGCATTTGAGTGATCAAGGTCGGGCTTTCTAAACAATCATGTCCTATTCTGATCCCATAAAAACAGCGGAGGGTAACATGCCCTTTCAGACGCACCTCGACACGCAGCATCCCCAGCCCGAACGCGCATTGGAAGAATTCTCCATCGACCGTCCCGGGGGCATCATCCTCATCGGCCATCATCTCAGCACCAGCCAGCAGATTCGCTGCCTCATTCGCACGATCTCGCTTTCGGGCGCTGTCATAGAGGTCAATTCCGGGATCGAAGTGCCCAACCACTTCTTCCTCGAAATTCTCGGCATCAAGGACGAAATCGGCTCCACGCTCGTCAAGCGCGACGGCGCCATGGCGACCATCAGCTTCAACATGCTGCTCAATCCGGAATTCCTGCATCATGTCCTGCGGCTGGACTTCGAGACCAGTCACTGAACGGCAAAGGCGCGGCCCGCCCAAGCGGACCACGCCTTGTTTTTCAGCTTAGCAGGGGATGTCAGGCTGCAAGATGCCGCTCGATCTGATCGATGGGGAAATTCGTCAGGTCTTTCGGGACCTCCACTGATATCGCAGCCTGTACGTCGGCACTAAAATTCGCGCGCAAGGCGCCGAGCGCCTTCGGTGGCGCTACGATCACGATCCGCTTTGCCTCCTTCTCATGCACCAGTTCGTCCAGCCTTGTGGCAACCTCCTTCAGAAACTGCTCTTCTGCCTGATCGTGCCAACTGATCTCTTCGACGGCACTGCCGCTCATGCCATCCGCGGCATGCGACCGGCCCGGCTTGTCGGTTCCGATCTCCCGGTCCGCCTCGTTCGGTTGCGTCAGGGTTTCGTGCACCTGCAGGTTCAGCAGTTCGGCGTCGCCGGCGTTTTGCAAAATCAACGCTTTGGCACCATCGCAAACCACCACCCACGACTTCCACGGAACCGTGATCCTATCCATTGTTCTGTCCTCGCAATGTTTGTTCGGCGCATCCTTGCGATGTGCCATCTCACCATGGACTAACGTCCGACAGCGCGGAGGGTTCGAAGAAATGTGGCAGCATTTTACCTGCGCCTGCGCTCCAGCGTTGATGGGGCACTCCGACACGGCAACCCTGCAGAGCAGACGGTGAGAGACCGCGAGCGGGACCCCTCACAAATCACGGAGTTTCTAAAATTCTAACGTTCTCGTTGACGAAAGCACAAAACCTTCGTGCAAGCCTCGCCGGTGTAGGATCGAAATCAGTTCGATCGACAACGAGGAATGACTATGCTTCGCGCAACGCATCTGGCTAAGGTCAAATCCGAAGTTTATGAGCACCAATGGGAGCGCTTCTATGTGCAGCGGCCTGCACGCCTCGTCGCGGTGCGGCCCTGCCTGACAGGGGTTTCCATTCGTAGCGCAGAGATCATCGACATCTCCCAAGGCGGCGCCACATTCGTCGTCGGCACGACTGTCGGGCTGTCGCAGCATTACTATCTCAATATTCTCGGCCTTGCCTATCGTATCGGTTGCGCGGAGAAGCATCGCAGCGACAACAGGGTCACGGTCCGCTTCATCAATCTGCTAACTCCAGAGACGCTCCGCCTCGTCGTCCGCGCCGATTTCATGATCGGCAATACGGAGGCAATGGCGGCGCGCGGTATTCGCAGGCACTGACGCCAGGATCACTCGGACTGTTGCAACGTCGATGCAAGCGCCTATTGTGCGTGCGTCTTGCAAACAGTCCGGGAAAACAGTCAGAATGTCCGCCTTCTCGCGCATCACGCCGCTGATCAGCGCCCTGCCCTCCACAGTTCCTTTCGTCGGTCCGGAAGCGCTGGAACGCCAGCGTGGCCTGACCGTCCAGGCCCGCATCGGCGCCAATGAAAACGGCTTCGGCCCGGCGCCCTCGGTGCTGCAGGCAATGCGCGAAGAAGCCGGCGATATCTGGAAATATAACGATCCGGAAAACTTTGCGCTGAAGCAGGCACTGGCCGCCCATCTCGGGGTCAAACCGGCCAATGTCTGCGTCGGCGAAGGCGTCGATGGACTGCTCGGCCTGATCGTCCGCATGGTGGTCGAGCCGGGCACGCCTGTCGTAAACTCGCTGGGCGGCTACCCGACCTTCAATTTCCACGTCGCCGGATTCGGCGGCCGGCTGGTCACCGTTCCCTACGTCGATGACCACGAGGACATTGAAGGGCTGCTGGATGCCGTCAAACGCGAAAACGCGCCGCTGGTCTATTTCGCCAATCCCGACAACCCGATGGGAAGCTGGTGGGATGCCGATAAGGTCGTAGCTTTCGCGCGGGCATTGCCGGAAACCACGCTTCTGGTGCTCGACGAAGCCTATTGCGAGACTGGTCCGGCAAGTTCCGTGCCCGCAATCTCCGACCTGATCGATATGCCGAACGTGCTGCGCACCCGCACCTTCTCCAAGGCCTACGGCCTTGCGGGCGCTCGCGTCGGCTATGTCATCGGCACGCCGGAGACGGTTCTGACCTTCGACAAGATCCGCAATCATTTCGGCATGAACCGGCTCTCGACCGTTGCGGCACTCGCGGCGCTGAAGGACAAGGCCTATCTGAAAGACGTCATCGACCGCATCCATGCGGCGCGCGAGCGCATCGGGAGGATCGCTCGCGACAACGGGCTTTCGCCGCTCGCCTCCGCAACCAATTTCGTGACCATCGATTGCGGCCGCGACGGGGTCCATGCGAAAGCCATCGTCGACGGGCTTATCCAGCACGGCGTCTTCATCCGCATGCCCGGAGTGGCGCCGCTCAACCGCTGCATCCGTGTCAGCGTGGGGCCGGATCGCGATCTCGATCTCTTTGCCGAAGCCCTGCCGAAAGTGCTGGGCACGCTTCGATAGCGCATAAACGAAAAGACCGCGCCGGCCTTGTTTCGACCGGTCGCGGTTCTTTCATATGGCCGCCGCCCCTGTCCGGATTGCGGCCGCTTCCCCCTCTTTTGAGGTTGTTATTTCTGGAGTCTCGTTGAACTGCGCTGAGTTGCCTCAGTGCATCGTCATCCATTCGCGAGCGGCGCGAAGGGCAGCAGCCAGTTCCATCTTGGAGAGCGTAGCACCGACGTCGGCACGCAGTTCGGCCGCACGATCGCTGCCCTTGATGGCGGCGATGTTGAGCCATTTGTGCGCGGCGACGAGATCGATGTCGCAACCGCGGCCGGTTGCGTACATCAGACCCATTTCACAGAAGACGTCGGCGTTATTGTCGCCACCCATGGTGGCCATTTCAGAAGTCGTCATTTCGAAGCGTGCCATTGGTTTTAATCCCTGTTTCAGCCTGTTGGTTACTACCCTGTCTTACCTTCCGGACCGCGCTGTCTATCGCAGCTTTTTGTCCTTCCGGGCGGCGGGTTTGCCCCGCTCGTTTGATGGCTTCACTATCGCAGACGGCTTTCAAAAAACGCCTAAAATGCATGATTAATTCGATGCAAACAAAGTGCAAATGCTTGGTAAACTTGGGTTTTTGTTAAACATCACATCCCTTGCAAATTAAGGACTTTTGCGAGACTTTTACGAAAAATTCAGACTTGGATTTAAACGGATTATTCACCTTAAAATCAGCTCTCGTTCGAGCCGATGTTATTTTCTTCCCATCGAAAGCCCCACAAATCCTGCCTTTTCGGGCTCGCGCTTCCGCCGCTTAAGCGCCTCGCGTCGATCCGATGTTCGGTCGCTCCCGCTATTCATAAAGCTGAACGCCCGATGAACCCGCCTCTCAGCATCGGTTCAGCCCAACCGTGTCAAAACTGCGTCAACGATGGGGCAGGTTCAGATGCAGGACACGAGTATGGTCGTCATGGCGCGGCGTTTGGTAATTATCATGCTGTTTGGTGCGATCTTCGCATTCACGTTTTCGACTGCCGTTCAATATGGCGGCCGCAGCGGGGCACAGTCGCATTTCGGCGCCAGCTTCACCTGCGTGCAGCAGGGAAGCCCATATTGCACGACAATCCAGTAAAAACCGGCGGGCCAGTAAGAATCAGCGGGTAGCAGACTAATTTCCGTCCAATCCGAGCAAATCCGCTCGAAAATAGCGACGAAATCTTCCTTTGGGCACCTTCGCGTCGTTTGCTTGTCAAGGACAACCCTCTATAATGCGCCATGACAAAACGAATCTCTTCTTTACTCGACATCTCCTCGCCACCAGCATTTCATCCGCAAAGCTTCGACGACCCCGCAAAGGCCGTTGAGGTCATCATAGAGCTTTACGAGCGCAACACCGCTTTCCTGATCAACAGCTTCACTGAGCTGGCGAAGGGCGCGCCGATCGAGCAGCGCTACCGCGCCTTTTATCCGCAGGTCAGCATCGAGACGACAAGCTTCGGCCATGTCGACTCCCGCCTCTCCTATGGTCACGTCACGGCTCCCGGCGTCTATACGACGACGATCACACGGCCGAAGCTTTTCCGGCATTACCTGGAAGAACAGCTGGCGCTGCTGATCCGCAGCCACAATGTGCCCGTCGTGGTTTCGGAATCGGCAACGCCGATCCCGCTGCACTTTGCCTTTGGCGAAGGTGCGCATGTCGAGGCCTCGGCTTCGGCCTTCGTCGATATCCCCCTGCGCGATATCTTCGATACGCCCGACCTCAACACCACGGACGACGAAATCGCCAACGGCGAATATATCCCGCCGCCGGGCGAGCCCTCGCCGCTTGCCCCCTTTACAGCGCAGCGCATCGACTACTCGCTTGCCCGCCTCGCGCACTATACGGCGACGAGTGCCGCGCACTTCCAGAATTTCGTGCTGTTCACGAACTATCAGTTCTACATCGACGAATTCTGCAGCTGGGCCCGCAAGCTGATGGCGGATGGCGGCGACGGCTACACCGAGTTCGTCGAACCCGGCAACATCGTCACCAAGGCCGGCTCCAGCCAGCCGGAGACGGATGCCGTGCTTTCGCGGCTGCCGCAGATGCCTGCCTATCACCTCAAGAAGAAGGGCCATGCCGGGATCACGATGATCAATATCGGCGTCGGCCCTTCCAACGCCAAGACGATCACCGACCACGTTGCTGTGCTCCGCCCGCATGCCTGGCTGATGCTTGGCCATTGCGCCGGCCTGCGCAACAGCCAGCGCCTTGGCGACTATGTGCTGGCTCACGCCTATATGCGCGAGGATCACGTGCTCGACGACGATCTGCCGGTCTGGGTGCCGATCCCGGCGCTGGCCGAAGTCCAGGTGGCGCTCGAGGCGGCCGTTGCCGAGATCACCGGCTATGAGGGCTTCGAGCTCAAGCGGATCATGCGTACCGGCACCGTCGGCACGATCGACAACCGCAACTGGGAACTGCGCGACCAGGCAGGGCCTGTGAAGCGGCTTTCCCAGGCGCGCGCCATTGCACTCGACATGGAGTCGGCGACGATTGCCGCCAACGGCTTCCGTTTCCGCGTTCCCTACGGCACGCTGCTCTGCGTTTCCGACAAGCCGCTGCACGGCGAGCTGAAGCTGCCGGGCATGGCGACGGCCTTCTATCGGACACAGGTCAACCAGCATCTGCAGATCGGCATTCGCGCCATCCAGAAGCTGGCGGCCATGCCGACGGAAGCGCTGCACTCGCGCAAGCTCAGAAGCTTCTTCGAGACCGCTTTCCAATAGACCTGCCGCGGCTCATTCCGCGTCGGACGGACCTTGCAAACGATCGGCTGCAATTGCCTGCAGCCGATCGTTTTTGTTTTCATAGGCCAGGTTCAGCGACCCAACCATAAGGGCAAAGACCCCGAAGCCTATGGCAAGCCGCCAGCCGAGGCCTTTCATCTCTCCCGACTGCATGAGTTCTTCTTCCGTCAACCGTCTCGGTCGCAACAGCGCGAAACCCCAGGGGTACATGAGCGTCTCTCCTCATTTGACATGACGGAAGCTTATCGAATGGGGAGTCGCGTTTTCGACAGCAGTCGATGATCGAAAAAAATCGAATGTGAAGGCATGATGGCTGTCGATTTGCCCGATGCCCGTTCGTCCATGTCCGTCAGCAGATGCAAGGAGGAGAATCCGATGAAATATCTTTGTCAGGTCTGGTTCGAGAGCGCGACGCTCGAAGCCATGTCGAAGGAGGAGAAGGAGACGCTGGACCGGGACTCGTTGGCTTATGACGAGCGACTGGTGGAGAGCGGGCATATGATCGTCGCCGAAGCGCTGCAGTCGCCACGCTCGGCCGTAACAGTCAGAATGCGCAATGGCGAGATCTTGGCGACCGACGGTCCCTATGCCGAAACCAAGGAGCAGCTCGGCGGCTTCATCCTGATCAATGCCAAGGACCTCAATGAGGCGATCCGCATTGCCGGCGGCATCCCACTTGCCAAGATGGGCAGTATCGAAGTCCGGCCGATCCATTCCTTCGACAAGTAAGCCGGGAGGCGATCATGAAATTTCTCTGCCAGGTCTGGTTCGATACCGCCGAGATCAGCAACATCTCCGAAGAGGACGGCAAGCGGCTGACCGCCGACTCCATCGTCAACGACGACAGATTGCGAGCGAGCGGACATCTCCTGGAAGCGCAGGCGCTTCGCGCACCTTCCACGGCGATGACAGTCAGCGTCAGGGATGACAAGATGTCTGTCACCGACGGCCCATTTGCGGAGATCAAGGAACATCTCGGTGGTTTCGTGCTGATCGAGGCCCGCGACATGGAAGAGGCAATCTGCATTGCGGCCACCTTCCCCGTCGCCAGATATGGCAGAATAGAAGTCCGTCCCGCCTATTCGATCAAGGAGGAGTGTTGAGCCATGCGTTATGTCTGCCTCATCTATAATTCCGCCGATACCGACGGCACGCTGACATCTGCGGAAACCGACGCGCTGATCAAGGCGCATTTCAGCTTCGACGACACGCTCCGGCAAAACAGCGCATTGATTTATGCCGACGCGCTTGAAATGCCCGACAAGGCATCGGTCCTACGCGTGCGCGACGGACATGTTTCCCTCACCGACGGGCCCTATGTCGAGACCAAGGAGCATCTTGCCGGTTTCTATGTGATCGAGGCGGCAGACGATGCCGAGGCACGCGAGATCGCGGCCAGCATCCCTTCAGCCCGATATGGCGCAGTGGAATTGCGGCCTGTCCGACTCCTAACATTGCCGGAATGAGGTATCCCGTTTGGAGACAGTGATCGAGGAGGTTTACCGATCCCAGTCGCGGCGCGTGCTTGCGACGCTGATCCGGCTGCTCGGCGATTTCGACCGTGCGGAGGAGGCCTTGCACGACGCCTTCGCGGCCGCCGCCCGTCAATGGCCGGTCGATGGCCTGCCCGCCAATCCCTATGCGTGGCTGGTGTCGACGGGCCGCTTTCGCGCCATCGACCAGCTGCGGCGTCGCGCGCGTTTCGACGCTTCGCAGGCACATATCGTCGACAGCCTTTATCCGGAGGGCGAGATGATCCAGAGCATCGATGGCAACGAGATCGAAGACGACATGCTGCGGCTGATCTTCACCTGCTGCCATCCCCTCCTGCCGAGGGACGCGCAGATGGCAATGGCGCTGCGGGAAATCTGCGGCCTGACGACGGAAGAGATCGCGCACGCTTTCCTCGTGCCTGCACCGACGATTGCACAGAGGATCGTGCGGGCAAAGAGCCGCATCCGTACGGCCAACCTTCCCTACGAGGTGCCGGACAAGGCCGCCTTACCGGACCGGCTGGGAGCAGTGCTGCACGTGATCTATCTCGTCTTCAACGAGGGATATCTCGCCTCGTCAGGCGAGGAGCTGATCAGGGCCGATCTGGCCTCGGAGGCGATCCGCCTTGGCCGGACGCTCGCCGGCCTGCTGCAGCACTCCGAAATCTCGGGCCTGCTGGCGCTGATGCTGCTGCAGGATTCGCGGCGGTTTGCCCGAACCGATGCGAAGGGCGAGCTCATCCTTCTGTCGGATCAGAACCGCTCGCTCTGGAACAGGGAGATGATCCGCGAAGGGCTGGAATTGGCAGACGATGTCCTGCGTAACGGGGAGATTGGCCCCTACACGCTACAGGCAGCGATCGCGGCGGAACATGCCCGTGCGGCGCGGCCGGAAGACACGGACTGGAGCCGGATCGCAGATCTCTACGGGCGCCTGCTCGAGATCCAGCGCTCGCCGATCGTCGAGCTCAATCGGGCCGTGGCGATTTCGATGCATGAGGGACCGGCGAGCGGCTTGCGGCACGTGAATGCCATTCTGGAACGCGGCGATCTCCAGAAATATCATCTTGCGCATTCCGCAAGGGCTGACTTTCTGCGCCGGCTGGGCCGAACCGAGGAGGCGCGACAGGCCTACGAGCGCGCATTAAGCCTTTGCCATCAGGCTTCCGAACAGGCCTTCCTGCGGCGGCGACTGGCAGAGCTTGCGGCAAGCAAAGAGGGCTAACCCTGGATCAGCGCGTTTTCCGCTTGGGCACGAGAAGCGCCAGCGCCGTGCCGGTCAGGGCAGAAACGACGATCAGGAGGTGGGTATTGATGCTTGCCTGCGCTAGAATATCCAGCGCCTCCTTCTGCCGCGATGCGCCGAAGGCGATGGCACCGGCTGTAATGCCGGCTGGATAGGTTCCGACCCCGCCCGGCGCGTGCACCGGCAATACCGACGACAATTCACCCCCGAGCGCGCCGCCGAAGCTTGCCGCAAGGGGCGCCACCTGCATCAGACCAAGCGCCCAGGCGAGGACTGCGACCTTGACCAGCCAGTTCACGATTGTCGTCATCCACGCGCGCGCAAAGGCAGCGGCATCTGCCGGCAGGCCGCGCTCGATCTCGTCCACCAGCGCCTTCGCCTTGCCGGGCAGCACCTTTGCAGCAAGCCGGATCAGCGGTCGTCTCAGCGCGAAGGCTGCGACGGGTACCAGCAGGAAGCAGAGCCAGACGACCCAGGCAAGAATGCGATGAGGCGACGCGATCGCAAGGCCGACGCCCGCTGCAGCAAGCAAGGCGTGAAGATCGAGAAGCCGCATGACGAGGAGCGCCGACGTGGCCCGCGCCAGCGGGATGCCGAATTCGGAGCGCATCAGGACGGGGAAGCTGGTTTCTCCCGTGCGAAAGGGCATCATGATGTTCAGCAGATTGTGTATCTGCGTGACGCGGAACAATGTGCCATAATGGCCAGCCGTTTCGCGCGGAAAATAGTCATAGAAGCGCCAGGTGCGAAGAAAATAGGTGCTGGTCAGCAGGAGCAGCGCAACCAGTATCGGGACCACGCCGACTTCAGCCCACTGCGCCAGGATGGAATTCCATCCCCAGAACCACTCAATGAATGCGGCATAGGCGAAGACGACGACCAGTGTCAGCAGCATCATGCGGTTGCGAATAAACCAGGATTGTCGGCTGGCAACCATCGGAGTCTTCATGTAGTTAAGGCCCAACACGAGCGGCGGCTGGCAGCCGGACATACCGCTCAATCCGTCCGACCGTTTGACGGTCTTTTAGGAGAAAGAAGAGTTGCAGACAACGGCAGAGTCTATCCGGGTAGTTACGGATGCAGCGGGCCCGGTCGAGCTTTCGCTGGTCGTGCCGGTTTTCAACGAGGAAGAAAGCGTCGGGCCGCTGATCGAGCGCATCACTTCGGCGATGGTCGATTTTTCCAGGCCTTGGGAGTTGATCCTTGTCGATGACGGCAGCACGGATGCCACCCTCGTCAACGCTCGCCGTGCTCTCGGCCAGGAAGGCCTGGTTCTTCGCATCATCGAGCTGCAGCGCAATTTCGGCCAGACGGCGGCCATGCAGGCTGGTATCGATGCAGCAACCGGCCGGCTGATCGCCACCATGGATGGCGACCTGCAGAACGATCCGAAGGACATCCCTTCGATGGTGGCGGAGCTGGAGCGGCGAGAACTCGACCTGCTCGTCGGCTGGCGTCAGAACCGGCAGGACGGCCTGTTTCTTCGCAAGATCCCGTCCTGGTGCGCCAACTATCTGATCGGCCGCATCACCGGCGTGAAGCTGCACGATTACGGCTGCAGCCTGAAAATCTACCGCGCCTCGATCATCAAGCAGGTGAAGCTGATGGGCGAGATGCACCGCTTCATCCCGGCCTGGGTCGCGGGCGTCGTCCCGAGCTCGCGCATCGGCGAGATGGTCGTCACGCACCATGCCCGCCAGCACGGCAAGTCGAAATACGGCATCTCGCGTACCTTCCGCGTGATCCTCGACCTGCTCTCGGTCATGTTCTTCATGCGCTACAAGGCGCGGCCAGGCCATTTCTTCGGCTCGCTCGGGCTTGGGCTCGGTGCGCTTTCGGTGCTGATCCTGCTGTGGCTTTTCGTTTCGAAGTTCATCTTCGGCGACGATATCGGCAACAGGCCGCTGCTGCTGGTCGGCGTGGTCCTGCTGCTCGGGTCCGTGCAGATGATCACGACCGGCATCCTCGCCGAAATGATCGCGCGCACCTATTATCGCGACGACGCATCGCCAAACTACATCGTCCGCAAGATCTTCGATCGGGATAATAAGGATGCATAAACTTCTGGTCCGCCGACCAGATGCCGTCATTCTTCTGATCGCCGGCTACTTCGTGCTCGAATTCCTGACGCGCATGGCGATGCCGCACAGCATGCGCTACGACGAGTCGCAGCAGGTCTTCTTCTCGCAATGGCTGACGCTCGGCTACGATTCTCAGCCGCCGCTCTACAACTGGCTGCAGACGCTGTTCATATCGATGTTCGGCCTGTCGCTGGCGGCGATCTCGATCGTCAAGAACATCGTCCTGTTCCTGATCTACCTGACCTATTACAAGCTGGCGCGGCTGGTTCTGTCAGACAAGGTCTTTGCCGTCATCGCGACGCTGTCGCTTTTGACCATTCCGCAGTTTTTCTGGGAGGCACAGCGCGATCTTACCCACACCGTCGCGCAGCTGCTGACGATCAACCTCTTCCTCTACGGCATCATCCGCACCCTGAAGGCGCCGTCGCTGGCGACCTATCTCATCACGGGCGCCGCGCTCGGCCTCGGCATGTTGTCGAAATACAATTTCGCGCTGCTGGCGGCCGCCGCCCTTGTCGCCGTTTGGCTGCATCCGCAAGGCAGAGCGCGGCTGTTCGACAAGCGTTTCCTGCTGACGGTCGTCGTGGCACTTCTCATCTTTCTGCCGCATGGCCTGTGGCTCATCCACAACCTCGGTCTCGCATCCGGCCGGACGCTCGGGATCATGGAGCAGAATGCGCCGAAGGACGGCTTCATAAAGATCATCCAGGGGCCGCTCGAATTCATCGAACTGGTGGCGGTCATCTGCGCGCCAACGCTCGTGTTCTATTCGCTGGTCTTCGGCAAGACGCTCTTTGGCAACCTGCGTCAGACGGACGAATGGACGCGTTTCTTCGAAACGCTGCTGCTGGTCATCGGACTGCTGGTGCTGGTGCTGATCCTCGGCATCGGGATGACGGCGCTGCGCGACCGCTGGCTTTTGCCCTTTCTGTTCCTGCTGCCGATCTATCTTTGCCGGAAGATGGAGATCGCGGGTGTCAGAGGCGAGGATTTCGCCAAGCGCTTCGTCTATGTCCCGCTGGCGATGATGCTGATCATCCCGACGCTTCTGCTGGCACGGGTGACTTTCCCCGGGCTCTTCAAGTCCTACGAAGCCTATAACGTGCCTTATGCCGCCTTCATGCAGCAGGTCGTCACCGAAGAAGGCAAGAAGCCGGGTCTGGTCCTGACCGACGACTGGTTGCCCGCTGGCAATCTGCGCCTGCAGGTTCCCGATGTGCCTGTTATGTCGATGTTCTTCTCGAACCTCAAGGTCGGCTACCAGTGGACAGCCGACAAGCCCATCCTGCTTGCCTGGCTGCCGAGGAAGGGCGCGGATGACATGCCAGCCACGCTGACCGCGTGGCTGCACGACACTCTAGGCCCGGATTATGCCGCCCCAGCAGTCAGGCAAGCGCAAGTTCCCTATATCCACGGGCGGGATGGCGATACTTACCGCTTTTACTATTCGTGGGTCTATCCGAAGTAAGACCGCGGGATGCCCGGGATAAAGCGGGAAGCCTCAGGCTCGCCGCTCTTGCCAAACAGCATCGAGCGCCTGACGGGCGATGCGGACCATCGTGTCTACTTCTTCATGGCTGATGATCAGCGGTGGAGACGCGAGCATGCGGTCGGAGGTCGCGCGCAGTACAAGCCCGTTTGCCAGCGCGTGATTGCGGACCGCCGAGCCGGCGGCGTCCGGCTTGGCGAAGCGGCGGCGGGTCTTCTTGTCGGCCGCAAGCTGCAGTGCACCCATCAGCCCGACACTGACAGCCTCGCCCACCATATCGTGATCCGCGAGACTGCCCCAGGCCTTGGCGAAATAGGGACCGATATCGTCGCGAACATACTCGACGAGCCGCTCTTCCTCGATGATCCGCAGGTTCTCAAGAGCCGCAGCGGCGCAGACCGGATGGCCGGAATAGGTGAAGCCGTGATTGAACTCACCGACCTCGTTGATGAACACGTCGGCGATGCGGTCGCTGATCAGCACGCCGCCGATCGGCAGGTAGCCTGACGACAAGCCCTTGGCGACGGGGACGAGATCGGGCTCGACGCCATAATATTGATAGCCGAACCATTCGCCGAGGCGACCGAAACCGCAAATGACTTCGTCGGCGACCAGAAGGATGTCCCGTGCCTTGCAGATGCGGGCAATTTCCGGCCAGTAGGTCGGGGGCGGAATGATCACGCCGCCAGCGCCCTGGATCGGCTCGGCGACGAAGGCGGCGACATTGTCCTCGCCGACTTCGTCGATCTTCTCTTCCAGTTCCCTTGCGACCTTCAGTCCGAATTCTTCTGGCGTGAGATCGCCGCCCTCGGCATACCAGTAGGGCTGGTTGATGTGAACGACGCCTGGGATCGGCAGGTCGCCCTGCTCGTGCATGTATTTCATGCCGCCCATGCTGGCGCCGGCGACAGTCGAGCCGTGATAGGCGTTGCGCCTTGCGATCACGATCTTCTTCGTCGGCTTGCCCACGGCGCTCCAGTAAACGCGGGCCATGCGGAACCAGGTATCGTTGGCCTCGGAGCCGGAATTGGTGAAAAAGACATGGTTGAAATGCGGTCCGGCATGGGCACAGACCTTTTCGGAGAGCAGGGTCGTGGGTGTCGTCGTCGTGCCGAAGAAGAGGTTGTAGTAGGGAAGCTCGTTCATCTGCCGCGCCACGGCCTCGGCAATCTCCGTGCGGCCATAGCCGATGTTGACGCACCAGAGGCCGGCAAAGCCATCCAGATATTTCCTTCCCGTCGCGTCGAAGATATGCGCGCCCTCCCCGCGCTCGATGATGCGCGTGCCTTCCGCGTTCAGCTTCTTCATATCGGTGAAGGGGTGGATATGGTGGGCGGCGTCGACGGCGGCGAGGTTGGACGGGCGGCTTGTGTCGGACATCGTTTGCAACAATCCTTCGATCTGCTTGGCCTTGGGGCGGCTCGCTCCCGGGAGTCTGTTCGGAAAGGCGGAATTGAAAGGCCGATCCCGATCGTTTACGACCATGACGTCGGCAAGGGGGATTTTCAAGAGCATGTCGGATGGAACTGCAACTGGAAAGACAGGTGGCGGCATGCCTCGGATCGAGGTGCTGACGATCGACATGAATGGCCGGTTGCGCGGGAAGCAGTTGCCGATCGATGCCGAAAAGAAGATTTGGGAGGGCGGCGTCCGCCTGCCGCTGTCGACGCAATCGCTCGACATCTGGGGCGACGACAATGACGATCTGACCGGGCTGTCGCTGACAATCGGCGATCCGGATGGAACCTGCGTTGCCGATCCGCGCACCCTGGTCGACATGCCCTGGGCTGCGGCGGGATCGCGGCAGGTGCTGGCAAGCATGTACGAACTCGACGGCCGGCCGAGCTTCATGGATCCTCGCGCCATCCTGTCTGCGATGGTCGACCGCTTCAAGGCGATGGGGCTGACGCCTGTCGTCGCGACGGAACTGGAATTCTACATTGTCGAGGATGGCTGGCGCGAGCGCGGCATCCCCTCGCCGCCGTCAAAGCTGACCTATCGCGGCGAACCGAATGGCTTCCAGCTCTACGACATGGATGCGGTCGACCTGCTCGACGACTATTTGGAAACGCTGCGCAACTATGCGAAGGCGCAGAACCTGCCGGCGGATGCGACCACTGCTGAGTTCGGCCCCGGCCAGTTCGAAGTGAACCTTTTGCATCGCGCCGATACATTGGCTGCCGCTGACGATTGCATCCTGCTCAAGCGGATTGCCGAGCAGGCAGCGCGGCGGCATGGTTTCAAATCCACCTGCATGGCCAAACCCTATACGGACCACGCCGGATCCGGCCTGCATGTGCATGTCAGCGTCATCGACGAGCAGGGCCGCAACATCCTGGATGCAGCGGGTGGAGAGCCAACCAAGCTGAAGTCCATCTGCGCCGGCCTGCTGCTGCAGACATTGCAGGATGCACAGCTGGTTTTCGCGCCCTTCGCCAATTCATACCGGCGCTTTCAGCCGGGCTCCTTCGCACCAATCGATCTGACCTGGGGCTTTGGCCATCGCGGCACCGCCGTTCGTATCCCCGAACAGAATGGACCTGGGGCACGAATCGAACACCGGGTGGCCGGCGCCGACGCCAATCCCTATCTGGTCTTGACAGCAATTCTTGGCGGAATTCTCCGCGGGCTGGAATGCGATCTAGATCCCGGCGAGGAGACGACGCCGAGCCATGTGCCAACAGATGCGCCAAAACTGACTCACGACTTCCTGACTGCCGTCGAGCGTCTTCGCGCGTCCGTCTTCATTACCGACATCTTTGGCGATCGCTATCAACGACTCTATGGCGACACCAAATACAAGGAGGCGGTGCGTCATCTGCGAACGGTGTCGGACTTTGATTATCGGACCTACCTGCCGCGACTCTGATCGGCGTGCCCAGAGCATTTCCGAACGCAAACCGCATGACACTTTTGCTGGAATTGCTCTAGACGGCTTCGCTTTCCGCTTCCCGGGCCAGCCGTCTCGCAGTCCCCTGCCTTACCATCACCTTCAGTTCGCCTGGATGCGCCCTTAAGGAAACGTCCTGTGCCAGCGGTGAGAGTTCGCCATCCATGACACAGTTGGCCTTGGGACTCATTTTCGGGAAATGCAGGTCCAGCATTTGCGTATGCATCACCTTGAGGTCGGCATTCTCGCGAAAGCGGCCGCGCAACATGTCGACGGCCAGGCGGGCTACGCCTAAGGGCTTCATGGGCTTTGCGGTGTAGAAACCGAGCGTGCCTGTCGTCAGGTCGTCGGCATAAAACAGCGTGTTTTGTCCGAACGGATTATTGGACACCGATATCGCGGAAACATGCCGGCGCTCGCGAATTTCGTCAGCGCAGAACTCCACATCGAATTCCGGAGGATTGAACACGACGCCGAAGGCGGCGCGCATGCTTGCCGACATCTTGCCGATGCGGGACCGATAGGTGAAGTTGTTGCGGTACCGGACCATGCGGGCATGCATGCCCGCCGAAAACTGGTGGATGAAGGGCCTGCCGTTGGCGCTGCCAATATCGACATGTTCGACATCGCCATAGGCCAGCACGTCGAGAACATTCCATATGTCCAACGGCAGGCGCAGCGAGCGGGCGAAGAGGTTCATCGTGCCGGCCGGGATGACGCCGAGCGCAATGCCGTTTCTCCAGGCAACGCTGGCGGCCGCCGAAATCGTTCCATCCCCACCGCCGGCGACGATGCCATCGATATCGTCACGTCGGGCGGCGCGCTGCATTGCAGGGACGATATCCCTGCCGGCGATTACGATGCCTTCGAAATCGTGGCCCGCCTCGCGAAAAACCTGTTCCGCCCTCTGCTCATAGACAGCCATGTCAGTTGTCCTGAACGTACCGCCGTCGCGATTGAAAAAGCCGATCAGTTTCATCGAGGATCCCGGTTTTCCTCAGCCCAGCGCCCACGCCAAACATGACGCGCAGGGCAGCCGTGACACTTTCAATCTGCTCCACAATTTCATCCTTCGATCGATGCCGTTTCAAAGGAATTCTGCAGGAGCCTGGCGCATCTGAAGGACAACCCACTCCTTCGATACATCTGGAGAAATGGTCTCCCCAACAGCCATTTCAAGCAGTTGACCCATTCCTTTCACGATAAGAATCAACCGGAGGTCGCTGCACCAGCGCAAGGCACTTATGCACCGAGCGCCATACTGCACTGCAAAAAATGCACACGACAGCGACAAGCCCGTGAATCATAAGTCTTATTAGGGCGTTTTGCGCCTTCCCAACCATTTTTCCAATATGTCGTCCCAGCCCGCCAACCGTAACGATCGGCTCGCTTCAGACGATATTTGCATGACAAGCGCCAAGGAGCAGCCGTGAGCGATATCGCAGTTGAAACACTCGATTCGGCAAGCGTGGCGGAAGCCCCTTCTGGCACTGCAATCGCGCTTGTCACGCTTGCGCTTGCGGTCGGAAGCTTCGGCATCGGCACCGGCGAATTCGTGATCATGGGCCTGCTGCCCAATGTCGCCGACACGTTCGGCGTTACCACGCCGCAGGCGGGCCATGTGATCAGCGCCTATGCGCTCGGCGTCGTCATTGGCGCCCCTGTCATCGCAGTTCTCGCCGCAAAGATGGCGCGACGCACATTGCTGCTTCTGATGATGGCGATCTTTGCGATCGGCAACATATCCAGCGCGCTTGCCCCGACCTTTGAAAGCTTCACCATCCTGCGCTTTATCACCGGCCTGCCGCATGGCGCCTATTTCGGCGTCGCGGCGCTGGTGGCCGCTTCGATGGTGCCCGTTCAGCGCCGCGTCCGCGCCGTCGGCCAGGTCATGCTCGGCCTTACCATCGCTACGCTGATCGGTACGCCGATCGCAACTTTCCTCGGTCAGCTTTTAAACTGGCGCGCCGCCTTCATGATGGTGGGCAGCATCGGCATCGTGACCATGTTGCTGATTGCCCTGTTCCTGCCGCGCGACAAAGTCGAGGAAGGCGCCAGCATCGCCCGTGAACTTGGAGCGCTCCGCCGCATACAGGTCTGGCTGACGCTTGGCGTCGCAGCGATCGGCTTCGGCGGCATGTTTGCGATCTTCAGCTACGTGGCTACGGCAACGACCGACGTCGCGCGTCTGGGACCCGAAATGATCCCCGTCGTGCTGGCGCTCTTCGGCATCGGCATGAATGTCGGCAATATCGTCGGCTCGCGCCTTGGCGACATTTCGCTGAAGGGAACGATCGGCGGCATGATGGCGCTCAACATCTTCATCATGGCACTCTTTGCCCTGACCGCCGCAAATCCGATCATGCTCTGCCTCTGCGTCTTCCTCGTCGGCTGCGGCTTTACCGCCTGCCCGGCCGTTCAAACGCGACTGATGGACGTCGCCGCCGACGCCCAGACCCTGGCTGCCGCATCCAATCATTCGGCATTCAACATCGCGAACGCCGTCGGCGCATGGCTCGGAGGTCTCGTGATTTCCTGGGGCCTGACCGCCGCTGCGACGGGTTATGTCGGCGCGATCCTCTCCGCTGCCGGCCTCGTCGTGTTTGTGATTTCAGTTTCCCTGGAGCGCAACGGCCGGACCGCATGAGCCTTCCGCGGTAACGTCGCGGATGTGGCGCCCGTCCGGGCGGCAGAAGACATATTCGTCACCCCAAGCCGCTAAAGCCAGTATGACGGGCTTCAACGTCTCTCCCAGCGGCGTCAGCGCATATTCCACGCGTGGCGGGACAACGGGATAAACGGTCCGGGACACGAGACCGGACTCTTCCAGCTCCCTCAATTGCTTCGTGAGCATGCGCTGCGTGACGGCCGGCAGCTTGCGCCGCAATTCGTTGAAGCGCAGCGTGCCGTCCATGAGGTGGAACAGGATGACGCCCTTCCATTTTCCATCGAGAAAACTCAGTGTCGCCTCGACCGGACAGCCCGGGAAATTCTTGAGCAGCTTGGCGCGGGGGAGCGACATTGACGGTATCCTTTTTGGTACTACGTACAGAATTTGTGCATTCTTGCGCTTATCGAACATAAGTCGCATCTAGCCTCCGTGCAACAAACACAGGAGTTCTTCCCATGCGCGCCGTCGCCTACAAGACCCCGCAACCGATTTCCGCCGAGACCTCATTGATCGACATTGAGCTGCCAGTCCCGGAAGCCCGAGGCCGTGACCTTCTGGTCGAAGTGAAAGCCGTTTCCGTCAATCCCGTCGATGTGAAGGTTCGCGCAAACGCCGCGCCCGAATCGGGCCAGGCACGCGTGCTCGGCTTCGACGCCGCCGGCGTCGTCAAGGCCGTCGGGTCTGATGCCAGCCTCTTTAAGGTCGGCGACGAGGTGTTCTATTCGGGCGTCATCAACCGGTCGGGCTCCAATGCCGAGTTCCAGCTGGTCGACGAGCGCATCGTCGGCGTCAAGCCGAGGAGCCTCGACTTTGCGGCAGCGGCCGCCCTGCCCCTGACATCGATCACGGCCTACGAGACGCTGTTCGACCGGTTGAAGGTCCAGGACCCCGTTTCCGGTGCAGCGAATGCGATCGTGATCATCGGCGGCGCCGGCGGCGTCGGTTCGATCGCCATCCAGATCGCCCGCACCCTGACCGACCTCACGATCATCGCCACCGCCTCGCGGCCGGAAACCCAGGCCTGGGTGAAGGAGCATGGCGCTCATCATGTCGTCGATCATTCCAAGCCGATCGCCCCGCAAATCGCGGCACTCGGTATCGGCGCACCCGGCTTCATCTTCTCGACGACCAATACCGATCGGCACATCGCCGATATCGTCGAAGCCATTGCGCCGCAGGGCCGCTTTGCCCTGATCGACGACCCGAAGGTGATGGATGTCATGCCGTTCAAGCGCAAGGCGGTCTCGACCCATTGGGAACTGATGTTCACCCGCCCGCTCTTCGGCACGCCCGACATGATCGAGCAAAACAAGATCCTCAACAAGATCTCCGAGCTTGTCGATGCGGGCAAAATCCAGACGACGCTGACGGAAACTGTCGGCACGATCAATGCCGCGAATCTGAAGAAGGCGCATGCCCTCGTCGAGAGCGGCAAGATGAAGGGCAAGGTCGTTCTGGCCGGCTTCTGACCCTCACCCTTGAGCTGTCCGGCCGCCGGAACAAACGCGGCCGGATTGCGTTTTTACCTTTTGGAAACAGAAATTTAATCCTCGGTTCAGGCTGTTAGCCGCCAAACTAAAAAAACGCTGCGACATTCTGGCATTAACCCACTCCGTCTCTTGACTTTTCACGATATCGGAGCGACCTATCGCCACGTGGAGAACATGCAGTTTTTCATACCGATTAACCGGAGCCATCTCACGATGCCTAGCGACAGTAGTAGTCGATTGCCTTTGCCGTCCGCGGCGTTCGTGCTCTGACCGACTCCTGTCGGCTCGCCACGATCTGCTGCGACGGCGGATCGACAGAAAGGCGAGCATATGAACATCAACAGCTTTCCTATCCGGGCTGGTAACGCTGCCCGCGCCCTCATGGGCAACACCCGCGGCACTTCGATCGCGGAACGCGTTGAGGCGCTGAACGCGGTTAGCGTGTCTGAAGCCGCTCGCACCATTTCGCACATGCCGCTGGAACGGGCCGTTGCGGTCCTCGACCGGCCGGAACTGCGCAATGCAGCACCCGTGCTCGCGCATATGAGCGCCGATGCGGCAGCCAAACTGCTTCACGGCATGTCGAATGACCGCGTTGCAGACGTGCTGCTCGAAATGGACGACGACATCCGCGCTCGCCTGTTTTCCCGGCTCGATGAGCCCGTCCAGGTCGCGATCTCGCACCTGATGGGCTATCCGCCGCGCACGGCAGGCAGCATCATGACGACGGAATTCGTCAGCGTCTATGCCAGCTGGACCGTTGCGCAGACGCTGGATCACGTTCGCCAGGTGGAGCGTTCGCGCGAAACCGTTTATGCGATCTATGTGTTGGATGACGACACGCATGCCCTGCTGCATGTGGTTACCCTGCGTCGTCTGATCACGGGTCAGGCCGATGCCTGCATTCTCTCGATCGCCCAGAAGGGTACGCCTATCACGGCCAGCCCGCTGATGCGCCAGGAGGACGTTGCTCGCCTGATCCGCAAGCACGATCTTCTTGCCCTGCCCGTCACAGATGAAAACGGTCACGTGCTCGGCATCGTCACGGTCGACGACGTGATCGACACGATGATTGCCGACACCACCGAATCCGCACAGCGTTTCGGCGGTATGGAAGCCCTTGGCAAGCCGTATATGAAAATCAGCTTCGCCGGCATGATCCGCAAGCGCGCCGGCTGGCTCTGTGCCCTCTTCCTCGGCGAGATGCTGACGGCAAGCGCCATGCAGCATTTCGAAGGCGAGCTTGAGAAGGCCGTCGTGCTAACGCTTTTCATTCCGCTGATCATGAGCTCTGGCGGCAACTCAGGTTCGCAGGCAACGTCGCTGATCATCCGGGCACTTGCTGTCGGCGAGTTGAAGCTCTCCGATTGGTGGCGGGTACTGCTGCGCGAAATTCCAAGCGGTATCGTGCTCGGCGCCATCCTCGGCATCGTCGGCATGGCACGCGTCATCTTCTGGCAGCAGACCGGCCTCTACGACTACGGTCCGCACTGGCAGCTGGTCGCCTTGACGGTCTTTGCCGCCCTTGTCGGCATCGTCACGTTCGGCTCTCTCTCCGGCTCGATGCTGCCGTTCATATTGCAGAAGCTGCGTCTCGATCCGGCAACGGCATCTGCGCCCTTCGTCGCAACGCTGGTCGACGTCACCGGGTTGGTCATCTACTTCTCGGTGGCCTTGCTGATCCTCAGCGGCACGCTGCTCTGATCTCAATCCAACGGGATTTCGAAGGGGCCGGAGACGGCCCCTTTTTTCATGCGCCTTCCGGCAGCTTGAGCACGCCGCCCGTCTTCATGGTACGGATAGCAAAATTCGAGCGAATGTCGCTGACGTTCGGCAAAGTCAGCAACGTCTCGGTCAGCAGCCGCTCATAGGCAGCCAGATCTTCCACGACCACTTCGGCCAAGAAATCCGCCGTTCCCGATATGAGGAAACAGGAGACGATCTCCGGGATGGCCAGCAGCGCCGCCTGCTGCGCCTCGGAATTTTCGCGGGTGTGATGTGCTACCTTCAATTCGACAAAGATCGTCAATCCGAGACCGACCTCCTTTCGGTCGATGTCCGCACGGTAGCCGCGGATGACGCCCGATTTTTCGAGGTTACGAATACGGCGCAGACAAGGCGACGGCGAAAGGTTTACCTTTTCCGCAATCTCGACATTGGTGGCGCGCGCATCCTCCTGCAGGCATTTCAGGATGGCGAGATCGAACTTATCCAGATTTGGCATCTTTTGTAATTCTGATGATAGAATTTGGCAGATCATTGCTGATAGCACGATTTTGACGCCATAGATAGCAAGGACATGCCCTGCCCATTGGCAGTATCTTTTTCTTCGACCGGACAGGATCCGGATGGAGAAAAGGAGTAGATCGATGAGCGCTCTGACATTTTCGACCGAGAAGTCTTCGTCTCCCGCCGCAGGCTATGTCGGCGGGGCCGTGACCGTGCTGATCTGGGCCACCTGGATTCTCGCCACGCGCCACAGCGCCGCGACCAAGCTTGGGACGATCGACATCGGGCTCATCCGATATGGCATTCCGGCGATCGTTCTCGCGCCGGTCTGGCTGAAGACCGGTCTGCTGCCGAAGCAGGTTCCGTTGAAAATCCTGGCGCTGATGGTCACTGGTGCCGGGGCGGTCTTCTTCCAGTTGACGACGCACGCGATCCATTCCACGCCCGCGGCCTCCGCCGGCATTCTTCTCGGTGGTTCGATGCCGCTTGCAACCGCGCTGATCGGCGTCGTGCTCTTCAAGGAGCGCCCCGATATCACGCGTTGGGTTGGCCTTGGGGCAATTGTCGTCGGCGTCACGATCCTGCTTTTGCGCAGCCTTTCCGATGCGAGCCTTCCCGGAACGAGCTTCATCCTGCTTCCCGCCGGCGCCGTTCTCTGGGCCTGCTACACCCATGCATTCCGTCGCTCCGGCCTCACCGCCATCCAGGCAAGCGCACTGATCGCCATCTGGTCCTTCCTGATCAATCTGGCGCTGGCCTTCGTCTTCGGCACATCGCTGATGGAGGTGCCGCTTCCGGAGATCGGTCTGCAGGCGCTGAGCCAAGGATTGCTGTCAGGGCTTGCCGCAACCGTGGCCTACGGCATTGCCGTGCAGCGGCTCGGCGGCACACAGGCAGCGACCTTCACCGCGATCACGCCGGTGCTGACAACGATCGGAGGCGGCGTGCTGCTCGGCGAAGAGATCGGTTTTGCCGAGATTGCCGCCGCCGTCATCACCGGCGCGGGGGTGGCATTGTCGACAGGAATTCTGAGCAAGCGGTAGCGCTGCATCTCCAGCGAATATCTCAAGCGTAAAACGGGCCGAAAAAACAAAGCGGCCCGTCGTCGTTATTCTCGCGAAGCGCGTCTATTACATATTCGGATAGACCGGCCCCTCACCGCCCTGCGGGGGGACCCAGTTGATATTCTGGTTGGGGTCCTTGATGTCGCAGGTCTTGCAGTGGACGCAGTTCTGGGCGTTGATGACGTAGGTTTCCTTGCCGTCCTTCTCCACCCATTCATAGACGCCGGCCGGACAGTAGCGGGTCGACGGACCTGCGAAGATGTCGTGCTCGGACGACTTCTGCAGCGCCATGTCCTTCACCTTCAGATGGACCGGCTCGTTCTCCTCGTGATTGGTGTTCGACAGGAACACCGAGGACAGGCGGTCGAAGGTGAGCACGCCATCCGGCTTCGGATAGGCAATCTTCTTGTGCTTGGCGGCCGGCTCCAGCGACTGGGCGTCCGTCTTGCCATGCTTCAGCGTGCCGAAGAAGGAGAATCCGAAGAGCTGGTTCGTCCACATGTCGAGGCCGCCAAGGCCGATGCCGACGAGCGTGCCGAACTTCGACCAGAGCGGCTTGACGTTGCGCACCCGCTTCAGGTCCTTGCCGATCGCCGACGAGCGCCACTCGTTCTCGATCTCGATGACCTCGTCGTTGGCGCGGCCCGACGCGATCGCTGCCGCGATCTTGTCGGCGGCCAGCATGCCCGAGAGTACAGCATTGTGGCTGCCCTTGATGCGCGGCACGTTGACGAAGCCGGCCGAGCAGCCGATCAGCGCGCCGCCGGCAAAGGTCAGTTTCGGCACGGACTGATAGCCGCCCTCGGTGATGGCGCGGGCGCCATAGGAGAGCCGCTTGCCACCTTCGAATGTGCCGCGGATCGCCGGATGTGTCTTGAAGCGCTGGAATTCTTCGAAGGGATAGAGATAGGGGTTCTTGTAGTTCAGGTGCATCACGAAGCCGACGGCGACGAGATTGTCTTCCAGATGATAAAGGAAGGAGCCGCCGCCTGTGTTCATGTCCAGCGGCCAGCCGAACGAATGCTGGACGAGACCCTGCTTGTGGTTTTCCGGCTTCACCTGCCAGAGTTCCTTGATGCCGATGCCGAATTTCTGGGGCTCGGCATCCCTCGACAGGTCGAATTTGGCGATCAACTGCTTGGCCAGCGAGCCACGCACGCCTTCGCCGATCAGCACATATTTGCCGAGCAACTCCATGCCGCGCGTGTAGTTGGGGCCGGGCTCGCCGTTCTTCTCGATGCCCATGTCGCCGGTCGCAACGCCGATGACGGCACCTTCGTCATTATAAAGGACTTCGGTTGCGGCAAAGCCCGGATAGATCTCGACGCCGAGACCTTCGGCCTTTTCGGCCAGCCAGCGACAGACGTTTCCGAGCGAGACGATGTAATTGCCGTGATTGCTCATCAGCGGCGGCATGATGAAATTCGGCAGGCGGATCGATCCGGCCGGACCGAGAAACAGGAAATGGTCGGCGGTGACTTCGGTCTTGAAGGGATGCCCCTCCTCTTCGCGCCAGCCGGGCAGCAGGCGGTCGATGCCGATGGGATCGACGACGGCGCCGGAAAGAATATGCGCGCCGACTTCCGCCCCCTTCTCGAGCACGACGACGGTCAGATCCGGATTGACCTGCTTCAGGCGTATCGCAGCCGACAGGCCGGCCGGGCCTGCACCAACGATCACAACGTCGAATTCCATGCTCTCGCGTTCGGGCAGTTCACTTGCTTCGGTCATTCAGATCTCCGCCGGTCGTATGCGACCCCATTTCCCCGTTTTGGCTTTATCTCTTGTCAAAACATAAAGGGATTGTCGAGCCGTCAAGCGACAGGCAATGGCTCAATTCGCACCTGATGAAAGTGGTGGGCACAATCGCCCGCATATGCCCTTTCAATGTCTGCCCGCCTCGATCATAAATTCCCTGATATCGAAGTTGGATTTCGCAGAGAAAGGCCCCGTCATGGATCTCGGTATAAAGGGAAAACGCGCACTCGTTCTGGCTTCTTCCAAGGGCCTCGGTCATGGCATTGCCGTCGCGCTGGCGCGGGAGGGGGCAAATGTGCTGCTTTGCGGCCGCAGCGGCGAGATCCTTGAGGCAAACTGCGCGGCAATCAATGCCGAGGGCCACGGCAGAGCCGACTGGATATGGGCTGACCTCACAGACGAGAATTTCATTGCGACCGTCGGCAGGGGCGTTGCCGACAAGTTCGGCGGCCTTGATATTCTCGTCAACAATAGCGGCGGCCCGACACCGGGCACGACCGAGGACATGACGGAGGAGAAGCTGGAAACCTACTTCATCTCCATGGTCGCACGCATCATCTCGCTGACGAACAGCCTGCTGCCCGGCATGAAGAAGCAGGGTTGGGGCCGTATCCTGACCGTCGCGTCCTCCGGGATCATCGAGCCGATCACGAACCTGGCGCTCTCCAACACCATGCGACCGGCTCTCGCCGGCTGGAGCAAGACGCTTGCAAGCGAGGTTGCGAGCCACGGTATAACGGCCAATATGCTCCTGCCGGGAAGCATCGCCACTGCCCGCCTTAACGACATCGACACTGCGAACGCCAAGCGCACGGGTAGAAGCATGGACGATATTCGCGCCGAAAGGCAGGCTCGAATCCCCGCCGGACGCTATGGGCGAGTCGACGAATTTGCCGCTACCGCCGCCTTTTTGTGCAGCGAGCCGGCGAGCTACATCACCGGCGCAATGATCCGCTGCGACGGAGGTGCGGCCCGATCGGTTTGATTCTCACCGAGATATCTCGAAAATGTGAAGGGCGGCGCCCTGCCCGCCGCCTTGCAATCATATTGCCGCTCCGGCGCAGATTCGGAGCTGCAGCCATCCATTTGAATGACAATTGACGCCTTAAGAGGCCTTTGAAGCGCTTCGAATGACAGTTTCAGCATCAAAAACCGGAGCTTTTTATCGTCCGGATGATGCACCGCAACATGACCGCGCCCACCAAAGCTTTCCAAGCTTTAATTTTTCGGCTGGGTGAACTGTGTTAAGTTGAGCGTGAACTAGCGTTCATAATTTGACGTTATAGGGATGAGAAAATTGTCCCAGAATGGTGGTTGGTGGCGATGTGATTGGCTGTGGCGGCCTGTAATTTGTTTTGCGCCGCAAAAAGTCAAATTGCCGGTTACCGCTTGCGCCCCACAACTCGCCTCGACCGGTTCTTAAATATGAAGAAATTTTGGCTTACCTTCGGCATTCTCATTGTTGCCGCCTTCGCGGTTTGGTCCTACCGCGATCGCATTCCTTACGTCTCAGCGCTCATCGACAAAGCGTCTGCTGCGACGAAAAGCGGCGACACGACCACCGCCTCCAAGTCTAAGGCCAAACAGGCCGGGCCGATCAGTGTAAAGACGGTTGCCGCTGTCAAGACCGCGCTGCCGATCGATGTTTCGGCGACCGGATGGGTAGTGCCGATCGACTCGACGACGATCGCGGCGCAAGAAGCCGGGCTGATCACGCAGATCGCGGTTAAGGACGGTGCGACCGTCAAGGCCGGCGATCTGATCGCCAAGCTCGATCCGCGCACAGCGCAAGCTGCCGTCACCAAGGACCAGGCAAATCTTGCCAAAGACCAGGCAAACCTGGCCCAAGCCGAAACGGCATTGACCCGCGCAAATAGCCTGCTCACCAGCAATGCCGGCACTCAGGCGACCGCCGACGAAGCCCGCGGCGCGCGAGACGCAGCCGTCGCGACCGTGAACGCCGACCAGGCACAGATTGCTTCGGATCAGGTTCTCCTCGAACACACCGATATCCGCGCGCCCTATGACGGCCGCCTCGGCGACGTTCAGTTGAGCCTTGGCGCCTATGTCAACCCCGGCACCGCAGTCGTGACCATCAGCAAGTACGATCCGGCATACATCAAGTTCACCATGCAGGAAAACAACCTGCGCGAACTGCAGGAGCAGATGGCCGCAGGCCCGGTCAAGGTCACCACCGTTCCACGCTCCGCGCAGGGCAAGGCCCGTACCGGAACGATCACCTTCTATGACAACACGGTTGACCAGGCTTCCGGAACGATCGCCGTCAAGGCAACCTTCGAGAACGCCAACGGCGCTTTATGGCCGGGACGCTCCGCGAACGTCATGGTCCATTTTGCCGACAACGAGCAGTTAGTCGTTGTTCCGACCGTTGCGGTCAGCCCCGGACCGGATGGCTACATCGCTTTCGTGGTGAAGGACAACAAGGTCAAGGTCACGCCGGTGACGATTGCGCGCGCCAACGGCAGCCGCACGGCCGTCGCTACGGGCCTCTCGGTCGGCGACCATGTCGTCGTCGAGGGCCAGTCGCAGCTGAACAACGGCACCGAGGTCAAGGAACAATTCAGCGACAATCCGAGCGAGAAGGTCGCCTCGGCCGATGATGGCAAGACCGAAACCATCGCAGTTGGAGCACAGCAATGATCCCAGCCTTCTGTATCCAGCGACCGGTCGCCACAACGCTTCTTGCCATCGGCGTGGTTCTGGCCGGTCTCGCCGGCTACCAGCTCATCCCCGTCGCGGCGGTGCCGCAGGTGGACTTCCCGACGATTAACGTTTCGGCCCAGCTGACAGGGGCCTCGCCGCAAACCATGGCGACATCGGTCGCCACGCCGCTCATCAAGCAGTTCGAGACGATCCCGGGCATCAGCGAAATTTCCTCGACGAACTCGCTCGGCAATACCAGCATCGTGCTGCAGTTCAACCTCGACCGCAACATCGACGCCGCCGCAGGCGACGTGCAGGCGGCGATCTCGACCGCACAACGGAAACTACCGAACAATCTGACCACGCCGCCGAGCTACAGGAAGACCAATCCTGCCGATGCGCCGGTCATGCTCATCGCCGTACAAAGCGATACGCTTCAGCGCAGCAAGCTCGACGATATCGCCGAGAACATCATCGCTCCATCGCTTTCGACACTGCCGGGCGTTGCCGAAGTGAACGTAAACGGCGCGCAGACCTATGCCGTGCGTATCGACGTCGATCCGAACAAGCTTCTCGATCGCGGTATCGGTATCGATTCGGTCAATAGCGCCGTCGTCAACGCCAACAACCAGGTCCCGGTTGGTACGCTGCAAGATGCCGCGCAAAGCATGACGATCAATGCGGATACGCAGCGCGTCAACGCCGACCAGTTTCGCACGCTGGTTATCGCCAATCCCAACGGCAATCCTATCCATCTCGGCGATGTCGCCGATGTGCAGGACAGCGTCCAAAATCAGAATATCGGCAGCTGGTACGATGGCCAGCGGGCGATCATCCTGGCTATCCAGCGCCAGCCGGACGCCAATACGGTTGATGTCGTCGACTCCATCTACAAGACGTTGCCGAAGCTGAGCGCCGAAATGCCGGCTTCCGTCAAAATGACCGTCATGAACGACTCGGCCCAGCCGATCCGCGAGGCCATTTCCGACGTCAAGTTCACGTTGATGCTGACCATCGGCCTCGTCGTTCTTGTCATCTACCTGTTCACGGGCCACGTTACGGCAACGATCATTCCCGGCCTCGCCGTGCCTCTATCGCTGATCTCGACCTTCGGCATGATGTATGTGCTCGGCTACAGCGTCGACAACATCTCACTGCTCGGATTGACGATCGCCGTGGGCCTCGTGGTGGACGACGCGATCGTCATGCTGGAGAATATTCTCCGGCATATGGAAGAAGGCATGCCTGTGCGGCAGGCAGCCCTGAAGGGTGCGGCTGAAGTCAGTTACACCATCATCTCAATGTCGATCTCGCTGATCGCGGTCTTCATCCCCATCCTTCTGATGGGCGGTGTCGTCGGCCGCATCTTCAACGAGTTCGGCATGGTCGTGGCGATTGCCATCGTCTCTTCGGCCATCGTTTCGCTGACCGTCACGCCAATGCTTGGCTCGCGTCTCTCCAGCGCCCACAGCCATCCTCCCCTGCCTGTCCGACTGTTCAACAAGGGCTTCAACTGGACTGAAGTGAATTACGGCAAGGGCGTCGAATGGTGTCTTCGCCATCGCGTCACGGTGATTGGATGCTTTCTTGCCTCGGTGGCTCTGTCCGCCTATCTCTTCGTCACCTTGCCGGCCAGCTTCTTCCCACAGGAAGACATCGGTCGCCTGCAAATCTCGACCCGTGCTCGCCAGGATATTTCCTATCCGGCCATGCGTGATCTGCAAAACCAGGCCGCGGCCGCGATCAAGGCAAATCCGGCTGTCGAGCATGTGATGTCGGTTGTCGGCGCCAGCGCTCGCCAAACCCTCAACAACGGCACGATCTATGCCCAGTTGAAGGATAAGAAGGATCGCGAGCCGCTCGACAAAACGCTGCGTGAAATGCGCGCCGCGGTGTCGCAGATTCCGGGCATCCAGGTCTTCATCAACCCGCAGCAGAGCCTGCGCTTTGGCGGACGCCAGACCGCCAGCCAGTATCAGCTCATCATCCAGGCCCTCAATGCTGACCTGACGAACCAGTGGGCCAACAAGATGCTGCAAGAAATGCGCAAGGATCCGCGGTTTACCGACGTGACCACCGATGCGCAGTACAACGCGCTTCAGGCCAATGTCGTCGTCGACATGGAAAAGGCAGCCGCCTACGGGATCAACAACAACCTGCTGCGCACGACGCTCGAAGAGGCCTTCTCCGACTACGCAGCTGCGCAGATCCAGTCGACCGGCGACAGCTATGACGTGATCATCGAATACGATGCCAACCAGCCCTGGGACGACCAGAAACTGTCGCGCATCCATGTCACGTCCTCGAAGGGTGAGCAGGTTCCATTGTCGGCCTTTGCGCACATCGTACGCAATACCGGACCGGTAACGATCAACCAGACGGGCCAGCTCGTTTCAACCACCGTGTCCTTCAACCTGCCGGCCGGCGAACCGCTTGGCGACGCAACCGGCGTGATCGAACAGATCAAGAAGGACATCAACATGCCGGCTGACGTCTTCACGTCATACGGCGGCACGGCACAGATCTTCCAGCAGTCGCAGGGCAGCACGCCTTACCTGATCCTGGCGGCCGTTCTGACGATCTATGTGGTGCTCGGCGTTCTCTACGAGAGCTTCATCCATCCGCTGACCATTCTTTCCGGTCTGCCGGCTGCCGCTCTCGGTGCACTGCTCGCGCTCAAGCTTTTCGGCTTCGACCTCTCGGTCATCGCTCTCATCGGCTTGCTGATGCTGATCGGTATCGTGAAGAAAAACGCGATCATGATGATCGACGTGGCGCTGGAAACATTGCGATCGACCGAGGGCATATCGCCGATCGAGGCGATCCACGAAGCCTGCGTGCGCCGTTTCCGCCCGATCATGATGACGACGTTCTGCGCTCTGCTCGGCGCTCTGCCGATCGCGCTCGGCGGTGGTGCGAGCTCGGAGCTGCGCCAGCCGCTCGGTATCGCTGTCGTCGGCGGTCTGGTCGTCTCGCAGGTCCTGACGCTGTTCATCACCCCTGTCATCTTCATCGAGATGAACCGACTGAACAATTTCGTCGGCCGCCTCGGCCGCAAGAAGCACCAGGAGCCGGAAGAACACGTTCCGACCGCCATCGCGGCGGAGTAAGACGGGAATACATCATCGAACGGGCGCCCATTCGGCGCCCGTTTTGTTTGAGCCTTGCGCTTGAAGCTTAGCCATGCCATGACGCGCCCTCTTTGATGAAAGGCGCGTCTCGCCTTTTCCGGGGCTCCGTTCCCCTTCCAGACATTTTTGGCAGTAAGGAGTGCGAGCATGGCTCAGGCACTGGGTTTTGACTTCGGTACGACGAATACGGTGCTGGCGCTTGCCGACGGGCGCGACACACGGTCGGTCGCGTTCACCAGCACGGCGGGTACGGCAGACAGCATGCGCACCGCGCTGTCCTTCATGAAGGATCCTGATCTCGGCGCCTCTGCGCTGAAGGTCGAGGCGGGGCATGCCGCGATCCGGCAGTTCATCGACAATCCAGGCGACTGCCGCTTCCTGCAGTCGATCAAGACCTTTGCGGCAAGCGCCCTCTTTCAGGGGACCTTGATCTTTGCCAAGCGCCACTCCTTTGAAGACCTGATGGAAATCTTCGTGCGCCGGCTCCGCGCCTATGCAGGCGAAGGCTGGCCATCGGGCATCGGCCGCATCGTTACCGGCCGGCCAGTCCATTTTGCCGGCGCCAACCCCGATCCGGCGCTTGCCACCCAGCGCTATAACGAAGCCCTATCGCGTTTCGGATTTCCGGAGATCCACTATGTCTACGAACCCGTCGCCGCCGCGTTCTATTTCGCCCAGAACCTGAAATCAGATGCGACGGTCCTGGTTGCCGACTTCGGCGGCGGTACGACGGACTATTCGCTCATCCGCTTCGAGACCAAGGCCGGAAAGCTGACGGCGCAGCCGATCGGCCATTCGGGTGTCGGTGTAGCCGGCGACCATTTCGACTTCCGCATGATCGATAACATCGTCTCGCCGGAGATCGGCAAGGGCAGCCAGTTCAAGAGTTTCGACAAGCTGCTGGATGTCCCCTCCTCCTACTATGCGAATTTCGGCCGCTGGAACCAGCTTTCCATCTTCAAGACCTCGCGTGAGTTTGCAGAATTGAGGAAGCTGGTGCGCACCAGCATGGAACCGGAAAAGCTGGAGACCTTCATCGAGCTTGTCGATCACGACGAAGGCTATCCGCTCTACCAGGCCGTCTCGGCGACGAAGATGGCGCTATCGGCGACTGACGAAGCAGAGTTCAATTTCCCGCCGCTCGGGGCCGCCGGGCGCAAGACGGTACGTCGCGCCGATTTCGAGAGCTGGATTGTCGATGATCTGGCACGGATAGAAGGCGCGCTGGACGACATTCTGGAGAAGACCAACACGGCCGCGGGCGATATCGACAAGATCTTCCTCACGGGCGGCACATCGTTCGTTCCTGCCGTGCGGCGCATTTTCACCGAGCGCTTCGACGCCGATCGCATCGAGACCGGCGGTGAGCTGCTGTCCATCGCCCACGGTCTGGCGCTCATCGGCGAACGCGACGACATCACCCAGTGGACCGCATAGGGAACAGAGCGTTGGCGGGTGAAGACGCCCTTCCCTACCTGCCGGCACTTCGATAGACTCTGCCCATGATCTCCGCCAGCGACCTATCCCCGGCCGAACTCGCCGCACTTCTGCATTTCCATGCGGATGCCGGCGTCGACTGGCTGTTGGAGGAAGAGCCCGTCGACCGCTTTGCGGAATTCGAAGCAATGAAGCTGACGCGGCAGGGTGCGCGCGCAAGCCAGCCGAGAATTGACGCGCCGTCGCAGGCGCCTGCGTCAGCCGCTCGCGCGCAGACGGAACGCCGGCCCGCCGAACGCCAACCGGCACCTTCGGCCTCACCACAATCGCGCAATGCGCCAGCCATTCCCGACGACCAGGCGATCGAGCAGGCAAGGTTCGCCGCCGAGAGCGCACGCTCGCTCAGCGAACTGAAGACAGCGCTGGAAGCCTTCAATGGCTGCAATCTCAAGAATAGCGCCCGCTCGACCGTCTTTGCGACCGGCGATCTGGAAAGCCGCATCATGGTGATCGGGCCGATGCCTGGCGCCGACGACGATCGCGAAGGAATTCCTTTCGCCGGGAAGGCCGGGCAGATGCTGGATCGTATGCTCGGGGCTATCGGCCTTGATCGCCAGCAGATCATGCTGACGAACGTCATTGCCTGGCGGCCGCCGGGTAACCGTGCGCCCTCGGTACCGGAAATGGAAATATGCCGGCCCTTCATCGATCGGCAAATCACGCTGGCGGAGCCGAAGGTGCTGCTGCTGCTCGGCAACTTCACGGCGCGATTCTTCTTCGGTGGCAATGACACGATTCTTGGGGTTCGTGGCCAGTGGCGCGACGTCTGGATATCGGGAACCAAGATACCGGCCATGGCGAGCCTCCATCCACAGGAATTGCTCACCGCCCCAATCAACAAGAGATTGGCCTGGAACGACCTTTTGGCGTTCAAATCGCGTGTTCGGACGGAATTCCCCGGCTAAAGTTTCGGCAATATTAAAGTAAAATGAAACAAGCCATGTATTTTTCGCATAGCAGTACCACATTTGGGCACATTGCAGAATCAATGCTGCACTGCAATATTAGCGTTGTGTCTTGGGAGGAAACCCGATTGTCAGGAACCAAGGCCATGACCGCACGCTATCGTCCTATCCATTGTGGGTTTGAAACCCTCCGCCATGCCAGCGAATCGGCACGCAACAGCCAGACCTACCGCCGCATCGGTTCCGCTGCCAATGAGCAGCTGATTGCCCGGGGCACAGGTATTTCCGCGCGTGTTGCCCGTCCAACAGCCATTTTCTCCGATTTTCGCGAGTGCTGATCTGTGCTTGTCACCAACATCATGCAGGGCCAAGCGCAGCTGAAATCCAATGCGATTTCGGCAAGGGCAGGATGAAAATCCTGCCCTTTTTATTTTCGCATTTTCAGTAGACCTTTTCATCACGCAAGCGCCGGGCAATTTGCCCGGCGTTTTTTATGTGCCGCTTGCGCCCATATTCTGGGTCGCCCAGGCAAAGGCTTCGTCGACAATCGAAAGCTTGACGGCCTGCCAGCCGCAATATTCGTCGAGAAAATCGCGTGACATCCACAGCTGCGTTTTCTTCGGAGGATCGTACCAGCCGACGCAGCCTCGACCAGCGGCCTTCCGCAACAGTCGCTGCAGATGCGTTCGCGACATCATGAATTGTCCGGCGAGAACACGCGTGTCGATCCGGCCGATATCAATCTGCTCATTGTTCCGAACCTGGCAATCGAGGTTAGCGATCAGATGATCGACCACCAATCCACCCGCTTCCGTCCACAGGAAGAGCCCTACCCGCTCCGGTGGCTCGCGCCAACGAAGATCGTTCAGGCAATTGCGAGCCACCCGCGGCTGCAAGAGATGCATGAGGTGCGGGTTGGCGGAGAGGACATCGGCGCGATTGCCGTTGTCGAGCAGATCGAGTGCGGCCAGATTGGCAAGGCACCATCCGAACATCGCCTTCTGACTGACATCAGTTGGCACATATCGCCGTGGACGGCGTCCCTCCTCCTCTGGAGGGGAGAGGATGAAGCGATAGGTCTTCAACTCTTCGATGAAACTCAGAACGGTATTCCGGCTCGCGACGCGATATTCGGTGATCGCATCCCTCAGGCCCACCGTGGTCAGCCCCGAAAACGGCTGGGCCGGATCACGCTCGTGATGGAGCGCATAGGCAACCTGCGTCAGAAGCCAGCGTTGATGGGACGCGAGAAGACGGGCGAGCCTCGGCCCATTGTCAAAGCGCTCTCGCAGAGTTTTCGCCAGAAAGCGAAGGGAGGGGACGATATTGGGATGACGAGCAATCTGCTCGGCTGGGAGCGTCAAGATGGGCCTCCTCATGCGCCCAAAACACACAAAAGAATTCTTCCGGACAAGAACGTCCGGCTTATATTTTCGTTCGAGATGCCACTCCAGGCAGGAGCCCGGAGCATCACATAGCATGCTATAATTGTGCGAAAGCTCCGATCATGCAAGATCATTCACTTATAAATTATCGCTGTTCTCCGAGCAACGCTGACCGTCTTGAAGACGTGCTTCGCCGTCCATGATGTCGCTTGCGTCAGTGCCTGTCGCGATTGATCGCGCCTGGTTCGTAGGATAGAGCAAGGTTCACTCTGAACGCGGTCATCCTCTTAAAGACTGGAAATCCCATGCTGGTCAGCCTCGTCTCGATCGCCAGTCTCATGTTGTCAACGCTGTTGATGATGATTGGCTACGGTCTCATGAACTTCGTCGTGCCGATCCGCTCTGTCGCGGAAGGTTGGTCGACCTTCACGATTTCCTGTATCGCAACGGGCTACACGTTCGGGTTCACGATCTCGTGTATCATTACGCCCAAATTCGTCCAGCGCGTCGGTCACGTCAGGGTTTTCGGGGCGCTGATATCGCTGCTCTGCATCGGCGTTCTGCTTTGTGCGCTTATGGTGGATTGGCGCGCCTGGATCGCCTTCCGCTTCATTAGCGGTTTCGGCATAGCGGGAAGCTATCTCATCATTGAAAGCTGGCTCAACGAGCGTGTCACCAACGACAACAGGGCGACGATCTTTTCCGTCTACATGATCACCTGCCTTGTCGGGTCGATCGGCGGCCAATATCTCGTTCCGCTCGGCGATCCCAAGACAACCTATCTCTTCATCCTCTGCGGCGTCATCTTCTCGCTTGCCATGTTGCCGACGGCCCTGTCGACGGCGCAATCACCGACGCCGATCGCCCAGGCCAAATTCGACCTGCCGAAACTATACCGGCTGTCGCCGATCGCCTTCGTCGGCTCGCTTCTGTCGGGCGCTCTCTCGGGCACCTGGAGCAGCCTGGGCGGTGTCTACACGCAGAATATCGGGATGAACACGGCGCAGGGCGCCACGCTTCTCTCCTGCGTTCTGGCGGGCGGCGCGGTTTCGCAAATGCCGATCGGGCGCATTTCCGATATGATCGACCGACGCATCGTCATGATCGTCTGCGGCGTGGTCGGTGTCGTCGCCTGTGTTTCGATGACGCTCCTCAGCGTGGAGTCGCAGGTCGCTCTCTATATAGGCGGCTTCTTCGTGGGCACGATGCTCTACCCGATCTATTCCATCAACGTCGCCCATGCGAACGATCGCGCCGCGCCGGACGAATATGTGACCATATCGAGCGGCATCATGATCCTTTACGGTCTCGGAACGGTTTCCGGACCGCTCGTCGGCGGCGCCTTGATGCAGTTTGCCGGCCCCCCCGGACTTCTGTGGTTCCTTGCCCTCGTCTTTGCATTTTACGCCGGCTATGCCGGCTGGCGCATGGCAATGCGCAAGGCGAATGAAGGCCGGATCGAAAAGACGGGCTTTCAGTCCCTGCCCATTCCGGTCCGGGGGACCGATGCGACGCCACGTTCCGCGATATCGCCAAGCGAATAGTTAGCCGCCCACCGGCGGCAGCACGGCTGCGTTCAATTTCCGGTGAACAGACGGCGACTTCGGCCACAAATAAAACTTGCGGTAACCCTGCCAGCAAAACTTGGAAACTCCGTCGAGAGGCTTTAAGTTTAGTTCAGAATTTAATGTAATTGTACCAACAGAAGTCTCCATCCGACGTCTTACCCCGAAGAGCAAAACCGGGGACGGCAGGCCTGACCAGGAAACACCATGCGCACAGATACCGGCCAGATCATTAATCTGGCAGACTACCGTCCCACCGATTTTGTCCTTGAACGCGTGGATCTCACCTTCGAGCTCGATCCCACCGAAACCAAGGTCGAAGCCCGGCTGATCTTCCATCGCCGCGAAGGCGTCGAGCCGAGTGCTCCGCTTGTTCTCGATGGCGATGAACTCACGCTCTCCGGTCTCCTGCTCGACCAGTCGGAAATTCCGGCCGAGCAATATACGGTCCTGCCGGAAAGCCTGACCATTCGCGATCTTCCGGCGACGGCTCCGTTCGAAGTGACGATCACCACGATCATCAATCCGGAAGCCAACACCCAGCTGATGGGGCTTTATCGCACCGGTGGCATCTACTGCACGCAGTGCGAAGCGGAAGGTTTCCGCCGCATCACCTATTTCCCGGATCGACCCGATGTATTGGCGCCCTATACGGTCAATATCATCGCCGACAAGGCTGCGAACCCGTTGCTGCTGTCGAACGGTAATTTCCTCGGCGGCGCCGGCTATACCGAAGGCAAACATTTTGCGGCCTGGTTCGATCCGCATCCGAAGCCGAGCTATCTCTTCGCACTGGTCGCCGGCGATCTCGGCGTCGTGGAAGACACTTTCACCACGATGTCGGATCGCGAAGTCGCCCTGAAGATCTATGTCGAGCACGGCAAGGAGCCGCGTGCAGCTTACGCCATGGACGCGCTGAAGCGCTCCATGAAGTGGGACGAAGAAGTCTTTGGCCGCGAATATGATCTCGATATCTTCATGATCGTCGCCGTCTCCGACTTCAACATGGGCGCGATGGAGAACAAGGGCCTCAACGTCTTCAACGACAAGTACGTCCTTGCCGATCCCGAGACCGCGACCGATCAGGACTACGCCAATATCGAGGCGATCATCGCGCATGAGTATTTCCACAACTGGACCGGAAATCGCATCACCTGCCGCGACTGGTTCCAGCTCTGCCTCAAGGAAGGCCTGACGGTCTACCGCGACCACGAATTCTCCGCCGACCAGCGCTCGCGCCCGGTCAAGCGCATTGCCGAAGTGCGGCACCTGAAATCCGAGCAGTTCCCGGAGGACAGCGGTCCGCTCGCCCATCCGGTCCGCCCGACGAAATATCGCGAGATCAACAACTTCTATACGACGACGGTCTACGAAAAGGGCAGCGAAGTCACGCGGATGATCGCGACCTTGCTCGGCAAGGACATGTTCAAGAAGGGCATGGATCTCTATTTCGAGCGCCATGACGGCCAAGCCGTAACGATCGAGGATTTCGTCGCCTGCTTCGCCGACGTCAGCGGCCGCGATCTCACCCAGTTTTCGCTCTGGTACCACCAGGCCGGAACGCCGCTGGTCACGGCATCCGGCAGCTATGATGCCGCCGCCAAGACATTTTCGCTGTCGCTCGAGCAGATGATCCCGGCAACGCCCGGCCAGTCGTCCAAGGAGCCGATGCATATCCCGCTGCGCATGGCGTTGCTTTCCGAAGACGGTTCGCTGATGACGCCAAGCTCGGTTACCGGCGCGGAACTGACCGACGATGTCTTGCATCTGACAGACCGCACGCAGACTGCGGTCTTCCACGGCATCCCGTCGCGCCCGGTCCTGTCGCTCAACCGCAGCTTTTCGACGCCGATCAACCTGCATTTCACGCAGAGCGCCGCCGACCTGGCGCTGGTCGCGCGCTTCGAGACCGATCACTTCGCTCGCTGGCAGGCGCTGACCGATCTGGCGCTGCCGAACCTCTTGCAGAGTGCCCGCGACGCCCGCCAGGGCGCGCCCGTGA
Source organism: Neorhizobium sp. P12A (assembly GCF_008365395.1). Taxonomy (NCBI): domain Bacteria; kingdom Pseudomonadati; phylum Pseudomonadota; class Alphaproteobacteria; order Hyphomicrobiales; family Rhizobiaceae; genus Neorhizobium; species Neorhizobium sp. P12A. The sequence goes on along the minus strand of NZ_QOVX01000004.1, from coordinate 34,137 downwards.
CCTGCGATCTCGCCTTCATCGATGCGCTGCTGGCAGCTGCCTCGGACGAAAGCCTGGAACCTGCCTTCCGCGCACAGGCTCTGAGCCTGCCGAGCGAAGCCGACATCGCGCGCGAACTCGGCAGCAACAATGACCCTGATGCCAATCATGCCGGACGTCAGGCGGTCCTCACCCAGATCGCCGAAGCCGGAAAGGACATCTTCGCCGCGCTTTACGAGAGCACGCAGACCCCGGGCGACTTCAGCCCGGATGCAGCCAGCGCCGGCCGCCGGGCTCTGCGCAATGCCGCACTCTCCTATCTGTCGCTCTCCGACAACGCAGCAGCCCGTGCCAAGGCGGCGTTCGACGCCGCCAACAACATGACGGATCTCAGCGCCGCGCTGACGATCCTTGCCCATCGTTTCCCGGATTCGCCGGAGGCGCAGGAGGCGCTGTCGACCTTTAGGGATCGTTTCGAAAGCAACGCGCTCGTCGTCGACAAGTGGTTCGTGATCCAGGCAGGCATTCCCGGCGCAGGCGCGCTCGAGCGCGTTCAGAGCCTGATGGAAAGCCCTCTCTTCAAGCGCACCAATCCCAACCGTGTGCGCGCCCTGATCGGCACTTTCGCGTTCGGCAACCCGACGGGCTTCAGCCGTGCCGACGGCGCCGGATATCGCTTCCTGGCCGACGAAATCCTCGACATCGACAAGCGCAATCCGCAGCTTGCCGCACGCATTCTGACCTCGATGCGCTCATGGCGGTCACTGGAATCAGGTCGTGCCGACCATGCACGTTCAGCCCTGATGCAGATCGATCGCGCGGCAGATCTTTCGACCGACGTGCGCGATATTGTGGAGCGCATTCTCAAGGAATGAATCGGCGCTTGCATGAGTGATTCGCAAGGCGGGTGTTTTTACATCCGCCTTTTTTCGTTGAGCCTTGCAACAATCGTTACGGTGCCGACTCGTTCGCGAAGAAAATCGTGCGCGTGCAAACAGTTAAGAAAGTTTTACCGCAGGCTCTGGACAAGGCGAATCAGCAATGATTCATTACGACAGGTTCGGGCGAGCGGCGCAGCGAATCATACGAGGGACAAGGCTAACGAGATGGTGGACGTGCGGCGGGCAACCGCAGCCGATGGGCGGCTGCGTGTCAATTTCGGCGGGCTGAAATCGTGGCATGGCGGCCTTTCCAGCCGGACGGGGTTGAACGCCGCCGCTGTCTCACGGCGCTTTCCCCAGATCGAACTCATCCTGAGACGTGCCATCCCCATCCTGATCGTTGCCTTTCTTGCTGTCGTCGCTGCGTCCCGCATGTTCGGCATGATGACGGAGCATTCGCGGATAGAGTCGGCTTCGCGGCATGCAACGTCGCTCTCCGCTGCGGCCGCATCCGCCGCCTTCTCCAATGATCCCGGTCTGTTTCAGGCCGCGGATCGTGGATCGGCCGAAAAAAGACTTTCCACCTATCTGCCGCAAGACCGGCTCGACGGCGGTGCCTTCATCCTCCTTGTGCAGGCGAGCGGTCGGGTCTTTGCCTCATCCGCAGCGGGCTCGTCCTATGTTGGTCTTTCGATTTCCGATTTCTTTCCCGAGGTTTCGGCCATCCGTCACTTCGGCGACCGCGCAGGCGTGATAGAGACAACGATCGCCGGCGCTCCCTACTACGCGGCAATCTCCCTCATCGGCGACCGCGGCGACTTCATCATCTCGGCGGCGTCGCTTAACCAGATTGACGAGCTCTGGCGGCAGGAACTGACCCTCAACGTCACGCTTTTCGCCGGTATCTCGTCCATCCTTCTCGTCATCCTCTATGCCTATTACACGCAGGTCCGCCGCGCCCGAGATGCGGACGAGATTTTCCTGGAATCCAACCTGCGCGTTGAAACCGCCCTGTCGCGCGGTCGCTGCGGGTTGTGGGATTTCGATTTTTCCAGCCGCGAATTCTTCTGGTCGCGATCCATGTACGACATGCTCGGCTTGCCGGCATCCGACAAGACGTTGTCCTTCGGCGATGCGGCGCGGCTGATGCATCCGAACGACAACAGCCTCTACAAGCTCGCCCGCACCGTCGCCAAGGGCAATGCCGGCCAGGTCGATCAGATCTTGCGCATCCGCCACGCCAAGGGCCACTACGTCTGGATGCGGGCTCGCGCCCAGGTCATCCGCACCAATTCCGGCCGCGTCCACATGATCGGCATCGCCATGGACGTGACAGAGCAGCATCGGCTGGCGCAACGCTATGCAGAGGCGGACCAACGTTTGGCCGATGCCATCGAATGCACGTCCGAGGCCTTTGTCCTCTGGGACAAGAACGACCGGCTGGTGATGTGCAACGCCCACTATCAGCAGGCCTACGGGCTGCCCGACAACGTGCTCGTTCCGGGCACCGAGCGTTCGGTTGTCAATGCGGCGGCGGCCCGCCCCGTCATCGAGCGACGCATCGCCGATCCGGATCGATCCGGCTACTCGCAGACAACAGAAGTGCAGCTCGCCGACGAGCGCTGGCTGCAGATCAACGAGCGCCGCACCCGCGACGGCGGCCTCGTCTCGGTGGGCACCGACATCACCCTCCTCAAGCGCAACCAGGAGCGCCTACGCGAATCCGAGCGCCGCCTCATGGCGACGATCAACGACCTCTCAGCGTCGCGGCAGATCCTTGAACGCCAAAAGGCCGAGCTTTCCACGGCCAACACCAATTATCTGGCCGAAAAGGATCGTGCCGAGGCGGCAAACAAGGCGAAATCCGAATTCCTCGCCAACATGTCGCATGAGCTTCGCACGCCGCTCAATGCCATCCTTGGGTTCTCCGAAATCCTGCAGAACCAGATGTTCGGTCCGCTCGGCTCCGGGAAATACAATGAATATGCCAAGGATATTCATGACAGCGGCAAGCATCTGCTGAACGTCATCAACGATATTCTCGACATGTCGAAGATCGAAGCCGGTCACATGAAGCTCTTCTGCGAAAAGATCGATCTCGCACCGCTGATCGAGGAATGCCTGCGCTTCACCTCGGTTCCTGCTGCCTACAAGGATATCGTCGTCGAGCAACGCATCTCGTCGGATATCAAGCTGGTCGCCGATCGGCGCGCCATGAAGCAGATCCTGCTCAACCTTCTCTCGAACGCCGTAAAATTTACCAACAATGGCGGACGGATCGCTGTACGCACACGGGAAACCCGGAACGGCGTGGTATTGACGATCGCCGATACCGGCATCGGCATTCCGAAATCGGCTCTCGGCAAGATCGGCCAGCCCTTCGAGCAGGTTCAGAGCCAGTATGCCAAGAGCAAGGGGGGCTCGGGTCTCGGCCTTGCGATCTCCCGCTCGCTCGCCTCGCTGCACAATGGCCGCATGAAGATCCGCTCATGGGAAGGCCAGGGGACGGTGATTTCCGTCAGCATTCCCGACCAGGGCAACGGCCGGACCCCCGCCGTTTAGAGCATTTTCGCTTTTCTTCGAATCGCGGAAACGCTCTACCTATTTGATTTGACGCAATTTCGGACGCAAAACCGTGGCACGCTTTTGCTGGAATTGCTCCCATTTCATGCAGCGACGGTCCGCTGAAAGACAGCACGCACCGCCTTCGACAGCCGCCGCAGCTCTGCTTCCAGCGTCCTGATATCAGGGCAATCCCCTGCCCGGCAAACCAGCTCGATCAAGCCCGCCGGCGCCTTTTCCGGATCGAAGGGACCGTCGACACACAGGCGAATAAGCTGCGAAAGATCCGTATAGAGCCGCAACGCCTCCAGGCAAAGATCGAGATCATTTCGATCCATCAGCCGCTCGCCCAGCTGCCGCAGCGCCTCATCGGTGCTGACGCCGTTGGTATTCAGATGCAGGGCTTTCGCGGGCGCGATCAGTCGCAGATATTGCGCGATAAACTCGATATCAATCAGCCCGCCGGGAATGAGTTTCAGATCCCAAATACTGGCCGGCGGCTTCTCCTTCTCGATCAGCGCCCGCATCTCGGCGACGTCTTTGGTGATCTTGGCCAAATCCGGTTGAGTAGACAGCACCTCGTCAATAACGCGCTCTGCATCACTGATGAGACCGGCGTCGCCGCATAGAAGACGGGCGCGGCTCAGCGCCATGTGCTCCCAGGTCCAGGCTTCCTCGCGCTGATACTTCTCAAAGGAGTTGATGCGGGTCGCGACAGGGCCCTTGTTGCCCGATGGTCGCAAGCGCATGTCGACCTCGTAAAGCACGCCTTCTGCAGTTGGGGCGGACAGCGCGGAAATCAGCCGCTGGGTGATGCGCGTGAAATATCGTGTTGCATCCAATGGCTTGGCGCCATCGGAATCGTCCGCGGCATCATCATAATCATAGAGCAGGATGATATCGATATCGGAGCCGGCCGTCAGCTCGAAGCTGCCAAGCTTGCCCATTCCCATCACGGCCACGCGGCCGCCTGGATAATTGCCATGCGCTGCCCTGATCTCCTTCAGAACGGCATCAAGCGCGGCTTCGACGATCAGGTCTGCCAGATGGGTGAAGGCATGCGCGGCCATGGCGCCGTTGATCGAGCCTGTCAGCAGGCGGATGCCGATCAGGAAGCGCTGCTCGGAGGCGAAGATGCGCAGCCGGTCGAGCGTTTCCTCATAATAGCGCGCCGGCGCCAGGAACCCCTTGATCCGCTCTGCCAGATATTCCCGCGTCGGCAATTCTGCCATCAGGCCGCGATCGAGCATGCCGTCGAAGACATGCGGCTTGGCCGCGATGATCTCGGCGAGGCGCGGTGCTGACGACATGATGTTGACGATGAGGGACAGCAGCGCCGGATTGTTGCCCAGGAGCGAGAAAAGCTGGATGCCGGCCGGCAGTCCGGAAATGAAGTTGTCGAAACGCAGCAAAGCCTCGTCAGCCCGCTTGCTTTCGCCGAAGACGCGAAGAAGTTCCGGTATCAGTTCCGTCAGCCGCTCGCGCGCCTCGACCGATTGCGTGGCGCGGTAACGGCCGTAATGCCAGGTGCGGATGACCTGAGAAATGTCGGAGGGCCTCTCGAAGCCGAGCCTGCGAAGGGTCTTGAGCGTATCGGGATCATCCCCCTGCCCGGTGAAGACAAGGTTGCCCGTCTCCGTCGACAGCCTCGCCTCCTGCTCGAAAAGCTGGGCGTAGCGATGCTCCACGATCCTTAGAATGGACACGAGCCGTTCGGAAAAACTCGACGTGTCATCGAAACCCATCATGAAGGCGATGCGCTTCAGCTCTACCTCCGTTTCGGGCAGAAGGTGGGTCTGCTCGTCGCGGACCATCTGGATGCGGTGCTCGACATCGCGCAGAAACCAATAGGCCTCTATCAGTTCGTCGCGTGTCTCGGCATCGATCCACTTTGCCTTGGTGAGCTCTCCCAAGGTCTGCTCGGTCGCGCGGGACCGCAATGCCGGCATTCGCCCGCCGGCGATCAGCTGCTGCGTCTGGACGAAGAATTCGATCTCGCGGATACCGCCTCGCCCGAGCTTGACGTTGTGGCCTTTCACCGCAATGGCGCCATGTCCCTTGTGGGCGTGGATCTGCCGCTTGATGGAGTGGATGTCGGCAATCGCGGCATAGTCCAGATATTTGCGGAAGACGAAAGGCACGAGGTCGCGAATGAAGGCGGCACCCGCGTCGAGATCGCCGCCAACAGGGCGCGCCTTGATGAAGGCCGCACGCTCCCAGTTCTGGCCCCTGCCCTCGTAATAGATCATGGCCGCATCGACGGGGATGGCGAGCGGGGTTGAGCCGGGATCGGGCCGCAGACGAAGGTCGGTGCGGAAAACATAGCCATCGGCCGTGCGCTCCTGAAGGATGCGCACTAGGCGCCGCATCAGCCGCGGGAAAATGTCGATCGCATCGTCGGGATTGGGAACGATGCCCGCCGTTTCATCGAAAAAGACAACGAGATCGATGTCGGATGAATAGTTCAACTCTTCCGCGCCAAGTTTTCCCATGCCGAGAACGATGACGCCGGAGCCTGTGCTCGGAGCGGAGGGATCGGGGAGCACGAGCTTGCCGCCTTCGTGCGCCGACAGGAGCAGGTGATCGATGGCGGCGGAAATGGCAGCTTCCGCCAACGCGCTTAGCCACCAAGTCGTCATGCGGCCATCGAAGATACGGGCGAGATCCGCAAGCGCAATCAGGAAGGAAGCCTTGCGCTTGGCGATGCGCAGGCGGCTCATCACATCCGATTCCGAGGGCGACCCTGCGCCTTCGGAAGGAAGCCACGCCCGCCGCGCCTCAGCGACCAGTTGCTCGATCTGCGGTTCCAGTGGCTCGCTGATGGCGGCTGCCAGCAAAGCGGGATCGAGATTGGCCATTTCGCGCAGATGCGGCGACAGGGTCAGAACGCTGACAATGAAATCGCGCAGAGGCATTGCACCATCGACAAGGGCGGCGACCGCCGGCTCCGTCGCGCCGATAGCCTTCAGATCGGCCAGCGCAGATTTCGCCTCCGTCTGGTTGAGAGGCCGCAGCAGCGCGGATGGAACGTCCTGAATGCGATGATCGGATTTCGTCATGCGGCTTTTCCGATTGATGGGACAATGGCGGAAGCCGCAGGAGGAATCACGAAGCGGCCTGCAGCCTAAACTAGGGCCAGCTTTCGTTTGCGCCAATAGTGGACTTGGCCGGAACGCCGACACATCAAGCAGGACGGCTCAGGCGGCCTTTGCGGGAAATACCATGCTGGCCGTCAGGCCCCGCGCAACCATATTCTCGGGATCGGTATCAGAGAGTTGCAGCTTGCCGCCGTGAAGCTCCATCACGGCCTCGATCAGGGAAAGGCCAAGCCCCGTGCCAGGCTTAGAACGGCTTTCGTCCAGCCGATAGAAGCGCTTGATGACGTCCTCGCGGCTCTGTTCGGGAACGCCGGGACCGTGATCGGCGACGCAGAGATGAACGCCATCCGGCTTGCGCGCCAGCCTCAACACCACTTCCGGCTTGCCCGCGCCGCCGGGCGCGTATTTGACCGCATTGTCGATGAGGTTGAAAATCGCCTGGCCGATCAGTTCGCGGTTGCCCTGCACCTCGACGCTGGGCTCGATATCCGTTGTCAGCGACAGGCCCGCCTCTTCGGCAACCGGCTCGTAGAGTTCGGCGGTATCGGCAACGATCGAGGAGATATCGACCGCCGTCATCTCCGCCGCAACCGACCCTGCCTCGACGCGGGAAATCATCAAGAGCGCGTTGAAGGTGCGGATCAACTGATCGGATTCGCCGATGATGCCCTCGAGCGCGATGCGACGCGCCTCGTTGTCGCGGGTTTCAAGCGCGTCGGCCGCCTTGTTGCGCAGCCGGGTCAGCGGCGTCTTGAGGTCGTGGGCGATGTTGTCCGAAACCTGACGCAACCCCTCGTTCAATTTCTCGATGCGCTCCAGCATATTGTTCAGCGATCCGGACATGCGATCGAACTCGTCGCCCGATCCGCCGACCGGCAGACGCTGGGAGAGATCGCCGGCCATGATCTTGCGGCTGGCGTCGGTCATCCGGTCGATGCGCTTCAGCGCATTGCGGCCAATGCCGAACCAGATGACGAGCGCGCCGAGCCCCATGATGGCAAGCGCCAGCATCAGCGCCTGGCGGACAAGCAGACGGAAGCGCTCGGGTTCGCCGAGGTCGCGGCCGATCAGAATGCGCAAACCGTTATCGAGGGTGAAGATATTGGCGAGCGCCAGATGCCGCCGCTCCGCTCCGGTATCCGTATAGCGCTCATAGAGGAAGGGAATTTCCGTCCAACCGGCGTCGTCGAACACGCCCGGCTGTACCGAAGCGACGTTGCCGGCCAGGATGTCGCCGGAGGGGCTGGCGATGACATAGAGATTGGCGCCCGGCTGTCGGGAGCGACGCTCCATGGTGCGCAGCAGGAGATTGAGTCCGCCCGCGTCATAAGCGCGCTTGACCTGGTTCACTTCCTGCTGGACGGCGTCACGGATCTGTCCGGTCAGCAGACGCTCGGACATGGCCGTTACATAGAAGACAAGGGTGGCTGCGCAGAGCGCAAACAACAGGATATAGAGGGCGGAAAGGCGGACTGCGGTGGACTTGAAGAGGACGCGGAAGCGACTCATCCCTCGTCCTTGATCATATAGCCGGCACCACGGATCGTCTTCAGGATGGGCTGGTTGAAGTCCTTCTCGATCTTCGAGCGCAGACGGGACACGTGGACGTCGATGACATTGGTCTGCGGATCGAAGTGGTAGTCCCAGACATTTTCGAGCAGCATGGTGCGCGTCACCACCTGACCGGCATTCTTCATCAGATATTCGAGCAGACGGAACTCGCGGGGCTGCAGGAGGATCTCCTTGCCGCCTCGCCGAACCTCGTGGGAGAGCCGGTCGAGTTCAAGATCGCCGACGCGATAGAGAACATCCTGATCCGGAGATCCCTTTCTGCGGCCGAGGACTTCGACGCGGGCGAGAAGCTCGCTGAAAGCATAGGGCTTCGGCAGATAGTCGTCTCCGCCGGCGCGCAGGCCGGTCACACGGTCATCCACCTGACCGAGGGCGGAGAGGATGAGGACCGGGGTGTGCACGGCCTTGCGCCGCAGCTCGCTGATGACGGAAAGTCCATCGCGGCGCGGCAACATGCGGTCGATGACGATGACGTCATAGGTGTTTTCGGTGCCCATGAAGAGGCCGCTCTCGCCATCGCTGGCGTGATCCGCAACAATACCGGCCTCACGAAACGCCTTGGTCAGATAGGCAGCCGCTTCGAGGTCATCTTCGATAATCAGAATCTTCATGTGCGTGACATTACCTGCCGGTCCCGCTTCTGCACAACCGGATTCGGAAGGCTCGATAACGTGCTGACTACCTGTGGTCATCTTTTCACCCATGAACTGATTATCGATCGCAAGACCCTAGAGCATTTCCGCTTTTCTTCGAAACGCGGAAACACTCTATCTCTTTGATTTGACGCAATTCCGGACGCAAAACCGCGTTACACTTTTGCTGGAATTGCTCTAAGCAAAGAGCCGCGCAAGCCGTCAGCCTGCGCGGCTCCTTTTCATTAAATGGGACTGAAATCAGCCCTGACCGTTGATCGAAAGCGCGACGAAGCGGCTTCCGTCATTCGACTGGATCTGGAAGAGCGCCCGGGTGCGGCCGTTCTTCTTGGCATCGTCGATAGCCTTGGCGATATCCTGGGCGTTGGTGACGTCCTGATTGTTGACCGAGGTGATCTTCTCGCCTTCCTTCACGCCCTTGTCGGCGGCATCGGAGTCCGGATCGACGGAGGTGATGGCAACACCCTTGCCGTCATCCGACGGGCCGACTGCCAGGCCGAGATCGGCAAGAGCCTTCTCGGAAGCCGGCTGCTGCGGCTGCGGCTGCTGCTGATCCTTGTTGTCATCGGAGGCCTGGTTCTGGTCTGCCGGCAGCGTGCCGAGATCAACCGTAACCGACTGTGCCTTGCCACCGCGCCACAGCGAGACTTCCACCTTGGAGCCCGGCTGCATCGCACCGATGCGGCGGGCGAGATCGCGCGGATCCTTGACGGTTTCGCCATTGACCGCCGTCACGACGTCGCCGTTCTTGATGCCGGCCTTCTGGCCCGGAGAGCCATCCTGCGGGGAAACGACCAGCGCGCCGCTTGCCTCGGACAGACCGACGGATTCGGCGATATCCTTGGTGACGGGCTGGATCTGTACACCGAGCCAACCGCGGGAAACATTGCCCGACTTGATCAGGTCGGCCACGACGCTCTTTGCAGTCGTGGACGGGATTGCGAAGGCGATGCCGACGCTGCCGCCCGACGGCGAGAAGATGGCGGTGTTGATCCCGACGACTTCGCCGTTCAGGTTGAAGGTCGGACCACCGGAGTTGCCGCGGTTCACGGCGGCATCCACCTGGATGTAATCGTCATAGGGGCCGGAGCCGATATCGCGGCCACGGGCCGAAACGATACCTGCGGTGACCGTGCCGCCGAGGCCAAAGGGGTTGCCGACGGCCACGACCCAGTCGCCGACGCGAACCTTGTCGTCATCCGCCCACTTGACGTAGGTGAACTTGCGCTTGTCGTCGACCTTCAGGACGGCGAGGTCGGTGCGCGGGTCCTTGCCGATCAGCTTGGCATTGAGTTCGGTACCGTCGTTCATCACGACGACAAATGCCGCGCCATCCGAGACGACGTGGTTGTTGGTGACGATATAGCCGTCTTCGGAGATGAAGAAGCCGGAGCCCTGGGCGACAGGACGCAGACGACCCTTGCCTTCGTTCTGGCCCTTCTGCTGGTTCTGCTGGTTGTGACCGTTCTGCTCCTGGCCGAACTGGCGGAAGAACTTCTTCAGCGGATGATCATCGGGGAGTTCATCGAAACCACGGCCGAGGCCGAAGGAATCATCGTCATCCGCAACGGGATTGACGCGGGATTCAACGCGAACTGAAACGACGGCCGGCGAAACGGCATCAACGACATTGGCGAAGCTCGGAACCTGGGGAGCCTGAACGCTGACAGCGTCGGCATAAGACTTGGTGATTTCGAGCGGAATACCGGTCGCCAGAACGGCGACAGCCAGACCAGCAACTGCCGAAGCCTTCACGGCGGTGCTGCGGGACAAACGGTCCTTAATATTCCTGAACATGTGGGTACCTTCTCTTCTCTCGTCTGATTTTTATTGGACCGGTGAGACCGGCGGCGATCAGTTGATAGTGCGAATATAGGAAGTCTGAGGTTACAGCGAACTGTCTGAGGAATGAAAAGTTCGTAATGTGGCGGAATGTTGCGCTGACGGTAAAATTCCTCGAGCGAACGTTACTTGCCGAGTATTTCGTCCAGGCGCGTTTCCTCCTCCGCCGTCAGCCGGGTCCCTGTCGGCTTGCCGGCACGGCGCCTTGCGAAGACCACCAGGGAAATGCCGCCGAGGACGAACAGCGCGATCGGCGCACCCCAGAGCAGCCAGGTCTTTTCGCTGAAACGCGGCTTCAGCAATACGAACTCGCCATAGCGCGAGACGATGTAATCCACCACCTGCCGGTCGCTGTCGCCGTCCACCAGACGCTTGCGCACCAGAAGACGCAGATCGCGGGCGAGATCGGCGTTGGAATCATCGATCGACTGGTTCTGGCAGACCATGCAGCGCAATTCCGCAGAAATCGTCCGGGCACGCGCCTCGAGGGCCGGATCGGGCAGGACTTCGTCGGGATTGACAGCGAAGGCTGGCAGCGGGGAGAGAAGCGTGAGCGCCAGCATGAAAAGAAGTGCGAGCCACCGCTGGAGTTGGACCCGCCTCCTCATTCCGCAGGCTCCACCACGGGCACGACCGCGGCCTTCGCAGCCCTCGTCCGCCTGCTCGGCGCGCCCACGCGAAGACGGCGGTCGCTGAGCGAGACGATGCCGCCCAATGCCATGATGATTGCGCCGCCCCAGATGCAGATGATGAACGGCTTCCACCAGATGCGAACGACCATGCCGCCATCCTTGCTGGCATCGCCGAGCGAAACATAGAGCTGGTTGACGCCAAACGTCAGGATGCCGGCTTCCGTGGTCGCTTCACGCCGCGCGGTAAACAGGCGCTTGGCCGACGAAACCTCGGCAACCGCCACGCCGCCGCGGATAACGGTGAAGTGGCCGCGGTCCTCGGTGAAGTTCGGGCCGACGCCGGCCTGCATGCCGTCGAAGCGCAGCGTATAGCCGCCAAGCTCCGCCGTGCCGCCTGGCTTCATTTCAGTGATATTCTCCGTCTGGAAGGTGGAGACGGCGACGATGCCAAGGACGGTGACGCCGAAACCGGCATGGGCGAAAGCCGTGCCGAAAGCCGAACGCGGCAGGCCGCTCAAGCGGCGCCATGCGACGTCCAACGAAACCTTGCCGACGCCGGCACGAAACCAGAGATCGGCAACTGCGCCGAAGATCAGAAAGAAGCCTGCGGCGAGACCGAGGATCGCCAGAACCGGGCCGCCATGCTTGACGTAGAAAAGCACCAGGCCGGCGATGAAAGCCAGGATCGCCGCGACGTAGAGGCGCTGCATCGCGCCCAGCAGATCGCCGCGCTTCCAGGCAAGCAACGGCCCGAACGGCACGGCCACCAGAAGCGGCGTCATCAACAGGCCGAAGGTCAGGTTGAAGAAGGGCGGGCCGACGGAAATCTTGTCGCCATTCAGCGTTTCCAGCGCCAGCGGATAGAGCGTGCCCGTCAACACCGTGCCGCAGGCGACCGTCAGGATGAGATTGTTCAGCACCAGCGCGCCTTCGCGCGAAATTGGCGCAAACAAGCCCCCCGACGTCAGGACCGGCGCGCGGAAGGCGAAGAGCGACAGCGCGCCGCCGATGAAGATCAGCAGAATGCAGAGAATGAAGACGCCGCGGGTCGGGTCGCTGGCAAAGGCGTGAACCGAAGTCAGCACGCCGGAGCGGACGAGGAACGTGCCGAGCAGCGACAGGGAGAAGGTCAGGATCGCGAGCAGCACCGTCCAGATCTTTAGCGAGTCACGCTTTTCCATGACCAGCGCCGAGTGCAGCAGCGCCGTGCCGGCAAGCCAGGGCATGAAGGATGCGTTTTCGACCGGGTCCCAGAACCACCAGCCGCCCCAGCCGAGCTCGTAATAGGCCCAATAGGAGCCCATGGCGATGCCGAGCGTCAGGAACGTCCAGGCGGCAAGCGTCCAGGGCCGCACCCAGCGAGCCCATGCCGCATCGATGCGACCTTCCATGAGTGCCGCAACAGCAAAGGAAAAGCAGACCGAGAAGCCGACATAGCCGAGGTAAAGCAGCGGCGGATGGATCGCCAAGCCGATATCCTGCAGAACCGGATTGATATCCTTGCCCTCTGCCGGCGCCGGATCAAGGCGAAGGAAGGGATTTGAAGTCAGCAGGATGAAGACGAGGAAGGCAACCGATATCCAGGCCTGCACCGATAGTACATTGGCCCTGAGAGTATCCGGCAGATTGCGGCCGAAGAGCGCAACGAGCGCGCTGAACAGCGACAGGATCAGCAGCCAGAGCATCATCGAGCCTTCGTGATTGCTCCAGACGCCTGACACCTTGAAGATCACCGGCACCAGCGAATGCGAATTCTCCCAGACGTTTGCGACGGAGAAGTCGGAAACGAGATAGGCGTAGGTAAGGACGCCGAAGGAGAAGACGACCAATCCGAACATGGCGAAGGAGCCGGGAATGGCAACGTCCATCATCGACTGGTCCAGACGTCTGGCGCCGAGTGCGGGAACGATCGAGACGATGATCGCGGTCGCCAGTGCCAGAACCAGCGCGTAATGCCCGAGTTCGATGATCATTGGCTTGCTTCCTCGCCCTTCCAGACACCATCAGCCTTCAGCTTGTCGGCGACTTCTTTCGGCATATAGCGCTCATCATGCTTGGCGAGCACGCTATCGGCAACGAAAACATTGCCGCCGGGTTCAAACTTGCCCTCGGTAACGACGCCCTGTCCCTCGCGGAAGAGATCAGGCAGGATGCCCGTATATTTGACGTTGACCGTGTCCTTGCCGTCGGTCACGGCGAACTGCACCGTCGTTCCGTCGCCGCGGACAACGCTGCCTTGTCCGACAAGCCCGCCGAGCCGAATCAAGGTACCGGGGCTGACGGGATTCTTGGCAATGTCGGCCGGCATGTAGAAATAGGCGACCGACTGGCTGAAGGCGAACATGACGAGCAGCACGGCCGCAATGATGAAGCTCATGCCGCCGCCGATCACGGCCAGACGTTTCTGTTTACGGGTCACCGCTGCGTCTCCTCCGTCGCAACACCGAGTTCCTTTCCGAGCGCCAGAAGCTGCTGCCCCTGCCCGCCATCGGCCGGGAAGGCCGACAAGCCGCGCTTTAATGCATCGGCCGCGCGGTCCTTGTCATTCAGCACGGCATAGGAGCGGATGAGGCGCATCCAGCCTTCGAAATTGTCGGGATTTTGGCGGAGTTTGGCATCGAGACTGTCGACCATGCCGCGGATCATCTGCTGGCGGTCGCCCGAATTCATGGTGTCGGCGGTCGCGACCTCGTCGGCGCTCGGATTGCCCGGAGCATCCGGATTTGCGGCCGCAATCTCGGGCGTGCCGCCGTTCTTGGCGATATGCTCGTTGACGAGCGGCAGCCAGGGCGCACCGGCGGGCGATGCCTTGGCAAGAGCGACAAAGGCGTTCTTCGCATCCGCCTGCTTGCCATCCTGCTCCAAAGCCAGCGCCAGATAGAATTCGGCGCGCGGATTGTTGGGCTCCAGCGACAGCGATTGTTGCAGCGCCTGCCGCGCATCCGCCGTCACGACGCCATCGGAGGCCGCAATGAGGGTTTCCGCCAGACCTCCGAGACGCTCGGGAGTAGGGCCCAACAGGCGAATGGCATTGCGATAAGCAAGCTCCGCATCGCCGACGCGCATCGACTTGAAATATATCGGGGCAAGAATATCCCAGCCCTTACCGTCGTCGGGGTGTTCGGCGAGATGCCGTTCCGCCTGGGCGACAAGCACGGCCATGTCGTTGCCCGGATTTTTCACGCGCGCCGACAGCGGCTGCGACGGCAGGCCCGGATTGCCGACCGTCAAGTAAAGACAGAGCCCGATGGCGGGCAATAGAAGGATGATGAAGGCCTGCGTGAGACGATAGGTCGATGCGCGAGCCGGCTTGCCGGCGACCGGCTGGGCAGTCGAAACGGCAAGCAGCCGGCGGCCGATTTCGGCGCGGGCATAGGCTGCTTCCTCCGGGGTGATCAGGCCGCCGGTGAGATCGCGATCGAGTTCGCGAAGCTGGTCTCGATAGACCGCAGCCTCGCCGGCACGGCCACCGTCTGCCGCCTTTGCTGTGCGCAGAAGCGGATAGAGCAAAACGGCGCCGACACCCGCCGTCAGAACGGCCACGAGAATCCAGAAGAGCATAGACGCCCAATACTTTACCAGGGCGCTTATTCCAACCGTGAAAGCGGAAATGACGAAGATTTGAGGCGTTTGGCCGCGATTTTTGGGCGTGACCGAGAAGACCTGGAGGAGAGAAGCCGGGACGTTCGCCCGCCCTTGTCGCTCGCCGTTTTCGTGTTATCCGATGCGGGTGTCATTCGGCGGGGGCGATTCTGTGGCAGCAATTCCATCAAAGCTCAAGGCTGGCGATCGGGTGCGCTTCGTATCGCCGGCGAGTACGCCCGAACGGGAAGGCATTGCTCGTCGCGCGGAGATATTGGAGAGTTGGGGGCTGAAGGTCGATTTCGGCCGACATGCCTTCGAAAAGAAGGCCTATCTGGCCGGCACGGACGAGGAGCGGCTGGCCGATCTCAACGAGGCCATCAACGATCCGGAAATCCGGGGGATATTTTCGACGCGTGGCGGCAAGGGATCCTACCGGATCGCCGATCGCCTTGACTTCGATGGTGTTCAAAAGGATCCCAAGTTCCCCATCGGCTTCAGCGACATCACGATGCTGCACCTGAGCCTCTATAAGCGCTGCGGATTGATCGGCCTTCATGGCGCACTGGCGGCGGAAGAGGATGGCAACTTCAGCGCGGAGAACAGCGAAGCTCTTCGCAGGGCGCTTATGCAGCCGGGTTTTGCCGCGGTTCTTTCAAGGCCGGAGGAGCCGACCTCGGCGCTGACGACCGGGGGAACTGCTAATGGCAGATTGATCGGGGGAAATCTCGATATGGTTGCGATGGCTGTCGGATGGGCGCTGCCTGATCTCCGCGGCGCGATATTGCTGCTCGAAGTGGTCAATATGCACATTGGTCAGGTCGATCGCCAGCTGACGATGCTTCGCAAGGCGGGTCATCTCAACGGACTGGGAGGTGTGGCGCTCGGTCAATTCACCGGTTTCGATCTGAAGAGCGATTTTTCGGTCATCAACCTGCTCCGCGAGCATCTCGACGCTCTCGACGTGCCTGTGCTGGGCGGATTGCCTCTAGGACATGGAAGCAGGCCCTTGGTCGTGCCGATCGGCACTACAGCCCGGCTGGACACCGCAGCTGGAACGCTATCATTTCCAGATTGATAGGCGTTCGACGGTCCTCAGTTCAGCAGAGACCACGTCCCATCGTCATTGCGGCAGGCAGCGCCGCGCGCTTGGGTCTGGTTGCCGCTGACGGTCACGGTATGGGTATATTGGCGGCAATTCTGCGAGCCGACCTGATAGGGTGCTGCGGCCACGACCTGGCCGCTGACGCCCCGACCGCTCCAGACGACAGGCTGGCCGCCCGGGGCAGCTTCCAGAGCGCGATACTCCGCTTCAAGCGCGCGCTGCTGATCGCTATCGCTCAATTTCACGCCCGTACGGCCGACAATGCCGCCATCCAGCGCCTTGATATAGGGGGCGGATGGGCTCGGCTTTGACGGAGAAAGCAGGCTGAGGCTTCCACCTGTCCCGCTTGTTCCGTGCGTCGTGTTGCAGGCGGAAAGGGCGGCCATGACAAGAAACAGGCTTGCGGTCGTACGTGGTATGCAGCGATTCATGCAATTCAACCAGATTGGGGGGACGAACCGGGTTAACGTATACTGCGATGCGGCATCCTCATGATGCGCTTCGCCTTTCTGTCATTAGAGCGAGTGTCACGCAACATCCTTCGTCACTCCCGGCAGAATAAGACTGGCCCTTAAGCCACCCCATGTGCCGCGGGAAAGCTCCAGCCTCCCCTGATATTCATTGGTTATTTCGCTGACGATCGAAAGACCGAGGCCTGTGCCCGGCTTGCTTTCGTCCAGACGGCGGCCGCGCTTCATCGCTTCGCGAATCTGGTCCGGCTCCAGTCCGGGTCCGTCATCCTCGACGACAAGTTCGACCCAGGATTTTCGAGCCGGATCGATGCCCCTCACCTCCGCGGGCGCCTCGCTGGCTGCGACACGAACCTTGTGCTCGGCAAAGCGGGCGGCATTTTCGAGCAGATTGCCAACTGTCTCCTCCAGGTCCTGCTGCTCCATCGCAAGCGCGAGGTGTGGCGTGACTGACAGCTCGAACTCCTTGTCGGCATTCAGGCGACGCATGACGCGCACCAATCGCTCAAGAGCCGGCTCGGCATCGGTGCGCGCAAGCACGGACTCCCGTTGAGCGGCGATGCGGGCACGGTTGAGATAGGACTGCACCTGCCCTTGCATGGATTCGGCCTGATGCTTCACGAGATCGCCATGGGAGCGCTCGAGCACCCGCGACTCGTTGAGCAATACGGCAATGGGGGTCTTCAGCGAATGCGCCAGATTGCCGACCTGCATGCGCGCCCGCTCGACGATGCGCCGGTTGCTGTCGATCAACGCATTGACTTCGTTGGCGAGGGGAAGGATTTCGCGGGGGAATTCCCCCTCCAGCCTTTCGCGATCGCCGGCGCGGATGCGCTCCAATGCCCGACGCGCCTTATCGAGCGGCCTGAGCCCGTAAAGAATGGCGAGCGCGTTGACGATCAGGCTGCCGACACCGAAGCCGGCCAGCGCCAGATAGAGGCTGTGGGAAAAGGTGCGCACATCGTCCTCGACGACGGCGATATTGCCGGTAACGCGGAAGCGCGCAGCGCGGCCGTCGGTATCGAGCACCACCTCGGTTTCCGCAACCTGAACGTGATTTCCGAAAGCATCCGTGACGATGTAATAGCGCTCGTAGTTCTTGTCGAACGGTGCCTCAAGCACTGATAGGACAGGGAGGGTCGAAGCGCCGAGCGACGGGGAGACGAGCGGGGCCGCCGTATAAGTGCCCAGGGGCTCGACCATCCAGTACCAGCCGGTCTTCGGCTGGGCGAAACGCAGGTCGCCGAGCTGCGGGCTGCCGGCAAGGGCACCCTGGTCGCCGATCGTCACTGAATTGATGACGTTATAGAGCTGGGCGCGCAGCAGATCCTGAAAGCCGCGCTCGGCGCTCTTGCGATAGAGCGTCGAAATGACAAGACCGATCACCACGAGCGCTACCGCCGACCACAGCGTGGTCAGCAGCAGCACACGCGCGGTGAGCGATTTAATTCGCAGTGGACGGGGCTTGGATTCGATAGCCTAGTCCTCGCACGGTCTCGATCAGGTCCACGCCCATCTTCTTGCGAAGGCGGCCAACGAAAACCTCGATCGTGTTGGAATCGCGGTCGAAATCCTGGTCGTACATATGCTCGACCAGCTCCGTGCGAGAGACCACCTCGCCCTTGTGATGCATGAGATAGGCTAGGAGACGATATTCATGAGAGGTAAGCTTGAGCGCCTTGCCGTTGACTGTCGCCTTCGAACTCTTGGTGTCGAGGCGAACAGGGCCGCAGACGATTTCGGAAGACGCATGGCCGGCAGCGCGGCGGATCAGCGCGCGGATGCGGGCGAGCACCTCTTCGACATGGAAGGGCTTGGCGACGTAATCGTCGGCGCCTGCGTCGATACCGGCGACCTTGTCGCTCCAGCGGTCGCGCGCCGTCAGAATGAGAACAGGCATGCTGCGGCCGGCAGCACGCCATTTTTCCAGCGCGGTGATCCCGTCCATTTCGGGCAAGCCGATATCGAGGATGATCGCGTCGTAAGGCTCGGTTTCGCCGAGAAAATGGCCCTCTTCGCCATCGAAAGCGACATCGACAACATAGCCGGCCTCTTTCAAGGCCTCGGCAAGCTGACGGTTCAGGTTGATATCGTCTTCAACTACGAGAATGCGCATGTTTCCGCCCAATTTCTGCCGATTCGCGAGGCCTCTGCGGAGCTTACTACATCGGCACCTTCACGGTCACCTTGCGTGGCCGCTGGCCGTTGCCCTGGACGAGAACGGTGATGACACAGCTGTCACCGGACGGTTGGGCGGAAAGAAGCTGTCCCCCGGTCTTGGCGACAACCTGGGCGGCAGCATCGCTGCAATCGCCGCCGGCGCGCGCGACCAAGGTCGGCGTCGTCACCGGCAGCACAGCCGACCCCGCCGTAATGGCGGCCGCTGCTGCTACGCTCAAGAGTGATGCCATGCTCATACTTCCACAGGGACATTAACTTGAGCGAATATGTACCCAAACCCGCCTGAATGGCAAATGAATGGGTGGTAACTTTCTCTTGGGCAACCGCTCGACCGGGTATCCGGCTATCAGCTTGATTTAATGGCGGAAGTTGCCGTCACTCGGCCGTAGACTGCGACCAGACTGCCCACCGCACCGGCGATTGCGACCGCCGAATCGGCGATGGTGGATTGATCCGCCGCGCCGACCTGAATGCCGGTGAATTGCAGCACCGAAGCACCAAGCGCGAGCAACGCGCCCCACACGGTTTTCGAAAGATACCACTGCTTGACGTCTTCCATGGAACACTCCTTTTTGGGTTGGAAGCTAGGGGGTGACGATCGCAACCGCCGGGATGCCAAGCGGCACGCGCTGGCCCATCTGGGCGACGATCACCTGAAGTCGAGATTGTTTCGCGCCGAAATCGGCGAGCTCATCGGCCGCGGAATAAAGCCATGTCGGCTGCGTCACCTCGACCTGCCGGATGACCGCGCCGTTTCGTATGATCTGCAGCTGGTAACGCTCCGTCGGCTCATCGAGCGGGATATCCGGCGGGATCCAGTTGTCGGCGTCGATCCGGCCGCGCCTGATCCAGCTGATCGCTGTCGCGCCACTATCGTCGCGGCTAGCCGTGATATGAACGGGAGACAAAGGCGTTTGCGCGCGCAGCCCGCCTTCGAAGGCGAAGGGACCTGCCATGCCCTTTGCGCCGGCCGCTTCGGCGATCCAGTTGAGGGCAAGGCCCATTTCCTCGCTGGCAAGCCCAAGCGGCTGGACTGCATCGTCGAGAAAGACAATCGTCGCGCCCGCTTCAGCGCCTGATACCATCGCGTCTTCGGTGCCGGCGAGCCCGCGCAGCAGGCCCGTGAGCTGCCATCGATTGGCGGCAATCTCTTCCGCGTTCAGAAAGGCGCCGATCTCCCAGGTGCCGCTCATCGTCTGCAAAGCGAAGAGATTGCCGCCGTTCAGGACCGAAAGCTCGGGCAGTGAACTCAGCCCATCGAAGGGCAGATCAAGGAGGAGCGGCTGTGACCAGTCGAAACGACCGCTCACACCCGCAACAACGGGCGCGACCAAGCTGCCGATCTTCGCCGGCTTGTCGAGGAGAACCCGCGTTGCATAGCCCTCCGATGATGGAGAAGCGGAAAGCATCGTGGTTCGCCACGGTTTCGCATAGACCGCCCCGCGGGCAAAGCTCGAGGCATCGCCGCTTGAAAATTGCGACAGGTCCATGAGCTCGACGATCGGGGCAAACAGGCTGGAAGCGATGCCGGAGGAATTCCGGCCGGATCGGCTGCTCTCGACGGCGACGCCGCCGGCAAGCGGCGCGAACTCACGCGCCTCAATCTTGCGTGACGTGCCATCCTCGATGCGGGTCACAAGAAAGCGGCCATCCGGCCCATCCTCAATATCAAGTACATCGCCGGGTTGAACGGCGATCTCGGTCGGCGCAAGGGAAAGTGTCAGCGAGCGGCGCGAGATGCGGTTGTCGCGCAGCAGAGCCTCAGCCGCCGCCAGCGCGGCTTCCTCCGGCATGGTTGCGCCGAGGTCATAGCGCAGGGTGCGATTGGATGAGGACGGCGCCCGGCGCGATCTGACGCTCGATTGCTCATAATCCGCGTCGGGATCGAAGAAGGTGACGATCGCGTCTGCGGCATAATCGCTGTCGTGGCCACGGACCTCCTGCCAGAGCGGCTGATTGTCGATATCGGCAACCGTCGCAATCGGAATGGCTGGCAGGCTGGCGCGTGTGCGCGAGCGGAAGCGCAATACGCTGCCATCCTCTATCACGTCGATCTGGAAAACCTCCAGCAGCGGATCGATCAGGCTGCGGGCGGAGGTGACGTCGCCCTGGACGTAGCCGGTCAGATCGCCAGTAACCTCCGAGACGTCGAAATCGGTAAAATTCTGATCCCGCAGGATTGCCGCGATAATATCGGCCAGCGTTCCGGAGCCGAGCCTGCCGTTCAGCCAATGGCCAGTACGCCAATTGCCGCCATCGCTCCAGATCGACGTATCAAGCGGAAAGGCGGGATAGGGCCGTGCATCCCAGGTCCAGACGAATATGTGGTCGGGATCGACCATGCCCGAGGGTGCAGGAGCGCTGCTCCAATGGTCATGATGCGCTTCGAGGAAACGGCGCTGCATGCTGTCGGCGCGCATGCGGTTGGAGAAATAGGGTGCGGCCGACTCTACGGACTTCGGATCGAGGAAGACATTCGGCTGGTTGGCGCCCTTGTCGATGGCAGGGCAGCCGAGCTCGGTGAACCAGATAGGTTTGCTGCGCGGTGACCACGCCGTCGTAGCGGCATGTTCGGTGCCGCCTGTGCGCTCGTGATGTGGATTGGACCACCAGCTTTCGATATCCTTGTAGCGGAACGTCCAGGGCTTGCCCGCCAGACCATCGGAAATAACAGATCTCTTGCGATCGAAGCGGTCCGCATCGCTCGCATAATACCAGTCGAAGCCCTCGCCGCTGGTGATACCCGCATCCATGGCCGCGAGATCTTCCGGCATCTGGAAGCCGTCGGGATTGAGCGCCGAGAGATCGTCGTCGCGCCAGTCGGCCAGCGGCATGTAGTTGTCGATGCCGATGGCATCGATATCAGGCGAGGCCCAGAGCGGATCGAGATTGAAATAGACGTCGCCACTGCCATCGGCGGGGTGATAGCCGAAATATTCGCTCCAGTCGGCGCCGTAGGTCAGTTTTGTCCTCGGCCCGACCACTGCCTTGATATCGGCCGCCAGGGTCGCAAGTGCCTGTACGAACGGAAAGCTGCCGCTGCTATCGCGCAGTTGCGTCAACCCGCGCAGTTCGGAGCCGATGATGAAGCCATCGACCCCGCCGGCGGCTGCGGCCAGATGGGCATAGTGCAGCACCAATCGCCGATAGCCTTCATCGACGCCGTGATAGGCGATGGATTGCCCGTTCACGGAGAAATCGCCGGCTGACGCGCTGCCACAGAAGGCCGCGATCTGCGCGCCGGCAGCGCTGGTGCGGTCGGCCGTGCCGGGCTGACCAATCGCGGGGAAACAGGTGATTCGCCCTCGCCAGGGATAGGTGGCCTGTCCAGCGCCACCATTGGGATCCGGCAGCCCGTTACCGGCCGGGATATCCATCATCAGGAAGGGATAGAGGCAGACTTTCAGCCCGCGCGCCTTAAGGTCCGCAATCGCCTGAAATACGCTGAGGTCGTCTGGTGTGCCGCCATAGGCAGGCCCGCCATCGCTGAGGCTGATCAGATGGGCATCGGCGCGCAAAATGCCGGACACCGACCAAGGACTGCTTTCGCTATCGCGCGCATTGGTCTCGATACCTGGCGCGATGCGACAGTTGCCGGCGCGCAGATCGGTTCCGAACCAGGCGACGACGAGCGCCACGCTTTCGAGATTGGGGCAAAGGGCGGTGAGTTCATCCAGCGAGGCCTGCCAATCCGTGGAGGCCGTCAGCACGTTGCGGTTCATGACCCGGGCGCTGCCGGCGCCGGTCTTCTCGGTCACATCAGTGGTGGCGTAGCCATGTTCCGTCGAGCCGGGGATGAGGGTTACCGCACGGAGCTGGTTCTCGAGCCGGCCGATCGGACGCACGACCTCGAACTGGAAGAGCGGAATACGATTGCCATAGGGGTCGAGCGGCAAATGATCGAAGACGACATAGGCAAGGCCGCGATAGGCCGGCGCATCCCCCGCCCCCTGCTTCGCCTCGATCAGCGGGTCCGGCAATTGCGTTTCGCTGCCAGTGTAAACCCGCATCTCGATTTCGGTGAGATCGATCTCCTTGCCATCGGCCCAGACACGGCGGATGCAGGCGATCGGCCCTTCGCAGAGACCGATCGCGACATTGGCGAAATAATGGAAGGTCTCGACCTTGGGGCCGGTCGCCTTGCCGCCGGTACGCTCCGTCGACACCTCTTCCTCGAAGCGCGTCGCCCAGATCAGCGTGCCGCCGAGGCGCGCGCTGCCATAGAGACGGCTGATGCCCGTGCCTTCATCGGCGCCCGGAATGCGCGCAGTCGAAAGCCGCGCGCCCGATATCGTTTGGCTGCCGTTGATCAGCGTCTTATCCAGAACGCTGCCGGCAAGAGCTCCTGCAGCCTGGCCGATGATCGCGCCGACAGGACCGAGCACGCCGCCGAGCGTTGCGCCGGCCGCCGCAAAGAGAATGGTTGCCATTGGGGCTCCTGAAAAACGGCGCGTTCACGCGCGAATAGTTCGCGCCGACAGACGGTCGGCTTGAAAATGCTCTTTAAAATTGCACTAAATTGGAGCGATCGAGCGCTGAAACAGCGCGTGCCGCACGGGCCGGCATATCGGTGAATAGACCGCGCCGACCTACGTCGGAAGCTTCATGACCCAATCCCGTTGAGCATCGGTGTCTGGGATTGGCAAACCTCTCGCCTTTTCGATTGCCGATAGCGCTGCAGAGGGAATGACGCCCCTGGCAATCAATATGGCGGCGGCCATGACAGAAGATCGACCGATCCCGGCTCGACAATGAATGGCGACCGTCTTGCTTTTGCCCGCCACCTCTGTCGCGAAACGCATGGCAAATCTGACATCGTCGGGTACACCTCGATCGGGAATGGGGAACGACAGAAATTCAATGCCGTTGTTCTCGCAGAGCGCTGCCTCCATGCCCAGCCCGAGATCGCCCACCTCGTCACGTTCCAACAGGCTGATGACGATCTCCACGCCTGAACGCTTCCAATGCGCGACCTCGTCTTCCAGCCAGTCACCTGCTCGCGGCCTCGCCATAATGGCAAGTTTGTATGGGCCAGCAGCCTCGATCCAATAGAGTTCTGAGTGCACTTGTCCGATTAAACCTGGTGCCCCCGACCTTTGCAAGACGCAACCAAACCTGGCTTTTCATCGATCCGGAAACAGGAAGGTGCCGGCAATGCGTCGTCGCCAGGAGGGCACGAGAGCGGAGCGGACGACGGTTGCCTGTTCGTAGGCGTGAATGAAATGCCGCCCGCCGCAGAGGATGCCGGCATGCTTGGCGGCACAATCCGGCCGCCAGCGGAACAGCACGAGATCGCCCGGCGTGCCTTCGCTTATCGGGATCGGTGGCCCGAAATGACGGATCGCGGCGTTCATCAGCCGCTCCTCCCCGCTCCGTTCCGCCCAGTCGCGGGCATAAGGACCGGGCAGCTCCGGCTCGCGACCATAGAGTTCGCGCCAGATGCCCCTGACAAGGCCGAGGCAATCGCAACCGACCCCCTTGGTGGAGCCCTGATGGCGATAGGGCGTGCCGATCCAGCTCTCGGCGATCGAGAGTACCTGTGCCTGAATATGCTCGCTCATGGAAACAACGGACTCCCGTCATGGAGGCTGATGCCGTCGGCATAGGTGTAGGCGAAATCGGCGCCGGGCATGTGGGGAAAACCGCGGAAATTCTGAGGGTTGGCGAATTTCGCGCGGCAGGTCGCAAAGGCCTTGTCGCAGCCGGCGATCAGTACGATGCGGTCGCCGACATCAGGCATGGTGTCCAGCGGCAGCCAGAGCGTTACCTGCAGTCCGGCGGATGTCGCTGAATGACTATCGATATCCGCGGAAAGCCCCGCATTCGCGCCCTCAACGAAGGTCAGCTTGCCATGCGCGAAGAAGTCAGCCGCGACGTCGCCTGTGCCTGACAGAACAAGCCGCGTCGTGTCGAGCACCGCCGCGACGGCGCCTTCGGCCCGATACTGCGGCAAGTTCAGATCGATGCCGCATCTAGCATCGCCGAGGACCGCGTTGCAGCGCCTGGCATAGATGCGCCCCTGCGGCTCGGAAAGCCTTGCCGCAAAGCTGCGCAGCTCGGCCTGGAACTGGCCGGTCTGCCGCGTCACTTCGCCGATCTCCTGCACCTTGAGCAGCAAATGCTGGTCCGGCGCCGCCCAGTTGACGAGATAGACCTCGACGCGTGCGCCATCGTAAAGCCCGGCGTTCAGATCCGCCTCGGTGATCGCATCATGAGAGAAGCCTCCGGCGACATTGCTGGTCGCGGCCGGCAATCCCGCCTCTTCCTCACCGTCGCTGGCGGAAAAGCCGCTTGCGGCCAGGAACTGCGTGCCGACGAAGCTGAGGTCATGGTCATGTTCAGTGAAGCCGAGTACAGCGCCGTCGCGACGCAAGACGCGCCAGCAATGACAGAGCGTCGTCGCATCACCGGAAAGATGTGCGGCCAGATCGGGATCGATCGCTCTCAAGGGATGATCTCCATCAAGGGAATGGACGGGATACGACCGGCATTAAAGGCCGAGAGGTTGATATCGATGCGGTCGATAGCGAAGCGCACGGGGACATCGAATTCGAAACCGGCGGTGATGGTGTGGCCAGCCGGTGGGATAGCGATTGGCTGGAAGGTGACGATCCCCGTTGACGGATCGCAGGCGACATTGGCCGCCGGCTGGATCACGCCATTGACTGCGACGATCACGGAACTGGCAACCGGCTTTGCGATTGTGCGCACGGCGCGCCCATCGGCGTCGCCATAGGTTTTCGCAAGCTGGAAGCCCGTGGTTGCTCCATCGCCCGTCCCGATCACCTGATCCAGCGCCGTCACTGGCGCGCCGGGGCGGCCGGAGGCGAAATCGACCGGATCGCGGAAACGAAAGCCATAGAGTTCGCCGCTGCGCGCCTCGAAAAATTCCAGGACGTCGTAGAGATCGGCGACCGAGCGGATGCCCGAACCGGCATCATAGCTGCGACGAGCGTCCCGCCAGCGGCTGTTGCGGCTCTCCCGGCCATTGGACAGATTGACGATATCGGTACGCCTGATCGGGCCGCCCGATGTCGCCAGCGACAGGCGCAGGGGAAAACGGACCTCGTGAAACCCTGATGCCATGGATGTCTCCTCAGAGATTGCGCTGGCCGCGCATCGCCGTGCGCGCCAGCATGGCCGAGATCTGCGCTTCGCTCTTCTGGAAGCTCTGCGCATCCGGCGTCGAGACGTTGAAGACGATCTGCTGCGATCCGCCGCCTGATGTCGCGACACCGAGCGAACCGTCCGAGCCGCGCCTCAATGGCAGGACGGCTTCGGTTCCCGCCTCGCCCATCAGGCCGAGATCGCCACCCATCGGGAAATAGGTCGGCGAGGAGACTACCCCGCCGTCGGCAAAAGCCGTCACCCGCCCCGGCACGCCGCCCTTGGCGAAGGTGAAGAGATTGCCGATGCCGCTTGTAAGGCTCGTCACGCCGCTGCCGATTGCCGTTTCGAGCGGTTTCAGCCCTGCCGAGAGCGCTATATCCGTCAGGCGATTTCCGAGGCTTTGCAGGACGGTATCGAGGCTCTTGCCGCCTGTCGTCGCAGAGGTCAGCGCGCTCGCCAGCGCAGAGCCGAAGGAGCGGGAACGGCTGTCGAGATCGTCGAGGGTTTGCTTGAGCGTATCCGCCTGTTCCGTGGTGGCGGAAAGGTCGGTGTCTTCGGTGGGCATGGTGTGTCTCCAGATGTGGCCGATGTTATTTCGCGCCGCCCCCCACCCTGGCCCTCTCCCCGCATGCGGGGAGAGGAGACGTGCCCCATGCAACGTTCGCGAGGGAGGAAAGGCAGGCGGATGAGGGGCGCCGCACAACGCTACCGATCCGGAAACCGCTCCATCATCGCCCGCAATACCTGCCGATCGAGCCTCGCAGCCCTCGGCGACAATCCGCCGGCCATGGTGTGGAATTCGATCGGGGTCATCGCCCAGAAAGTCTCAGGCGGAAGCCGCATCCGCTCTTCCCGGCCATTTTTAACCGAAATTTGCTCTTTAATATCAATCACTTATTATATTTTAATCATGCCTAACTACACATCCGGACCTATTGAATATCCTAGTGTAACCCGTGGGCGATCCGGGTCGGCTCGTGGCGAGAATATCGCATAGATGAGCTTGGGAGCCCGACTTTGTTTTGGAGCGGTGGCGAAGTGGCGTGCCGCAAGGACGAAACAGGGCATCGCAACGCGATTGCTACGCCTTTCGATCCCTAAAGCTCCGGAGTAATCGGATCTCGCAGGTATAAGGTGCGCTGATTTAGCATGCCAAATCAGCACAGAGCCTCGTGGCCTTTGCGTCGGCCAGTCCGATGATAGCTGCCGCATCATTTGTAAGAGCTTGCGTCATCCCGGCAAACCCATATTCCGAAAATAACCTGGCATATTCGATCGCCATAATCCAATCACGTAGAGAGATTTTCCCTTCATCTGTCCCCGGCAGGAGGAAAATCCGACTTCCCACGGTAAATGCCGGTGCATTACTAAACGGCTGAGGGACAAGGTCACTATTTTCGAGAACTGAAACAGTCAGGGATTTGAGAAATTGTTCTTGATAAGTATCGTGTGTCGTGAGCACGCTAACCACAGGCGCCGGCAATGGTGTTTGAGGCGTCGGCAGCAAAAGTAACTTCTGGTAGTTATTTTCGCCAGGCTCACCTTTCAGTGCTTTGCATTCAGCGACAGCTTTGCTCTTTGCTATCTCACACGATAGCTTTTCGCTCGCCTTAGACGCCTCGCATTGCGCCTTTTGGGCCACGCCGGCCGCTTCCATTGCAGCATTCTGACTTGCCTTGGCGGCCTCACAGGCAGGATCGTTTCCTCGCTGAATACAGCTCCCGGTCAAAGGATTTTTAAGCAAACAAACGTAGCAGTTTCGGGTGACTGGCTGAAAGGAAGGGGCTGTGCAATCCCGATTCGGCGTGCAGTCCCTGATTGGGTTGCAGAATTGATCAACAAATCCGTCATTTCCGACCGCCGCAGTGGTGAGCATGAACACACTCGCCAAGATCGCCAGCAGAGGACGCATTTTCATTTGCTGCACTCCTCAACTGCATCAGTGGCCTTTTTAGCCGTCTCGTCAGCAAGCGACTTCTTCTTCGCGAGGTCTGCCACTTGCTGCTTTCCCGTTTCAATATCGACAATTATGTCCGCAGTTGCAGGGTCTTTTTGTAATCGCGCTAATCTTATGTTGAGATCAATTATATCACTTTGAAATACACGCGATTGCTCCTCGTTATCCACTCGCTGTATTGTGGCCCCCAGGAAGCATTGGATGCGGGCAACATATACTTTTGTTGCAAACGTCGAATAAATCCAAATACAACCGCCGATGAAAAAGACTATAATGCTTATGATTTCTTTATATTCGTTCAATTTTGAAAGAAGCTCTTTACCTTTTTTTGCCTTTCCGTCAGATTCGTCTTGTCCATCTGATGTTTTTTCATCGCACGCTTGCTCCGACCCAGTCTCCGCTGCAGACGGGGTGGTGATTGCCGCGGACTTCTTTGAGACTGGATCGTCGTTGGGTTTTTGATCCTCTGGTTCCATCCGACGGCAGATCCTCCCCAAGCGAACATTTACGACGACGTACTTTCGGAGCAGTGGCAGATCGGAAATAGCCGAGTCGAAAAGCCCAATTCCGATCAACTGAAGAGCGCGCGGTAAGCGCAAGTGTAGTATAGTACAACCACAATTCAGGGTCTAGAATGAGACCCAAGAAATCTACGATTGGCGGGTCGCCGGAACTCGGATTTTATTATTCTAAGGCCAGTGAACACGCCTCGCCAAAGTATCAAGCCACCTGCAAAGTATGCGAAAACTTAATCGTCTAAAATGGCTTCGACTTAGGCCCGTTATATTAAGCACGATATCATGGCGGAAACAAAACCGATCCGGATTGTGAAACGCAAGCTTCAGCGCCGAAAGGCTCGGGAAGAACACGTCTATTATGTAATCGCGATCAACGACTGGGAATGGAGTTATTCGTTCAGTTCTAACCACATGAAGGATCGGCACGAACTCTATAACGAGTACCGGCACCTGCATCTGATAGGGAAACTGCTGCGGCCCTCACAGACGAAGGTGGAGACGGTGCGCCTCACATTCCTTCCCAATGACGCCTACAACCGTGATCAATGGGACCGGCAGGTCAGAGCGTACGTGGGTACGATTAGCCTTTATCGCAGTCATATGGATGGGTTATTTTCGCTACCATCGGATATATTGCCAAATCTACTGACCATGTTGACGGCGGACAAGATAAGATTCGCTGTACTTCATGGCGCGAAGCTTCACCGCGGCCGGGCTGATATAACAGGCTTTCGCCTGGAGAAGAGCGTTAATGACGACGACCTTCCGCCGGAGGGCTGACAGCAGAGCATCAGCCGTTGCGATTGTGGTCGACGCCGAGAGGGCAAGCGAAGGCTGGGAAATCGATTCACTCAATGAACTGAAACCGCAGGCACCAGGATTCGAGCGTATGATCTGCGGCGGTGGTTATAGGTTTTATTCTAATTCAGACGGGGCTGCGCCCGATATGCGCCAAGCTCGTGGATAAGCCTTGGCTCACCTAGAAAACAGATAACTCCCACTTACGAGTGTGGTGTACCCGAGCACAGCGATCGAGCACGCCACGATCGATGAAATCACAGCCAAAGCCGACAGCCTCGCGATGCGATAGATCGGTTCGCCGCTCTTTACGCGTTTCCATTCTGCTTTCAAAACAGCATTGGTTTCGACGACTAGACGCTTCTGGAGCACATTTAGGGCACTCGGATCGCCTACCGAACCGCCGTTCCCATTTCGGAAGAAAAATGCCTCAATTTCCTCTATGGTGTCCAATATCCGCTTTGATGTGTGTTCCTCGGGATTTAGGCGAAGCCGAATCTTTCCCGTTACGTCGTTCAACCCCAACAGATCGTCCTTCGTATCAGCCCAGGCGTCTTTCACGTCTTTCCACGGTACACGACTTGAACCGTGCAAGGAATTGATCCTAGCAATCAAATTCGCGATGTCGTTCCGTAATTCGTCTATCCAGTTCTGCCTAAACTCCGATATCTTTTGCTCCTTGGAAATAATTAATCCAATAAGAGAGACCGTGCCTGCGATCAGTGAAGCGAATACGGCTCCTGCCGCGGCTGCCGGAATGCTGAGCATTGACCACTCTCCATAGGGACTGTTGCGTCGATCCGATTACATCCAGCACGGTTAAAGGTCTGTGTCGCACTTTAAGGTGCCTGCTTAGATTTATGGCAATGCTAGATGCATGTACGACCGTCGTGAGACGGCTTCTACAAGCTTTGGCGAGACCGCTGATCTTCCATCGACTCATCGAACAGTGTAACCCCAGTCGGGGAAAGCATTGAAATGATGGGGCTCTATCTACATGGCGGGTTCAGTGAATAAGAAATCCAACAAAGCCGACCGCGCAGTCACAGACGACGCGGAAGTCCTCGGACCGCAAAATGAAGCCGAGATGGATGAAGCACTGGTCGACGAAGCGGGGGCGGTGGCAACTGGGTACCTCAAAGACTTCATAAGCGGACTACAGGTTCGTGCGACACCGGAGGAAGTTCAAGCCACGCAGGTGTTCTCTCGTCGCCTGGTGGAGGATTTTGGCTACCCAAAAAGCTACATCATTACGCGTCCACAGTTCAGAGTGAGCCGTCGGCCTTCCGATGTCAAAAAGTCTTATCCGGTAGACATTGCTGTATTTTCCAGCGAGAGTCGCCTGGAGAATGATTGCATTATGATCGTCGAGTGCAAGTCCGAGTCTGAAAAGACCGGAAGAAAACAATTGGAGATGTATCTTACTCTTTCTGACGCTTATATTGGCGTATGGTTTAACGGAAAGTCGCACCTTTATATTCACAAATACTATGACAACGGAAAGGTAATATTCAAAGACCTTCCAACCCTTCCAAGATTTGGCCAGAGGGTCGAGGATATTGGACTATACAAGAGATCTGATCTGGAAAAGAGCGCAAGTCTAAAGGCCGTTTTCCGGGATATTCGTCATCACCTTGCTGGCAATACTGTAGGTATCACTCACGATATTCGCCTCGCCCATCAGATTATAAATGTCCTTTTTTGCAAGATTTATGACGAAACAACCAAAGGGCCAGATGAGCTAGTTGAGTTCCGTGCCGGCGTGGATGAAGCTGCCCGCACTGTCAGAGATAGAGTTCTTGATCTCTTCTCAAGCGTTAAAACTCGCTTCAATGACGTTTTCGACCCAACTGAAACGATCGAGTTAGATGAAAAGTCGCTCGCATACGTCGTCGGGGAGTTACAGCCGTATTGCATCACCGAGTCGGAAAGAGACGCCGTTGGCGACGCCTTCGAAGTATTCATGGGTCCAGCACTTCGTGGAGAGGAAGGTCAGTTTTTTACGCCCCGCAACGTTGTGAAAATGATCGTCGACATTGTTGATCCCCAACCAGAGGAGTTGGTAATCGATCCTGCTTGTGGCACGGGAGGCTTTCTTGTCACAGCTCTCGACCATGTGTGGAAGGTACTCGACGCCTCAGGCACCAAGCGAAAGTTCTCTCCCGAAAGAATACGCGAAGAACAAAGGCATGTGGGTGCGCGATATTTTCGGGGGATTGAGAAGGATACCTTTCTAGCGAAGGTTGCCAAGGCCTACATGGCAATCCTTGGAGATGGACGCGGCGGTGTCCATTGCGCGAGTTCCTTGCATCCCCCAGGTGAATGGCCTCCCCTGCTACGTGAAACGGTTAAGCTGGGAACGTTTGATGTAGTGCTAACGAACCCGCCATTTGGAGCAAAGATACCGATCAAAGGAGTGGACACGCTGAGGCAATTCACCCTAGGATTCAAGGCGAAGCGAGACAAAGATACCGGCAAGTTTGTTTGGACAGACAAATTGCACGACAAGCAGCCACCTCAAATACTGTTTATCGAGCGATGCCTTCAATTACTCAAGCCGGGCGGTCGAATGGGTATCGTTCTTCCCGAGAGCGTGCTCGGAATGCCAACTTACACGCATATCGTTCAGTTTTTGCGGGAGCGAGTGCGCATTGTGGGTGTCGTATCAATGCCCGACGAATTATTTCAGCCTCATACGCACGCAAAAACAGCCGTGCTGTTCGTCCATAACAGTCCGCCAAGAAAAGACGATAAGACTTTCATGAGCGTAGTCGAGTGGTGCGGACATGACTCGCGCGGCAACCCTACCGTGAGAATTCACCCCGATGGAAGAGAAGAACTCCTTGACGATATCCCCAACGTGTCAAGTGAATTCAAGCGTATTATGGGTAATCCTTTCAAATGAGACGTGAAGTACAGACTGGCTTTACGGTCCCCACGGATCAGATTGTCAATAACATTTTCATCCCTCGCTACTATGATCCGAGAATAGCCGGCGATCTTGAAGATCTATCAGGCTTCGATCTCGTGACATTGAAGGAGCTAGTGAGCAGCGGAGCTGTCCAGCATACGCATGGCAGTTACGTGCCGAAAATGCATTATGGCACAGGGCCTTATCCATATGTTCGAACCAGCGACTTCGCGAATTGGGAATTAAAGTCTTCGCCAAAGCATGGCGTTTCTGAAGACGTATTTGCTGTTTATTCAGCAGACCAAGATGTCAGACCTGGCGACATTCTGTTCGTTCATGAGGGAACCTATTTGATCGGCTCAAGTGCAATGGTCACGCACTTTGACGGTCCGATTTTGTATCAACATCACCTCGCCAAATTTAGAGTGCCCGAGGGAGGATCGTTTTCGAGTTGGTATTTACTTGCCGCTTTTAGCTCTCCGATTGTCCAGAGGCAGATACGGGCAAAGCAGTTTTCAGCAGACATAATCGATTCGGTCGTCGGCCGATTGGAAGAGATAGTGATCCCCATACCTCGCTCTTCGGAGTATCACGATCGAATTGCGGATCGGGTGAAAAGGGCTGTCGAAGGGCGTGCCGAGCTAAGGGAGCAGCTATCTCATTTTCTATCGACTCTCGAAGCGGCATTTGCAGCATCAGATACGATGATCGCAGTTCATGCCGCTTCCAAATGGCGACCTAATCCTCAGGCTTACGCTGGCCGACCGACGTTTCTCGGCGGTCGCAGCTCAAGCATATCTTTCGAATGCAAAGCCGAGGAGATTTCAGATAATATACTAATACCAAAATACTATGATCCTACGATCAACGCTCATCTGCGAACGCTCAGCACTTCATGCGACTTGCTGACGATCCAGGAACTGATTGATAGGGACTTAATATCACTTAGCACCGGCGATGAGATCGGAAGACTCGCTTACGGATCCGGAAAGATTCCATTCGTTAGAACCTCTGATCTTGGGACCTATGAACTTAAAACTGATGCGAAGCACGGCATAAGTGAGACCGTTTGGGAGCAATTCGAAGAATCGCAGAATGCCCAGCAAGGCGATATTCTTCTCGTCCGAGATGGCACTTATCTCGTCGGTTCATCAGTGATGGTAGATCAGGCAGATTTGCCGCTGTTGTTCTGTGGAGGCATAAACAAGCTCAGTTTCCCACAACCACAATTACTATCGTCAGCTTTGTGCTACGCTTTGCTCAATATTCCAATTGTACGCAAACAGATGCGAAATAAGCAGTTCACGAGGGATGTTATTGATACCCTGGGCCATCGACTTCGAGAGGTAATACTACCAGTCCCGCGGGATGCTGGTGTGCGAGAGGCGATCGGAGCATACGTCTCTGAGGTCTGCAAAGGGCGCGTTCAATCAAGAGTTGAGCTCGCTAAGATATGTGAGGAGCTTTTTGGCATCGCAGCAGAAGCCTGATCGACATGCTGAACGATATTGTGGCTGACCAGGCCCGCAGCAGGATGGTGGCGCCGGCAACGACACAGCTCATCAGATAATCGTTCTGTGTACTCGCGACACTGAACTGTGAGCGTCCGGTGAGCTGTTTTTGCTGATCGGGTAAATCAGGCGATGTTCTGGCATTAGAACCAGCGTTAGTGCTGACATTAATACCAGAACAAAGAGGTTTCATGGCTCGCATAGAGATCATGTCCGGTACCGAGCGCAGACGGCGTTGGTCGGACGAGACGAAGCTGAGGATACTTGCGGAAGCTGATGAGCCCGGTGCTCGCATTGGCGATGTGGCGCGCCGGCACGACATTCATCCGGGCCAGATCCGCTTGTGGCGGCAATCATTCAGCTATGCCGATCGGCCGACGGTGTTCCTCCCGGTGGAAGTCACCGAGGAGGTTGGCGTAAGCCAGCCGTCCACCGCAGCAACGAGGCCGGCGATCGTCGAGATCTTGCTTCGAAACGGTCGGAGCTTGAAGGTTCCGGTTGACGTTGAGTTGAAACTGCTTGGCCCACTCGTCGCTTGCGTGGAGGCGGCATGATCGGGCCATCGGGGAATGTACGGGTCTATCTGGCCTGCGGAGTGACCGATATGCGGCGTGGCATCGATGGCCTATCGGCGCTGGTCGAAACGGTCGTGAAGGAGGCGCCGGGCTCGGGCGCGATCTTCGGCTTCCGCGGAAAGCGCGCTGACCGGATCAAGCTTCTCTGGTGGGACGGCCAGGGGTTCTGCCTGTTCTACAAGATTTTGGAGCGCGGATAC
>NZ_QOVX01000039.1:0-21489 GCF_008365395.1 Neorhizobium sp. P12A | reverse complement strand
TTCCGGGCGAGGCCTCCAATATTTCCAAACCCACTCCATAAGTTGTTGTTTAAGCTTCATTATTTGTTAGGTGTGGCAGTTTGGACTTGAACCGTTCCGCCACACCAAAATCCGGTGTGGCAGCCTGTTCCTATTTTACCCTTCTGCAACTTCCTTCGCATCAACCAATTTGGTGCCGATTCCATCCCAATTGATCTTCTCCACCGCAGCCCACGCCAGGCGAGCTTGGTCGGCTTGGCGAGTGTATATTTTCGATGTCTTTCCATCCTTCCAGCCAAACATTGCCTCCAGCATGGTATCGGTGGCTTCGTTGTGGGCCTGGTCGGTGGCAAGACCCTTCCTAACTGAATGCGCCGTCAAATGGCCAAGACCAGCCTGCC
This sequence comes from Neorhizobium sp. P12A, assembly GCF_008365395.1. Taxonomy (NCBI): domain Bacteria; kingdom Pseudomonadati; phylum Pseudomonadota; class Alphaproteobacteria; order Hyphomicrobiales; family Rhizobiaceae; genus Neorhizobium; species Neorhizobium sp. P12A. The sequence continues at coordinate 21,109 of NZ_QOVX01000039.1, read as the reverse complement.
TGAACCAATCAGAGATGCGATTCCCCATTCCTTTTATGCTAAACGGCTTGCCGTACTCAGTGACGACGTAGGCCATTGCATTTGTCTTGTGCTGTGACAGGACGGCCTTGAGAAGGGGATGGATCGGCATTTTTATGTCAACCGGAGTGCGATTTCTATTCTTGAAAAGCCTCAGGTGGAAAACATCTTTGCGCCGATGCTGCGGGCCAAGTAGAGATAGGTCAGAGACACGGAAGCCAGTGAACATGAGAATTGATAAAGCAAGGACCGCCTTCGATTCCTTGCCATGGTGCTCTATGAACTGTTCAAGCTCTTCTGGAGTGGCTGTGGCGTGTCCGTCACTGTGAACGTTGAACGGTTTCACGAGGCGGGCGATGTTCGGAACAATCTGCTTGCCGTTCTTTGTAGTTTCGAAAACCTGACGAAGAACCTTAAGGCGCTCATCCGCCGCAAACGGCGTATCTCGCTTGCGGTCCCTAAGCACCTCAAGATTGCCCACGTCCATTTTTGACAGAGGCATATCAGCAAACAACCGCTGGTCTTTTTCGTTCAGCGGCTCAATCCACATCGATTCAATGATATTCCGGCGGCGGTCTTGCGTTGTTTGGTCCAGCGCCTTGAATTCATTCGATGCCATATACTCCACACAAAGCCACCTGAACGAATTCTGCTTGATTATGGCAGATAGTAGCGGTTTTGGAGAATCGCTCTCTATGGGCTTCAGCGTGGCGTTGCGATGCTTCCAATATTCAATAGCAAATTCTTCTGAATTTATATCGTTGGGGAGCCGGCAAATGCGCTTCCCATCAATGCGCAGATAATAGCGCATCGTGTCATGACGACTTTTATTTTGCTCGATATAGGGCAGGTCGATATTGGCCACGTCTGTCATGCAGACGCCCGCCAGTCATCACCGTCGTCAGCGTCTTCCCTCTGCTTCGAAATGCCATCCTCTGGCCATGAAGCCATAGCCGAGACAATATCGGATATGAGCCAAACCTTACGGGTGTGCCATTTCCGCGGCTTAGGAAGAAAGCCCTCCTGAACCATCTGGTCAACCGTATTCGCGCTCACACCGATCGCCAAGGCGACTTCGGACCTGTTCAGGCCAAGGCGCGGGACATTTCGGGTGAGATCAATGGCTGTTCCCATCTTATCCCCGGTTTCCTCCGCTGTTTTCCACAGGAGCGGCTTTCGCTTGTCGTATTTCCAGATGGGCTTTTCTCAAATCTCGAGACGTAAACCAGATTGCAGTTTCGGAGCCATCGGCGTGTTGAAATGAAATGAACCAGCGAGTGCCGCCCAAGTGCTCCAGATGAGACCCTGCAGTAGAGACTATCTCGTCCAGACCGTCTTTTATGATTTCGCGTCGGTCTGTCATTCCCCATGCCCCTCTGTATTGGCCTGGATGAGGGCGACACGACCGGCATCGGTAATTCGCCAAGGGCGTTGCTTCATGCGCGGTCGTTCGGCGACAGAAGGCGGCAACCATTGCTCGACATAGCCCATGACCGCCAATTCCCGCATTAAGGCTTGCCTGAACCAGTAGAGGCGTCCTATACGACCGCTGTAGGAGGCGATCTCCCTGAGGGCTGTAAGAAGGCGCTTATTCATCCTTTAGGCTCCTCTACCTTGAGGAGGCGGATAAAGGCGGCTATGCCCTTCGCCCCAATACTCATTGGAGCCGATCCAGCATGTTCCGCCGCCAGCATATATTCGTCAGCAACCTTTGCTGCCTCTTCCAGAGCTGCCTTTCGTGCGCTGGCTGCAACTAGCCGCATATCGCGCCTGACGATGCGAAAATATTCCGGTTGCGCTTTCCGCCAATGGGAATGAACATGCTGATGAAATAGCTTTTCCCACCAGCGCAGGCATTCACGTTGTTTTTGAATGCGGCTTGCGAGCTTCCTTATTTCTACACGTCGGAGGTGCTCGATCTTCCAAAAGGCATCATCCGCGATGTCTTTCCAGAGCATCGGGCCTTTGTTGGTATCGCAGTAGGCTAGGGCGCGGAGACGGAGGATTTCGGATTCCGGGTAGTATCGCTGGCCGTTCCAAAGGATAGATGCTGCCGGCTCTTCGCCACTGGCTACGGCTAAGGCTTCTTTCATACCGTCGAGGATATTGTTCACTTCTCCCCTCCATCATTGAAGCCAGCTTCAGAAGCGGCAGGTGTTGGTTCGGTGAACATCCGGGATTCTAGGACGACGGTTCTGGCTATGGCTCGGCTTGCCCACCGAAATTCTGGAATTATTTCTTCGCCAGTGACCGGGTGCCTTGCTATCCAGCCAAATCCTTCCTCGTATTCAACGGTTTTGATGCGCGTCATGGCTCATCCCTCCCATCCTCTGTGCGGTCGGGGTCGACAATGGCATCCCAGCATTCGACTGAGCAGGTCCATCTCCCATCAGAAAGTTGCGAGCCGAATGGGTCGCCGCCGTCTTTCATCTCCCGCGTGTCAACAATCCTCCCGCAATGGCAGCAATTCGCCGTGTCTGTGCGGTCGGAGGTAACAAGGGTGGCGGCTGCATAGATGCTGTCGGTCAGATCCCAAGCGCTGATGTATTTGCCAGAATTGAGGTTGGCGGCGACCACTTGATCCCAAATTGCTTTCTTAAGCGGTGGCCACCCTACAACTCCGCAGCGCGGTTCCCTTACCGCATCACCGCTTCCAGACCGATCGGAGAGAGAGGCGGATTTGAGCAGCTCGATGCTTTCCCACGCTGCGAATGGATCTTCCAATTCGTCAACTTGCTCGGCAATCTTGAGCATTTCCGCCGCGAGGGCGATAACTGTTTCAGCCCGCACGACGCCCTTGCCGCCACATGCGCCACACAGCAAGCTTGGATATCCGACCGGGCATGTTTCATCCTGCTCGAACGTAGTGCAGGGGCACGGTATCTCCCCCTTCAGCCGCTCGATCTCTTCGTCTCGTGCTGGGGATGATACTGGGGTGGGTGGATGGGCGTAGAGCGGCCGATACAGCGAAGCCACCCTTTCATATCGATGGTGGTCCTCGGCGCTATGGAAACTCCAGTGCGTATTTTTGTCCTGCCACGCCACCGGCTCCTGCTCTACGGAGAGAGTGGCGGTGATGAATGGCAGCAATGCTTCCGCCAGCGCGCCAGCGCCGAGCGAATGCCTCCCGTCAACACGGCGGATTTCCTGAGCGAGAGCATCAACGTCTATCGGGTTACTTGGCTGCATCGGTCTGCTCCAGTCTGGCAAGGAAGGATTTTGCGGCGCTGAGCTGCGGCCCGTAGTTTTCGGGATGCTCGTCGCCTTCAGGGCAGATGAGCAATTGCAGGAAAAGTCTCTGCGTCTGGATGCCTAAGTTGTCCGCAATGCGGCTGAACGGCTCCAGCACCCTCCGCGCCTCTTCGAGCAGAGCGGCTTTCGCGTCACGTTCTGCTTCGGCGGATTTCAGACGGCAGAACAAATCGACGTTTGCCTTTTGGATATCTGCATAGTGGTCCTGCTTGAGATAGCGAACCAACTCCGGGACCTTCAGCGCCAGAACGCTATCCTGAAGCGAACCATCATCGGAGGTCTTGGCAGCATCGCCAAAAAGATCACCGATCCGGCACACGATGCCACGATAGAAATCGGCATCACGGTTAAACTGCCTCGCGCTTTCTATCCAGTTGTCCCGTTCCGCCTTCAGCTTTTCGATGTCTTCGGATGGGGCGAGGAAGAGGGGTTCAAAAACCAATCCTCTCATGTTCACGCCGGTTTGCGCTTCCATCGTATGCTGGTCGACAGGCGGCAGTTCGGTTAGGTTCCAGTCGAACAGTTCGCTTTTCCAGCGCCACGCTACCGCCTCATTCCCCATCTCTTTCAGGTAGGCGGAGATGGCGGCTTCCATTGACCTGAAGGCGAGATTAACATGATTGTCTTGGAGAGAGACACTACGAACCTCGTCGGATATCGTGCCGTCACGGTCTCGCCTGAAAACGATAAACTCACCTTCAGCCAGACTGACTTGCCAGCGCTCAACCTCTAGCAGCGCGAGTTCAATCGCCCGCTCATGCCGTTTCTCGGCTACTGCTTCAATCGCGGTGTCATGTCTGGTCATGGCTTGGTCTCCTGGGGAGTGGAGCGGATGGCGGTGGCGGACTCTTCCTCTTCGATGCAACGCATATACTCAGCTTGGAATTCGATCTCGCGAGTGATTTCCTCCGAGGTCATGATCCACTTGTGCTGGCATCTAGAGCACCAAGCCTCGCCGGTCAGGATATCGGCGTCGTAATTTTCGTGGTAGCAATCGAAATCGTCATCGCACCCGTCGTAAAGGTCGAGATCGTCTTCATCGTCCGGTATCCCCGCCATCACAGCTCTCCCTCTGTAGGAGAGGAGGAGGAACGGCGCTCCCGAAGCTGATCGTTCGTTTCGCCAAGATGAAGGTTCCATAGGAGGGCGATGCGTTCTGCGGCTTCCTGAATCTCCCGATAGCCAAGGCGATACGAATATGCGGTTGTGGCTAGGCCGATATCGTCTTCAGCCAGACGAACGGAGCGATGACCGTCCCACGCTGCAACCTGCCGATACAGCGGGTTGTTGCTGCCGTAGGTATCGAACTGGCGCTTGTCTTCGTAGCTCTCTCCCATCCTCTATCCCTCCATATTTTCGGTGGAGGGGGAGGAGGGATCGTCCTTCATGAAAACGATCCAGTGAGATTTTGCGGTTTTGCCGCATCGATTGCCGAAGAGTGGCTTTTGGTCGGTAAGCTTCAGAAGCTCCGAGACCTTTACTTCGTGCTCGTTCCATTTAAAGATCAGCGTTCCGAATGGCTTAAGAACACGGAAGCATTCGGAAAAGCCGCCTCTGATGTCAGACCGCCAATCCTCACCAAGCTTACCGTATTTCTTCGCCAGCCAGCCAGATTTCCCATTCTGGACGAGATGGGGAGGGTCATAAACAATCAGATGGAAGGTATCGTCAGAGAACGGCAAAGAACGGAAGTCCATTTGATGATCAGGATCAATTATCAACCGGCGAGAACCGCCGAAACTGGACTTGTCCGTCAGAATATGCTCTTCACGGCGAATATCACCGAAAGTTGCGCGTTCGTCGTTTCTGTTAAACCAGAACATCCGACTCCCGCAGCAAGGATCTAGAACAGGCGTCTCGCTCATCTGTTATTCCCTCTCGTATCCGGTGTTGGGGGTGGCGAAACCATAGCCGGGAGGAGCGACGGCTTTCTTCAGCCATGACGCATCGAAATCATACATTGCAGCGGCTGGCGTTTCGCCCGTTCCGACAACGCCAGTAGGAAGATCGCCGTAGATCGCAAGCCACGCATTTCCATCTTGAATGAGCGACGGCTTGAAAATGACCGATGGGCGCTGCATTTCTTGGGCGGCGCATACGAATTCCTGTTGGATGATGCTAACCGCAAAGCTTATGTCCAGCCGCTCTTGAGCGACTTGCTGAATAACGGCACCAATGTCGCCACCACTGATCCGGCTTCGGACTGCATCATAGATTGCCCGATATGAATCGCTCATCTGCTGTTCTCGGTGTTGGGGGTGTAAAGGGGACGGCGTGGAAGTGGAGGAAGTGAATCCTTCGGGACGCGATCGGGCTTGGCGGCTTTGGCGAAGCCGGGGCCTTTCAGCTTGCCGGCTGGCCGGATCACGCGAGAGTTCTTGTCGCGAATCCGGTCGGACTTCCGAATTTCTCGGATGTCGCCACGCGTCTTGAACTTATTGCAGGTGATGCAAATTGACCTGCAGTTCTCGAGGCTGTTGTCGCCGCCCATCTGGTCCGGGTTGTCGTGATCGAAGATGACGCCGACCGAAAGTGAGCAATTGCAGCGCTGGCCTTCCTCAAGTCCATACCGAGGACCGGATGCCTCGCACTTGCCGCCAGAGCGTTCGAGAGCATCACGTTTCGTAGCGCGGGTGAATTCGGTGCGGCTCATGACCGTGCCCTCGCACTTTGGGATAGCCACGCCTTTTCCCGCTTTGCGTAGGCTTGCCCCTTTGGGGTCAGAAGCATCAGGGGCCTGCGGGTGTATCTCGCGAATCCGTTCTTGATCAGGTAATCCTCGGCAGCCTGGTCGGCTATTCCGAAGGGGCCGTTTACCTTGTGGCGGGCGAGGATGGTCTTGTGGGCGACAGTGTTCATTGCAGCACTCCGATCCAATCGCGGCCGAGATATCGTTCAAGGTGGATGAGCGCTTCCGAGCGATGCCCACGGCGCAGATTGCTGCGAGCCTCGGACAGTTCGTCGTCATAGGAACTGACGAATATGCTGACGGGAGATTTTGAAGCGCTGCGCTTTTCGATCGCCTCGGCTTCCTCTTCCGAGATCCACTTCGCGTCGATCAAGGCTTGAAGAAGCTGCTGTTCCGAAAAATCGTCGAGGTCGACGTTGGCGGTTACGTCAATTCTGGCCGTGGTGCGCTGGCGCTTCCAAGTCATCGCGATCCCCCTCGCAGTGCAGCGTTCATCGCCTCGCGCTGTTCGGCCAAGACGGACTTCGTCGAACGATGTGAGCGACGGCAGTTTTCGATCTTGCGCTTGCGCTCGAGATATCCGGGGATGGCACGGTCAAGACGACGGTCGGATATCGAGGCCAGTCGGGCGGCTCGGAACTTCGACCAGAGGCGGATGGTCTTGAGGATGATGCGATCGATGCTCATGCCGCACCTGCCATTTCCTTGGCGAAGGCCAAGAGCGCCGGCTGATAGGCAAGCTCCCTCAACTTCGCGCAATTTTCGGGATTGTTGAGAACGACCGGTCCGGTGTCGCCATCGATGTGGCCGCGATCAGGTGCGACGGCCATCGGCTCGACGAGCGACCGCAAGACCGGGAAGCGGATCAGGATGCCGCTTTCGACGGTCGTGTAGTAGCTGCCGCCCTTCATGACCTCAGCTTCGGTGTAGTCGCCAGACCAGACGAGCGGATAGGCGTAATTGGCGTTGTTCGGACGCCAGAACGTGACGTATGGGCGCCAGTTCCATTCCGGGCGCAGGTCGCAGATGAGGAAGGGGCCGGTCATGCCACGTCCTCCGCATACTTCACCCCGCGGAAGGGGCAGTAGGTGGAAAACATGCCGACGGCCTTTTCCTTGCCGCGTCCCTTTTCCACCTGCTCGGTGCAGACCATGACCTTGTCAGGCATGTCGGGAGAGCCGACCGGACGGAAGACGATCGGAAGGACGAGCCGCGTGTTGCGGGTGGCTAGCTTTTCGTTGACGGTTTCGATGCAGTTGCAGGTCATGCCGCTCTCCGGTTCTTCAAATCTTCTGGATTGGTCAGGACGATGCCCTGCTGGGAATAGTGCCGGTGGACCTCGTCGAGGTAGTCGGTCAGCTGCCGGGTCGTCATGAGCGACGTAACCGGGATGCTGATCGGATCCCGCATCAGGGCTAGCTTCGTCTCGTAGGGCAGCGGCTTGACGTGCTTGTCGTAGCCCAATCGGAACGCATCGTTTTCCCGCCGGAGAAGCGGGACGCCGAACATGAGCTTGCATTCGCCGCGAACCTCTTCCGGGGTGCGGTCGCCAAGCTGAGTGGCGATCTCGACCATCCAGAGGCGTTGAAGCTTGTTCTGTGGTGTCGTCCGGTGCTTGCCGTCCGTGATCGAGCACGTGAACGGCATAGTTTTGCCCTGGATGAACTTGACCAGCATGTCGCGGGCCTGTTCCGTTTCGACGATGCGGTTGTTCGTCGACATGGCTCACCCCGCCATCAAAGGATGCTGGCGAAGCGCATCCGTGTCATTGGCCGCGACTGGCTTGTGGCCGTATCGCTTCACCTGATCGACGATGTCGGCGAGCTCGTCGTTGAACTGCTTCACCGCCGTGGCGATCGAGGCGATATAGGCCTCGTCCCGATATGCCCGCTTCACGAACAGCGGCAGCTTCGGCCAATAGACGACGATATCGATCCACTCGCGTTCGGCGACCCAGAGCGCGCCTTGGCACTGCGCCTTGTGCTCCGGCGGGAAATCGTCGCGCATCAGGCATTCGATAAGCAGGTGAGGGAGCTTGGACTTGGCTTCAAACATGCCGTTCGTGCCGATCAGTCCGTCGGGGCTTGCGCCTTTGGCGCCATTGCGAACAAACCCGATGCGCTGGACATCGGCGTCCGCGATGAACGAATACATCTCGCGGGCGTCTTCTTCCATCTCGTGGCCGCGCTCCATGTGAGCGTTACTGTAGCCGTCGACCGTCTCACCGGTGATGATTTCGCCGGCGAGCTTGTACAGGTATGTCTTGCGGGTCTTGCTCTCCCCGCCGCCGCGGCCGGATGCCATGACGGTGTGAAATTCGGAGGCGGTCGGGATTCCCGCCCTGGCGGCGTACCATTCCGGCGTGTTCTGGGCGCAATCGAAAATCTGGATCATGCCGCGATCTCCAATTTCTTCAGGTGGAAATAGACGCGCCGGCAGCCGATGACGTCGACCATCGCATCGTGGGCGCCGCCCAGGTCTTCGTTGAAGAAGTGCCGGATGCATTCTTCGAGCTTTGGCGCCTTCGGCTTATTGAAGCCGGCAGCCAGCATGCGTTCGGTGGGCGGCAGATTGACGATAGGCGCAGCCGCTTCCATCGTGCAGAAGAGCGGCTTGCGCAGCGGCATGATGCGCTCGTAGTGCCGCGCGATCGCAGCCTCGACCACGCCGCGATCGAACTTGATGTTGTGAGCGCAGACGAGATCAGCGCGCTGATAAAGATGAGTGAAGGGCGAGAGCGCGGATGCCGCACTCATTCCGAACTGCGCCGCGCGCTCGGTCGTGATACCATGAACGTTCGCTGCCTGGGCCGGGATATCGACGCCGTTGTCGATGATGAAGGAAAAGCCGGAGATCGGTTTTCCGTCATCGTCGCAAAGCTCGGCGGCCAACTGAACGATATAGGGCTGATCTGGATGATCGACCGGAAGGCGATCTTGGAAGAAGCCCGTCGTTTCTGTGTCGAAGAACAGGATCACGCCCGCGCCCTCCGCTGCCCGATCATCGAAATCGCGCGGTCGAAATCCTTTGCAAGGAGGTCAGGAAGTGCCTCAATGCGGAAATATCGGCAGAACTTTTCGATGTCGGCGTCGGCTGCTTCAAGCGTCTCGCGAAGCTTAGCCAGTTGGTCCTGGCTGATATTGCTTTCGTCCTTCGGAGGCGCATTCCCATCCCGATCGTCCATAAAGGCTAGGTCGAGCGCGCTGGCCTTGAGGTATCGGCGGGCATAAGTCTGAGTGCTGCCCTTAGCCTGGATCGCGGTCTTATTGACGGTCCCGCCAGAGCCGGCGGCGTCCAAAGGAAAATCGTCCTCGTAGACCTTCTCGTGGCCGCCGGAATGGCCCAACGTCAGGCGCATACGGATATGGCCGGGAAGCTTGCAAGGGATCGGGGCCGAAGTCGTGGAAAATCCATGGCTGGTCAGGATCGGCGTGACGATGCGCTCGATATCGGCCAGATCGGCATATTTCGACTTGGTGTGCTTGTTGTCATTGGTACGGAAGATCGGGCCGATTTCAGACTGGACAGCAGAGAAAGCAGCCAGCCATTCCCGGCGCGCGGCGTCGTCGCGGTCCTCCCGCTCGATACGACGGACGCGCTCTTCTTCGTCGGCGCGCATCTTCAGGATGGCAGACAGTCGTTCGACGTCGACATTCTGATTGCTGGCAAGCCGCTCGATTACGCCGAGGAGCCCGGTATTCTGGGCGGGCTCCTCGTAGTGGGCAACCTGCGTCTCGTCATTCACCTTTGCAACTTGGTTCATGATCAGAACTCCAATCGGACGTTGGGGATTTCGCCGGCAATGATCGCCAGCACGATTTTCTTGGCCGGCTCTTCATCGATGCCCTGAGCCATCAAGGCTTCCTTGGCCGCCGACATGATCTTGCCGCGGTGCTCACGGTCCCGTTCGCGGTGTTCGCGTTCTTCTTGCTCGCGGCGGATTTCATCTTGGCGCCGCTGTTCGGCTCGTTCTGCAGCTTCCTTGACGGCGCTGACCTCGGCTTCTGCCTTGGCGATAGCGGCGGCAGCTTCGCGTTCTGCCTTCTCGACCGCTGCCTTAGCTTCGCGCTCAGCCTGTTCGCGGGCGGCCTGGGCGACGCGCTCTTCGTGGGCCTTCTGCTCGGCCGCCTGCTTCGCCTTCAATTCTTCATTGAGGCGCTGTTCGGCGCGCTCTCGCTCGATACGATCACGTTCCGCCTTTTCGGCACGAAGCTTTTCAAGCTCGATCCGGTCTGCCTCGGCCTTTTTGTGGGCCTCGAAAGCCGCCGTCAGCTTTTCAGTCGCGATCCGGTGCGCGGTGCGGGCCTGATCCTCGAATTCGCCGAGATCGGAGTTGATGACGATCTTCTGCTCAAGCTCATAGAAGAGAAGACCGAAGGCCTGCGGCTCGCCGCCGATCAGACCATTGCCGCAATCCTCGATATGCTTGATGATCGCGAGGCAGGAAGCGACGCGGGCCTCTTCCTGGACTTCCCACTGTGTCAGAGGGCGGCGGGCGTCTTCGGCAAGTTCTTCCAGATCGGCCTTTACCGTGCGGCGCTTGGCATCGACAGCGTTGATTTCCTTGCGCCGATCTTCGTTCAGCTTCTTGCCGGCGTCGTCGATCGCGGTCTTGAACCGGGTGATGCGAAACGCCTCGGACGTGATCTTCTTCCGGCTGGTTGCCGTCGACAGATCAGGAACGAAAGCGGCGACATCCTTGCGGAGCTGGGCAACGAAGCGGTCATAGAGGTTGTCGTCGGTAAGGACAGAACCGGGATTTTCGCTGACGAGCGCGACCACATCGGCCACAGCGTCACCTTCCGGGAACCCCAATAGCTTTTCAGCGGCGTGCGACATGAACATCACTCTCCTGCTTGTTGAGGAAATCATTTTTGTAGAAGGTGTCGGCCTTGGCACCGGCGGCGTAGATCATCCCGACCATGGCGATGACACCGCAGATCGATGCTCCCCAGCCCATGATTTTTGTGCCGCGACGGAAGCGCTCGTCCGCCGCCCGCTGGCGTGCGAAGAGATCAGCCGTACGCTGGTGGCGAGCCTGATCGGCGCATTCGCCGTCTTCGCAGAAGCAGCCGCCGAACTGTTTGATGATGCAGTCGGTCACGCGGCACCTGCCGTTTCCGAGACCGTGTTCAGCGCTTCGAGCGCCTGAGCTTCCTCAGGGGATGCGATCTCGAAATGGGCATGAACCTTGCCGTCTTCGTCGACGACTTCCATTTCGTGAAGGTGAAGCAGGCCACCGAGCGTCCAGTTGCAGGGCTTGCCGTCAGGTTCTTTCCGGGGCGAGCCCGCGCCAGTGACGCGACCGAGGCATGAGAAGCCGATGTACTTCTCTGCTTTTTCCTTGCCGGTACCGGCGCAAATGAAGCTCTGGAGAGACTGAACCGTCTTGCAGAGCGGGCACTTGACCGCCATGTGAACGCGGTCGCTGACGCCCTGAGCCTTCAAACGGTTCCTGAACTCGTCGATGGAAATCTGATAACGGCTCATGACAGCGATGCTCCGACAGTGCGCTCAAGACGAGCGTCCGAGTTGTGCCCGATCGACGGATCAAGCCGCATGACCGAGTAGCCGAGGAGACCGGCGAGACGTTCAAACTCCTCGCGGGCTGCACCGTGGTGCCAGTTGACGTCGTAATTGAATTCCGGATCATGCTTGGCGGCGAATGCCAAGGCGGTCGTCAGTTCTCGACCGATAGATTCAGCAAGCGCTCTGGCCTTGATTGTGGTCTCGTTGTCCATGGTCGTTCCCCTCAGGCTTCGTAGGCTTTGAAGCGACGGCGCGCGGCGTCTGCCTGCGCCTTCTTGATCAGGGCGCGGCCCTCGGTGATGTACCGTCCGTCGCGGACCATCTTTCGGACCTGCCGGATGTGCGACAGAATGAATTTTCGGGCATACTGATATTCGTTGAGCGAATTCATTGATTTCCCCTCAGGCTGCAATCTTGGTGATGACGGGTGCGGCGACCGGGCCGAGGAAGGCGAAGACGCCCTTCCACTCGATACGGCGGCGCTGTTCTTCGGTGTGACCTACAAGTTGGTCACGGAAGGCGATGGGAGCCTGCAGGTCGATCAGCGAGCCGGTCAGGCCAGCGGCGACCGCAGTTTCGCGAAGATCGTGGGCGGCGCGGAGGTATTCGACGTACCGAGCGGCAGACTTCGGAGCTTCCTTGCCAGCGCGGTGCAGTTCGCGGATTTTGCCGATGACAGCGTTCAGGCTCTTAATGTTTTCGCGGAGGGCGTCTGCCGTCAGATTTGCGCTGGTCATTGCCGTGCCTCGTGTGCTTCAGTGAGGCTAATGTACGCAAATCATACATTCCGGTCAACAATAAAATGTATGCTAATCGTACATTTTGAACGCGACAAAAAATTAACAGCGAATCGCGAATCAGACTCGACTCTTCTCCTAGGTTCTGGCTTCAATAGAACGAAAGGAGAACAAAATGGGCCATGCGTTATTGAGAGAGGTCGCACCGTTCACACTCCATATCCGGTGCGAGAACTGTTTGCGGGATAGTGAAATGGTCGTGGAGATGCCGATCGGCGATGATGTCCCGCGAGATGCGGAAGAGCTGATCGAGAGCGTCTTCCTCGAAAGAATCCCGTTCAGATGCCACCCGTGCGGCGGCGTGATCGGAAGATTGACCGGTATCAGCGGAGGAAACGCTTATGGGTATTGAACGAGACGTTCTGGAATTCATCATCGTGTCGCCCTACGAGCAGCGCGCGGCCGTCGCGGCGGCGAAAGAGCGGTTTGAGAACTACCTCAGCAACCGCTTTCCTGGGTATGGCTTCAAGGTGGGACCGTTCGCGCCGGTCGGAGACGAGGATGAATTCTGCGTCCTGCCGCTCATGAATTTTCTCGGTGACGATGGGAAAAGTTATATGTGCACGCCGCCGAAGCGCTGGCTGTTGCAGGACATCGCCAATGCATGCCGAGAGTTTGACTACAAAAGTCTGCGAAGTTTCGCAGCGTAAATTTCTGGCAATTATTTCGCATAAAGCACTGTTTTTGCTTCCTAAATCGGCTGTTTAATGCTAGATTTCTCTAACGCAAATCGCTGATTTTTGATCCTTTTTGGGAGCCTGACAATGGCAGATACATCAATCGAATGGACCGACGCGACCTGGAACCCTGTGGCTGGTTGCACTGTCCTGACTGCGGGCTGCACTAATTGTTATGCGATGAGGATGGCCGCCAGACTCGATGCCATGGGAACCGAAAAGTACGTCGGGCTTACGCGCAAAAGCGGGGGGCGCGCAAAATGGACAGGTAAAATCTACTTGGATTGGAAATCGCTCGATGTACCATCCAAGTGGTCGAAGCCACGTTTGATATTCGTCAATTCGATGTCTGATCTGTTTCACGCTGATGTGCCGGCGGACTTCATCTCGGCGGTTTGGAACACGATGGAGGACACGCCGCAGCACACTTATCAGATCTTGACCAAGAGGCCGGATCGCATGGCGGAAATTCTGCCCGGGAAGGGTTTCAAGGTTCTCCCCAACGTCTGGCTTGGTACGAGTGTCGAGGATGGCCGCGTTCTTCACCGTCTGGACGAGCTTCGCGATGTTCCTGCCGCCGTTCGCTTCACATCCTTTGAGCCGTTGATTGGATCTGTAGCTGGGGCTAATTTGGCCGATATCCATTGGGCAATCGTCGGCGGGGAATCGGGCCCGCAGTCTCGATACATGGACCCTGCATGGGTTCATGAAATCGAGCAGATGTGTCGCGACGCCGGCACGGCTTTCTTTTTCAAGCAGTGGGGCGGCCGGAACAAGAAAGCTGCGGGCCGCGAACTCAATGGCCGTACCTATGACGAAATGCCGGCAGCGGTGGCTTAGAAATCGAAAGCCTCCTGCTTATCTGTTTTCGCGGCGACTTTCCAAAAGCGGTGGGCTAGATCATGGCTGGCAACGAGGAGAAGCCAATACAAATGCTGATCTTGTTGTCCTTTGAGAAGCTTCATCTCGGGCGATGCTGAAACGCCTGCGGCGGCAACGAGCGATTTCCAATAATTGATCAGTTCGACCCTGATACCTTGCTGTCCCTGAGCCGCGTCGATAGCCGTACGCCAACCAGGCGCGAACGCATCGAATGCTGAGGCATCTGCAGCTAAGTTCCGTCCCAAATTCCGTTGAAGATCCATCTTGCTCAGGTGAACAAGAATGTCCATTCGCTTGCGCAATGTCAGAGTTTTGAAGATCTCGAAATCCAGAACGCCCAGGCTATAAGGGTCCAGGAAAGCGAAGTGCAGACCACCTGGCTCCAAGCGCTTCAAGATCTGTTTGACCGTGTCGACCGCAGAGCCGTGGAAAGAAACTACCGGCGCCCCGACGGCGCGCAATCGTTCAGTTGCTGCGTTCAGACGTAGCTCATCTTTGTCGGCGATAAAAACCTGCGAGAAAGGAGACCCACCTTCTACGCTTTTGCGCCACGCCGCGACGCAACTGCCGTCAATGAATTGTCCTTTCCGAACTAGGGCGCGACCGGGCCCGCAATAAAGATCGATATAGGTGGCGCCTGCTTTGCCTGGGCCGATGAATTTTCTGCGGGCGCCACGTGAGATATCTATGTAGCGACAGAGATATTCATGCTTTTCGATAGCCCATGGCCCAACATCTTCGGCTGGCAACCCGTCATCGCCCTCTACCAAATCACCCATTTGTAATGCGCCCCGTCCAAATGATCAGAAACCCGGCATTTCATTCATGACGCGGCGGACAAGTGCGATTACCTGCACCGTCACGCCGTCGTCAGCGTCGTGATCCCTTCGAACGACGATCGGCTTATGCTTCGGATTGGTCGATCGCGGATGAAATTCGGCGCGGTCCGCAAAAAGCTCGAGCTGCTTCACTGACCATTCGCGGAAATGGCCGCCGTCTCGCTCTCGCTGGACGACGACGATCATGCCCGAGCGCAACTCGACTTCACCCTCAACGTCTTCGTAGGAAATGCAAACGAGGCGATCGCCGGGGAAGATCGGGCGAGGGCGTAGATCGTTCATGCTGTCGCCGTTGCAGTCGAAAACAAGCAACCTGGCTCTCGGGAATCGCTCATCGCGCGGCAACATGATCTGCTCTGGTTCTGATTGATCGAACTCGTCCACTTCACGAAATGACCCAGCCTCGACAATGCCGGCGACGCGGGCCGCGATAATGGCCGGCGTCACCTGCTTTACCTCGGCCCCCGGGGGTGCCCGATCAAGATACTCGGCGATCTTTGGGATCTCATGGACCTTGAGATTGCGATTGCCTTTCAGGAGCTGGGTGATCTGCGGATGTGCAATTCCGAGATGGCGCGCAAGCCCGCTCTGCGTCTTCCCAGGCTGTGCAAGCCCGTCGCGGATCCAGTCAAGATATTGGTTTGTAAACTCGTCAGCCATTGTTTGATTTTCGCACACGGCGGATTTGAACGCAGTTAGGAAAATCGTACATACCCTCTTGCGCAATCTGTATGCTTATCGTACATTCGCGAGTATGAGATGCGAACCGGCAAACACGATCATCAAGAAATTCAAGGGTCTGAAGCCTCTGGCCGAGGTGTCCGGCGTCAAAGTTCATACGGTCATGCGTTGGCGCATGCCTAGGGACAAGGGCGGGACCGGCGGCGTTGTGCCTCACTGGCATGTGCAGGCTATCCTCGCCGCCGCCCGTGAGCGCGGTATTGATGTTCGAGCCTCTGACTTCGCGCCAGTAGCGGAGGCAGTTGAATGACCGACAGCACCGCACAGGACGAGATTAAGGCGTTCTTCTCCCGCTGGCTTAGCCTGGAAGAGGAAAAGCAGAGGATCGCTGACGACCTGAAGGAGCTCTTCAAAGAGTCCAAAGGACGCGGCTTCGGCAGCAAGGAGCTGCGCGAGGCATTCCGCCGCAAGGTGAAGGAAGACGAGGCGAACCCAGCAGACGCTGAGTTCGAGGCTGTCGTTGATGTCTATCTCGATGCCCTGAACGCTCCGAAAGCTTCCACGCGCGATGCGCGCCTGCGTGCACGAGAAAACATTGAGGAATTTGACCCAGAGACAGGCGAAATCCTCGACCGCGACGCTCGCCGCCGCCAGCGCACGTCTGAAGCCATGGACGACAATATCGCGCTCTCGGCTGAGATGCTGGCCGACGGTCTTATATCGGAGGAAGCCCACGCCGAGAATATCGCAATCTCGAACGGCGTTGCCCGCAAATATGGCAACGGCCCGATCCAATCCGCCCCGGCCACTCAAGGCGAAGCCGGAGCACAAGAGACCCACGTAAGGTCCTCGACCAACGATGAGGCATCCCCAGAGGCAGGTCCGCAAGCCGAAGCCTCTCCCGCCGGGACAGGAGCCGGGACGCTTGCGGATCGTGAGGGCCGCTCCGACGGGGAGGCGGTTTCGGCTGACCTCCCCACCAATCCCGAGTTCGATCCGACCGAGGATCGCGAAGAAGGCCAAAGCCTCGACAGTGGGTTGAGCACTGCCGGCGCCAACGCAGGAGGCGAAGATGTAACGAGCAGCGCGGAGCGCGCACCTGGCCGCAACGAAAATAGTAATTCGTCTGGCCCGGACGATAAACGGGCAACGAATTCGCCGGAAACGGCAACGACGAGCGGAGTGGGACCGCTCCCCGGCGCAGCTGGAGCCGATGGCACCCACGAACCAGCAACGGACGAGCAGGACGCCGAGAAGGAAGATTGCTCGTCCGACACCTATTCCGTCCCGGTATTCATGACGTTGAGCGGCACATTCGCTTCGTCGAAGCTGCCGCGAGACGAAGACGCCGACGGCGTTAGGTACGAATCCGTCCCGCCCATGCCGATGAAGACGCTGGGCTATGCCCATTGCTTCCCGGAATTGACGCAGGATGCCTTCCAGCGCCTCAAGGCCGACATCGAGGTCAACGGCGTTCTGGAACCGATCGTTCGCATGGGCGACGTCATCGTCGACGGGTGGAACCGATACAACGCGGCTCGTTCCCTCAAGATCGAATATCCGGTGATCTGCTACAGCGGCAAGGACGTCCTGACCGACGTCATCAAGTGGCAGCGTTCGTCCCGCGACTGGTATCCGGCGCAGGAGCGCAAGATTGCAGCCGCTCTGGCGAAACAGATCCCGCACCGCGCCGACGACATCCGAGCAGCTTTTCACATTACCGATGAAGAGGAGGTGGCATAAATGATCCGAGCCCTCCGTTATCTCAAGCGCGATTGCTTCAACACGATCGACACTGGATGCGCGATCGTCTCCGCACAGCAATTTCATGATCCGCTTTGGGCCACGCTCGCCTTTGCGGCATCGAGCTTCGCTCTCAACGTTGCGGTCGCCGTTGTCCTCAATCTCAAGGGAAGGGCGGTCTAATGCAGTCATCTTCTCCCCAACTGATTTCCATCGTCCTTCGAAACGACAACGACGCCGAGCGCTTGATAGCGGCACAGCGTGAAAAGGGTCTGTGCTGGGTGTCGGTCGATCGGAACAATCTGATCGCGCCTTCCGTGCGCCTGACCTTCGTCACCATCGAAGCCTTCCGGCCAAAAGGAGCGACCCTGCAATGATCCGCACCGTTTCCACATTGGACGTTCACTCGACCGTCGAGGCTGCTCGGCAATCCCAACAAGCGATGCACCGCATGCATTTCGACGGCTGCCCTCACTGCGGCCGCGCCCTCTCGATCGAGGAAGTCATCGAACATCATTGCCAGAACTGCGAACGCGAGATCACGCCGATGACGCTTCGCTACAACAACGGGAGAGCAGCATGATCGAATTTCTCAAAGACGCTGCGATCGTCGGCGGCTGTGTCGTCGCTCTTGTCGGCGCGCTTCTGGCTCTCGCCGCTTGCGTGCGCTCCTCTGAAATCACCCGCGAAGAAGAGCGTGGGTACCTATTCGACGAAGAGCAATCCGGCGCTTCCGAAGGAGCATGGCCCAGATAGCGCGACCTCATCGCAGATCGCGTGCCGTAACTGAAACTTGCAGAGGGGAATTCCTCATGTCCGATATCTTGAATTGGATCGAAAGAGCCATGGTCAGGACTGAGATCGACAGATCTTCCGGGTGCTGGCTGTACAACTACGATATCAGTCACAATGGATACGGTCGGCTTGACGTTGATGGAAAGAGAGTCCGTATTCATCGGTTATCCTACGGTGCGTTTAAAGGGGAAATACCTGAAGGTGTTCTTGTTTGCCATCGGTGCGATGTTCGGAATTGCTGGAATCCAAATCATCTATTTCTTGGAACGCCTCAGGATAACTTTGACGATATGGTCTCGAAGGGCAGGAACATACTTTACACGCCTGGCTCTCCGATATCTCCGAAGCTAACTGAGCCGCAAGTACTAGAAATACTGAGCCGGATCGCATCGGGCGAAGACAACAAATCTCTGGCTGAAGAGTTCGGGGTAGCTGGCAGCTCTATCTCCAAAATCCGCAAAGGGAAAACATGGAAGAAATTGACCGTGCCTTCGTCGGGGCAGGTCATGAGCGCGGAGGCGTGTCCTCCTCCCCACGTCTCCGCGCCTTCAATTTAATCGTCGGTCGACCTTTTGCCAATCGAAGCACTACCGGCAGAACAGCGTCTCCGAGACTTGTGAAGGGTGCCGACGACACTGGCGGAGCGTCGTCGGCGATAGCGAGACCGGACGAGGCGGCGGCTCGATCTCGCGAAGGGAATGGAATTACGGCATCCAGGCGGCGGTCTGAGCCGACGACAGAGGGCGAAGGCCCTGCAAGGCTTTCTCCTCTGTCGTTTTCACTATCGGTCCTGCGCATCTGAAGTCTCCGTTCAACAAGGAGATTGATCGCATAGGAGCGTTGGAATGTACGGAAATAACGAGTTCCGAAAGACCAAAAATGACTCACGATTTGGAAAGAAAAATTCCGAGGGCGAAATGAGCAGCTACGCGTTGCAAGAAGCGATCGACTGGACCGGCAAACTCATGGACAAGGAGTTTAAGGGCCGGGGAGATAAAGAGTATCAGGTCAGGTATCGTCTTTCAGAGAACAGCGGCGTTCCTGAAAGCTACCTCTATCGGCTTCAATACAAATCTCGCACCATGAAGGATGTTGCTGGCGAATATTACCGTCGGCTGAAGCTCTATTACGAGCATACTTGCGAAGTGAACGAGGACGCAGCGGATCGGTACGAGGCCGAACGGCTGAGATTGCGGGGAGATCATGAAAAGATTGACGCGAAGCGTGCTTCGGCGCGCGTGGACGTGGCTGCGTCTACAATTCGCAAAGGCAAGAAGGGGTAAGCGGTGATCAGCTTCCTCGACGGCCGAGTTACACTTTACCCGGGCGATTGCCTCGATGTGCTCCGGTCATTGCCGGATAACAGCATCGACAGCGCCTGCATGGACCCTCCGTATCATCTCACGAGCATCGTCGATCGCTTTGGCAAGGAAGGTTCTGCCGAGGTGAAGGCTGGAGAGACCGGCGCGTTCAAGCGCGCGTCTGCTGGCTTCATGGGTAAGAAGTGGGATGGCGGCGACATCGCGTTCCGCATCGAGACTTGGCTCGAGGTTCTCCGCGTTCTGAAGCCGGGTGCCTACCTGCTCGCCTTTGCGTCGACGCGCGGGTTCGGTCGCATGTCTGTTGCGATCGAGGATGCTGGCTTTATCAATCACCCGCTCATCGCCTGGATTTTCGCCGCTGGCATGCCGAAGGCGACGCGTATCAAGGCGTGCGCCGTCGATGGGCCCTTCGCCGGGATCGACGTCGATGGCTGGCGCTATGGCGGCCAATCCCTGAAGCCCGCGATCGAGCCAATTTATATGGGGCAGAAGCCATTCAGCGAAGATAATGGCACACTGAACATTCTCAGACATGGTACCGGCGCGATCAACATCGACGGTTGCCGCATCCCCTCGGACGATGATCTTCAGGAAGGCGCCGGCAAGCTGTGGTCGCATTACCGGGCTGGGGAGGCGAGCGCCGAGCGCCGTTATCAGAACAACGGCAGCACGAATTTCGCTGCCAAGCCCGGCCCGCGCGGCGGATCGCCAGATGGCCGTTGGCCTGCGAATGTCATCCACGATGGCAGCGACGAAGTTGTCGCGTTGTTCCCCGACAGCAACGGCCAGCAAGGAGACGTTACCGGAGGCGAGCCTAGCAGCAAGACAAATCAGGTCTATCGTGATTTCGGCGGCCGCCCGGCGACACAAGCGCGTGGCGACAGCGGTTCGGCAGCTCGGTTCTTTTATTCAGCGAAAGCTGACGCCGACGATCGCATAGGCTCAAAGCACCCGACCGTAAAGCCTGTCGACCTCATGCAATACCTCGTCCGCATGGTCACACCGCCGGGAGGGACCGTCCTCGACTGCTTCGCCGGTACGGGCACGACAGGTGAGGCGGCTTGGCGCGAAGGCTTCAACGCCGTCCTGATCGAACGCGAGCCTGAATATCAGGCTGATATTGCCGAGCGCATGCGCCTTTGCCTCGCCGGTCCGGATGAGAAGAAGCGCGAGATCATCAAGCGTCGCGGACTCGCCGACGATGATGCCGGCCCTCTGTTTTCAGCAGGTGCCGCATGACCCGAAAATCAGCCGCCACCATAGCCTCCGATCTCCGCGAGATCCGCCAGGACAAGATCCTGACCGTCGACGCCAATGGAAAACGGATGGGCGCCGACCGCCTTGAGCGCTTTCGCCGTCACATCGACACGCTCGATCAGGCAATCGAAGGCTTCGACAATCTCGCAAAAGCCCAAGCAGAACGCCAGGCCCAGCAGCAAGAAGAGGTGGCTTCGTGAATATGCATACCGGTAATCTCTTCGAAATGCCTGACTTCATGCACGGTCGCGGCCTGCCGCCGATGATCGTCGACAGCTTTGCCGGCGGCGGTGGCGCGTCGACCGGAATCGAGATGGCGCTTGGCCGCTCGCCGGATATTGCGATCAACCACAATGCGGCGGCGCTGGCGCTTCATGCTGCGAACCACCCCGATACGCTGCACATCAGCGAGAATGTCTACAAGATCGATCCGCTCGACCATCTCGCCGGCCGCCACATCGGCCTCGCTTGGTTCTCCCCCGACTGCAAGCATTTTTCGAAGGCGAAGGGTGGCAAGCCAGTCGAGCGCAATATCCGCGATCTCGCATGGATCATTCCGGGCTGGGTCGAGCGCATCCAGCAGAGCGGTGGCAAGGTCGACGTCATCATCATGGAGAACGTCGAGGAG
>NZ_QOVX01000038.1:0-22693 GCF_008365395.1 Neorhizobium sp. P12A | reverse complement strand
GCGGCTCGCGCTTGCGCATCCATAACTATAGAATCTTGCATATTCAGTAACATTGGATAGTATGGCGTCGCGTTTCTAAATTGCTTACTTTGTCTCATCTTTAAATAGCTGTGACAACGAATGTAGCCGGGTACATTCTATTTCCAAGTGCGACATGCCAATGATTTCAATGGCTTCCCTTTGGAGATTTTGGCATGTCCCGATGCTATACGCAGCTTGCTCTCGCCGACCGACGACGCCTACAGCAGATGGTGGCGGCAAATGTTCCCGTCCACGAAATGGCCCGTCAGCTTGGCCGTCACCGCTCGACCATTTACCGCGAGATCAAGCGCAACACCTTTCATGATCGCGAATTACCGGACTATGACGGCTACTACAGCACGGTCGCGCACGATATCTCCAAGGAACGACGACGCCGGCTGAGAAAGCTGCGGCGGCACCCGAATTTACGCACGGAGATCATCACCCGGTTGGAGGCACGCTGGTCTCCTGGAGCAGATCGCTGGTCGCCTGTTGTTGGAGGGGCACGGCCTCGTCCGCGTCTGTAAAGAGACAATCTACCGGTTCATTTACAGCAAGGAAGATTACGGGCTTGGCCTCTATCAGTATCTACCGGAAGCGCGCCGCAAACGTCGTCCACTACGCTCCAGGAAGCCGCGCGACGGTGTGTTTCCGGCCTCGCATCGTATATCTCAACGTCCTGATTTTATTGGAGATAGATCGCAGTTCGGGCATTGGGAGGGCGACCTCCTCATCTTCGAACGTCCACTCGGCCATGCCAATGTGACATCTCTGGTGGAGCGCAAGAGCCGCTATACCGTTCTCATCAAGAATCCAAGCCGGCATTCTCGCCCAATCATGGACAAGATCATCAGAGCTTTTTCTCCTCTGCCAGCCTTTGCGCGTCAAAGCTTCACCTTTGATCGTGGTACCGAGTTTGCCGGATTCAGGGCTTTGGAAGAAGGAATCGGCGCGCGTAGCTGGTTCTGCGACCCGAGTGCACCGTGGCAAAAGGGAACTGTCGAAAACGCCAACAAGCGCATTCGCCGCTTCATGCCAGCAGTTACAGATCTGGCCGCCGTGTCACAACGCGACCTGATCCAACTCGCACGACATCTCAACGACCAACCCCGTAAATGCCTTGGCTACAAGACACCGGCCGAGGTGTTCATGGCGCATTTGCACGATCAGGCGTGATCCCCTACCCTGCAAAACAGGCCTGACGCACTTGGGTTAGCTCCTCCAAAAAAAGCAAAAACGTACTTATCCCGCGCTCAAGTAAATTCCCCTACCCTATAAGTGCCTCGGAACTGTTGCTTCAAGTATCCGTACGAGCGTCGGGTCCATGAATTCATAGTCGTCAGGGATGTCGAGGCAGATCAGCCGCTTGCCGATCAGAGACTTCTTATATTTTCGCAACACCTTGTTCCGGTGTGACTTCTCCATGACGAATATGATGTCGGCCCATGCGATCTGTTCGTCATCGAGCGGATTGCAGGCATCGTGATTGGTGCCCGCAGATGAAACTTCGATGTTCTCCCAGGTCGAGAACACCTCCTCGGCGGTAGGGCTGCGCAGTTTATTCTGACTGCAGACGAACAACACGCGTTTCATGTTGGTCCTCCCTGCGCGACCGCGCTCCGGGCGTGAATGGACACCCAGCCTTGGACAGGCGGCATCGATCCAGGCGCGAAAGTATCAGATTAAAACCCAATACTATGCCATTGAAAATAAGGCGTTAACACTTTTTTCTGCTTTCGATCTTCCTGCCAAATTCAATGGTGATCGCCTCCTCTTCCTCTCGGGCAGTCAAGGCGACGATCTGTTGCAACTCGTCGGGACCGACCACGTCGAACTGGCGAGGACTTCGATCGTCATATCTGCGATAGGCGGTCATCGCGGCTTCCAAAGCGTCGTCCGCTTCGATCAGCATTGCGTGCGTGGTGACTTTGAAGAATGGCATTGATATCCAATTCGATCGGTGAGAGTTTGGTATCTAATTACCATCAAACGAGTAAGCCCGGTAGCCTGGCAAATGCCCTTCGCGAGGATTATCCGAACAGATCGAGAGCTGCGATTGGCTGCGTTCAGCGCGATGAGAGGATTTTGAAAACCCACAAGCTTTTCGGCTGGGTGCAACGCCCAGTGACGAATACTCCGTTAGCAGCTATGACGTGGCCCACGGGAATACCGCATGGAACCAGACCACGATGTCCAAAGAAATCAGCAAGTTCTTAAGCCTCATTCTCCGCCATGAACCTGCGAAGTTCGGCGTCGAGCTCGACAGTGGCGGATGGACGCCGATCGACGTTCTAATTGCGCGGGTGAAAGTTGCCGGGCACCCGAACTTCGATCGCACGATGCTCGATGAAGTCGTCGCGACGAACAACAAGAAGAGGTTCACGATCTCGGACGACGGGCTCCGGATCCGGGCGGCACAGGGCCACTCAGTGGAGGTCGATCTCGGCTTGGCGCCGACGAAGCCCCCAGCCGTCCTCTATCACGGAACGGCCATCGCCAATATCGGGTCGATCAGGGACAAGGGCCTGCTTCCCGGAAAACGGCAGCATGTGCATCTGTCGTTCGATCAATACACAGCGATCAACGTCGGCGCGCGGTACGGAAAGCCCATCGTCCTTTCGGTCAATGCCGCCCGGATGTTTGAGGATGGCATACAGTTCTTCCGAACAGAAAATGGAGTCTGGCTTACCGGTAGGGTGCCCGTCGAATATTTGGGCTTCGATCAGGAACGAGAGGCGTCGTAGCCTCGGTCTGTGGCTCTTCAAGGCTATTAGCCGAATCCGGCCCGTCTATCGGCGACCCTAGCCAACGCAGAACTCATCTTCGCGGTTCATTCATCATGTCGCGAGGGGGCACGCGGCTATGAGCGAGGCACGGGGCCCGGAATCTGTCGCTCAGCTGCCGTGTGATCGGCGTCGTGAGAGAAGAGGACGGCTTCGCCGACCAGCCGTTCGTGACCAATACCCGCAAAATCCTCAGGCTGCCGAGGTTATGACTGGTTGCCGTTCGCTACCGAAGACAGCCAGAATGGAACCAAAGACCTCTGAATGCCGTTGCTTCGCCGAACAACAATTGGTGACGTCAATGTCCACGGTCGTGAAATTCGCTTCAATCGCTTTCCTGGGTTCTGTTCTATTCGCCTCGTCGCTCGCACCCGCCTACGCCTTGAGAATGCCCGGCGGATCCGAATCGCAGACGGAGCCTCAACAGACGGCTTCGGCATATGCAGGCGACGAGCACAAGACGGCCGATGCCGAGACGTCAACACTTTCACCGGCGGAGATCAGGCACATCCAATGGTGTGCCGCCCGTTACACCCTCGGCTACGACCCCGTCAGCGATACATACGCCGCTTCAGGCGGCGTGCGTCTCCAGTGCCGTTCGTCGCACTAGTTTGACCATCCCTCTCGTTGACAGCGCTCCTTGAACAAGGCGTGTCCCGCTAATGGGGTCGGCGCGTGGGGGCTATACCTTGGCAGATCCGCCATCTGCGGTCTTCAATCGAGGCGATGGCGCCCAGACCGCCGCCCGTCCAATCGCACTATTCAAACCCGACGCTGGTTTCTGAATTTCTGCGGCTGCATTCTTCTGTTCCTCGTTCACGTGTGCAGCAACTCCAAGTGACAAGCCCCTCGCGGTCTGCAGGCCTGGCAGCGGAAAGGAAATGATGCTTCATCATACCAAGATCGTCGGTGATTCCAGGTAGTCAAAGGGAGGGCGCGGCCGCCCCTGGTCGGCGCCGTTGTCGGCAGCCCGACGAGTGCCCCCGCCGATCAGGAGGAACCCGAATAGATCAGAACGATGTCGGCGAGAAAGAGAGAACGGCAATTCGTATCTCCTTTCGCCTTGAGCAAGGTGTTTGGTCCGACCACCAGCCTTGTCATCCGCCAGTTAAATCGCGGTCACCGCGTAAGCAGCCGACTCGCGCTTGCCACGCATCCCACCCCTGCAAAGACGGCTCCGAGCAGGAGGGCCAATGTCGGCCCGTGTTCACCAGCGATGCCGAAGCTGAAAGCGACAAGGGCAGCGCCAGTCGCTTGGCCGATCAGTCTGGCCGTTGCAATGACCCCGCTTGCGCCGCCGCTTCTTGTTCGCGGGGCACTAGACATAAGCGCTTTCTGATTTGGCGACTGGAAGAACCCGAAACCGGCGCCGCACACCACCATGCAAATCTCGATCACTCCCCAGCTCGCATCGGCTGGGGCGATCGACAGGAGGGCCATGCCAGCAGCCAGACACGCAAGACCAATCCCGCCAAGAATTCCCGAGGGATACCGATCGCAGAGGCGGCCAGCGATGGGTGCCATGATTGCAACGACAGCCGACCAAGGTGTCATCACGAACCCGGTTGTCGTTTCACTCATCCCCAGGGAATGTTCGAGATAAAATGGCAAGGAAACGAATGCCAGTCCCTGGGCAGCGAAGGCGCAGAACGCGGTCAGCGCGGATAGAGCGAACATTGGTCGCTTCAACAGATCGATAGGCAACATTGGCGCAGCACTATTGGCTTCATATCGCACGAGCACTGTGGTCACGATCAGGAAAATGGCCAGCGCCGGGACAGTTCGATAGGGCGACGCAGATTGCGCTGCTTCCCCCAGTCCAAAGATGAGGGCGGCAAAGGCTATCGCTGTGAGTATAGCTGCTGGGGCGTCGAATTTGTGCCCCGACGTGTCAGATTTTGGCAAGTTCGAAAAGGCGAAAGCCAACGCAAGCACGCCGATCGGCACGTTGATCGCAAACAGCCATGGCCACGGCCCAAAGGAGAGGACGACGGAGGCGAGCGTTGGACCAACCGCAAAACCGATGCCAACCACCAGGGCATTGAGACCCAATCCTCGCCCAAGGATCTTGCTCGGGTAGATCATGGCGATCAGCGCCGTGTTCACGCTCATGATGGCACTTGCGCCGATGCCTTGCAGGATCCTTGACGCCGTTAGTGTCTCGAGAGATCCGGAAAGGCTGCATGCCGCCGACGCGAAGGTGAAAAGAATCAATCCGAGCAGGTAGACGCGACGGTGGCCGGCAACGCTCCCGAGTGCTGCGAACGGAAGCAATGTGGCGACCGCGGCAAGCTGGTAGGCGTTGATGATCCACACCGAGGCGGCTGGCGTCGTATTCAGACCTGCCGCTATCGAAGGCAGCGCAGTATTCGCAATCGCCGTATCGAGAACGGCCAACGCGATCGAGAACATAAGCGCGGCCATCGCCAGACGGTCTCGTCGCGACAGACTGATGTCAGAGATCTGGGGCTTGGTGGCGGCTGCATTTGTTTCGGACACAATCAGAGCTCAATCACCAGTCGCTGAAGAGAATTCAATCATCTGGCGCGGTGTATTCGGGTGGGAGATTAGGCGACCCATGACATGAGGTTGGTTTGAATGCCAGTCCGCCCTCATCACGTTCTTGTTAGCAAGGAGGCGGGTCGGACGCTGCTCGCTGTTGGTGACAAAGCGCTGTCCAAACGCATGTTCAGGCAGTGCTCGGAAGGAAATCATCGAGAAGTGTGGATCGGATCGGAAGGCGGCTGACAAGGCCGCGCGGCGGGGCGCTGCTTGACGCGCAATCCGATGTTCCTGTGACCACATTGAAGGCCGCCAGCTGTCAATGGCGGCCTTCTTCTTGTTCGACCGTTTCTCGCTTGGCAGTTGTCGAGCCTAAACTTCCTGCACCTGCCAGCATTGAGCAACAAATACTCCCACATTTCCACGAAGAGGAACTCCGATAGTCTCGAAGATCCGGCGCCCACCAATGCCGCCAAATGCGCAGGCCAAGCCGAGTAATACCATCCTCACGATCTCTTCGACCTCTGTTCAAACAAACCTCGAAGGTCCAGAGGTGGTGAGGGATCGGTTCTGATTTGCCAGCCCCTCCGCGTTGGCAATCTATGGTCAGTCCTGTGCGGTCGGGCGGACCACGATGCTTCCAATTTCGACATCGTCGGGCTGCTCGATCGCGAAAGCAATCGCTCTTGCAATCGCATCCGGCGAAATCGCGAGTTCTTCCTTTCGCTTTCTAATTGCAGCTCGGATCTCGGGATCCTTGATCGCGGAGTCTGCAAAGGTGGTGTCGACGAAACCGGGCGACACTTCCGTGACGCGAAGATTGCGGCCGGACTCCTGCCGCAGCGCTTCGGTAGCGGTACGCAGCGCATTTTTGGTCGCCGCATAGACACCCATCGTCGGGACGATCTTGATGCCGGCGGTCGAGATGACGTTGACAACATGGCCTCGGCCCTGGCGACCGAATACCGGAAGTGCTGCGGCAATCCCGTAAAGCGCGCCCTTCAGGTTGACGTCGATCATGGCGTCCCAGTCGTTGACCTGAAGGGCGTCGAAGCGCGAAATCGGCCCGATGCCCGCATTGTTGACTATGACATCGAGCCGACCGAAACGCGTGCAAGCTAGATCGACCAGAGCATCCAGGTCGGCACGCCTAGTGACGTCGGTCGCACGCCAGATGGCTTGACCGCCCGCCGTCTCGATGTCCGCCGCCAAGGCGGCGATCTCTGCTTCACTGCGAGCCCCGAGGACGACATATGCGCCGCGCTTGGCGAGATGGAGTGCGGTCGCGTGGCCGATGCCGCGCCCGGCGCCGGTGACTACAACAATCTTGTTTTCTATGGCCACAATGGGCTCCATGTTTTAGTTGGGAAATCTAGCCTATGCGGCATGGACAGGATGATCTATGCTCGATCGGCCATGTCTTTGTCGCGATCCGCCGAAACAAACTCCGATCCGTTTTCTCAAGTTCTTGTTGCGCTCGGCGCGCGCGGCGTCCGCGGAACCGCCCTCGAAGCCGCGGGGGACTGGGCACTTTCTTTCGATGGACGGGCGCGGCTAAAGTTTGTTGCAGTCACTCGGGGGCGATGCTGGCTCCTGCTGCCGAACCGCCCGCCGGACGAAATCACAGAAGGCGACGTCGTTCTCATCAACAATACGCATTACACCGTCGCAAGCAGTCCGGAGATTGACCCGGCAGACGGCATGCTTCTCTACGCCGCGCCAGGACAGGATATCGTGCGCCTTGGCGCGGCGGACGAGACAGCAATGATCGGCGGTGGAAGCGGGTTTGCCGATGGCAGCGCCTCCTTCGTGCTGGACGCCCTACCGACCTTCCTGCGCGTCGACCGAACCTCGCCGACCGCGGAGATTGTTGCAAGCACCCTCAAGTCCTTGAGAAATGAAGTCAGCGGCACGAATCTGGGTAGTTCGCTGGTCGCCGAGCATTTGGCAGAAGTCCTTATCGTCGTCGCGGTCCGCGCCTTTGTTGCCACCGGTCCCGCCACGAACATCGGCTGGATAACCGCACTCTCCGACCCGAAAGTCGGTCCGGCGCTCAGATTGTTGCACGGCGATGTCGCGCGACGGTGGACGGTTCCGATGTTCTCATCGGAGGTCGGAATGTCGCGCTCGGCCTTCACCCAGAGATTCGTCGATCGCGTGGGCCGTCCGCCGCTCGACTACCTGACCCGCTGGCGCATGGTTCTTGCGCAAAGGAAGCTGGACATGGGCCAGTCCGTCGCGATGACAGCGGCGGATGTCGGCTACAGTTCGCAAAGCGCGTTCTGCCATGCCTTCAAACGGACCTTCGGCCGCACGCCGCGCTCGGACGCATGACCATCCCGGACGACCGCGATGGTTTGGAAGCAATCGCAGCGTTTCATTAGGGCTTAGTTTTTCGATGGGGTACTATGCCACGATGCTTCGCACTTCCTCGCGTCTGGCCCGCAATCAAACGAATCCAGAATATCGTCTGCGGTCAGATCAGCACGTTAAACGGCAACTTCATGGGCAGTAGGTGAACCCCAAACGCGGATGTAAGTGGAGCGGAGATGATCGATATGGTTTTCTTACAAGGAGACTGAAATGCGAAAGTACATTGCCAAGCGGGCGCTGCCGTTAGGTGTTGCCGCGATCTGTCTACCTTTCGTCGTTGCTGTCGTCGCCGCTACTGACAATGCCTCGCCGATTTACGGCGTCAGTCTTCCAGAAGGATATCGTGATTGGCGGGTGATCACGGTCGCCCACGAAGCGGGAAAGAACAATGACATTCGAGCGATCCTCGGAAACGACATTGCCGTGAAGGCATTCCGCGAGGGGTCGCGGCCCCTCCCCGATGGATCGGTGATTGCCCGCCTGGCGTATGTCTACAAGTCGTCTCCCGAAAACGACGCCGTGTTTCCGGCGCCGCAGTCCTTCGTGGCGGGCGACCCGACGAATGTGCAGATCAGCGTGAAGGATTCGAAGAAGTACGCCGACACTGGTGGGTGGGGATATGGCCAGTTCGAGAACGGCATCGCCAACCAGAGCGAGCCGCTCATAAAATCCTGTTTTGCGTGCCACACAAAACTCGACCGCTCGAAGGACTTCGTGTTTAGCCATTACTCTCCGTGAGTATCGGCCGCCTGGCTTCCGGGCTCTTGGCGCACCAAATGCACATCGGCGGCATGAATTTCGAGACTACGGATGCGACCCGGCCTCTCCCAGGTACCCGTCACAGTTCCGGCGACGCCTTCCTTAGCCGCGCGGCGAGGAAGTCCACGCAAAGGCGAACTTTTGCCGCCGCCAGCCGACTGTGAGGAAAAACCGCGTGTATCGGTGCAGCGGGCAGCCTGTGCGCCGGAAGTACGACTTCCAGCCTTCCGGCAGCGACGTCGTCCTGAACGTCCCAGATGGACTTCAGGATGAGGCCCGCTCCCTGCAACGCCCAGCGGTGGCCAAGCTCGCCGTTGTTGGTGCTGAGGTTGCCGCGAACGTTGACGGAGCGGCCATCCGCAAACACCCAATGCGTGTTCGGAGGGTCGCCGAAAGATACGACGTCGTGCTGCAGAAGGTCCTCGAGCGAACTGGGCCGGCCGCGGATGTCGAGGTAGGCGGGCGCCGCGCAGATAACCCGCCTGTTGGGTGCAAGCTGCCGCGCGACGAGGCTGGAGTCGGCAAGCGCACCGAACCGGATCGCCAGATCGTACCCGGCGTCGACGATGTTCGTGACGCCGTCGTCCGTGTCGAGACGCACATGCAGACCGGGATGAGCGCGCTGAAACTCGCCTAGCAGCGGCGCAAGCCACCGCATCCCGAAAGCGAAGGTGGCGGTCACTTTCAGTGTGCCGCTGGCGGTATCCCGACCGCTCGTGACCTCCGTCTCGGCGTCCTCGATTTCAGCAAGGATGCGGACGCAGCGCTCGTGGAAGCGCGTGCCCTCCTCGGTCAAGGTCAGTGACCTCGTCGTGCGGTTCATCAAACGGACGCCCAACCGCTCCTCGAGCCGCGAAAGCTTGCGACTGACAACAGTCAGGGAGAAGTTGAGTTCGCGTGCGGCACTGGAAAGACTTCCCGCGTCCGCCACCCTTACGAAAACAAGCATGTCCAGAAAATTGTCGCTCATATTCTTGCTGATATCGCAAGAGACACTCGTCGACAACAGCCATTCTTGCGAGTGTTGTCATGCCTTATGTTCTGGGACATCGAATTCAACACGACGGTTCGCCGTCAAACAGGAGACCAAAATGACATCCTTGACCAATCAGCGCGTCCTGGTCGTCGGCGGCAGTTCCGGGATCGGTTATGCAGTCGCAAAGCAGGCTCTTGAGGCCGGCGCAAAGGTGACGATCGCCTCCCGTTCCGAACAGAAGCTCGCTGAAGCTGCGTCGTCTCTCGGCGACGTCGAAACGGCGGTCCTCGACACCGGCGACGAAAGCGCAGTCGATTCTTTCTTTGCCGGGCACGATGCCTGGGATCACGTCGTGATCTCTGCCGCACAGACGCCCAGCGGACCGGTTCGCAAGCTCTCTCTCGACGATGCAAGGCGGGCGATGGAGAGCAAGTTCTGGGGCGCCTACCGGGTCGCCAGGGCGGCCCGCTTTACCGAGAGAGGTTCCCTTACCTTCATCTCCGGCTTCCTGAGCGAACGTCCGTCCGGTTCATCAGTCCTTCAGGGCGCGATCAATGCCGCTCTCGAATCCTTGGGCCGCGGTCTGGCATTGGAACTCTCGCCCGTCAGGGTCAATGCGGTTTCCCCGGGCCTCATTGACACTCCGCTCTGGGCGAAGATGGAGGATGCCAGCCGAAATGCCATGTTCGAGCGCGTTGCTGCCAACTTGCCGGCCAAGACTATTGGTCAGCCTTCGGATATCGCCAACGCAGTGCTCTTCCTCATGACCACGCCCTTCGCCACCGGTTCGACTGTCCGGGTCGACGGCGGCGGGGTGATCGGGTGAATGCCATGAACCTCGATCACGTGACGTTGCGGACCGCCGATCTGGAAGGTACCAGACAGTTCCTCCAAGACCTGCTCGGTTTGATGGTTGGGTACCGTCCCTCATTCGGCTTTCCGGGCTACTGGCTCTATGAAGGTGACCAACCGATCGTCCATCTCATCCCCGGCGGCGGTGCGCCGGTCGGACGCAGCGTCGAGGTTATCGATCATATCGGCTTCCGGCTGGACGGTTACGACGAATTCCGGGCTCGCCTCGACAAAAACGAAACCCCTTATTCGACGATGGATCTGCCCGATCTAGGCGAGCGGCGCCTATTTGTCAGGACGCCCGGCCAGATCTTGATTGAACTCGTGTTCCGCGAAGCGTCGGAGCAGGCAGCCGCCCAGCGGTGATGGACCGCAGCGACCGATTACCAATCTTCGTAATTTTTGTAATCCAAACCCCACAGGAGCAGACAATGCAAATCGACCTCACAGGCAAGACCGCACTCGTTACTGGATCCACCGAAGGCATCGGCTACGCGATCGTCCGCCAGCTCGCTAGAGCGGGTGCGGACGTTGTCGTCAACGGCCGATCCGACGAGAAGACCGGCAAGGCAACCGAACGCCTGAAAGGCGAAGGAGCAAAAGGCACCGTAACCGCCGTAGCAGCCGATCTCGCGACCGCTGAAGGATGTGACACTCTTGTCGCCAAAGTTCCCCACGTGGACATCCTCATCAACAACGCGGGCATCTTTCAGCCGCTCGATTTCTTCGACGCCAACGATGAAGTGTGGGACCGCCACTGGCAGGTGAACGTCATGTCCGCCGTCAGGCTTTCGCGCGCCTACCTTCCCGGCATGCAGAAACGCGACTGGGGCCGAGTCATCTTCATCGCGTCGGAATCCGGCTTCAACATCCCGGTCGAGATGATCCACTATGGCGTCAGCAAGACCGCCGACATCGCCGTTGCCCGCGGCCTTGCGAAGCGCATGGCAGGAACCGGCGTCACCGTGAACTCCGTTCTCCCAGGCCCCACGCTATCCGAAGGCGTCGAAGCGATGCTCGCCGACGAGCGCGCGAAGACGGGAAAGCCAATCGAGGAGGTCGCGGCGGACTTCGTAAAGAAACACCGCAGCAGTTCGCTCATACAACGGGCCGCCAGCGTCGAGGAAATCGCCAATCTCGTCACCTACCTCGCCTCGCCTCTTGCGTCCGCAACGACCGGCGCGTCGATGCGGGTGGACGGAGGCTTGATCGACACGCTCTGAGTTGATCTCTCGCCTTTAGTCGCTGACCCGGCGGCGTCATTCGATCACTGGAAGGCTACCTTTCAAGAACGGTGACGTCGCCATCATTGCTGCCGCCGGGTTCGGTGCTGAACCTTTCATGGCCATGCCCCGTGAGAAGCGGGGCATGGCTGGCGAGCCTGCGGGATAGGAACTCCGTGAAGACACGCACCCGCTTCGTCTTGCGCGTCTCCCCTTGGGTGAGAAGAAAGAGCGTTCCGTATATGTGCAGGTCAGTGCCTGGCACCCTCGTCAGCAGCGGGTCGGCATCTCCAACGAAACAAGGTAGCGTCGTTATCCCCAGTCCCTGTCGGACGGCGACGATCTGAGCCTCGGCGTCCGTGACCCTGAACGGCACCTCGGTGGTGCGAACCTCTCCCTCACTTGCCCAGTCCGGAACCCCATGACAGCTGATCACAATCCAACGGACGGGATCAGATGCGCCTCCACGCCGCGCAGATAGTCGGTCTCGGGAAATGTAGACGCCTCCGAACACCTCAGGTCCTTTCAAACCGTGAAGATTGAGCGGCAGCGTCTTGCGGTCGTAGACCACGCGTATCGCGACGTCTGCCTCTCGGTTGGTCAGATTGACTAGCTCGCCGGACGACAGAACGTCCATCTCGATATCGGGATGCAGCCGTGCGAATTCGGCGAAGTCCGACATCA
Source organism: Neorhizobium sp. P12A (assembly GCF_008365395.1). NCBI lineage: Bacteria > Pseudomonadati > Pseudomonadota > Alphaproteobacteria > Hyphomicrobiales > Rhizobiaceae > Neorhizobium > Neorhizobium sp. P12A. The sequence goes on along the minus strand of NZ_QOVX01000038.1, from coordinate 10,520 downwards.
GCAGGTGCGTTGCGAGGGTCGGGGCCAAGGTCACCCGCAGAAGGCCGCGCACGCTCTGGTCGCGACCGAGGAGGCGCGTCTCCAACTCATGCGACGACGCTTCCATCTGGTTGGCAAGCTCAAGGACCTCCTCACCCGCGGACGTCAGGCGATAGCCCGAAGGCAGCTTTTCAAACATCTGCGCGCCCAAGCGCTCCTCGAGCTGCGCGACGCGTCGCAGCACGGTGGAATGGTAAACCCCAAGGCCCTCGGCGGCGGCCCGCACTGATCCTTCGCGCGCCACGGCAAGAAAGTAACGAATGTCATCCCAGTCGATCATGGTGCAATACGGCACCGCCCGGTGCGCCTTTCAAATCTCGTGCCTCACCTATCATACGGCAAAGCGTGCGGCCGTCATAGCATCCGACGGCAAACATACTGATCGTCATTGCCGACGTCAGTGGCGCTTCCGGACTTATTATGCACCACCGATGTGCGTGCTTGCACACTCATCGGCAGGGATCGGTCGACCTATGTTGAGGTCTCCGAAACTCAATCAAGTGTGAATGACATGACCAGACTCAATGGAAAGACCGCGGTAATCACCGGCGGGGCGACCGGCATCGGCCGTGCAGCGGCAAAACGCTTTATCGATGAAGGCGCCTTCGTTTTCATCTTCGGCCGGCGGCAGGAAGTCCTCGACGCCGCCGTTGCCGAACTTGGCCCCAATGTCCGTGCGGTGAAGGGCTCGGTTTCCGACGAGGCTGACCTCGACCGGCTCTACGCAGCGGTGAAGGCCGAGCGCGGTTCGCTCGACGTCGTCTTCGCCAATGCCGGAGCGGGAAGCCAGCTTGCACTCGGCAAGATCACCGCCGCGCACATTGACGAAACCTTCGACATCAATGTGAAGGGTACGATCTTCACGGTCCAGAAAGCATTACCGCTGATGCGCAAAGGCGGTTCGATCATCCTGACCGGGTCGAGCGCCGGCACCACGGGGGCTCCTGGAATGACGGCCTACAGCGCCAGCAAGGCGGCCGTGCGCAATCTCGCTCGCACCTGGGCGGAAGACCTGAAGGGCACCGGCATTCGGGTGAACGTGCTGTCGCCAGGGGCGACGGCAACCGAACTTGCGAAGGAAGCGCTCGGCGAGGAAGGCCAGAAGGTCTTCGCTTCGATGACCCCGCTCCAGCGAATGGCCGATCCGGCGGAAATTGGAGCGGTCGCCGTCTTTCTTGCGTCGGACGACAGCAGCTTCATGACTGCCAGCGAAGTCGCCGTCGACGGCGGCCTGGCCCAACTCTGAGGCCTACCGGCCAGGCGCTCCATCCTAGTTCCGAGCGCCGTCAGGCAAACTTAAGGAGAACTATGATGACCTATGCAATTATCGGCTTCGGCAATATCGGCCAGGCTTTGGCCAAGGCGTTCGCCCGGAGCGGCATAGAGGTATCCGTCGCAACGACCCGCGACCCGGAAAGCTTCGCATCGGATGTAGCCGCGATCGGACCCACGATCATTCCCAAGACGGTGGCGGACGCGGTCAAGGCGGACGTCATCTTCCTGGCCGTTCGATTCGAAGCGCATCCGGACGTCGCGAAGGCACTGCCCGACTGGCATCGAAAAACAATCGTCGACGTGACCAATGCGTATGGCGTGCCGCCGCAGGAACTGGGAGACCAGCCTTCCTCAAAGACGGTCGCGCAGGCTTTCACTGGTGCCAGACTGGTCAAGGGGTTTAACCATCTGGGCGCGGCGGCTCTCGCCAAGCATTCCGCCGCCTATGGCGGGAGGAGAGTCGTGTTCCTCGCGAGCGACGATGACGGCGCCGCGGAGCAGATCGGCGCGCTTGCGGAAAAGCTCGGCTTCGCGCCGGTCAAGCTTGGCGGATTGTCGGAAGGTGGACTGCTGGTGCAGGCGCGCGGCAAGAGCTGGGGTCGACTGATCTTCCAGGACCTGGTCAAGTTCGACTGATGAACCTCGATCACAAATTGCGAGGCGATCCCGGCTCGTGGGCGAGTTTGTGTCCGACTGGATCGGGCACAAACCGATGGAGACCATCTCAACCGACATCCGCAACACCGGCAGAAACTGGGTCGACAAGGAGGTGGTTACCGACAGGGGGCTCGTGACCAGCCGCAACCCGAAGGACCTTCCGGCTTTTCTGCGCCAAGATCGCCGAGGAGTTCGTCGAAGGTCGGCACCAGGAACGGGCCCGGAGCGCCTGAGCAATACAATTGGGCGTAGATTCCAATCCGAGGCCATTCATTTGGAAACAAACAAAAAAGGCCGGGGCGAAATCGCACCGACCTTCCTCACCGTCGCTTTACACCCCTGCCAGTACATCCGTGGTCAAAAGCAAGAAGCGACGCCAGCACTGCGAGCAACAGTTTATTCCAGCGCTCACCAGCAATGCCGACGACAATGATATAGGGAGCCATTGTGTTATAAACAAGTCGAAAGCACCCCGCCCTGCCACCGACCGTCCTGGGGAAGTCAATGCCATCTGTCGTTTCCGTCGCCCGTCGATCGTCCCATGAGTTTTCTAAGACCGTCGTTGACAGCATCTCCATCGTCGAAGGGCTGGGTGTCGATGGAGACGCCCATGCCGGCGTCACGGTAAAACATCGCTCCCGCGTCGCCCGCGATCCGACCCAACCGAACTTGAGACAGGTCCACCTCATACATTCCGAGCTGTTCGAGGAGCTGACAGCAAAGGGGTTCTTTGTGAAGGCGGGAGATTTGGGCGAGAACGTCCTCACCTCCGGCGTCGCGCTTCTCGATCTTCCGACGGACACAGTTCTGAGGATCGGACAGCAGGTGCGCCTCAAGATTACAGGTCTGCGCAATCCTTGCAGCCAGATCGACAGGTTCCAAAAAGGACTGATGTCCGCCGTGCTAGACCGCGACGAAGAAGGCAATTTGATCAGGAAAGCCGGTGTGATGTCCGTTGTTCTTGAAGGTGGCGAAATACATCCTGGCGATAGGATCGATGTCGTGTTTCCCGAGACGCCGCACCGAAAGCTAGAGGCAGTGTGACGCGATGATCCGAGGGGGACAGGCCTTCTTAATCGCCGCAGCCCTCATGGCTCTCCTGTCGACGCAGGCGACAGCCTCGGGCCTCTTATCCGGCTCTCGTCGCTGCTGTGTCTCGCTCCGGTCAGAAAAACACAGTACGCCATCGATCTGACGAAGGACTTGCGCGGCTGAGTGCGGATCGCCATCTTGCTTCTGCGCCGGCAAGGCCACCGCGTCGACGCGCCCGCCATCTCGCCGTTGCGCGATCATCCTAGGCCTATTGCATGTTCTATTTGATCCTCGGACTTCCCTGGCTGGTTGTCGTGACCCGCTTCCTCGCCGTTCTTCCTTGGCTCCTTTCAGTCAAGATCCTGATCGCGAGCCTCCTTCTCGTCGCGTCCCAGCATCTCGTGATCAACAGAATATCTTCAGGCTCGGTCTTCGCGCCGGAATATCCGCGCCCGCTCATCATCCTGTTCAACCTGCTGTTCGGTACGACCGTCCTTCTCGCGATCTTCCAGATCGCTCTTGATGTCTTCTCGCTTGTTGTCATGCTGGGCGTCGGACGCTTTCCGACCATCCCACCGGAGGTACGGTATGCGATTGGAACGGCGGCGCTCGCCATCTCGGCGTCGGGCGTCATCCAGGCTATTCGAGTACCTCCAGTAAAGAACGTCGAGATCGATATTTCTGGCTTACCCACCGAGTTCGATGGATATCGCCTGCTGCAGCTCACGGACCTTCACCTCAGCCGGCTGTTTCCCGCGGGGTGGGCGCGAGCGGTCGTCGTAAGGTCGAACGCGCTCGAGGTCGATCTCATCGCCATTACCGGGGACTTCATCGACGGCGGCTTGGAGAACCGTCGCGAAGACGTCGCCCCGCTTGCCGAACTGCGGGCGCGAGATGGCGTATATGCGATCCCCGGTAATCATGAATATTTCTTCGACTACGATGCCTGGATGAAACACGACGCTGGCCTGGGAATTGGCATGCTGACGAATGCACATGCGGTTATCGAGCGCGGCGGTGCACAGATTGTCATCGCCGGAGTGACCGATCACGCAGCGGTTAGGAGCAAATTTCCCGCACCTGATATCGCCAAGGCCTTGAAGGGAGCTCCGGACGGAGCCCCTGTCATACTCCTCGATCATCAGCCACGGATGGCACGGCAGCGAGCCAAGTCCGGGATCGCACTTCAGCTTTCGGGCCACACCCATGGAGGCATGGTCATCGGCCTCGATCGTCTGGTTGCGCGTGCAAACGATGGCTTCGTTTCCGGTTGGTACGACGTCGATGGCATGCGGCTTTACGTCAACAACGGAACCGCGTTGTGGCCCGGCTTTGCAATTCGTTTGGGCAGGCCTTCGGAACTCACGGTCTTCACGTTGCGGGTAAAACATGAAGCCGTCCGGAATTTTCGAAGGCCGTGATGGATGCAGCATCCTGGGCCGTCCTAACGTCATCCAGAATTTGCATCCGATACCATCGTACAATGGAGTTTCACGCAAATCGACGCACGGTGGGCATCTGTAAAACGAACGTGGTGTCATGTCGTCAGCAACGTACTGTGATATGATTTCTTAGGTTGGACGAGCTGGCCCCTTCTTAGGAGAGGAGCGCATCTACCGGATGATCTCGACTGTAACTGGTGCAGACGCGGACGACTGTCTTCGTGGTCGACGACGACTTGTCTGTCAGGGAAGCGCTTGAACTCGTGATCCGATCTGCTGGCTGGCGGCCGATCCTGTTCGAGTCCGCACAGTCCTTCCTCGCTGCGCCCGTCCTGACATCCCCCTGTTGTCTCCTCCTCGACGTCAACATGCCCGGAGTGAACGGCCTTGACCTGCAGGGCATGATCACAACGAGCAGAAGTCGGATGCCGATCATATTCGTCTCGGGCTTCGGAGATATCCCGATGACCGTCAGGGGTCTGAAGGGTGGCGCTTTGGACTTTCTCACGAAGCCGATCGATACGATGGCACTTCTGGATGCCGTCAGTTCAGCCGTCGCTTCTTCGTCATTTAGTTCGCCGCGATCGAACTGTGTCAGTCACAACTGGATGAGGTTGGCCGAGACGCCATAAGTGCGCTGGGCATCACTTCGTCCGATGACGCCATTTTGTATGTCCTGGCAAAGCTGCAGCTTGGATGGCGTTGAGTGCCGTCGATAGGCTCCTCGGGACTTCATGAGCCTTCTCCGATTGGGGCCTACAGAGCGTATCAGTTTTTCCGTGTCCCGTGGTCCAGCCCGAGGGGTTCATATGTGGACGCCTCCTTGGCAAGAGTGTAATTGACACCATTCTGAGCTCGGTCGGTTGCAGTCATATGTCCGGCCTTTCGATGCAGCATGTTAAGCTGCTGGCCCTGATGAACCTCCGCAGATTGGATCCCTAATCACTCCAGCGCGCTCTATGTCGCTGAACCCCTCGGGCTTACCAAGCCCCGGTTCTGACCGGTTCTCATCAAGTGTCTTTCGTCCTCACCAACGCGTTATCGTGTTAAAGCCCATGCCTATTCAAGCGGGGATAACACGGTAAACCTCCCTTCTCGTCATGATCGCCCAAGCTATGCGCGCCATTTTATTGGCGAGCGCGACCGCCACGACCTTCGCGGGCTTTTTCTCCATGAGCTTGCGGATCCATGCTGTCTTGGCGGAACCCTCCTCGCGGGCGAAGCGAATGACTGCTGTCGCTCCGACGACGAGTAATGTTCGAAGATATCCGTCGCCCATTTTGGTGATACCTCCAAGACGCTGCTTGCCGCCCGAGGAATTCTCTCGTGGCGTCAGGCCGAGCCAGGCGGCAAATTCACGGCCTGACTTGAAGGCCGTCGGATCTGCAACCGTCGCAGCCATCGCGGTTGAGGTCATGACACCAAATCCAGGAATTGTTTCCAATCGACGGCTGGTCTCATTGCCACGGTGTCCGCGCACAATGTCGACTTCTAGTTCTCTGATGCGCTTACCCAGCTCGACGAGGCTTAATGCCATGGGCTCGAGCGCTCTTCGGGCGAGATCGGGAACATCATTCCCCTCATTTTGGGGCGCACTGAGTGCTGCCAGCAAAGTACGAATGCCTTTCGGCATGGCGATGCCTAATTCGGCAAGATGCGCACGGATTGCATTAGCGAGCATAGTTCGCTGCCGGACCAGAAGTGCCCGGCAGCGATGCAGCATTAAAACCGATTGTTGCGCTGCTGTCTTCACGGCGACAAACCGCATATTTGGCCGCATCACCGCCTCGCCGATAGCTTCGGCATCCGCCATGTCATTTTTGTTCCGCTTCACATACGGCTTCACATGGGCGGGCGGCATCAGACGAACGGTGTGCCCAAAGCGTCCAATCTCGCGCGCCCAATGATGCGCCGTTGCGCAGGCTTCAATGCCGACAATGCAAGGGGTTAGCTTCCCGAAGAAGTTGATAACCTCGGAGCGGCGTAGGCTGCGCCGAACCAAAACGTTACCTTTGGGAGATTCGTTGATCGTAACATCGTCTTCATTTTGTCGCAGATAGGCTTTCTCAAAATCCCTTTGTCGCCTATTCAGGAGTTGCGTCAGGCGACGCATTAGGAGTGGCGATGCGCCCACGTTGTCGCCTCTACAGGCGCGGCTTTACCAGTGTTTCGGGGGTTATCAGATGCAGCCGGTCGTCTTCTTTCGCCAAACTCTCTACATCGCTTGAAAAACCGCTTCTGCTGAAAAACAGGTAGTGCTTGCCCGTCACTCCTTCCCCGTAAGTCGTTCTCTCGGATCGCTCCCGCAACAATCGGACGTGGCCAAGGTCGATCACGCGCGATCGCCATTTGCATTCGCCATAGAAAAATGCACCATCCAATAATCGCCCCGCGACATCGATGTCGAAATCGGCGTGACCCCAGATTTGGCCAACCTCCTGCGTCGGCACCGCAAGGACCTCCTGCAGATGAAGCCTTGCAAATTGAAGGGCGATCGGTTCGAATGCAATTCCCATATATTCGGCGAACCGAGGCTCCACGACGCGGTCGTAAACATCCTCACCAAACCCGCTGCTGATCGCGCTCAGGTTTGGTCGCACGAAGCGATGCCAGAAGGACATCAGGCTGTCTGCAACGCGATAGCGGCGATTTCGGCCCTTTTCGTCGGCATCCAGCGATTTCGAATTATCGATCAAATCAAGCGCGAGTAGTTTTGCCAGGTACGGTCCAATACCGTCTGCTTTGACACCCAGTCGGTTTGCGATCTCCGACTTGGTGTTGCAGCCGTCAGATACAGCCGCAACGACGCTTGAGTAAAAGGACGGTTCTCTGAGTTCAGTCTGAAGCAGCGTGTTCGGTTCGTCGATCAGCGTGCCTGTCTCCGTGAGCAAGAGTTTGATGACGTTGTTGCGGAGCGGTTCCTGAGCGTCGCAAAGCTGAAGATAATAGGGAACGCCGCCGAAAATCGCATAGGTTCTGATAATGTCGTCGGCCATATACTCCGGGAAAAACTTGGCGACATCGACAAGGGGCAAGGCCTTCATATCGAGCGACATGGTTTTTCGCCCGTAAAGCGGGTTCTGTTCCGCCAACAGGTCTTCCATTTGAGAAATGGCAGAGCCGCAAAGGATCAGTTTCATCGCCCCATCACCAAGCGCGCCGGAATCCCAAAACTTCTGCACGATCGATGGCAGCGCTGGCTCGTTATCAAGCAGATAGGGAAATTCGTCGATCGTGACGATCAATCCCGGATGCTCGACGGCACGCTCGGCAACATAGTGCAGTACACCCTCCCAGCTTGACAGGGCTTCGAGCTGTGGCTTTGATCCGATTGCCTTTCCGACATCGGATTTGAACTGCTCCAGGTTCAAAAGTGATGAGACGCGGGTCGCCTGAAAATAGATTTCCGGGCGATTCTTGGCGGCCTCCCGAAGGAACCGCGATTTGCCGATCCGCCGTCGGCCAAATACGATGATGAGGGAAGGTCGTTGTAAGTCCAATTCGGTCCGCACCAGCTTGAGTTCGCGCTCGCGCCCTAGAAACTGCATATGTCCTCCTTTTGGTAACGGTAATTACCTTAATCGTGATTACCTTAATCGTGATTATCTAGTGGCGATTCCTTCTGTCAAGTCCAGCGCGTTACGGGTTCTCGATGGCCTTCTCCAGATTGCCGATTTTTTCCGCAGGCTAAGGATCATCAATCGACGGTATAAGCCTATTCGAAGGCGACACGCGGGAACATCGGCGTCACCATCAAGCTCGTCTGAAACAAGACAATGATGGCCGCCGCCGTAGGCACACCGAAACCAAGGAGTTTGTGCAATGACTTCTGCAAATGGGACAGCGTTGATCACAGGTGCGTCCTCCGGTCTCGGGGCGCTCTACGCCGACAGGCTCGCACGACGGGGGTTCGATCTCGTCCTGGTGGCCAGGGGGAAGGAAGCCCTGGCCACTGTCGCCCAGTCCATCACGGAAACGACCGGCCGCGCGGTCACGACGGTTCAAGCGGACTTGGGTAACACCGAGGACCTCCGTCGCGTTGAGGCTATACTCAAGAACGACGCTACGATCACCATGCTTGTCAACAATGCGGGCGTCGGCTCCGTCGAGCCGTTACTGAGGGCCAACGTCGACAACATGGAGCACATGATCGAAATCAACGTCATCGCGTTGACCCGCCTGGTCTATGCCGCGGTCCCGGCTTTTGTTGACCGCCAGCGCGGTACGATCATCAACCTAGCGTCGGCGCTGGCTTTGGCTTCGGGGATGTTCAATGGCGTTTACGGAGCTTCGAAAGCATTTGTCGCCTACGGGCCGCAATGTGAATGATGCTCGCGTCCGCAGCCGCACGTCAAGCACGCTGCGGACGGTGCCCTCCCAGAGAATGCAATAGCCTTCAAGAAACTAAACTCGCGGCGCGGCTTTTCGGCTCGCGCCACTCATCGATCATTCCATGACGGCCTTTGCTCCTCATTGATCAGGAGCATACGTCCGGCCTGACTGGATTACCGAGGCGGTTGTAGTCGTGGCTCCATTGCGATTGGCATTGATTGTAGAGATAGTTTTCATCGTCGCCGGAGGATAAAGGTCCATCGTCGCGGAACCGGCCGGAAAAGTGGTCTCGGCTGGCAAACCCGCCGCTGCGGCTTACCTCTCCGCCCATCTGGCTGCTCATGGCAGATCCTCCTCGATGCCCGCCTCCCTCGTGGCCTCCACCGTGACCGCCTTGGGCCAATGCGGGTGTTATCGTTGCGATAGAAGTGACTGCAAGCGACAGAGTAATCAGACTCGTTGCGGCGATCTTACGAAGCATGGACATGGTAGTTTTCCTTGAAAGTGACTGTGTGTAGCCACCCTATGTATCTGTGCATCAATTCGGGCATCCGCCTGCCACATTGCACCGCTTCTGTTCACTTTTGTTCACGTCTGATCGCGGCAAATATATCGCCAGTGATCCCGCCGCGATCCGAGGGCTCCTGTCGCATTACGCTGTCATCGCTTGGCGCCCGCCTAGCGCGCCAACAGCCGANCGAGAAGATGCAACGATTGGGGATCGAGACCGGAGCCGATCTCAGAGAGAAATCGCTGGACTTTCTCCAGCAGAACTTTGGCAAATCCGGCCCCTATTTCTATGGCATCGCTCGCGGCATCGACAACCGTCAGGTAAAGTCGGACCGGATTCGCAAATCGATCGGAGCCGAAGACACTTTCCGTAAAGACATTCACCTGCTCGGTGAAGCAGTAGAGGGCGCACGATCACGGTGAAGATCAAATACGCCGATTTCCGGCAGGTCACCCGCAGCAGATCGATCAGTTCACCACTCGCTTCCGAGGAGGAACTCATGGATATCTGTCAAAATATCCTGACGGCCGAATTCCCTATAGAGAAAGGCGTGCGGCTGCTTGGTGTCACCCTTTCCTCGCTGGAGAAGGCCAACTCTGCGACACAAGAGCAGTTCGATCCGGGACTTTGAGACGAACGCAGGATCGCGCCTGGACCCCTTTAGTCGACCGAAGGATGATGGTTATCCCCATCGTCTCAGTGCATAAAGAACACGAGCACGTTGACAAGCGACATCCCTCCGATCGGGGCAACGAAAAGCAGAAACAGTTCGAGACCTATAGCCCAGATCAGCAATTTCTGCTGTCTCCAGCTCAATTGCGGGTGTGGCTTCTCCGGTTCCCGTGAGGGCTTCCGGCCATAGGAACCACCGAGATCGCGATACATCACCACCTCCATCGACCTGGCTGGTTGGCTATTCATACACTCGCTGATGTTTGTCAGGCGGGGTCGTGTTCGGGCGACCTGTCCTTGTCCCGTTCACACTTGGTGCTTTCGGCGGCGCCGTGTTCGCCCAGAAGCTTTTCCCGGTCGCGTTCGATCTCTTTTTCGGAGGCGTCTGCCGTAGCGCGGCTGTTAGAAATACCTCGCCTAGCGATGGTGGCACCCAGCGGTCGGTCGTTGAGACCATTGGTGATCTTTGACATGGCAATCTCCTCTCTGAAAGAAGAACGCGATGGAGACCTTTTTGTGCCGGCGACCTAGGGGTGCCCTTCGAACATCGTTCTCAGCGG
>NZ_QOVX01000037.1:0-23055 GCF_008365395.1 Neorhizobium sp. P12A | reverse complement strand
AACCGGCTCAAGCAGTTCCGCCGTGTGGCAACCAGATACGACAAGACCCGGAAATCCTTCTCTGCATTCCTTGCGTTGGCCGCAGCGAAGATATGGTTGCCATACTTTGTCAACAGGACCTAAATGCCCGCCGGGATCATCAACGGCTTGGTTTCATCGCGGCAAAGCGATTTGTTCGGAAACTCTGCCATGGGTTTTGATCACCGGGACCTGGTTTCGCGAAGCTCGTCTCCGGGACGAGACGGCGATGCCTGACGACCCTGATCGTCAAGATAGACGTCGCTAGTCGCGAAAGAGTATCGCCTTCGTCATGAGGCATTTTCCAGCCTGTATTCGTCCTACAGCTCATGACCTTAGCCTAAAACGTCGCCGCTAAGCGAAATCCTAAGACGGGCGCGTTGGGGCGCGGATCGGACGGCCCGATGGCCTACTTTGAGTTTACACAATAACGCGAATTTCCTCGATCGAGCGCACGCTATCGGAGAGGCCCTATTGGAGCGAGCAGTCAGCACTGCAGGCCCTTACGCCGCATCAGCTGTCACAGTCGCTGTCAGCTCATCGGGCCCAACCTCGTTGCGTGGCCAAAATCTTCGGATCGATCTGGTGGCACCGAACAAAAGACACATATCGACAGCCAGCGCCGCACCCGCTGGAATTCCGTAGACGACGAAAAAGTCATCCAATTTGATCTGATACCACAGTCGGCCTTCGGCGAACGGCCCCCTCGATACCGTAGCACCGACAGCAGCTCGATTGCGGTCCGCCCAATAGGCATCAACAACGCTTCCGAAGGACTCAGCTGCCTGAAAGCCGGAAAGGCGGTTTCGCAATCTCGTTCGCGAATCCCTTGTATAGATCACACTTCCAGTCCAATTATTGGTGAATCCCGCGAAAAGAGCGTCCTCGTTATCGTTACTGGTTCCGGTTTTCCCGTACACAGCAGCCGATCTAAGTTGCCCCCGCGCGGCTGCTCCGGTGCCATCGCCCGTTGTCGGGAGTGCAAGAAACGTCCTCAGCGTGGCAGCTTGTGCATTGCTGAATATCGCGGGCCGTTTTCCAGGCCGATACTGCCATGTCACCTCTCCTTTTGGCGTTAGCACCGCTAGGGTCGCATGGGCCTGGACTTGCTTTCCCCCATCGGAGATAGTGCCCATCAACGCCGCCAACGAAAGAGCGTTTCCGGAAATGCCGCCGGTCGAAGCGAGCAGATAGTTGTCTGGAGCGTGGAAGCCGAGCTTCGTTGCCAGGGCACGGACACTGGGGCCTACCGCGCTTGCGAACCGGACAAACGCCCGATTGCAGGAATACTTGAACGCTGTCGACAGCGACATTCTCGGGAAGCATCGCGGATCGGTCTCATCTGGCGAATATCCGGCCGGGATCGGCTCGTTCGAAAATGCACCTTGAAAACTCACGCCCTTCTTCAGGCCGGCTCCGATCACCAAGGTTTTGCCGACAGACCCTATCGAACGGTTCGAGAGCCACACTGAGTTCCAGCTGGCGTCGACGTAGGGCTGCCCGGCCATCGCCAGTATCTCCGCGTTCTTGTTCAGAAACGCTCCAGCCAGCTGGTAGCCGGGCCTTATGGCAATTTCATCCGCGGCCGCTTGCATTTCAGGCGAGAGGGTGAGGAGAATTCGGTAGCGTGCGGGAACATGGACGTGTTCCGCCGCAAGCTCATCGAGAGCCCTGTCACGGAAACGGCGATATTCCACCTGTTCCGAACTGTCGGGATTGAGAAGGATTGTCCCGCCCAGAATACGCTTCTTCGCTTCTTCGATCGAGCGCGTCGCCTCGGCCCGCGAAATGAAATTCATCCCCACCGCCTGGTTGATGACCTTCACGGTGGCCTTGAAGGAGTCCTGAGGATAATCGACTGGGTTTCGATTGGCCGGACTTGGAAGCATCGCCACCAGCATGGCAGCCTCCATGAAATCCAGATTCTTGGCTGACTTGCTGAAGAACAAGCGGGCACCCTGTTCGAACCCAAATCGCCCGCCGCCGACATAGGCGATGTTGAGATAGATCGTGGCGATCTGGCGCTTTCCGGCGATTTTCTCGATCTCGCGGGCATAATACCATTCCCGGAGTTTTCGACCTTTCGTTGCCTGCGACGTCGGCTCCCGATTGGTCAGCAGCAGCATTCGCACGACCTGCTGTGTAATCGTGCTCGCACCCGATTGCCCCGCTCCGCGGACCATCGACCAGATATTGTATCCATCATGGACAAAGAAGCTGTGGTCCTCGGACGCCACTACCGCCTTGTAGAGATTGTCCGAAAAGTCGCTTTCTTGATAGGCACTCGGACATAGGAGCCTAGTCGTGTCGGCGGCGTTTCCTGCTTCGAAGACATTCGTCAGTTGGCAATGGGTCAAAACGTCTGTGAGGACGGCCTGATTGATAGGATGTGCCAGGAGAGAGCCCACCAACGAGGGCATTGTGCTAAAACAATAAAAGGTCGGCACGAACAGTGCCAGCAAGACCAGAACGAACCGCCTCATTCCCTGTCCTTCGGGCAGCAGCAGCTGCGCAGAAAGAGATCATGCCATGTATTTTAGAGAAAAATAGATCTCGTTAACCTAATTTATTTTCTGCTGCTGCCCTTGATTTCGGCTTCAAAGACTACCGCTGTCTTCACCGTTTGGGCTTAGCGGCCATGCTTGGCGGCGCTTCGTAGATCAAGAACGCATCGAACTCGCCTTCCGGACACCACATCACGGTCCCATCCGGAGTAGCGACTTTGTCTGATATCAAAACCAGTTGGCCGATCCGGAGCGGCACCGGATAAACGGCGCAGTCTACTGGACCAAGAAGGAGCGCGTCACAGCGAGGTGTAAGGCGTCGTCGCTATATTTTGCACCCGGGCAAAACATGTCACGGGCGCGCCTTTCCCATGCAGCTCTGCGTAATGTTCCGGCGACTGCGGTTTGATGAACAGGGCAACGATCTGAGGAAACCCGACCCGCAAGCCTGCTTCGATTTGGGCGATTGCCGTCTCAAGCTCCTCGGTATTCAAATCTGGTTTGAATGCGACACTTATAGCCACAAGCAGTTGATCCGGCGAAAGGTGAACGCTAACAACGCCGTTGACGGCTTTTACGGATCCGGCTGCTGCGACCGTGCCGATTATTCCTTTGACGATTTCGGGATCGGCGGGAACACCGATCAGAAGCGATTTACTTTCGGTCGCAAGTTTGAAAGCCGTCACCGCAAGAATGGCAGCGATAACCACGGAGGCCATTCCATCGTACGCAGCATTGCCGGTTGCCATCGACGCCAACAAGCCGAGGGTTGTCACCGCTAGCCCCATGAGCGCGGCGATGCCACCAAAAAGTATCGTCATCGAGGTTGGGTCTCTCCGCCGTACAAGGGATTGGTACAGGCTCTCCTTGGACCTCCCGTGCTTGGATTTGCGAAAGGCTTCCCTCAAGCCGATGATCTCTACGGCAGCCGAACACGCGATCACGGTGAAGTTGAGGGTATGGCCCTCGATCGGAGCCGGATGGATTATTTGACGTAAGCCTGCCAGGAAGGCGACGCCCGAGCCCAGTGAGAAAATCAGAATAGCGACCACGAAATTCCAGAAGAAAACCTCGCGGCCATAGCCGAGTTGGTGTGCAGGTGTCCCCCGTCGCCGGGAAACGATCAGGCCATAGAGGAGAATAACTTCCGTGCTCGCGTCAATAAGGGTGTGGACGCCCTCGCTGATCATCGCCGAGCTTCCCGATAGGAAACCAGCGAAAAACTTGATCGCAGCGACGACTATGTCGCCCGCGAGCGCGATAAGTACAGCTCGTTGACCCGCACCGCTCCGATGGATCGACTGCGGATGCAGCTTCTGGGCGCTGGAAGTCAATCGTGGCGTAGCAACGGGATGTTTCGCGTCTAGTTCTGTCACAGGGCACCCTTCCTCGCTTCAGCTTTCGATCCTACCACGATCACCGCAGAAACTCCCGTGAACGGCCATGCCTCGATGTAAAATCCCTTGCAGCCACCCTCGAGTCCGCATTTCGCGCGGCGACAGTCCGAACGTGGTTCATGTGGCGATGGACATCGATAATTATTGCCCTTTTCGGGCCGAACCGCTTCAATATCCCGTCATCTCGAGGTAGCCTACTCCAGCGTGATTTCCGGAAATCCGGATTGGCCCCTCCCAATATGGGAATTGACTGTCGACCCAGGATTCATTGTTCAAGGCAGATACCATGATATCCAGGTTCTTCGACGGAAGTTGCAGCCGCCATTGAACCGGAACATCCCTCCCTCTCACCGACGCCGTCTTGAGAGGGTTGATCCTGAGTTCATTCGCAGCGATTTCCATGGGCCTGCCGTCGGGAAAAATCCATGTCCCGGACGTGAAGCCACCTCCGGAAGTATCCCGGAGACGGAAGCCCATCATTTTCGACCCGTCGTCGAAATGCAGTGAAAACCAGTCCCATCCCTTTTGATTGGCAGCCAGCGGCTGGCTGGACCACTCACGGTCAAGCCAAGCCTTCCCGTTAACTTCCACCTTCTTGCCGGGCAGTTGGAGGGTTCCTGAGATCGAATAGAACGGCTGGGAGTAATAGTAGCTGGCTTGGCCTTCCGCAGATTTGACCGAGTACCCATTGTCACCCTGCGACACCACCGGTCCCTCGGCCCCAAGGTTTAGCTGATATCCGAAATCGGCTCCCGTCGCCGACATCGTCAGCTCGGAAAGCTGGTCGCTGCCGTCTGGAGCGCTTGTCGCCCTGAGTGCCCATTCGTCGATCCATGCGTCGAAGGGACTGATGGTGACGCCCGCCTGCCCGACCCCGCCGCGAGCGAGGCGTTCTGCCGAAAATTGCCTGTCAGGCGTGGTAATGGCCGCGTTGCCCATCCACACCTGCGGGCTGGACCAACCGTCCCTTTCTCCAGGAGCAGCGGCGGACCGGAACAGGGTCCATTGAACCCCATAGTCAAGGCCATCATTGCCCTTGAGATTGGCCGTCACATACCACCATTCGATCCGGAAATCCGGATGCGGAGCATGGTCGGCCGGGAACTGGAAATGCAGCCCGGGCTTCGGGATAGCGAAGCCCCGTGCTGTCGATCCGAGGCCTGCAAAACCCTGTGCATAGCAAGCTACTGCCGAAGGCACCAGTAGACCGAAAACGAGGATCGAGCGGAAGCTAGCGTTCACTTGCAAACACCTTCAGCAGTGTCGAAGGCGTAACCTTCGACAGTCTCCGTAAGGGGACGGCCGCGGAGACAAGAGCGGCGATGACCGCAAGTCCGGCCAGACGCAGCCAGTCGCCAGGAAAGAGCCGTAAGGGCAAACGCCATCCGAATGCTTCCACATTGACAACCGCCAGCAAGACCCAGGCGAGAGCGATACCGACGGGGATGGCCAAAATGAGCGTCATGAGCACCAGCAACAAAGTCCGCCATAACTCGAGCGCGACCAGGTGCCTCCTCGTCAGCCCCATCGCCCATACCGGTGCGAGCTGTGGCAGCCGCATTCTTGCAAGCGTCGACATACTTGCGAACAACGCAATGCCAGCAACTCCCAGCGTCAGAACGTTCAAGGCCGCGGTGACGGAGAAAGTTTGCTCGAATATCTGAATGGATCGCTGCTTCAAATTCGCTTGATCGATGATGTTTTGCGGGGGAAGACCGAACTGCCCGATCAGATCCTGTCTCAGTTGCTCGATCCTTCCCGGAGATACCCGTACGCCAAACCTCAGACGTGGCACGTCGGGGTAATGGTCCGTCAAAACCTTGATGCCCACAATGGCCTGTCCGGTCGGATTGCCGTAGTCGGAATAAACGCCTGCAATGGGAAGCAGCCAACCGCCGGGCAGTGAGAGGATATCGCCAAGGCGGTGATGTCCACGCCGATAGAGCTGCTCATTGACCAAGACGGCTCTGCCACTTGCTATCTGGTCCCACGCATCGGGGCGGGCTTCGAGCAAAGGCCAATTGTCTCGGTACGTCTTGTCATCTGCTACACCGAACACTTGCCCGGGTAAGCCATCCAGGTTCCCCTCCGTATTCCAGACGGGCAATACCGCTTCGACACGGGAGCGTAGCCAAGTCGCAAGTTTGTCCCCCTCCTGGTCCGTTCTCGCAGTCAGATAGAGTTCCGAAGCCAGCCTCTGGTCCAGCCAACCGGTGAAGGTGGTCCGGAAACTCGCAACCATCGTGCCCACACCGACGTTCGCCGACAGGGCGATCAGCAGCGCCATCAATGCCAATGCGAGGCCAGGAATCTGTTGCCGGGTGTCGGCCCAGAACCACGTGGCTACTGGCTTTTTGAATACTTTTTGAATAGATGTGACATCAGCGAAAGGAAAATGGCTAAGAGACCGGGCAGCAGCAGAGCAGCTCCCAACAGCAAACAGGCAAGAACGCCGAATCCGGCGACCAGCCCAGAGCCCCATCGTACCAAGCCGAGCGAGGTCAGGAGCAGAACCATCGAAATCGCAGACTGTCCGATGATCAGTCGTTCCGACGCAAGTGCCCAGGCCCTGGGTTGGGCCGGAGCAAGAAGCGGCATACGCGATATCTGCCAAAGGCTCTGTGTCGCCGAAAGAGCTGTTCCGAATATGGCGATCGCCATCCCGCTCAGCACCCAACTGCTTCGGAATGCCAGGCTTCCATCGACGCTCGCTCCATAAAGACTTCGAAGAGTGGCAGCGACGCCGGGGAGCAGGAATGATGCCAGGAAGTATCCCAAAACAACGCCGACAGTTCCCGAAATCATGGCGAAGACCAACAGTTCGGCTGCGAGGAGACCCGCCAGCGTTATAGCCGGCACGCCAAGGGATCGAAGCGTCCGGAACGTTGGACGCCGCTGCTCGAAAGCTAACCCTATCGTTGAGTAGACGATGAAAAGACCAACGGCAAACGCCAGAAAGCCGAACGCCGTGAGGTTCAAATGGAAGCTGTCCGTGAGACGACCGATATCGGCCTGACCATCTGGCTTTTTAAGAAAGAGCTCTGGGGCGAGGACCGAAAGCGCCTGCCTTCCAATCGGCTGATCCGGCGCGACGACCAGCCGCGAAATCTGCAACGGCTTCGCGAGGAGCCCTTGAACGATGCCTATGTCGGCAATGGCCGTCCCAGGTAGCAAGCTCCTGCTGCTCACCAGCTTCGGAGTTACAGACCCCTTCAGCTCGTCGGCTATCTCCGGTGAAACATAAATGATGCCGGGTGGAGTGATAAAAGCGGCTAGGTCGGAGGTGCTGCCTAGCGAGCCAGCGGACGCGCCTTGTGGTAGGCTTATGGGGTCGATGCCAAGAAGATGGATATGGCGATTGCCGACCCTCCAGTCGCCTTCCAAAACCGGAGAAACATTCCAGCCGGCGCGGCTCAGGCGAACAAAAACACCCTGTCCGACTGTCTCCCCACTGATGGGCACCAGCTGGTCAAATCGGTCTTGGCCGAGGACAGCCGCTGCTCTGTCGTAGCTCGCCCTCGCCTCGGCATTGATTGCCTGAACTCCCGACCACAATGCGGTTGCCAGGCAGAGCCCGAGGAGCAGTAGCGCGAGCTGCATCGGTGTACGCCACCAATGGGACAGGAGCGCACGAAAGGTGGCGGCAATCATGATGCGAACCGTCCGCTGGTCAGCGTGAGTTGTCTGTCCAACCGGGCGGCTAACCTCGTCGAATGGGTAACCATCAGCATTGCGGAACCTGTTTCCGCAATGAGCTCCAGCATCAAGCTCATTACGGCATCGCCGTTCGCTTCATCCAGGTTTCCCGTCGGCTCGTCCGCGAGTATCAGCAATGGCCGCATCGCAAGCGTGCGCCCAATGGCAACACGCTGTTGCTGCCCGCCCGACAATTGCTCAGGATATCGCTTCATCAGACCGACGAGGCCAAGCTTTTCTGCAAGTCGGTTTTCCCAGGAAGTATCGGCACGACCCGCCAGACGCGCGTGGAATGCCAAGTTCGCGGCGACGTCCAGCGAGGGGATCAGGTTAAACTGTTGGAAAACGATCCCGACCACGCTGCGCCTAGCGGCCGCTCTTGCTTTGTCGTCCAGGTCGGACAAGATATGTCCTGCCACGTCGACGCGGCCGCTATCGGGTTTGTCCAGGCCTGCAGCAAGATGTAGCAAGGTGCTTTTGCCGCTTCCGGACTCTCCGGTCAGAGCAAGGCTTTCACCTGCTGCGAGATCGAGATCGACGTCGATAAGGACGTCAAGCCTGCCCTCGGCCGTATCGAAATGTTTGCTTACGTTCTGCAGCGACAAGACCATGGACTAGACGCACCCGCTCTTCGACTCGTGGTAACAGCCTTGCCCGTGTCATTGGAGGGTGTCCAGCGAGGGAATGGAATTCAAATCAAAGTCGGCCTATACCTGAAGGAGAAGATGCTCCGAAAAATCAGTGCCGTGAAGCGAGATGCGCTGGTGGAAACGTTGTTTCCAGACCTTGATCGATCAACGGTACGCATTGTCGTCGAGGCTGCGCCGACCTCCGGCTGTCGGCTCTGAGAAATAACCCATGGATTTCAAAGATGTGCCAAAAGCGCAATGACGTCGACACCGTGGTCAGCCAGTTCCTGCAGTGTTTTTGGGTAATAACCGTGCGATCGGCAACGGCCGAAAGGTATGGACCAGAATTCGGGGGTTGTCTTTCTGCGGAAATCCCCTGATTAAACGATTAGCTAGCCGAGTTAGCAATGCAATTCGTTGCAACCACCCCTCGCGGCTATCTCGGCTAGCTGGCCCCCGTCCCACGATACTGAAGGCTGAAGTATAGGCTGGATTCCGTTACCGCCATCCGATTTCTGCGGACACGCGTGTTATGCAGGCGAGCCTGTCTATTCCTGTATAGGAACATGCTCCAACAGTTCGGTATCGAGATTGGCCTGGCGTGCATTCATGTTGCCATCGAACCACAGCAATTCCGCGAACGTCCGATCATCCGGCTGAATTCGCAGCTCGACGACAAGCATCGCAGGGATCATATCCCCCTTGCGCGAACAACGTTCCCACGCCTGATGGTTTCATCCATGGCCGTCTCCCAATTTGGCTGCAATTTAATGGAAGTTTCGACTTTTGATCTTCAGCTGATCGATATGCAAATCGGGGATGAAGATATCCCTGGTTTTTACTGCCGCTTTATCGCGCTGATCCGGTCTTCCAGGCGAGCCATGGGCGAATTCGTCCCCTCGCCCGGTCGGCAATTTGAAATCTCCATTGAGCTCCGCCAATCCTGACAGGTCGCCGGACAGATCGAAAATCTGCTGGGCAATCAGGTGTATCACCTCCCCTTCCCTTTGAATTCGCCCGCGGATCGCCATCATCGATGCGCCGAGCGCCACGCGACGGCGACGCTCGAAGAGCTTCGGCCAGATGACAGCATTGGCGGGGGCCGTCTCGTCCTCGATGGTCAGGAATATCACGCCCTTGGCGCTGCCCGGTCGTTGGCGCACGAGAACGAGCCCCGCTGTCATCAGCCATTGGCCGTCGCGAGCCGACATGGCCTCGTTGCAGGTGACGATGCTTCGTTCGCTCAGGTCCTTCCGCAGGAACGAGATCGGATGCTGGCGCAGCGTCAATCCGACATGGCTATAGTCCTGGATGACATTGTGACCTTCCGTCATCTGCCGGAGTTCAACCTCAGGCTCCAGCTGTTCGGCAATCGCCTGTTCCTGACGCTCGGCGGCAGCCGCAAACAAGGGAAGCGGCTCATCGCGCAGCGCCTTGATCGCCCAGAGCGCATCACGCCGTTCTAGGTGCAGCGACGGCAGGAAGGCATCCGCTTCGGCCAGTTCCACAAGCGAGGTCGCCGGAATACCGGAGCGCCGCCACATGTCGTCGACGCTTTCGAAGGGTTGATCCGTACGGGCGACAACGATCCTCGCGACGTCGGCGGCCGCTAGCCCTCGAACCATGCGCATACCGAGCCGGACGGCATGATGGTTGGAGCCTTCGACCTCTTCGAGCGTGCAATCCCATCGCGATCGGTTGACGCAAACGGGTCGGACCTCGACGCCATGTTTGACCGCATCGCCGACGATCTGCGCAGGTGCATAAAAGCCCATCGGCTGGCTGTTCAGCAGCGCTGCGCAGAACACATCCGGGAAGTGGCGCTTCACGTAGTTGGAAGCGTAGGCGATCAGGGCAAAGGATGCCGCATGGCTTTCCGGAAAGCCGTAGCTTCCGAAACCTTCGAGCTGGGAAAATGTCTTCTCGGCGAACTCGGGCGAGTAGCCCTTGTTGACCATGCCATCGATCAGCTCGGTCTTGAACTTGCTGACGCCGCCCGTGAACTTGAAGGTGGCCATCGATTTGCGGAGCTGGTCGGCTTCGCCACCGGTGAATCCCGCGCAGACCATTGCGACCTTCATCGCACTTTCCTGGAACAGCGGCACACCCAGCGTCTTGCCGAGCACAGCCTCCAGCTCCGGTGTCGGATACTCGACCGGCTCCTTGCCCTCACGGCGACGAAGATAGGGATGCACCATGTCCCCCTGGATCGGGCCTGGGCGGACGATCGCCACCTGGATCACCAGGTCGTAAAACGTCCTGGGCTTCAGCCTCGGCAGCATCGCCATCTGCGCCCGGGACTCGATCTGGAAGGTGCCGAGTGTGTCGGCCTTGCGGATCATCGCGTAGGTCGCCGGGTCCTCCTGCGGAATGGAAGCAAGATCGAGCGGCGCTCCCTTGTGCTCCTCGATGAGCGCGAATGCCTTGGCCATGCAGGTCAGCATGCCAAGCGCCAGAACATCCACCTTCATGAACTTCAGCGCCTCGATATCGTCCTTGTCCCACTCGATCACCTGGCGGTCGGCCATGGTGGCGGGCTCGATCGGCACGAGGTCGTCCAACCGATCATGGGTCAGGACAAAGCCGCCCGGATGTTGGCCGAGGTGCCGGGGCGCTCCCATCAGCTGCTGGGCGAGCTTCAGCGTCAGGGCAAGACGGCGGTCTTCGGGGTTGAGATTGTTTTCCCGAAGGCTGCTGTCGCTGACCAGTTCCTCCGACCAGGACCACATGCCTGACGACAACGCCTTGATGACGTCTTCCGGCAGGCCCAGCGCCTTGCCGACATCGCGGATCGCGCCCTTTGCCCGATATCGCGTCACCGTCGAGCAGAGTGCAGCCTTGTCATGGCCGTAGGTGCGATAAATCCACTGAATGACCTCCTCGCGCCGCTCGTGCTCGAAGTCGACGTCGATATCCGGTGGTTCGTCGCGTTCTTTCGAAACGAAACGCTCGAACAGCAGATCGTTCATTTCCGGATCGATCGAGGTGACGCCGAGAATATAGCAGATGGCGCTATTGGCCGCCGATCCCCGTCCCTGGCACAGGATACCTTGAGAGCGGGCGTATCGAACGATCGAGAAAACGGTCAGGAAATACGGCGCGTATTGCATCTCCTTGATCAGATCGAGTTCATGCCTGACCGCCTTCAAGACCTTCTGCGGCAAGCCCTCGGGATAGCGGTCCGGGATGCATTCGCGCACGTAGTGCTCCAGCGACTGCTGCGCATTCATGCCTTCAGCCAGCGCCTCCTCCGGATACTGGTAGGTCAGTTCCTCCAGGGAGAATTTGCAGCGTTCGACGATTTCCAGAGTTCGTGCGAGCGCTTCCGGGTAGCGAGAGAACAATCGCTCCATTTCCTCGGGCGGCTTCAGAAATCGGTCGGCGTGCCGTTCGCGCTCGAAGCCGACATCGTCGATGGTCGTGTTGTTGCGGATGCAGGTGACAACATCCTGCAGCTGGCGGCGTCCCGGTTCGTGGAAGAGCACGTCATTGGTGACGACGGTCTTCAGCTTGTGATGGGCTGCCATGTTCGACAGCTCGTGCAGACGAAGCTGGTCGTTCGGCCGACGCCGCAGGCAGAGAGAGACATAACCCCGGTTTCCGAAGAGTTCCGACATCCTGCGCATCTGCACCGCACAGGTCTCGTCCGGGAGATCGGGCACCAGGATGCCGATCAGACCGTCGCAGTAGTGGGCGATGTCATCGGCGTGGAGGATGCATTTGCCCTTCCCGCCCCTGCTCTTTCCCAGTGTCAGGAGACGGGTCAGCCGGGAATAGGCGGCGCGATCGGTCGGGTAAACCAGGATCGACATGCCGTCCTGAAGGTCGAGCCGACAGCCGACGACGAGCCGGACACCTGTTGCTCGCGACGCTTCCAGGGCGCGGACGATCCCTGCCAGGGAATTGCGATCGACGACGCCGACCGCTTGAATGCCAAGGTCCCTGGCGGTGGCAAACAGTTCGTCGGCGCTGCTTGCCCCGCGAAGAAAGCTGAAATGGGTGGTGACCTGCAATTCGGCGTAGCTCATGCGAAGACTCCATGGAGAAACCATTTGTGCGAACCGGTCTGTGGATCGACGCCGTCACCGGACCGGTAGACCCAGAGGCGCTCGCCGCTGTCATCCTCGACGACGAAATAGTCGCGAACCGCCTGGTATTCGGCACTCCGCGTCCACCATTCACCGAACACCCGCTCGGGGCCGTCGGCTCGCACGACCCGCCGTCGCTTGCCGCGCCAGGTGATACTTGCCGGTGGATAGTCCGGTATCAGCGCGATCGCCTCGATCTGTTCCGGATGGGCAAGAAGCCGGACCGGGCGTCGCCAATGATGGGTCCAGGATTCGATCACGTCACCTGCCCCAGCCGCGACCTTGCGGACGCTGCGTTCGGGAACATCCGAGGCGACCGCCGTCACCCGGTAGACCCGCGCCCCCCTGTTTCCAAAAATATCGATCAGCGGGGTAATGTCCGCTGTCTCCTCGGCAATCAACGACGACGCCTTCTGCTCCTCGGCGAGCGGTTCCGTCATGATCGCGACGAGGGTGAGCTTCTCGATCCCAAAACCAGGCTCGATCTTTTCCGTTCGGTCGCGGAACAGTTTTGTCAGCCAGGCAATGTCGCGAGCGGGCTTTGCCGTTCCCGCGCGGATTGCCTGCCTGACACCATCGACCTTCTCGACGATCAGGTCGGTTCGTCGGACACCCAGTCCCTTGCGCTGCAGCTCAGTGACCAGCTGCACGACCAGCCGACCGACATATTTGTTGATCGTTTCGGCCGCCCCGATGGGTTCTGCAAAGGACCGGCTGACCTCGATCATCTCGGGCGGCCGGATCGGATCGATCGGCTCGGAGAGACGCCCGAACATCTGGTCGAGACGACGTCCGATCTCGGGGCCGAAGCGGAGCGTCAGCGGCGCACGCGGCGTTGCCGACAGCTCTCCGACGGTTCGAAAACCAAGCAGGTGCAGATCATGAACGACCTTCTCTGGAAGGCGAAGAAGCGCGATCGACAGTTTCTCGACGGCGGCAAACGTCTGGCCTGGCGGAACGATGACGGTCTCGCGGGTGATCGCCCGGGCGCAGGCATGTGCTGCCCCCCAGGTATCGGCAATCGAGACCCTTGCCGTCAGCCCCCTCGCCCTGAACCGGTTGGCGATACCGGTCAGCATCATCTCCTCGCCGCCCTGAAGGTGATCGGCACCTTCGGTGTCCATGATGATGCCATCGGGTGCATCCATGGCAACGACAGGCGAATACTGGCCGAGCGCCCAGAGGGTGATGCGTTCGAGAGCTGCCACATCTGCACCCGGATCGGCTTCCATCATCAGAAGCTCCCGAAACAGCGCCTGCGCCTTGGCGGCTGGCATGCCGATCTTGATGCCGAGTTTCCTGGCTGTCGTGTCGATTGCGGAAACCCAGCGCTTGGAACCGCTTCTGGCGATGACGACGATCGGCGTGTCAGCGGGAATAGAGGGATCGGCGCGGCGGATACGATCGGTCGACAGTTCCGGCAGAAAGATGGATACGACCCTCGTCATCACAGGCTCCAATCATGAACTCAGCACACTCGCCCGCTTTCACGCGCAGCAGTTCCAGCAGCCAGCGAGGACGACCGACGCCTGGAACCGGCAATTGCTCCGACGGCAGCACGCTCACTCGCCACCGTGTCGTCGAGGCCGTCGGCTGCCCGAAGTCCGACGCCTCGGTCTGTCGCCGCCAGCGCCGGACGACGAGCGCCATGGTTCCGGTCTTTTCGGCCGCGAGTTGGAGCCGTCTGCTTGCGACCATCGGCAGCCTGACGATCTCTCCGACCACGGCTCCAAGACTGCCGTAGGAAAGGCCCTCCTCCATCGAGGCGAGGACCTCTTCCTCCTTGTCCGTTTCGACGAAAACAAGTCTGTTCGGATGCAGGCCGGCCTGCGCCAAAGCTGGAAAAAACAGGTCCGGTCTCGTCATGCACCAGAGGACCTGGCCCTTCGTCCTTGCGGCAATGCCAGCAACGAACAATGCGGCCGCAGCACCGTCGATGGTGCCCGCTCCGCCTCCGGCAATCTCGTGCAGAGCGCCATATGCAAGGCCACCGCCAGGCAGAACGGCGTCGATCTCGGGGACCCCGAACGGCAGATTGTCGAGCTTTCGCGGCCCCCCACCCTCGAACGCTGCGATGCGATCACGCAGTTCTGTTATGACTTGCTCGCGGGCAGCCGACATTGATCACGAATCCCGCTCAGATCGCGTTGAAAAGGACGGCTTCAGACCGTTTGAATGTTGATGTTCCCTATCTGTTCCTTTAAATTACAGGAGTCAAGGCATTGCTAAATAGGAATATTGTCTCGTGAATTTGTGGCGACAGAATTACCTCATTGAATCAGTGAGGTACCCTGAAACCGGGCCCGTAAAATTCTTTGCGCCCGAAATGTCGTGTGGTTTTTGATAAACTCCCGGCTTCGCTCATGGATTTTCAGATGCAGGAAGATACATCGCCCGTTCGCAAGATCATCCACGTCGACATGGATGCTTTCTACGCCTCGGTCGAACAGCGGGACAACCCGGAACTCAGAGGCAAGCCTGTGGCCGTCGGCTTTGGTGAAGCGCGTGGTGTCGTGGCAGCTGCGAGTTATGAGGCCCGCAAGTTCGGCGTCCATTCGGCGATGGCGTCCGTGACGGCGATGCGCAAGTGCCCGGATCTCATCTTCGTCAGGCCACGCTTCGACGTGTACAGGGCGGTATCCCTTCAGACCAGGGCGATCTTTGCAGAATACACCCCGCTGATAGAGCCTCTCTCCCTCGACGAAGCCTATCTGGATGTGACCGACAATCTNTTCGTGGCAGCCCTCCCCGTCAAGAAATTCCATGGTGTAGGCCCAGCAACCGCCGAGAAGATGCAACGATTGGGGATCGAGACCGGAGCCGATCTCAGAGAGAAATCGCTGGACTTTCTCCAGCAGAACTTTGGCAAATCCGGCCCCTATTTCTATGGCATCGCTCGCGGCATCGACAACCGTCAGGTAAAGTCGGACCGGATTCGCAAATCGATCGGAGCCGAAGACACTTTCCGTAAAGACATTCACCTGCTCGGTGAAGCAGTAGACCGTATCGAACCTTTGGTCGGCAAGGTCTGGGGGTACTGTGATGCCAACGACATCAGGGCGCGCACGATCACAGTGAAGATCAAATACGCCGATTTCCGGCAGGTCACCCGCAGCAGATCGATCAGTTCACCACTCGCTTCCGAGGAGGAACTCATGGATATCTGTCAAAATATCCTGACGGCCGAATTCCCTATAAAGAAAGGCGTGCGGCTGCTTGGTGTCACCCTTTCCTCGCTGGAGAAGGCCAACTCTGCGACACAAGAGCAGTTCGATCTGGGACTTTGAGATCGCCGCGTTGCAAACGCGACGGTGTCTGATTGCGCAGCGATAATCTTTTCGAAGTGGCACTATTGGGTCGGGCTTGCTGCAGCTAGGCATTGGGGACCAACGCGGCCCCTTTTGTGCTGTCGCGGACGTCGTTCGACCACAGCCATGTCATTTTTTCGCCAGGCCAAGCGGGGTGAAACCGATCTGCATCCGCTGTGGGTTCTCTTGGCGAAGCGTACGAAGCATTTCCTCGTATTCCCGCTCCATCTCAGGCGTAACCGAGGGACGAACCTCCACGAGCGCCTTGGCAAAGTCGCCACCGTCCACCTTGGTCGTATCGATCGATCGCCTCAGAGCGATCAGACCTGCACGCCTCGTCAAGTCCTCCAAATCCGCACCAGTGAAGCGCTCGGTCTTCTCCGCGAGGCCGTCAAGGTCGACGCTGCTGGCGAGGGGCATATTCTTGGTATGAATGCCCAGTATCTTACGCCGCGCCTCAAGGTTCGGGACAGAGACGTAAACCAGTTCGTCGAAACGTCCGGGTCTCAGAAGCGCCGGGTCTAGCAGGTTCGGACGATTGGTTGCTGCCATAACGACTACGCCCTGCATGTCCTCTAGACCATCCATCTCCGCAAGCAACGTGTTCACCACGCGTTCGGTCACGGCAGGTTCGCCGAATCCGCCGCCGCGAGCCGGCGCAAGGGAGTCGATCTCGTCGATGAAGATGACGGTTGGAGCGACCTGTCTTGCCCGCTCGAAAAGGCGGGAAACCTGCTGTTCAGACTCCCCGTACCATTTCGAAAGTAGGTCCGAAGACTTGGTGGCGACGAAGTTGGCTTCCGCCTCACGGGCGACGGCCTTGGCTAGAAGTGTTTTGCCCGTCCCCGGGGGGCCGAAGAGCAGGAAGCCTTTGGCGGGCCGGATGCCCATGCGCTTGAAGGATTGCGGAGACCTAAGGGGTAGCTCCACACCCTCTTTCAGCTTTCGTTGAGCCTCGTCGAGACCGCCAACGTCTTCCCATCGGACATTGGGTGCCTGGATCATGATCTCGCGCAGCGCGGAGGGTTGGATGCGCCTCATGGCGGACACGAAATCGTCCTGTGAAACCGTCAGTCTCTCCAAAATTTCAGACGGGATTCCTTCCCTGAGGTTGATGTCCGGTAGAACGCGGCGCAGGGCGTCCATGGCGGCCTCCCTGACGAGTGCACCAAGGTCGGCACCCACGAAGCCGTACGTCGTCCTCGCGATCTCGTCCAGGTCAGCATTCTCAGAAAGCGGCATACCGCGCGTGTGGATCGCCAGAACCTCGCGGCGTCCGTTTTGGTCCGGGACACCAATTACGATTTCGCGATCGAACCTGCCCGGTCGCCGCAGCGCTTCGTCGATGGCATCACGCCTATTCGTTGCGCCGATGACGACGATGTTTTGCCTGGGTTCCAGACCGTCCATCAGGGTGAGCAACTGCGCCACGATACGGCGCTCGACTTCCCCGGTAACCTGCTCCCGCTTCGGAGCAATGGAATCGATCTCGTCGATAAAGATGATGGATGGAGCATTCTGCGCCGCCTCCTGAAAAACCTGACGTAGACGCTCCTCGGATTCGCCGTAGCGGCTCCCCATGATCTCGGGTCCGGCGATGTGGTAGAAATTAGCCTCTGTTTCGTTCGCCACTGCGCGTGCAAGCAGCGTCTTGCCGGTCCCCGGAGGACCATAAAGAAGCACGCCCTTCGGCGGATCGATACCAAGGCGCTGGAATAGCTCCGGATGGCGCAACGGAAGCTCGACCATTTCCCGCACCTGGTCTACGGAAGACCCAAGGCCGCCGATGTCATCATACGTGACGTCGGCGCGACGAGCTTCTTTCGGCTCCTCGAACTGCGGGCGCAGCTCGATGACTGTCTGCTCAGTAACCTGCACGATGCCACGAGGCTGCGTGGAGACGACAACAAGCCTTATCTCCTGCAGGCCGTAGGCTGGAAGATTGATCCGGGGATCATTGATCCTCTGCTGTACCGACGTCGAAACCACGTCACCAGACGCCATCGGGCGATGGAGGAAGACCCGATGTAGAGCGTCACCCGAGCCTTGAAGCGTCAGATTTTTCTGCGCAGGGGCGAGGATAACTTTTGTGGCCGCCCGCGCCTCGGCCTTGCGGACCTCGATATGGTCTCCGCTCGTTGCTCCCGCGTTCACCCGCAGTAGGCCATCGAGGCGAATGATATTGAGCCCCTCGTCCTCCTGATACGCACTCATTGCCAGCGCCGCGGTATGTCGCTTGCCGATGAGCTCTATCAGATCACCCTCGCGGATACCGATTTTGCGCATCGCATCATTGGAAAGGCGCGCAATACTCGCGCCAGCATCCTGCGGCCTCATGCTCGCGACCTGCAACGAAAAAATATGGTCTTCCGAACCCGACATAGCGCCCTCCAAAGTCGTCGGTGAAATTGCTTGCTCGATAAGTAGGGGAGAAACGTACCTTTCAAAGGTGTGGGCGGTCTTGCAAAACCTTAGCCTTTGGAGAACTTGGAACTCCGTTGCGTTCCCACAAGCGGCGGGCCTCAACAGGCAGCTCAACACCGCCGACATGATCCGGCTGATCATCCGCGACGAGGCCGTCCACGGCTACTACATCGGCTACAAGTTTCAGCGAGGCCTAGAGCGGCTATCCGAAACCGAGCGCCAGGAGATCAAGGACTTCGCCTTCGATCTGCTGCTCAAACTCTACGACAACGAGGCGAAGTACACCGAGGCGCTCTATGACGGCGTCGGCCTGACCGAGGACGTCAAGAAATTCCTGCACTACAACGCCAACAACGCGCTGATGAATCTCGGCTACGAGGCGTTGTTTCCAGCCGAATCCTGCAAGGTCAATCCGGCGATCCTCTCGGCACTGTCGCCGAACGCCGACGAGAACCATGACTTCTTCTCGGGATCGGGTTCATCCCATGTCACCGGCAAGGCTGTCGCGACCGAAGACGAGGACTGGGATTTCTGACACAAAGAACTGCGGGAGCGCGACCCGTATGGGCCACGCGGCACGACGTGGCTCGGGCTTGCATCGGAAGGCAAGCCCATTCTCAAAAGCTATTAATGTCCCCTCTGGTGAAATCCGATCGATGGCAATCATCACCTTTCGTAGTCTCAACAAGGGTGTCCTTCGCCGAGAGAAATAGGCCGCGAGGCGACAAATCGTCAGACCTATCGGCGTTCCGACCTATTGATATTGATCGGCTCGATGACAATCTGATGATTGTGGTTGGAGTTTGAAAAATGCCGTATGTGATCCTCGCCCTGTGTGCAGTGGTGTGCACGTTTTTCCTGGCACGCCTGCTGGTCGCTAAGACGTGTTTAGTTGAAAAGGCCATCGAGGATACGATCGCTCGCAAGCTTTCAGCTGCCGCGCCGAAGGTTGAGCTGGAGCGCCTGCGAGAAGAAAACGGCGTGATGCGGAATCTGTTGATCGATATGGTCGAAAATGAAGGAGCTTCTAGCTCAGCCAAATCGCAGATGTCTGCCGCAGAAAGCAAGCAGGCGATGAACGCTCGTATGCAGAGGAGGCGCGAGATTTTTGGCGAGGCGGTTTATTTACTCCGGCAAACAGAAAAATCGCGAACCGGCGTCCGCATCGCGATAACACAGCCCCCTGAATCATGACTTTTCAGATTGGGACGGAAATTAGATTGTGACCTCAAAGGACCCGTCGTTTAGGTGGCCATTAGCCCTTTGGCCCTTGCGCATAGCCGTCGTAACGCTCGTTCTCATCACCGAAATCGCGCGACCACTTTATCGCCCGTTGGTGCAGTGGTTCTCTGGACTGGCGCTAGTTAAACAGCTCGACCCCGTTATCGGCTCCCTGCCCCGCCTTGCTGTCCTGATCCTCTTTGCTGTGCCATTTGCCGTGGCGGAGCCTCTGAAGATTTACGCGCTGGTGTTGATTGCGAAGGGCCGTCTCGTCGTTGGCCTGACGATTATCGTGTTCGCCTACCTGATGAGCTTTGTCCTCGTCGAGCGTATCTTCCACGCGGGACGCGAGAAGCTGCTCACCTACAATTGGTTCAAATGGCTGATGGAGCGCGTTGAAGTGGTACGGCATTGGTCTCATGAGATTGCGAGCACCATTGCCAAGCGGGTTCGCCGCATTCTGCAGATCGCTTGAGCTTCTTACCCATATCGTGGTCGACGTCCCTCGGAATGCGAAAGCATCGCGGCACGGCTGACCTCGGTGGTAAGCGTCCGGTCAGGTATTTGATTATCGACATTCCCCGGTGATAGTCATTGGGATATGACAACTAGGATCCAAGGCGCATGCTATCGTGGGCACGAGTTTTATAACACTAGGGCGAGACCGTTCGGGGATCGCAACTTCGACCCACAGTAAAATGGTGGGATTTTGGGCAAACGATTCCTTGTTAGAACTATGGTTGCGGCTATTGGCACTTCACATTGATGAGCCGTCCAGCGCGAGTGACTACGGACACAAAATTAGAACACAGTGGCTCCTGGCTTCAAAGCACCACTTCGTGGGGGCCGTGCCCCATG
Organism: Neorhizobium sp. P12A; assembly: GCF_008365395.1. Lineage (NCBI taxonomy): Bacteria > Pseudomonadati > Pseudomonadota > Alphaproteobacteria > Hyphomicrobiales > Rhizobiaceae > Neorhizobium > Neorhizobium sp. P12A. The sequence goes on along the minus strand of NZ_QOVX01000037.1, from coordinate 2,912 downwards.
ATCTTGAAGAATTCACCGCAACGACAGAAGGATTCGACATCGTCAGGAAAGCTGTCAATTCACTTTCCAGGATGATTAACCAATTGGACCAACCAATCCAGTACCAGACGCTAAAGCTCATGGGTTTTGACGCGCTGTGGTCGAAGGACATTGCTGTTGATGAGCTTCAAGAAATCGCGCTAAAATTTGATGATTTGCTGGAATCAAGGATATTCACGGTCGCCAGCGACTAAGCAACTGTGTTTCTAGGTAAGTATCCGGTCAGGCTATCGTGCGGACGGGCGACATCGACGATCCTTGCGCCTGCCACGGCAGCCTCTTCCAATATCGACAGCTTGTCGTCATCAGACCAGTCACGCCGACGCTCCACACCCGTCAAAATCTCAGTACGACCCATAGTTCATCCCTGATGACGTCGCTGGAGAAGGAATTAGGGACGTAACTTCAGGTGTTCGATGGAAATCTCAAAGGTAGGCTCACCGGACGCTTAACTCTCGACGAGCAGCGTAACGATCGTTCGCAGGTTCCCGGCTCGTTTACCGAGTACAAATCGCGATGGCCGGACTAGAGGCTATCGCACCACACCCCGGCAACTCACGCTGAAACCGGTGCGCCCAATCGACTATTGACCAGTGACAGCCAGTATTTCACTCCGAAAGAAATTGCACTGTCGTTGAAATCAAAACCCGGATGATGGAGATACTGGCTATCACCGTTGCCGATCAAGATGATCGAGCCAGGTCGCTTTTCCAGCATGTACGCGAAATCCTCCGACCCCATCGACTGGCTGTAGTGTGCGTCAACGGCATCCGTCCCTACAATCGAACGCGCGACGTCCAAGCTGATCTCGGTCATTTCAGGATCGTTTACGACCACCGGATAGCCCGGACGCCAGTCGATCTTCGCCTCGCATGAAAATAAGGCAGCGGTGGTTTTAACGACCTCACGGAAACGGTCTTCTACAGCTTTGCGAACCTTCGTGCTCATTGTGCGGATCGTTCCGCCAACCCGAACGGAATCTGGTATCACGTTAAGCGCTTGATCGTTTCCACCCTTGATGAACGTGATCGAAACCACGACGGGGTCAAACGGATCAGTGAAACGGGAAGCGATCGTCTGCAGTGCCGCCACCAAGTGGGTAGCCGCGATGATGGGATCGTGCGTCATATGGGGTGATGCAGCATGGCCTCCCTTGCCGTCGATGGTCACGACAAAGCGATCTCCTCCGGCCATAAACGGGCCGCTGCGTGTTGCAAACGACCCGACCGCAAGCCCCGGCTCATTGTGCATGCCATAGACTTCATCGATTTCAAATCGATCGAGAAGGCCTTCTTCGATCATGACACGGGCTCCGCCGCCGCCTTCCTCGGCAGGTTGGAAGATCAAAACGACCTTTCCCGCGAAGCTGCGCTGCTCAGCAAGACACTTAGCGGTTGCGAGCAGCATCGCTGTGTGACCGTCGTGACCGCACGCATGCATCATGTTGGGAACCTTGGAAGCATAAGGCAGATTGGTTTGTTCCGACATAGGCAGTGCGTCCATGTCGCAACGCAGGCCAATCCCCTTACCCGGTCCCAGTGCCCCTTGAATAACAGCGACGACACCCGACTTTGCGATACCGGTGACAACCTGATCGCATCCAAACTCGGTGAGTTTTTCTGCGACAAACGCAGATGTTTGGGGCAGGTCGAACAGGAGTTCCGGATGTTGATGGATTCTACGCCGCCAATCTGTGGCTTCAACAGCGATGTCTTCGATATTGAGAGGAGCGTTCATCAATTAGACCACCAGATTTCAATTTACGATTCGGCCGGGATAACCTTCCCTAGCAGACCGCCGGCGTGCGTCCAGTTCAAAGAACTGATTTCGTCTTTCCACAGCCTGTCGCTCGACGGTGTTCCATTTCCGGATTCATTTGCTAATGTAGCTCGTCCAACCGGGAGGGGTACATGGCGTATACAGGATTGGAACCGGACGGCATCTATTGGGCACGTCGAAAGGCGTCGAAAAGCGAACCTCTGACCGTTGTTCAGGTATCGACGCTTTTTGGCGACGAGCACGAGTACTGGACCCTGGTGCAATTGGGATCGGACCAGCATCATATGCCGGGCGACTTCGAGATCGTCGAAAAGATCACGGACCCCTCGCAACCGCGAGTGTTACGCCAGGCTGCCGAATAGCACCTTGAGCGAAATACTGTCTGCGACGGGCCGCCGGCCCTCCCGCGCCCTGAGAGAAGCGCAGTCAATAGCGCTCGTTTTGCAATCTATTCCTCCGCTCCGCGAGCAGTTCGTCGCCAACCAGCCTTTTACCTAAAACACTGAGATCAGTGCGCCCTGGAGCTTGCTCGATCAGCCCAAGCTCGCTCAAATGCTTACCCACGTCGACAGCAACCGAGTCGATTTCGTGCTGGTAAATACCGACGAGCGAATTCCATTCGTTGATGGTCAGTTCTCTTCTCGCAATCATCTTGGCTCTCCCGTTGCCGATCTGCGAACTGGCTCCAACCTAGCACAATTTTTCATCTCGAGGGTTGCGGTTCTCCGTGTACCAAAGGGTGAAGCCACGCCAGCGATCCTTTCGAAGTATCCCAGCGCAATAAGGAGTTATCGGGCCGCACCGTGTGCGGAGGGTCTCTCCTTCTCCCGCTCCCGCTTGGTTGTGTCCGCTGGACTTTCATCATCCTGCAATTTGCGGCGAACGCGTTCGATCTCTTTTTCGGAGGCGTCGACCGCAGCACCACTGTCATCTGGGATACCTGGGCCAGACGGGGCGATGCTGGCATCTTTCGGTCGGTCGTTGAGACCATTGGTGATCTTTGACATGGCAATCTCCTCTCTGAAAGAAGAACGCGATGGAGACCTTTTTGTGCCGGCGACCTAGGGGTGCCCTTCGAACATCGTTCTCAGCGG
>NZ_QOVX01000036.1:0-23255 GCF_008365395.1 Neorhizobium sp. P12A | reverse complement strand
GGCCTTCATCTACGCCTACAGCCGCATCTTCAAACAGCCTCCGGCCGAAGCCGAAATGCGTCGCCACTTCGGCGTTACGGCTCCGTCTGTTCACCAGATGGTGCTCACCCTCGAGAAGGCGGGGTTTATATCCCGCGTGCCAGGCGCCGCACGCAGCATCCAACTTCTCATCCCGCCAGAAGCCCTGCCCATTCTACGATAACACAAACCGTCATAATCTCTGTGGCGAGGTACTAGCTGAACGCTTGGGCCGAACTGTCACTTCGCTAAGCTCCGGAGATATTTCCCATATTCACCTTTGCCAGCATTTTCCGCGAGGCGACGAAATTCGCTTTCGGAGATAAAGCCTTTTGCCAAAGCGATTTCTTCAGGGCAAGCGATCTTGAAGCCTTGGCGCTTCTCCAGTGTGCGAACGAATTCACCAGCTTCAAGCAAACTCTCGGGAGTTCCGGTATCCAGCCAGGCATAACCGCGTCCCAGTATCGATACGTTCAGTTTCCCTCGATCCAGATAAGTCTGGTTGACGTCCGTAATTTCGTACTCACCTCGCGCCGAAGGTTTCAAGTCTGCAACGATGTCAACCACTTCGGAATCATAGAAATAGAGGCCGGTAACAGCCCAGTTTGATTTTGGCTCTGTGGGCTTTTCCTCAATCGAAATAGCCCGGCGTTTGCTGTCAAACTCGACCACGCCGTAACGCTCGGGATCCTGGACGTGATAGGCAAATACCGTCGCGCCATCCTCATTTGCTACACCTTGGCTCAACAACTCCGGCAGCCCGTGGCCAAAATAGATGTTGTCTCCGAGGATAAGGCAGGAGGGCGAGCCCGCAATGAAATCGGCGCCGATCATATACGCTTGCGCCAGACCGTCAGGACTGGGCTGGACTGCATAGGAAAGTGTAATCCCCCAGGTAGAGCCATCTCCCAACAGCTTCTGAAACAGCGGCATGTCGTGCGGGGTCGATATGATCAGAACTTCCCGTATGCCGGCGAGCATTAGCGTCGTAAGCGGATAATAGATCATCGGCTTGTCGTAAATCGGAAGTAATTGCTTCGAGATGGCGTATGTCATCGGATTTAGACGGGTGCCGCTGCCTCCAGCAAGAATGATTCCCTTCATGCGGTTTTCGCAGCCTCCAATATCTGTTCAACGGTCGTGCGCGTCGTCGCCTGCCACCTCGGGAGGCGAATTCCGTAAACGCTTTCGAGTTTGTCGCAGTTCAAAACTGAATTGGCAGGCCGCGCCGCGGCGGTAGGATAATCGACGGTTGCGATCTCCTTCACAGATATGTGCCTGCCGGTCTTTTCCTCCAAAACAGAGAAAATAAATTTTGCGAAGTCGGCCCAATTCGTGGCGCCTGTGCCCACGATATGGAAAATGCCACGGAGATCTGTTTCCGGATTCGCCACCAAATGTCTCGCAATCTCGACTACGGCATCTGCTATATCGGTGGCGGAGGTAGGGCAGCCATGTTGATCGCTTACAACACGGACTTCGTCCTGCTTTTCGGATAGCCGGAGCATCGTCCTCAGGAAGTTACGCCCGAAAGTCGAATAGACCCAAGCGGTGCGCAATATGACGTGATTGGGATTCGCGGCTGCAACTCTCCGTTCACCATCGAGCTTTGATTGCCCATAGACTGATACCGGATCCGTCGGGTGTGTTTCGATATAACTGGCGGAATTCCGGCCGTTGAACACATAATCGGTAGATAGATGGATTATTGGCACGGAAAGCTGAAAAGCCGCGGTGGAAACGATTTCCGCTCCCTCCGCATTGATAGCGAAGGCTAGATCTGGCTCCGCCTCGGCTTTGTCGACGGCCGTATACGCAGCCGATGAAATGATCACGTCCGGCCTAGCCTGCGAGAGGGATTTCACCACTGTGGAAGGAGACGACAAATCCATCTCTGGCCGACCCAAGGCGATGACTTCGATATCGGGTATCCTCAAAGCCTGTAGCGCGCTCGTCACCTGACCGGTTTTACCCGTTACCACAATGCGCATTTTACACCTTTTTCAACACGCCGAGCCGTTCGCCCGAATAGACGCCATTGCGAAGCGGCTGCCACCAACCGGCATTTTCCAAATACCACGCAACCGTCTTATAGATGCCGCTTTCGAAGTTTTCCTGCGCTTGCCAGCCGAGCTCGGTTCTTAGCTTGGTTGCATCGATCGCATAGCGGGCATCGTGACCAGGCCGGTCTGCGACGTATTCTATCAACTTTGCATGCGGTGCGCCGTCAGGGTGCAACTCATCCATGATCGTGCAGATCCGCGTCACGACTTCAATATTCTGACGCTCATTCCAGCCGCCGATGTTGTACTTTTCACCGGGGCGGCCCTTTTGAGCGATGAGTAAAAGTGCGCGCGCGTGATCCTCGACGAAAAGCCAGTCTCGCACATTTGCGCCGGTTCCGTAAACGGGAAGTCTCTTGCCTTCTAGGGCGTTCAAGATAACCAGCGGAATCAGCTTTTCGGGAAAATGGTAAGGACCATAGTTGTTCGAACAATTGGAGATTATGACCGGCAACCCATATGTTCGCTGCCAGGCCGTCGCCAAATGGTCGCTGCCCGCTTTGGATGCTGAATAGGGCGATGACGGATCGTAGGGGGTGGTTTCGGTAAAGAGGCCTTCGCTTCCGAGCGAGCCATATACTTCGTCGGTGGAAACATGCAGCATGCGAAACGCCGCCTTCTGCGCCGCTGGAAGACGATCCCAATATTGCCTCGCGGCCTCCAACATTGTGAAGGTGCCGACAATATTGGTCTGGATAAATTCTCCGGCCCCGGTGATCGAACGATCTACATGACTTTCCGCAGCCAGATGAATAACATAGTTCGGTCGGAAAGTCTCAAAGGCCTCGTTCATGGCTGCGCGATCGCAGATATCGGCACGCAGAAATTTGTAGTTGAGAGCAGATTCGACTGGCTTCAACGAAGCGAGGTTACCTGCATAGGTGAGTTTATCGACGTTCAGGACCTCGGCGCCAACGGTGCCGACCAGAAAACGCACCAACGCCGAGCCGATAAAACCCGCGCCGCCCGTTACAAGAACACGCATAGGCCCCCCACTCAGGTGTATTGAAAAAATTCGGTAAGCTCAACGAGAAGAGGCTGCTTCTTGTCCTTTTCCGAAAGGATGTAGTCTGACGCGCCCGGCCACTCAATGCCGATCGCGGGATCATTCCACCGCAACCCTTTATCATGCTCCGCACTGTAAGGAGCGGTAACCTTGTAGCTGATAACGGTATGCGGCTGAAGCGTAATAAAGCCGTGCGCAAATCCCACCGGTACCCAAAGTTGCTCTCCGTTTTCCTCGGACAAATGAGCTGCGACCCATTTTCCATAGGTCGGCGAACCGCGTCGGATGTCAACCGCCACGTCCAAGAGGGCGCCCCTGGAACAACGCACGAGTTTCCCCTGAGCGAACGGCGCGGATTGGAAATGTAGACCCCGGACCGTACCAGGCGTCGCGGACAGCGACTCATTGTCCTGCACGAACAAGACATCCGCAACGCTCTCGCGGAACCAGTCGGCCTTGAAGATTTCGCTAAAATAACCTCGAGAATCACCAAGTCGTTTGGGAACGATCTTTTTTATTCCGCTGATAGCCAAATCTTCCGAATTCATTATACGTACCTCGGTGCTGCAGCCTATTCCCCATAAAATTTTGCGATCGGAGAATATATTGAGCCTGATATTACGCAACTAGGACATGGATTACGCGATCTACATCCTAGGTTCGCGGTGCATGGACATAGCTTGCCTGAGGTTGAACGGCAAGAATTAAACGCTTTGTCTCACTCGAAACGCTATGACCGATTTGGGAAGATTGGGTGGTGCGTCGAAGGCTATGCGATTCAAAGTGCTTCGGAACCGCCGATACTGGAAGCGAAACGGCCGCCTTCTCTCGGAAGTCGGTGGTCCCATGCGCGGTGGCCGACGGTTTGGCGCCATACGTCAACACCATATTCGCAAATTCGGCTGGTTACGCCGTGACGCGCTCCACGAACGCAGAGATCCTGCCTTTACGTGACGATCCAAGCGCGATTGCAAGGCTCGAGAATAAGGGTGGCGAAACGGTGGAAAACATGCCGTAAGTCTGTACAAAAAAGCGGACTTCGTGCCCGAACCATTTATGAGGAACGGCTGTGCGCATCTCATCATGGCCTGGCTGCCATCGCGGCCCGCTCGCGAGAGGCGGGATACATTTTCGGGAGCAGTGTATCGCGCTGTGACTTAAAGCTTGCGGGGGCGTAGACGGGAGAAGGACCGAGGCCAGCGACGTTACCATGCTCGCTTTGAGACTGGACCTCGCCGCATTGCGCAGATAGTTAAGGCAACCCAATGCAACAGGTTTGATCTGATGATGTCCGCGAAATGTTCGGAGACGCTGATTTGATAGAGATTCTCTGCGCGACGTATAATGGTGCGCGCCATCTCCGAGAGCAGATAACGTCAATCAAAGCACAAGGTCTGAAACAATGGCATGTGAGCTTCTTTGATGACGGCTCGACCGATGGTACGGCAGAAATGCTCGAAGAGCTGGTGGCCGAGGATTCTCGCTTTAGCCTTACGCGCAACGCAGTAAACCTGGGATTTTGCGGCAACTTCCTGCGGAATCTCGGTAAATTGAAGCCTGCCGATGCCTATGCATTTAGTGATCAAGACGATATCTGGTACCCAGACAAACTGGAGCGGGCACTGAACTGGCTACAAACGATCGACGCCAGCGTTCCAGCGGTCTACTTTGCCCGCACAGAGGTCGTCGACGACGATCTCAACCACCTTGGCTTGTCGCCCGAGTTTAGGCTTGAACCCAGCTTTCGTAATGCCTTGGTTCAGAGCATTGGGGGTGGGAATACGATGATGTTCAACAGAGCGGCACGAGACCTCATAGCCACTTGCTTACCGAATGTTCCTCTCATCTCTCACGATTGGTGGTTTTACATCGTTGTTAGCGGTTGCGGTGGGGTGGTAAGGTATGACGTGAACCCGGTCCTCAAATACCGCCAGCACGGAAGTAATGTTATCGGCGCCAATAGCAGCGCGGCGGGTCAGTTCCTGCGGCTATGGATGGCGTTTAAGGGCCAATGGCGGCAGTGGAACAACATCCATGAAGAAGCTCTGTCTTCTTTGGAAAATAGGCTTACGCCTGAGAATCGCGATATTTTTACCGCCTTCAAGCGGGCCAGAAACGGCGGTTGGCCGTTTGAGAGACTATCGGTTCTTAATAAGGCCCAAATCGTGCGCCAGAGCAGGTTGCAGACAAAGAGTCTTCCAGTTTTGGCGCTGCTCAATCGTCTTTAGTTCCATGATTGCCGGACGATTGGATGATGAAAATGCTGGCATTCGGTTGTGAAGACCGCTAACAACTAACCGCAACATCTTGGCTCCTCGCCCTTGCACATTGCCGGCGCAGGCCTAGAACTTAGAAACTCGCAGCAGACCGATAATGCAACGCTACAATCTTTCAGATCAGAAGGCAAAATCCTGGCAAAGGCGCGCCGAAGTGTGTGTAAATTTCATTGAAAAGGATTTACGGGATAGGCATCTGCATAGAGTGGATTTGGCAGATCTTGGGTGTGGGGACGAAAAGCTTGGAGGGCTACTGGCGGCCCGTCTTCCAGTGGTTGCTTACCAAGGCTACGACGTCCTCCCACAAAGTTCGCGCGTCATAGCGATTGATCTTGATAAACAGGAACTGCCCAGGCGATATGATTATATCACTGTACTAGGTGTAACCGAGTATCTTGAGGATATGCGGGGCTTCCTACGACGTATGGCGATGGTCGGGGACAGGATGGTGCTTTCGCACGTTATTTCCGATAGCGGCTTCTATGATCAGGCTTCGCGTGCGCGCCTAGGCTGGAAAAATCATCTTTCGCGCAGCGAGCTGCTGTCGCTCCTTGATGCGTCCGGTTGGGCGCCCAGAGATTCCTATCTAGATCCCGACGAGGGGCGGGTGTTCCTAGTGTTAGCCGAAGCCGCCGCCTCAAAACAAAACTAACGCCTACATTAATATTGTATGCGGTGAAGGAAAAGAAGATAGCTATGAGCCCTCACGTATTCGCTGTATTCGAAGAAATTGTCCAAAAAAATTTGGCAGGCCGGAAAATTGAAGCTGTGATTGAGCCCGGTGCGAGCGCTTATGCACTGCTGTCTATGAAGGCGTTTGATAATTGTCGGAAGGTTGCTCTCAATCTGGGTTTCGAAAAGATCTCTCCAGAATTAGAGCGGTGCGAGATGGTTGTAGGCAATTCCAATTCCCTGGCCTATCCAGACAATACGTTCGACTGCGTCTTATCTTCATCGTCTCTTGAACATGACAAGTATTTTTGGAAAAGCACGGCCGAGTTTTTACGTGTATTGAAGCCAGGGGGGCTCGCGGTTATAGGCGTGCCAATTTACATGACACTCCCAGACGACAAGGAAAATACAACTCGGACATTTGCTCGGCATGGTATACGCTACAATGCTGATTTTTACCGCTTTTCTCCGCAGTGCATGGAAGAAGTTTTCTTTGAGGGATACAGCGAGGTTGTGGAAAAGGTGATTGTACGAACTGATCCCAATCCCTATGCGGTATTCGCAGGGCGGAAGTAGGTTCACCGCTAGATGGTTGCCGTCCTCACGCCATTTATTGTTCCAAACGCCATAAGCCTTCAGAAAAAGGTCAATTTCGGCGATGGTTTTATTTTGCGAGCCATCGAAAGACAGGTTGGTCGGTTCGCCGAACTCGAGTTGTTTTCGCCTCGAGTTCCGCTATCTCCGCAAGACTTCGATCGTTTGAAATCGCATCGCTACGTGATACTCGCTGGCGCCAACCAGCTCAAAGACGACTTTGCACCCATTGCGAAAATGAAGTCGGATACTCTGCGAGATTCCTCTCTGGTTTTTATACCATTTGGAATTGGCCTTCACGGGGAAGTCGGCTTCAACGAAGGATTCTCTGATAACACTCGGGAAATCCTTTCAATTATTCACGAAAGAATTGAGTATTCAAGTTGGCGTTGTGGTATCACAAAAGGAATACTGGACTCTACTATACCAAAGATCAGCAATCAAACCCTTATGACTTGCTGCCCAGTTGTTATGGATCGTCCTCTACTTGAGGGCAGCGCCTTTACTCGCAACCTGTCGACAATTGCGGTGACGATCACAGATCGAGGCGAGTTTTGGGATCGCGAGGTGCCGATGCTTCGCGAAGTTGCCAAACTGTTCCCGGACAAGCGACGTGTATTGGTTTTTCATCAAGATTTCGATCCGCCAGCCGCGTTCGAGGCTATAAAAGATCGCCTACATCTGCCGCTTAGTGGGCCAAATGTGGGGACGAGCCGCGCGGTGCGCCGATTGGCACGGCAGCTTGGATATGAAATTCTCATAGCCGATGATGTTGATAGGCTTCTCCTATTCTACGACAAGGTGGATTTACATGTGGGCAGCCGCCTTCATGCCCATCTGCATATGTTGAGCCAGAATAAATGGAGCTTTCTCATTAAGGTTGATGATCGCTCTCCGGGTATAGCCCAAGCGCTTGGCTTCGATTTGATCGACGCGGAGAAACTTCAGCTACATCTAGATGCTGATTTCGAACCTATCCGAACATCGGCGCAGAACTTGTATTCTGTCATGCGGCGATTTCTAAAATCGATTCCAGCCCGTGTTTAAGAAGACGTGACTTTCAGTTGCGACTGAGCGGTAAGCGCTGAACCGCAGCTGATCTCTTTTGGGCAACGAGCTTAAAATCAGCAGATGCGGCAAGCCATTGGTCGACAGCTTTCCGACACCCCGAATAGGACGAGTAGTCGTCGAATACCATGTAGCCACCAGGGACGATGTGGGGAGCGATACGCTCTATGCATACTTGGACGGAATCGTACCAATCGCCGTCAATATGCGCCAATGCGACTGGGCCGTCGATCCTCATCGTGTCCTCAAACAGACCCTTGATGAGAGAGATATTATTCTCCTTAATGGAGAAACCAAAACTCGAGAGGTTGTTCGCGACTACGCCTTCGATGTCGCCAAGATAGCCGTAATATTTGTCGCTGCCTAATCCCTTCGATTGGCCGGAAGCGATTTCCAGATATCGGCGATGGGCGTCTTCTCCATCCTCTGGCCCGGGCGCTGGTATCTGATTGTAGATATCGTAGAGCTCGAGAACTCGTTCCTTGGATTTGTAGTGGGCTGTAAAAATGGCCGAGCCACCCAAAGCGACGCCGGCTTCAATGAAGCGACCCTGCAGATTGTGGCGCTCAACATTCGCTATACAATCGTAAAGGATAGAGAGCTTGTCGTAACCGCAATAGGTCAAGTTGCGGGAACGCAATTCGGTTGCCAGCGTTTTGGGGCTGATCAATTTTTGCTCATCTGATTTCTCCCCGGGGGCGGTGAAGGTTGGAGCATCAGTTGTTTCGTTGGTTAACAACTCTTGCTGCGAACTCATGGAGGCGCGTCGAATGCGCTCAAGCCGCTCGATTTTGAGCTTAGCGAAGAAAGCAAAGCAACGTGTGTAGAGTGCCTGAACTCCTTTAGCCCTAGATCGCTCAATCCAATAGAATGGTTCCATATAATGCTTTAATGCGCCTTTGAAATGAAACAGATGGCAATTGTTCTCCATCGGAAATGGTTTTCCCGAATTTAGCTGCGGGGTAAAGTTGTATTGGCCGCAATCTAAAATCAAAATTCGCCCTACGTCTTTCTCAACGACGGACATATTGCGCATTTTGCTATGATGCAGACCCACCAGATCGCGCAAAGCGTACTGGTCCCCGTACCAAGTCTTCTTCTCGTCGACCATCATCTCGTATATGCGGATCATCTGATCCATTAAATGCAGGGCATTCTTGCGAGCGTCCGCACCGCGATTGACAATAAGAAGGCCGCCGTTAATCGGCGTATTGTGTGACTTTCGAAAAGTTAGCCCCAAATCGAAACTTGGAGCGTTGTGCGCGAATAGGTGAGAAAAGCTATTCAGGCAGAGCATATCAGAATCAAGCAGAAAAACCGGCTGCCCACTATCCAATTGGCTCAAGCATTCGCGCTGAAAAATCATGCGCTCGTACATAAGCCGTGTGACATCGATCTGGCGTCTCAGGACTGACGCGCCGGACAACCCACTTCCAAACCTGGTCTTCATATCGGTCAGAATTGTCAGTGTCGCACCAGGATGGTGCCGCCGAAACGAAGCCCACATGCGAGCTATCATCCGGTGATAATCCTTTGTACGGAACTGACCGTATTTTGTCTTGTCTACTACATCTTTGCCGCTGTCGACATGAAATACGACGAGCTGCACCGAGGAGCCCGGAGGTTTACTCTTACAGCTCATTACAGATCTTCCGCACCTTCAAAATAGACATTGCCCCGTACTTCAGTCTCCTGCAGTCCGGCCAAGTCAATGCTTAGTGGAGGGATGTATTGCGCCCGTATCGTCTTGCGTAGTGGCTTTAGGATTTTAATGCTCATATCTTCATTCTGGCACCTGACGTCGCCTCTGCCCTGAGTGACACTTATCTTGAGGGCATAAGTGCCCGGCAGGAAAATGACCGGCACATAATGCAGGCGGACGGTGTGTGTACCCTTGCTGATCGTCACCCACCCCTTTTCATCCCGAGTTGAGTTAGGGTGATAGTGGGATGTCTGACTGTTGGCCTCGAACACTACGTTGAAAGAACATTCTTCGACGTCTTCTTCCGTGGTAACAGTAATCTCGATAGTCAGGTCCTCTCCAGCATACAGTTGCTCGATTTCATGATCATCGCTACCGCTTAACAGGCGAATTTCATCGATTGTTACCTGTTTGGTTGACACGCGCGGCGCCGTCAGAAAGGTGACATTCTGAGCAGCCATTTGGCGTGCCTGGTCACTGTCGTAGGCATCAAGCACATCGTTGACATCGCCTTGGGCTTCTATCTGTCCCGCTCGCAGGTAGATGGCTCGGTCAGCGAGGTATTCTATCGACAGGCGAGAATGCGAAACGAGTATAAGCGAGGCCCCGCTTCTGCGTATATCATTAATTTTGTTTCGGCATTTGACCCTAAAATTTGCATCTCCAACAGCGAGCACTTCGTCTACTATCAGGAGCTGCGGATCGGTATGGACCGCACAAGCGAAGCCCAATCGCATGCGCATACCGGTCGAGTAGGTCCCCAGTGGGGCACTGATGCTCTGTCCGATCTCAGCGAAATCAACGACCTCATCGTAGCGAGCGCGAATTTCGTCGGTTGTCATGCCGAGGAGTGACATGTTGAGATAGATGTTCTGCGCGCCGCTTAGGCCTGGTTCGAAACCGGCGCCGAGGGCCAGCATTGGGGCAATCTTACCTGTGGTTTTGATGATGCCCGAGGTGGGGTTGATGAGGCCGGCTATCAAACGGAGCAGCGTCGTCTTGCCACTTCCGTTATTGCCAACAAGCCCTAGTGCCTCTCCTCGTGAAAGCTCCAAATTGATATTTCGTAATGCCCAGAATTCGCCAGGGCTGAGCTGCCCTTCATGGTGACCAAAGGGATGGCAAATCAGGGCTCGCACACCCGAGGCGAAAGAGCGCTTAAGGTCGCGATTGAATTTTTTGTTTAGCTGCTGAACGCGGACGACGATATCATCTTGCACTCATCGTCCTCCCAACAGCATCCGCTCAACTATAAGCGGTTTGGCTTTAACGAAGAACCGCAGCGAGACTACGAGCAACACGAGCACGATAAAGACAAAGGCAATTGCAAGCGGCATATCAAGCGACGCGCCGGACATTAACTTACGTGCCGGCAAAGCAATCGGAGCTATTGGATGAAAATACAAGATCTTCTCGGCGGTCGTTCCTGGTCGGGGTTGAAAAAAAACAGGGCTTATCAGAAGTCCGAAAGACAGAAACAACTGAAAAGCACGCTTCACGTCCTCGACTAGTAGTGTAAATGGCGCAATGAATGCACCTAACATGACGCCGAATACCGTTCCGAATAAAAGAACGAAGCAGCACGAGAGGATTTTCAGCGGCCCAATTCCGTAGGCAAGCGCAGTGACTGCGACGAATAGGACACGGATTATCCCGTCAACAAGAATGGCAAACAATTGGCTTAAAACTATGCTCAGCACAGGAAAGCGGACACGTGCAATGAACGAGCGCGATGCCTCGATCGATCGCGTGGCTAGCATAAGAGCTTCCCCGAAATTCAGCCAAGCCACGATACCAATCATGTAGAAAACAAAGAAGGGAAGCGTAACGTCCGGAGCGAACATGATACCCGATTGATGGGCGCCATAGGCCGCGAGTGTAAGAACGAGTATGGGGAATATGATCCAGAAATATCCCAGAAACGACCTGTTAAACTTTGCTTTAAGTTGCGGCCGGAACAGTTGATAGGCCAGCGCAACAGTGAGTTTGAATTCTTTGAATGGGAGATTCATGGGATTGGAACCTGCGAACTTGGCGCCCATAATGGCAGCACGGGTCTCCTTGTCAGAGACGCTGCAAAATTGCCGCGTCACCGATATTCAGCTTTTGATCACTGCGCCAGCAAAAAATACAAATTACTCCCATTTTGTTGCACGCCTCGAACTCTGTGAAGAACGCATCCGATATCAATTGCGGTAGGGCGCTTCTATCGGTATGCATGGCTGCAGTCGGCTACCACCTATGATGGGGAGGTTCATGCTCAATATCATCACACGCTTGTTTCGTCCCGAGGACCCGCGCTCAACTGCGCAGTTTCCTTCCCTTCTATTCGATTCTCATTTCCATGAAGCGCGCCACAAAGTCATAATAATGGCAGATGGTGCCGGCGCTACGCAGCGGATTAGTTTCGATCTACCATTGCGCGCTCGGCGAGAAAAGGGAGATGTAGCTCTTGCAATTTTTCAGGAGTCGGCAATTGCCAGTCCGCAAGATATGACTGCATTGCTGTCTGCGCTTCGTCCCACCATCGTTGTTGCAAGCAGATTTGGCGGTATCGGTGCGGAACAAATCGCGAGCTACTGCCGGTCCGCTAGCATTCCTCTGATCACACATTTTGATGACGACTTGTTTGATGTGCCGCTGGCACTCGGCAAGGCGAAGTATGACCGATATCACGATCGAACGCGGCAGCAAAATATGCGGCTTCTTTGTGAGGCGGCCGATTGCTTATATCTTTCAACCGAACAGCTGAAAAGTCGGTTCGAAATGTATAAATTCGGACCCCAAATGGTAGCGGGCGAAATTTATTGTCCTATCCCGGATACGATCAAGCGCGGTCTTTCTAACAAAAAGCTGTTTGGTTATATGGGAACGGCTGGCCACGCCGAAGACCTGCAGCAGGTCCTGCCTGCCATCGAGACGGCTTTGAACCGGATACCCGACCTCTCGTTTGAGACGTTCGGGTCGATCAAAATGCCCATGCTATTGCAGAAAAAGTTCGGTAACAGGGTCCGTTCTATCGCGCCGACTGCCGACTACTCAGCTTTTCTTCAGAGAATGCGGGAACTCGACTGGATGGTTGGTTTAGCGCCACTCGAAAGGAATAGCTTCAATGACTGCAAGGCAGATACGAAATTTATAGAATATGTAAGCGCCGGCATTTTGCCCGTGCCCGCCACAGGTCCAGTATATTCACGGATTTGTGCAGCAACCGGGGTGCCTCAGCTCGATAATGAGCTATGGGGAGAGCGTATTTATGAGCTTATGTCTGGTCCACATACCGAAGCTTCCCGATTTTTGGGTGACATCCAGGATCGATTGACGGCATCTTACTCCCTCTCGATGCTAGAAAAGCAAGTCGCAGATATCTTGATGCTTGATGGCTAAACGCCGGCTTGCAGCGCCTACTCAATCAGTCAATTTGGACGTCTCGCCTGGAATTATTATGAAAATTGCGTGGGTATCTTCGGACATCAGACCTGATATCGCGAGCTTTCGCTATCGCGGCTTATATCCAAGTTTCTATTTATTGGATAATGGCTTCGAGAGTTCATATTTTGCTATTGCGGATATAAGAGTAGACGTATTGAAAGAATATGATGTCATCGTCTTTATCAAGACGATAGGTCAGTTTCTAACCCCGATTATGCGTGAGCTTAGTAGTCGGTATAATCGAAAGGTTATTCTTGACCTCTGTGACTATGCGACGCATCCTAAATATGGAAATAATACAGGCGAATTGCGTCGCTTCACAGTTCTCTCTCAAGCTCAATATTTAAGCGCGATTACCGTCCCGACGGAGCAGCTTAAAATTGCGTTATCATCGTCCTTGGGAGACGCAATCCCGATCGTTGTGATTCCTGATCAGGAGGAAACAGAGGAGCTTATAGAGCGCACTCGCGTGCTTAATTCAGCGAAAGCTCGCCGAGAGATTTTTTTACGCCGTCTTTTGCGGCCGCGTTCGCTTTTGCTGGTTTGTTTGTCGTGGGCTAGACGGATCTATATTCGATGGCGTAAGCAAGCAAAAGGCCGCCTATCTCGAGTGCGGCAAATAACTGGCGAAATGGTCCGAAACCCCAAGATTTTTGTTGAGAAGGCCCGCCAAAAAATTGGCAGGCGATCTGTTTTCGCTAGTCAACGGCAGTTCTCTGCAGGTGATCATCCAACGCGCGGCGCCGATGCACAGAAACCCCAGTCAATTCGCCGCAAGCAGTTGATATGGTTTGGCAACGCCGGCTCTGATAGCTTTCAGTCTGGTATTCAGACCCTCACGCTTATCGCGCCGGAACTCATCAAGCTGGCTCGGGAGGTCGACTTCGAACTCCTTGTCATGAGTAGCCGCCCCGACGCATATAAGGCATTGATCGAGCCGCTGCCTTTTCGCTCGCGATTTGAATCTTGGACGCAACAGAAGTGCTTTGAGGCAGTCAGGGCCAGTGATGCTTTTGTGATGCCTCAGATTGAGGATGCTTTTTCAGCCTGCAAATCCGCTAACCGTGCGCTTCTAGCTTTAAGTTGTGGTACTCCGGTAATTGCTTCTAACCTAAAGTCTCTCGATCCGCTTAAAAGTTGCATCGTCATAGATGATTGGAAGAAAGGGTTCGATCGATATCTTTGTGATGAATCTGCGACGAAAGCTGATCTTGAAAAGGCGAGGTCTATTCTAGACCTTCAATTCTCTGCTCGGGCCACTGGTCAGAAGTGGATGGATCTGATCCATTCCGAAAGAGTACAATCTCCGCGAACGCCGCGAATAACCGTCCTTTTTCATCTTTTGCAGGACATCCATGTGCTACAACCGATCGTCGATCTGCTATGGGACGCAGATGGAGCTCGCGCCGATGATTTGGACTACGAACTGGATGTTGCGGTTCTAAAAAGCGTCTACCTGCAACAGCCTAGTATTGTACAAGATATTGTAAATACCGGTGCTCGCCTGCGTCTTCTTACAGGCGACACGGATGAAGAAAATCTTGAGTTGCTCGACGTAGCGGGCTCTTCGTTGTTGATTGTCGGAGCAGAGACGTCTTTGCGGCCACACAAATTCGTGCACGCCGCTGCTTTGGAGGCTGGCCGTTTACGGATTCCGACAATTACCCTCCAGCATGGCCTTGAGGCCCCTGGCCTAACGTATTTTGATGATCGTCATTCAACGGATGTGAAAATCGCCTCTTCAACGATATTCACCTATGGCGATATCGCCAAACTGCCAGTAGGCCCGTCTCCCGAGATCCTTCCGCGCTGCATCCCCGTTGGTCGGTTCATTCCACAGCGATCGGCATATGCGGATGCGTTTGCTGATCAGTTGGCTGAGATCAACTCGGAAGGGCTCCCTGTCATATCCATCTTTGAGAACTTACACTGGCATCGATATCAAGCGGATGGCTATCGCGATCGATTTACCGCATATATCGACCAGCTTACGGCCGCGTTCGGGGATGCATTCTTCGTAATTAAACCGCATCCGGCTGGCACTTGGCTCCAAACCAACGCTGACCTGATCTCGCAACGGAAGAATACGCTTTTGCTACGTCGAGACCGCGTTGAGTTTTCGGAGGTGACTGCGGCCGACCTTATATCGGCGTCGCAGGCAGTCATTACCACCCCTTCAACAGTCGCTGTCGACGCCGCGCAGTTGTCTCGGCCGGTCATAGTCTTCGGCAACACGTTGGAGTTGCCACTTTTCGATCCGCTTGAAATCGCGAGATCCTATGAGGACCTAAGGAGCTTTGTTCAACGCGCTTTGACTGGCAATGCTAACATAGGCGCCTTGGATGCCTTCAAGTCCGGGGTGTTCGCGCATGGTAGCGTTGCGGAAAATACGCGCCGGGAGATCCAGAGGCTAATTTCGAAACAATACATCTAGTTTTTTGAATATTGGCCGGCGTTGGCAACTTCCTTTCAATCAATGCTAAGTGAAAAAGTTGAGTAAAAGCGACACGTTTGATGCCGATTCCGTTTGATCGGGTATGGATAGGATTATATGAAGGGCTCTACGGCCATGCAGGAGAGGGATTCAAGATGCCTACTTTCATAACTGAAATTAACGACCTTGCCACCCGCGGTCTGGATGACGACACAATTCGTGTATTTGTGGGAACCGACAGATCTCAGATGTTGGCCGTGAATGTCCTTGAATACTCGATCAAGCGCCATACAACGGCGAAAGTCGAAGTGTTCGGAATGTTGGATTTGCCTGTGCCGGCGCCGACTGACCCCCGCAATGGGCAGCGTACCGGCTTTTCGTTCTCGCGTTTTACCATTCCGGCGCTGAATGGTTATAAGGGCAAGGCGATCTATATGGATGCGGACATGATCGTCATGAGAGACATAAGGGATTTGTGGAACATTCCCTTTGACGGTGCGAAGATAATCGTTCAGCAAGAAGTCAAGCATGCCGAGGCGTCGACAGCCAAGGAGGGGGCTCCGGCTGCCCGCAAAAAGCAATGCGCGGTGATGTTGATAGACTGCGCCGCTTGCCACTGGAAAATTGAAGACATCATTCAGGGCTTCGACGATGGAAAATATAATTACGATCAGCTTATGAGCGAGTTCTGCATTCTTAATGAGAATGAGGTCAAGTACGGGGTGCCTTTTGAGTGGAACTCGCTTGAGCACTGGGACCAGAGTACTTGCCTTCTTCATTACACCGACGTCTATACGCAGCCTTGGACTTATAGCGGCCACCCGCTTGGCTATATCTGGTTCAATGAAGTCAATCGTATGATTAAGGAAAAGCGACTGACAATCGATCAGATAAAGAAGGAAGTCGATATCGGGTACTTCCGTCCTTCGTTGATTGCCGATCTGAAATACCTGAGTGTGGTGCCAGGTGTTGCGCGCAAGTTTTGGTATGGCTATCACAAGACCAACGATAAGCGTCTTGGTTTTGTCGCGCACAAAGAAGTCTACGAAGCGAAGCGTCTGCGCACAAAAGCTATCAAAGAGTATGAGGCAAAATTGGCCGCTGAAAAGGCGGCCTGATACTCAGGCGCCTAAAGTGTTTGTCCATGGCGGCGCCCAGGAGATTTTTCAAAGTGAAGCAGAAAACAATACTCGTTACCGGTGGAATGGGGTTCATCGGTAAGCGGCTGATGGCTCAGTTGTTGCAGCAGGGTGTAGGGTCGCTTATCGCGCTGGACAATTTTCATCCGCAGGTGCACGGCGCAGACCCGGATAAGCGTTTCGACGGAGTTGTGGTGGAAGAGGGGTCGGTATCCGACGAACTCTTCTTGCAAGAGGTGCTTAGGCGGCATGATCCGGATCTGATATTTCATCTGGCAGCCGAAACGGGCACTGGGCAAAGTTACCATGAGATTTCCCGCTATTGCGAGGTAAATATCAAGGGTACAGGACACCTTGTAGAGGGCCTGCGTGCGCTGCCCAGCAAGCCGCGGCGTCTCGTACTGGCGTCCTCCCGCGCTGTTTATGGCGAAGGCGCATATATGAGTGAAACAGGCGAGTTGTTTGTTCCCCAGCCGCGCACCAGTGAGGCAATGGGGAAAGGCATATTCGGTCTTTACGACAAATTCGGTAAGCCTGCGGCTCCAGTCGCAACGCCCGAGGATGTTCCACTTCGGCCCTCAAGCATTTATGCTTCTACCAAGTTGATGCAGGAATATATCTCCGTGCAAGGTCTGGAGAATACGTCCGTTCAGCCAGTCATTCTTCGGTTTCAAAATGTCTATGGCCCTGGCCAAAGTGAAAAGAACCCGTATACGGGTGTCCTTTCGATATTCGGCCAACAGATACTCCAAGGTCTAACGCTCAATATTTATGAGGATGGTGAGATTGTCAGAGATTTCGTTTATGTCGATGATATCGTCAACGCATTGATCTTAGCGGCGACATCCAACGGAGTAGATGGACAGCCGATAAACGTCGGAAGTGGGGTTGCCACTAGCATACGCTATGCCGCAGAGTGTTTACTGGCCGAACTGGGGAGTCGAAGCGATAACCTGAGGGTTTCCGGCGACTTTCGCCCAGGTGACGTTCGCTTTGCACTCGCTGACAATAAGCGAGCACAGAAGCTCTTGGGTTACGAACCGAAGGTCAGCTTGGAGAAGGGCATCGCGGCATTCGCGCAACATATCAAAACGACTCGGTAATTTCTGACAGATCGATAGGGCAGCAGGAATGGATCCAATTCAGGTTTTCGTTGGCACCGATGACTACCAGATGATCGGTGCGCGTGTTCTGGCCCATAGCATTACCTCCCATACAAATTCACCCGTCGATATCCACTATTTGAACGACTATGTCGCGCCAGTACCCAAAAATCCGGGCCTTCAATCTAAGACCGGCTTCAGTTTTACGCGCTTCATGATACCTGAAATCTGCAACTACAGCGGCCGCGCGATCTATCTTGATGCGGACATGTTGGTTTTTTCCGACATTGCAGAGTTGTGGAACTGGCAAATGGATGATGGTGTCTCGCTGCTCTATGCTGATCAGCCACCGGAACGCGGACGCCGCCCCCAATATAGTGTGTTCGTCGTTGATTGCGCTAAAGCTCGATGGGATGCGAAAAAGCTTATGCGCGATCTGGATGACGGAAAATACGACTATAACGCGCTGGTTTATGAATTCTCGCACATGCTCGATCGAGAAAAGGCGAAGACGTTGCCGTTCCGATGGAACGCGCTTGAATACTACGACAAGGCCAGCACTAGTCTCATCCATTTTACCGACATGAATCGCCAGCCTTGGGTGGAGCCGACAAATACCAACGGTAAAATCTTCTATGACGCGGTCAATGCAGCGATCGATGCCGGCGCTATCGGGATCGCTGATATCAAACAAGCGATTGACCAAGGATATATACACCCGGCGTTCTTGAAGTGGATCGGCCGATCAAAATCGTCGAATCCGTTTCATGATTTCAATTGGCCGGCCCCCTACTTTCGTCTTCTGCCGATGCACCAGCGCCTGATCGCTCGCTTCAAGCGATTACCAGCCTTATTGTAGGATATTCATAATCCGGCTCGCATTTTCGACCGAATCCGAAGCAGCAGATCTTCACATCTCGCTGAGGCGCCATTGGAGTCGCCGGCCGGTGGCCGTTCGAGGAACGTGTCCTTGCGAAACGAGCTAAGTTTCCAGATCCTCATTCCGGCGTTGGTTCCATATCCAGCCGATCGCGTGACCGAGTAATATCCCGATCAATTTCCCAGCCATATCTGTCCAACGGAAGGAATGGGACAGAAGCAAAATCGGCAGAAATTCATCCACGACTGCCGCAGAAAACGACAATGCGGCACACAATTTGGGGGAGCGCGGGTAGCCAAGTGATAATGAAAGGGCGAGAACGGCGTATGCAAAAATACGCCCTACATCAATCGAGAACGGATCGCCAGCAGAAAGTTCCAACGGCCAAACTGCCATGAAAACGATGGCGGTCAGTGTGGCCCACGAAACAAATTTCCATGCCCTAATTGAGCCAATTTTAAAACTCTGCTCGTCCATGCTGTACCTGTAAAATCGCCCTGACAGCCTGCGAATATGCTTTAACGGCTATGTCAAAGCCATGCTTCAATGCACAAGATTGACCATCTAGTCTGGAGATCCATGTGGCTATTACTTTATGTGGAGAAGGTCGCATAGGTGTCGTTAGGAGCATGCCATCATCGATTTGCTAGCGTCTGGTTATAAAGCACTCAATTCAAGGGGTCAAAAGGCGGCGAAGGTGACGCCCTTCTTGTACTACGCATGAATTTTCGGGAAAGCGCTTTATTAAGATGGACATTGCGGCTGTCATGGCTATGGTTCGCGCTTCGAATTTGGCCTTACGCGGAGTAGCCGTGCTATCGAGAATCCGATGCCAATTCTGCGGTAGCGCAACATTCTGTCGTATGTTTAGGGAAAACCTGGCGAGTGGGCAGGATTTTGGGATCAACTGGATAGGCCTCAGGTTGAGGAGGATCTCATGAGATTGCTCAAGAGCAGATTGCGCAGAATGATCTTGTGCATCCATGTAGGAGTCAGTTGATGACAGAAGACGTGGTCGTAGCTGTCAAAGGCCTGAACAAGAAGTTCTCCCGAAGCTTGAAGCGCTCTTTCGCCTCCGGGATCCGTAGCCTCGTTGGTTGGGGCCTACAGGAGAATCCAAACGCGCTTAGCGTTGGAGAATTCTGGGCTCTGAAAAATATTAATCTTGAGCTTAAGAAGGGCGAGTCGCTGGGCCTAGTCGGAGCTAATGGCAGCGGGAAGACTACTCTGCTGCGACTGATAGCGGGTGTGATCGCGCCCACTTCGGGCACCATCGACGTGAAGGGTAAAATCGCCCCGATGCTTGCTCTTGGAGCCGGTTTTGAGCCAGCGCTCAGCGGCTCAGAAAACATTCATCTGAATATGTCGCTGCTTGGGTTATCGACTGACGATATTCGTGCGCAGTACAATGAGGTTGTCGATTTCGCAGAGTTGGGAGAGAGCATCCACGCGCCCGTTGGAACTTATTCCACCGGCATGCGAATGCGCCTAGGGTTCGCATGTGCTGTCTTCACTGATCCGCAACTGTTGATTGTCGATGAGGTTTTGGCCGTAGGTGACTCAAATTTTCGAATTAAATGTCGAAAGAAGATCAGCGAGATTCGTAATAACGGTGCCTCTCTTATCCTGGTTTCACATTCGCGATTGTCGGTTGAATATTTGACGAACCGGGCAATTTACCTTCACAAGGGCAGAATCAAAGCCGAAGGCGATTCTAAATCCGTTCTAGACGCCTATGAGACTGATCTGGCCAAGAGGGCGGCAGAAAAAGTGTCTGTTGCCGCAGTAACAGCAACAGAGAATATTGTCGGCTACGCCGACGATGCAATGACAATCGATCAAATTCGGTGTGTTGACGCCAATGGTTTCGAGATCGAGCAGGTTTCTCCCGGCGAGTATTTGGCCATAGAGATCACGGTGAGTACGCATCGCACTTATGAAGGATGTGCGTTTAATGTCATGTTCAAACCGACGGCGGAGCCGGTTACCTATCATCCCAACTCATCGCAGGACGATTTTGGGCCGGTAACGATCACTCCGGGGGCCCATACCATCAGATTTGAATACAAGCCGATCGTTTACCTACCTGGACTTTATACCCTTAAGATAAACGTATCACAGGGTTTGATGATGGACATCCTGTGTCATAGGGAAGATAAGAGCATCCGTGTTCTTCGACCGGAAGGAAAGTCGATCAGATCTCAATACATAGTTCCTATGCGCCTTGATTTAGGGGATCTTCAAGTTACGCCGCTCGCCGAAGATGACATGGATTTCGAGGAAGTCGAAGATCTCTAGGTCAGAAATACCACTCTTGGCAGTGAGTGAATTAGCCACGGAAGGGCCTGGACATGCTCCGCCACCTAGCTAAGTGGGTAGGATAACGTTGGTAATATGTAAGACCGTCGTCTAATAGTTAGATTTGCGACCGCCTTTTTAGGGTGTGATATAATAGCGATCCATTATACTAGCGAGCGCCGTGTCCGACTCTCCGAGGGATTCCAATTTTGCGACGAATCTGAATCGATGGTGCAAACTGGAGGTTTGCGATGGTTCAGCGGTCAATGCGGTCTGCTCGGACCGCTAAGATCCTTATTTTGCTCGAGAATCTTAGAAAAATTCTAGCGCTTCAGGCGCAAATCGGCTAGTTTACCGGCATGGAGACATCCTGACCATCATCGAGACTGCTAAACTCCATGGCCACAATCCGCAGGTCTATCTCACAGACGTCCTGACCCGGATCAAAGATTACCCCGTAGACAGGCTTGAAGACCTATTGTCATGGAATATGCTCCCAGCAGATTCCACGCTGCAAAAGGCTGTCTGATGGCTCGTTCGATGCACATCTATACGATCGAAAACGTCGCTGCCATGATCGGCGAAAACCTCGAATTGCTCCAAGAGATCGCTGCCAACTCGGACAATATCGACTACGGCGAAATGGTGCGCGTCCACAACGGGACCGAAGATGGCACAACCGGCTTCACGGACCGGGGCGTCGAATGCCTCGAGGAGTTCCTAGCGGATGTCAGGACATGGACCGGAGGGATCCGGCAGTTCTTGGTCGATGAACAATGCGATCCCGAGATGATCGAGCGCGTCATGGCAGATGAGCTAAGCCGCAAGTCCTAGACCGCGCCTCGCAGACGAAGAAATGCATTCGCCGGACGCTCACGTTGGGT
The DNA here is from genome assembly GCF_008365395.1 of Neorhizobium sp. P12A. Taxonomy (NCBI): domain Bacteria; kingdom Pseudomonadati; phylum Pseudomonadota; class Alphaproteobacteria; order Hyphomicrobiales; family Rhizobiaceae; genus Neorhizobium; species Neorhizobium sp. P12A. The sequence goes on along the minus strand of NZ_QOVX01000036.1, from coordinate 1,686 downwards.
CGGGTCGGCATCGTGTCGAGGTTACGGTTGGTGGAGATCGCCGCCGCCGATGGAGCCCGAAGGTAAGCGCGCATTTTGCGGCACCTTTTGGCGTTGAATGATGTGAGGCATGAGGTGTGCACCAGAAAAGAGGTGGACACCATATTATGGCCAATGAGGATGAGAAACTTCGTGTGAAGCTCGTGGGTCGGGACGGGCGGCGGAGCTTTGATCGGCTGTCGAAGGCACGGTTGATCGAAAGTTGTTTGCAGCCAGGCACATCGGTCGCGCAACTTGCATTGGACCATGGGATCAATGCGAACCTTCTTTGGAAATGGATCCGCCAACATCGGCAGGCGAAACAGGAGGCGCTGTCGAGTTCGCCAGCTTCCTTGCCAGCGTTTATTCCAGTTCAATTGGGTCGACTGAGGTCGTGTCGAGCCCGGATGATTGGGATAAAGCTTCCGTCCGGCTTTCGGAGCCAGTGGGAACAGGCCAACTCTCTTCACCAGCCAGGCTGAGCGCGTCACTGCCGAACGGCGTGAAGGTGACGCTGGAATGCGGCGATGCGTATGCGGTGACGGCGATGATCGGAGCGCTGTGCAATGTTCAGACTGGCCGCTGACGTAAAGGTTTACCTTCACCGGCAACCGATCGACTTCCGGGCCGGGATCAACAGCCTCGCGATTTTGGTCGAGCAGTCTATGGGCCTCAACCCGTTCGAGCGGGCGGTGTTTGCCTTCTGCAACCGCCGCCGTACCCGGATGAAATTGCTGTTTTTTGATCGGTCAGGCTTTGTGTTGGTGTTGAAAGCCTTGACGGAAGACAAGTTCCGCTGGCCCCGGCGACAGGAGGCTGTGGTGTCACTTGATGTCGAGCAATTGCACTGGCTTCTCGACGGCATTGATCTCGACGCGATGGTTCGCCATCCGGTGCGGCAATATGAATTTGTCGGGTGAATTCTACGCAAACGCAGAGCGTTTGTCGTGGGGCGGTTGACGCAGGGGGCCGGTGTTGGTTTCCACGCAGAACTGAGCCGGTTAGGCGCATAATTTCCATTGAGAATTGAGCCATGTGAACCTTCCCCCAACGCGGTGAGCGGCGGGGGCAACGGAGTGATCCACATGGGACTTTTAAACATCATCCGCCGGATGGCGCTGCGCGAGAAGCAATCGATCCGAGAGATCAGCCGGCGTACTGGGCTGTCACGCAACACCATCGCGAAGTATTTGAGTGCCGGTACGATCGAGCCGACGTTCACGGTACCGGAACGACCGAGCAAGCTTGATCCGTTCGCCGACAAACTCTCTGGCTGGCTGAAGACCGAGGCCGGGAGAACGCGCAAGCAGCGCCGAACGTTGAAGCAGCTTCATGCCGATCTGATGGCTCTGGGTTTTACCGGCTCCTATGGCCGGGTCGCCGCGTTCGCCCGTGAGTGGCGGGTTGAGCAGCAGACGGCTGGCCGCGGCATATTCGTTCCTCTGTCTTTCCGCCCAGGCGAAGCATTCCAATTCGATTGGAGCGAGGATTATGCTGTGATAGGCGGCGAGCGCACGAAGCTGCAGGTTGCCCACATCAAACTATCGTAAGCGGTTAGCCGATGGCGTCAGGCTTGAAGTTCCATGGCATAAGTGCCTCGAGCTCGGATACTGGCCAGCCTTTCGCGATGCGGGTCAAGGTCTGGGAAAGCCAGTCGAGCGGATCGAC